>CAZNSZ010000006.1:39288-64648 GCA_964575865.1 uncultured Bacteroides sp. | reverse complement strand
TGAAGGTTGAAGGGCAGGTTGAAGAGCAGGTTGAAGAACAGGTCGAAGAACAGGTTGGTGTGAAGGTTAAAGGGCAGAGGGAGGAACTGGATGAGGGGAGGGGGCAGAGAATAAAAAAAACCGCCGGTTGAAAACGGCGGTTTTTCATAAAAGGGTTGACATCCTTCTATTTTTTCTTCTTGTCAAGGTGTGACTTGTAACGGTTCATGAACTTGTCCACGCGACCGGCCGTATCCACCAGCTTCATCTTACCGGTGTAGTAAGGATGGGAAGTGTTGGAGATTTCCAGCTTGATCAGCGGATACTCGTTGCCGTCCTCCAGTTTGATGGTCTCCTTGGAGGGGGCGGTGGATTTGGTGAGGAAGGTGAATCCGTTGGACATGTCCTTGAATGCAACAAGCCTGTAATTCTTCGGATGGATATCTTTTTTCATCGCTTCAATTATTTCTGCTCCGGTACTCTTCTTAAAATGGTGTGCAAAGATAAAAATGTTTACCGGAACATCAAAATATTTTTCAGTTCCTCAGGCCTTTGACAGGTCGAACCAGTCATTCATCAGGTGATCCTCCAGGGGCTCCTCTGTCTGGGAATGGTGCACAAATTCATTCTTTTTTCTCACATAGACATAATCCCTGATCCACTCCCGGTGGTTTTCGGTGATTTCACGCACGGCCTGTAAGATGGTGTGTACCTCCTCATCGGTCATGGTCGGATGAAGCGACCACCTGATCCATCCGGGTTTTTCCGAGAGGTCCCCGTGGTTGATCTTATCCGTGATCTGTGCGGAACGGTCATAGGTCACCTCCAGCAGATAATGCCCGTAGGTACCCGCACAGGCACATCCGCCCCGTGTCTGCACCCCGTACCGGTCATTGAGCAGTTTCACAAACAGGTTGAAGTGGATCTCCGGGTGATAGAAGGAGATGACCCCCAGCCGGTCGTCCACGTTGTTGGCCAGAATCTCAATGCCAGGAATTTCTCTCAGGCCCGGCAGTGCGATCTGCAGCAGCTCCTTCTCCCTGGCCAGGATCTGTTTCACCCCCATCTGGGACTTCAGCTCCAGGGCAAGCGATGCCCTGATGGACTGCAGAAAACCGGGGGTGCCCCCGTCTTCCCGCACCTCGATGTCGTCCACGTACTTGTATTTGCCCCAGGGATTGGTCCAGTCCACCGTTCCGCCGCCCGGATTATCGGGTACCTCGGCAGTATACATCGCTTTGTCGAAGATCAGTACACCCGATGATCCCGGCCCGCCCAGGAATTTGTGGGGTGAAAAAAAGATGGCGTCCAGTTTTTCCATGGGGTCCTCGGGATGCATGTCGATATCCATATACGGTGCACTGGCAGCAAAATCCACGAAAACCAGTCCCCCGAATTCATGCATAAGTTTGGCCATCTGGTGGTAGGGCGTCTTCACTCCTGTCACGTTGGAACAGGCGGTGAATGATCCGATCTTGAATTTCCGGTCCTTGTACTGTTCGAGCTTATTCCGAAGGTCTTCCAGGTCCACCAGCAGATCGCCGTCGGGTTCTACCATCACCACGTCGGCTGTGGTTTCGAACCATGAGGTATGGTTCGAGTGGTGTTCCATGTGGGTGAGGAACACCACCGGTTTATCCCCTTTCTTCACGCAATCGCCCTCTTTCCCGCCGCATCCCTTCAGGCTCAGGATGCGCATCAGCTTGTTGATCACTGCGGTCATCCCGAATCCAGCCGTAATGATCACATCGTTGGGACCCGCGTTCACGTGCCTCTTGATCAGCTGGTGGGAGCGGTGATAAGCCCTGGTCATCAGGGTACCGGTCAGGGTCGTTTCCGTGTGGGTGTTGGCCACGTAGGGTCCGAACTGCGACTGAAGTTTCCTTTCAATGGGCTCATACATTCTTCCACTGGCGATCCAGTCCGCATAGATGACCTTCTTTGGCCCATAGGGTCCTTCAAAGACCAGGTCCTTTCCTATGATCCCTTCCCTGAAGGGTTTGAAGTATTCTTCGAGCGCACTCATCGATTAATCCCTGCCGGAGAACCTGGCCAGCAGCCTCAGGAATTCTATGTAGAGCCAGATCAGCGTGACCATCAGACCGAAAGCACCGTACCATTCCATGTATTTGGGAGCGGACATCTGTGCACCCTTTTCGATGAAATCGAAATCGAGGATCAGGTTCAGCGCGGCAATAACAATGACCACCAGGTTGATGACGATCCCCAGCGGTCCGGCGGAGTGCATGAATCCCACCCCCATGCCGAACAGGCTGAACAGCCAGCTGATCAGATAGGCGAAGAATACAGCACCGGTGGCCATCAGGACCCCACGCTGAAACCTGGGTGTGGCGCGGATCCTCCCAGAACGGTAGAGGAACAACATGGTGAACAGCGTACCTATGGTCAGGAGCACAGCCTGAAAGGCCACGCCCGGATATTGCATGTTGATGATGGCACTGATGGCCCCTAGAAAAAGTCCTTCCAGGATGGCATAGATGGGGGCGGTGATGGCGGAGGACTGCGGACGAAATACCGTTACCAGTGCCAGAACGAAGCCCCCGATGCCGCCTACCATGGCCAGTATTCCCGCATTACCGGCATCTGCACCGGTCACCATCCTCCAGGTGTATGACGCAGCCGCTACCAGCAACAGCAGCATCAGGCCGACCTTATTAATGGTCCCGTTGATGGTCATTGCCGTACTGCCGGCCGTCATTCCACCCACCTTCTCAAAAATCCTTTCCGACATTGCGGGATTGGATGATCTCATCGCTCTCATCTTCAAAAAATTTGTGTCAAATATAGTTCTTTTACGGATAATGCTCTTTTCAAATCCCATGCCAGAGGTCCGGGGGAGGAGAACCCTGACAGATTTGCAGTAGTTTTTCTTACTTTTGATCATGCGAAAGGCCTTCCGGAACATCTGGTCCAATGAGTTTTTCAAAAATGTGGCCACCCTTATCTCGGGAACCACTTTCGCACAGGCCTTCTCGGTGATCATCTATGTCTTTCTGAGCCGCATCTACACCGAGGAGGATTTCGGGGTCTTCGGATTGTACATGAATATCCTCAACATCACCATCATCTTCTCAACCGCCAAGTATGAGCTGGCCATCCTGCTTCCCAAAAAGGACCGGGACTCTGTGAACCTGCTGGGGCTATCCGGGGTGATCAGTCTGGCGGTCAGCTTGTTTCTTCTGGTTGTGGTCGTTTTGTTGAACCGGCAGATTGCCCGGTGGCTGGGAAGCGGGGAGATTTCCTCCTGGCTCTATTTCATCCCTCTTTCGACCCTGCTGGTGGGATGGTTCACCGCCTTCCGCAACTATTCCAACAGAGAAAAACGGTACCGCCTCATTGCAGGGGCAAATATCGGTCAGAGCCTGAGCAACTCGTTGCTGAAACTGGGCCTGGGACTGCTGATCATGGGGGCGGCCGGACTCATTTTCGGGGTCGTGTTCGGTCAGCTGGTCGGATTCCTGGTATTCCTGGCGGCCCATATCAGGGTCAACCGGCATCTTGCGGGCTGGATCAGCTGGAAGGAGATGAAAAGACTGGCCAGGCAGTACAGCCTGTTTCCCCGGTACAATGTCTGGCAGGGGCTCATCAACAACTTCTCATCGGCACTTCCCGTTTTTATCTTCTCCTCCTATTTCTCCACGGCCATTGCCGGGATCTACACCTTCGGGTACATGATCCTCTACAGACCGGTCAGCCTTGTTGCCGGTGCGTTCTACCAGGTCATGTACCAGCGGTTCGTGGAGAAGCAGCACCGCGAAACTCCCATCATTCAGGAGGTGATGCTGTTCATCAGAAGGACCACCCAGGTTCTGCTCCTGCCTTTCCTTGCCGTGGGGATCTTTGCTCCCGGCCTGTTCGGATTCGTATTCGGGGAGAACTGGACGGAGGCGGGGAGGTATGCGCAGATCATCCTGCCCTGGATCTTCATGGTGAGCCTGGTCATGCCCCTTTCATTCATCCCTGACCTCTACCGGCGTCAGCGTACAGCAATGCTCATCGATGGGGTGAAACTGGCGGGCCGGCTCGCGGGGCTTGCCATCGGGGTGGTTACGGAAAATGTCTATCTTGGACTGGGATTGTACAGCGGGATCAGCACGGTGGTGATCGCCATCAGCCTTTTCTGGTATATCCGGCTGGTTCGCAGAAATCCCCCCGGACAGTTTGACCCCGAAGGCCTGCCGGGGACCGGAATGTTAACTGAGAAGGATGGGTAAAATTGGAAAAGCACTGAAAGCCCTCTGGTGGATCGCCAGGAAACCTGTGTTGCTCAACCGGGTACTGGATGATGAGGACAGCTGGAAGGCCCATGCGGAACGGAGGTACGGAATGGGGAACGGCCTGCCGGTGGTCCGCTTGGGACAGCTGATCAATGCGGAATCTGTGACCCTTGAGCCCATGACTTTCCTGGATGGCGGCTCGCTGCCCACCGACATGATGCTGCTGGCGGGGCTGGCCGAAAGGATCCCCGGTGGAGCCTACTTTGAGATCGGGACCTGGCGCGGGGAGAGTGTTTCGGTGGTGGCCTCCAGGGTCCGTGAGTGCCATACCCTCTGCCTGCCTGACAGCCGGATGCGGGAAATGGGCATGCATGAGCGGACCATTGAGTCGCACCTGCTGTTCTCTGAGCGGCTGGGCAACGTGACTCACTGGAGGGCCGACTCCAGGGAGTTCGATTTCACGGAGCCGGGCCGCAAGTTCGACCTGGTTTTCATCGACGGGGATCACCACTATGATGTGGTAAAGCAGGATACCGAGCAGGTATTTCGACACCTGGTGCATGAGCGTTCAGTGGTGGTTTGGCACGATTACGGGTTCCATCCAGACAAGGTCCGCTTTGAGGTCATGTCGGCCATCCTCGACGGGGCGGGGAAAGGCCGCGCAGGAACCATTTACCATGTGGCCCATACGAAATGTGCCATATACACCGGGGAGCGGATGGATGCGCGGAAGGCTGATTTCCCGGTGATCCCTGAAGAATACTACCGGGTCGGTCTGGAACGGAAACAGATGGCGGCCCCTGACAACAACCCCCTATGAGCGAACAGGCCCGCATATTGATCCTTCCCTCCTGGTACCCTCCGGATGGTGGCTACTTCTTCAAGGAACACAGCGAGGCGATCTTCAAGAAGGGATGGAGGGTGGATGTCCTGGTGATCCGGGTGGTCGGCTTTCGAAAACTGATGACCGCGGGGCTCAGTGTGCTCGGTAAGGGAGGGGAACACCTGGAGAATGGGCTCCGGGTCTTCCGCTCGGTATACCTGAAATTGCCAGGGAGTGAGAAAACCAATATCAGGCGCTGGGGCAGATCCGCCAGAAAAAGATACACAGGGTACGCGGCTAAATACGGGCACCCGGACCTGATCCTGGTGCACAGCGCCACCTGGGCGGGGTATGCAGCCCACCTGATCAGGAAGAAATACGGAACACCCTATCTACTGGTTGAACACCGCAGTTTTTTCGTCTGGTCCACCCCCGAAGCCCGGCAGATGGTCCGTCCCTTCTACATTCCGTTTTTTGAAAAAACATACAGGAACAGCAGCAGGGTGATTCCGGTCTCTGAGAGCCTGCTGACCGGTTTAAGGGAACTGATGCCCTGGATAGGGGAAAAGGTGGAGGTAATCCCCAACATGATCCGGGAAGATATGTTCCTCCCGCCGGAGAACCCGCGTACCACCAGCCCGTTTGTGTTTTTCTGGGCAGGAAGGCTGGAACATGTCAAGGGTATAGACCTGCTGCTGCAGGCGGTATCCATCATGGCATCCAAGAAAGTCGTTCCCTTTACCGTCCGGCTGGCCGGCAGGGGTTCCCGCAGAGAGCAGCTGGAGGAGCTTGCTTCCCGGCTGGGTATCGCAGACCTTGTAAGGTTCCTGGGCAGGATCTCCCGGGAGGAGATGCAGCGGGAGATGCAGGAAGCCAGTTGCTTTGTGCTGCCGAGCCGTTACGAGGCGTTCGGAGCCGTGCTGATCGAGGCCATGGCCACCGGCCTTCCGGTGATCGCAACCCGCTCCGGCGGACCCGGGTTCATTGTCAACGAGGCCAACGGGATCCTGATCGAACCGGAACAGGCCGAAGCACTTGCGGGAGCCATGACCCGAATGACAGCGGAGTATGGCTCATTCGACCAGGACCGGATCCGCCGGGAGACCCTGAAGGCATACGGAGAGGATCAGGTGATGGAAAGGTATCACCGCCTTTTCCGGGAAATCATTCAATCACAATCGGATACAAAATAGGCCAATGAAAAAGTACACGACATTTGCACTGACCCTTACCCTGATCCTTACCCTGACCTCCAACCCGACCGTGTCCGGCCAGGAAATGCCCTGGAACGGTCCTTCCCTGGACTGGGGACATGGAAAACTGGAGGTCTCTGAAAACGGCCGTTTCCTGCAGTTCGAGGACGGCACTCCGTTTTTCTGGCTGGGTGATACGGCCTGGGAATTGTTCCACCGCCTCACCAAACAGGAAGCGATCACTTACCTGGAAAACCGGAGAGAAAAGGGTTTCACCGTCATCCAGGCGGTTATCCTGGCCGAACTGGATGGATTGCATACGCCCAACATGGAAGGGGAGCTGCCCCTGATCGGTGATGATCCCCGGAGGATCAACGAAGCTTATTTTGACCATGTGGACTGGGTGATCAGTAAGGCCGGGGAAATGGGCATGTTCATTGGCCTGCTTCCTACATGGGGGGACAAGGTGGATAAGCAGTGGGGGATCGGACCGGTGATCTTCAATCCGGAGAATGCCAGGGCATACGGGGAGATCCTCGGGGAACGATACCGGGATTTCGGGAACATCATTTGGATCAACGGAGGGGATCGCCTGGGAGGAGGGGATAACTACCCTGTCTGGAACGCCCTTGCAGAAGGGATCATAGCGAATGATCCCAACCACCTGATGACCTTCCATCCCATGGGGGGCAACAGTTCATCCAGGTGGTTCCATGATCAGGAGTGGCTCGATTTTAACATGATACAGACCGGTCACGGTGAGCGGTCCTACGCCGCATACATCAAATTACTGATCCCCGATTACCAGCGGCAGCCTGTCAAGCCCACCTTCGACGGGGAACCGAGGTACGAGGACCATCCCCACAACTGGATGCCCGATATACTGGGCTGGTTCGACGAGGTGGATGTGCGGCAGGCGGCCTACTGGAACCTCTTTTCCGGCGGATTCGGGCACACCTATGGTTGTCACGCCATCTGGCAGATGCTGGCCCCTGGAAGGGATCCTGTGGGGCATGCCAGGAACAGCTGGAAGGAAGACCTGGACCTTCCGGGTGCCTGGGACATGATCCATGTGCGCAGGCTGATGGAAAGCCGTCCCATGCTGGAACGGATCCCGTTTCAGCAGATTGTCAGAAACAGTTATGTGCCGGAAACCGATTATATCGTGGCAACCAGGGGAAGCGACTACATCATGGTATATATCCCTACGGGATGGGGGGCCACCCTTGACCTTGGATTGTGCGGCTGGAAGACCGCCAGGGGGTGGTGGTACAACTGCAGGACCGGTGAGAGTACCGATCTGGGTGAGCTGGAAGCCAGCGGGATCAGAACCTTTACACCCGAGCAGGGGTGGCGGGGGAACGACTGGGTGCTGGTACTGGATAATGTGGAAAGCCGGTTCGGTAAACCGGGGACCGGCAACCGTTAAAATTTTTATGGCTGCGATTCCGGGAGAAAAAAAATGTTTAAATTTGCATTCCCAAACGGTGGATGTAGCTCAGTCGGTTAGAGCGCTGGATTGTGGTTCCAGAGGTCGTCGGTTCGAGCCCGATCTTCCACCCGGTATCCAGGCCGTCTCGCGTAAGCGGGACGGCTTTTTGGTGCGATGAAAAATCAGTACGAATTGCGTCATTCTAACCAAATAAAACGTAAACAACCCATGACAACGATCCGATCACTTGCCAAAATGATTGACCATTCCATCCTCCATCCCACCATGACGGATGAGGACCTGAAAAGGGAATGCGGAATTGCCAGAGAACACCATGTCGCTTCAGTCTGTGTCAAACCTTATGCCGTCCCGATGGCAGCGGAGTACCTTCAGGGAAGTGATGTTCTGGTTGGATGTGTGATCGGATTTCCCGCGGGGAATTCGGCCATAGAAGTGAAGGTGTTTGAAACAGAAAAGGCCTGCAGGGACGGAGCGGTGGAGATCGACATGGTGATCAATATCGGAAAGGCCCTGCAGGGAGACTGGAGTTATATCGAAACGGAAATCGGAGCCGTTACACGCACCTGTCACAGGCACGGGGCGATCGTGAAGGTGATCTTCGAAACCGACTACGTGAGCCGCGAGGAGGATATCATCAAACTCTGCCAGATCTGCACCCGGGTGGGGGCTGATTATGTGAAAACTTCCACCGGTTTTGGATTTGTCCGTGGAGAGGACGGAACATACAGTTACCAGGGGGCGACCATTCCCAACCTGAAACTGATGAAGGAAAACATTGGGCCGGCAGTAAAACTCAAGGCAGCCGGGGGGGTAAGAACCCTTGATCAGCTGATCGCCGTCCGGGATGCAGGCTGCTCAAGGTGCGGAGCAACGGCTACGGTTGCCATCATGGAAGAGGCCGGCAAGCGTTTCGGGGATTCTTAACCCCTTCACAGGCTCAAAAGATCCTTCAGATAATCCAGGTCGGACCGGACCTTTCTGGTGAACTCCTCTTCACTGATCTCCAGTTCGCGGGATCCGTGTTCTGCCCCGCCCAGGGGATATTCGCAATGGAGGGAAATATCGGCGGAGATCTGAAGTGCTTCCAGCCGCTTCACAAAATCCCCGAATGGAACCAGTCCTTCTCCCAGCGGAACATTCTGAACCACAGGCTGGCTGCCATCCCCAACAACCCAGGAGTAATCCTTGATGTCCAGGCTGTTCACATGGGGTGCCAGCAATTCCAGCACAACGGGCCAGGTTTCCGGGCCTTCCACCATGGCATGCCGGATATCGAACTGAACTCCCGTCCAGCAGGGATCAAGCCCTTCGATGATCCGCAGCAGGTCCCAGCCGGAGCTCCCGATATAGTTACCGGCATGGTTCTGGTAGGAGGCTGCAATCCGGTTGGCCCTGTTGATATCCTGCAGCCTGTGAAGCTTTGCCCGTGCCTTTTCCAGCTGACCGGCCACCGGTTCCCCTTCACGGTAACGGTACCAGCCTGTCCTGTAAAGCGGGATTCCCAGGCTTCCCGCCACTTCCAGCACCCTCCGTGTGAGCGGGTCTTCCGGATCTGTGATTCCCGTGGTGATCATGGGAACATCAAGTCCCTCCTCCCTGATCATTCCCACCGCCAGGGGAAGTTCGTGTTCCACCCTTCCTGGTTCCACATGCCCCCCTTCCCTAACGGTCAGATCGATCCCCGTAAATCCGATGGTTCGGGCGAGGACCGCCATTTCGCGGTAGTCAAGCCACTGGAGGTGCTTGGAAAAAATGCAAAGGGAAGGGGGTGGTGTCACGGCATCAGGCGAAACCTTCACCAGTGCGATTGCCGGCATACAGCCAGCCAGAAGGGCGGCTCCGGCCCCATGCCGGATGAACTGCCTTCTGTTCATCAGGAAGCGACGATTTTCACTTCCTTGTTTTCAATCATCTCCTGGAGTTCATTCAGAAGGGCCTGTTCCACGGGATCGATGTGGCTGTCCTCGGTGGCAATGGCCAGGATCAGATCCATCTCGTCCCGGGTGATCCGGTGGTCCTCAATGGCTTTTTCGATCATGGCTTTTAACCGCCTTGCACTGTCGCTGATGTGAGGCATACTGTGATTCAGTTTTTTTAAAAATATAAAAAGAAACCATATGTTGACCCGATTCCTGGGCAGCAATTCAAACTCCCCGTCCTGCCGGTCCCCGTTTCATCCCGCGGCATTGTCAGGCAGGCGCATCCAGCAATCGGCAATATCCCCCTAACCCCTAACCCCCTCTAACCCCTAACCTCTAACCTCTAACCAACCTATATATTGGTTGATTATATATAATATTGTTATATATTTGTCGTTATGATAGCAAATGATTTGTTAAAAGGTACGCTGCGGACCATCGTTCTTAAGTTGTTGGCCGACAACGGACGAATGTACGGGTATGAGATGACCAAGAAGGTGGAAGAGCTCTCCGCCGGGAAGATCAGACTCACATTCGGGGCGCTCTATCCGGTTTTACACAAACTGGAAGCGGACGGGCACATCAGGACCGAGAAGGAATTTATCGGGAAACGTGTCCGGAAGTATTACACCCTCACAGAGACAGGCAGATCCCGGACGGCACAGAAGGTAGATGAATTTTTCGATTTTGTGAACACATTAACCTACGTACTCAAGCCCACCCCAGCCTGACATGTCTGCCGCTGTCATTGACAACCATTATGAACGCATCAGGGACGATCTGGTCAGCCGCGGACTGACCTACGACCGCCTTCTGGACGATGTGCTGGACCATGTATGCTGCATGCTGGAGGAAGAACTGGAACGGGGAGCGGATTTCGAAACTTCTTACAGGCGTGTTCTTTCCGGTATCCCGGAAAACCAGCTCCCCCTGATCCAGCACCAGACATTGCTGAACCTTGACAAAACTTACCAACTCATGAAAAAGATCACCTATGTTTTCGGACTGATTTCACTCCTGGTGATGCTGCTGGGAGTTATCTTTAAAAGCCTGCACTGGCCAGGGGCCAGCATGCTGCTTTCGGCGGGGATGCTGATGACGGTATTCGGTTTTTTACCCTTCTATTTCAGGTCCAGTTACCTGGAGATGAAGGAAAGGACCAGGCCTGTCTATTACGTGATGGGATACATTACCCTCTCCCTTCTACTTTTGGGGACCCTCTTTAAGACCCAGCACTGGCCCGGGGCAGGTATTGCGTTAACGGTGGGTGTTTTCCTCACCGTCTTTGGCCTGCTGCCTTACTATTTCCGGACCAGCTACCGTGAGCTGGATGAGAAGAAAAATCCCCTTTACGGGTTTGTGGGATATTTCACCCTCTCATTTTTCCTGGTCGGAGTGTTGTTTAAGATCATGCACTGGCCGGGAGCAGGGATCGTCCTCTTCTCCAGCATTGGTCTGCTGATCGTTGGCTTTGTTCCGCTGTATGTGGTGAACATCTTCCAAAGAAGCGGCAGGGACAGGATCCTGCTTCCATACCTGGTCATGGTCCTGGTGGGGATCTCACTGGTGATGCTGATCGGAAATGTCCGAATGTCAAAGGAAGCCCTGGAACTTTACAGGACAGAGGCCGCCATTGATGAAATCGAGCTTGAACAGATCCGGGCAAGAACCGCTGCCCTGTTGAATGGCGGAGGAGAATCAAGCTCCCGGGAGATGGAACAGGTGCTCTCCTCCATCCATGAAAGGGCCGGCGAACTGCTGGAAATGATCACTTCCATGCAGGAGGGAATGAAGGAATTTGTGGGTCAGAGGGGGGTGGCAACTGACGAGATGACCGGGGTTGAGAATATCAGGGCAGGCCGGGATGTGGTGGTCGACAGTGGACTGGGATGGGAGTTCGTGCAGGGGGCCAGGGAGTTCAGGGACTTTCTCCACGGCCAGGTCAAAGATCCAGTGATCCTGAGCCAGATCGATGACCACCTCCACCTGACCGGCAGCGTGGGCTCATTGGAATACAGCGGGGCGGATGTCACTTCATCACCGATGATACGGGTCTATTATATGAACGGTTCCGCTGCCAAGGGCATCGCCCTTAGTGAATATGTGGCCATTGTCCATCTGCTGAACATGCATCAATAACAAAAGGGGCCTGGAGGGCCCCTTTTGTACTAACCACTTAAACCTAAAAAAGAAATTTCACTGTATCACCCGTTGTGAAATGTAAAAGGACGTAAGATTTGTTTTCATAGTATATTTTACAGACATCGTGCCAAAGGATATACCTTGCTCAGTATAAGTTTTATAAGTGAAAAATCGAAGGTTAAATTCCCCTGAAAAAGTGAACGGTTCCGGGACCCGGGTGTCCGGTTCCGGTCGGTTTTACGCACAGGATGGCCAGTTTCGATTGGCCAGCTTCGATTGGCTAGTTTCGATTGGTCGGTTCCTGAAGCCGGCTTCCATCGGCCGGCTCCTCATTTGCCGGCTTTTATCGGGGAATGTTCTTCCGGCGGGATTACTTCCGCCTCCACTCGGTGGACCTGCCAAGGGCCCTGATGCCGAGCACGTATCCCTTTATGTAGAGTTTGCTGTAATCTCCGTCCTCGAACCAGGCATAACAGTCATACGTCTTGCCGTTGTCCGGGTCGTATATGGTTCCGTCCACCCACTGTTTCTTTCCCGAGTTGTACTGGAATCCGTTGAGCAGCGGAAGCCCCATGATCGGCCGTTTGGCCAGCTTGGGATCTGAATTCTCCGAATCCACCTTGGGCTTTCCGTCCTCCAGCGGCTCTTCCAGCCAGCTGATCTTTCCATAGTATTTACCGTCCGTGCCCTTAGAGACATCCACGGTAGAGGTTCCTTCTTCGGTATACCACGTACCGACGATCCGGTCGGCCTGGGCATACAGAAAAAGGGGAACAAAGAGGGTCAACAATGCGGTGAGCAGGTGCTTTTTCATGGTGTCGTGATTAGTTTGTGCCCGGAAAAATAGTGATTTCATGAATGAACCGCAATACCGGGATTGAATCTCCCCTCCACAATATGCGGATGAGGCAAACAGGATTCAGATCCGGACGTATTCGGTGTAGGTGTGCGGGTGGTCATTTCCCGGGCCCGCATCCACGCTTTCCGAACGGAGCGCTTTCCACTGGCTGAAATCGATCTCGGGGAAGTAGGTATCCGCATCGAAGGACCGGTGCACCTGTGTCAGGTAGAGCTTGCCTGCGATGGGAAGGAACTGGGCATAGACCATCCCTCCTCCGATCACGAAACATTCGTCCACACTGCCGGCCATTTTAAGTGCCTGTTCCACCGAGGAGGCCATTTCGCATCCCTGAAAGGATTCTCCCTGAACGTCGGAGATGACGATGTGCCGGCGATTGGGCAATGCCCCGCCGGGAAGGGACAGGAAAGTGTTGCGTCCCATGATCAGCGTATGACCGGTGGTCAGCTTTTTAAACCTTTTCAGGTCATTGGAGATGTGCCACAGCAGGCGGTTATCCTTTCCGATCGCCCGGTTCTCGGCGATGGCCACGATGATCGATATATTGGGCCGGATCTTGCTATCCATGTCAGACAGAAATGGCACCTTTGATGTGCGGATGGGGATCGTAGTCCGTGACCGTAAAATCCTCATACTGGAATCCGAAGATGGAATCCACCTGCGGATTGAGTTTCACGGCGGGCAGGGGGCGTGGTTCCCGGGTGAGTTGCAGTTTTACCTGTTCCGTATGGTTGAGGTAAATGTGCGCGTCCCCCAGGGTGTGGATGAATTCCCCCGGCTGCAGCCCGGTCACCTGGGCCATCATCACCAGCAGGAAAGCGTAGGAGGCGATGTTGAAAGGCACCCCCAGGAAAATATCCGCACTGCGCTGGTACAGCTGGCAGGAGAGCCTTCCGTCGGCTACGTAGAACTGAAAGAGTATATGGCAGGGGGGAAGTGCCATCCTGTCAAGTTCCCCCACATTCCATGCACTGACGATGTGCCGCCGGGAATCGGGATTGTTCCGGATCGATTCCACCACTGCGGCCACCTGGTCGATGTGCCGGCCATCTGCGTCCGGCCAGCTTCGCCACTGGTAGCCGTAGATATGGCCGAGTTCACCCTTTTCGTCAGCCCACTCGTTCCAGATGCGCACCCCGTTTTCGTTCAGGTACCGGATATTGGTGTCGCCACGAAGGAACCAGAGGAGTTCGTAGAGGATCGATTTGATGTGCAGTTTTTTGGTGGTGAGCAGCGGGAAACCGTCCTGCAGGTCGAACCGCATCTGGTACCCGAATGTGCTGAGCGTTCCCGTTCCGGTCCGGTCCTCCTTCCGGGTCCCGGTTTCCATCACATGGGACAATAGATCGAGATACTGCTTCATGAATTCCTCCTCCTCCGTCGGGGGGTAAAAGTAGCCATTCGGACCTTAAATCAAAAGGAAAAATTATCAACATCTCCCCCATCGGAGAGACCAGTATCGAAGCCGATAATTCCTTATATTTACCTGAGCATATGGCTAAGAAATACTGGTTCACGCCCCAGACCCTCCTGGTCATTGCCGGCGTCATTCTGCTGGGACTGATGGTATGGCGTTTTTCCAGCATCGTGGCCTATATCCTCATCGCCTCGGTCCTTTCACTGATCGCCCGGCCGCTGGTCCACCTCCTTGGCAGAATACGCATTCGCCAGTGGCGGATCCCCGCCTCCATCCGGGCCCTGCTGACCCTGTTTGCGATCTGGGCCTTCTTTTTTACTTTTTTCAGGTTGTTTATTCCGCTGATCGCCGGTGAGGCCCAGCAGCTTTCCACCCTGGATACCACGCTGTTCGTGGAGGAGTTCCGGGCACCCATCGAACGTATGGAAAGCTGGCTGAATAAACTGAACCTGGGAGGGGAGGAGCCGTTCTCCCTCGAGCACGAACTTCAGAGGAGGGTGGCAGACATTCTCAATATCAATGTGATCACGGAGCTGCTGGCCACCATTGCGTCGATCCTGGGCAATGTGGCATGGGCCATTTTCGCCATCTCGTTCATCACCTTCTTCCTTCTCCGCGAGGAACAGCTCATTTCCAACTACATCGTTACCATCTTTCCCAAAGAGAAGGAGAAGGCTTTCCTGCATGCCCTTGAATCGGTCAAGCGCCTTCTGCGCCGTTATTTTATCGGTATACTGCTTCAGATGACCGGGATCCTGACCCTGGTCACCCTGGGAATGACCATTGTGGGGGTGGGGTTCAGGCACGGGCTGGTGATCGGGCTGCTGGCGGCCGTACTGAACATCATCCCGTACGTGGGGCCCTGGCTGGGAGCGGCCCTGGGGATCATCCTTGGTGTGGCCACCCACCTCGACCTGGATTTTTCCACCCAGCTGGTTCCGTTGATGGGGTATATGCTGCTGGTGTTTATTGTCACACAGTTGACGGACAATACAGTCTTTCAGCCCATCATTTTCGGCACCAGCGTCTTTGCGCATCCCATCGAGATCTTTATTGTGATCATGATGGCGGGGAGCCTGGCCGGGATTGTGGGGATGATTCTGGCCATTCCCACATACACCGTGATCAGGGTTTTTGCCAAAGAATTTTTTAATAACTTTAGGGTGGTCCAGAAGCTGACGGAAAAGATATGACCATACATCATTCGCTTCTCTTCATACTGATCGGTTGCCTGTTCATTCCGGCCATTTACGCCCAGCAACCGGAACCGCCGGCAGACTCAGCCGCATTTTTTCAGGATCGGACAGTGGCCCTTCAGCAAATGAGCGCCGATACGGCAGGGGGCGAACTGGTGGTTCCCAACGTGTTCACCCCCAACGGGGACCAGGTCAACGATTATTTTGAGGTCACCACCGACGGGGTCACGGTATACGAGCTCACCTTTTTCACCCGGACCGGAACGCGCATTTATCATTCCCGTTCCCCCCGGATCTTCTGGGACGGGAGAAGCCTGGAAGGAAAGGAGCTGCCGGAAGGCATCTATTATTATGTGATTGAAGAGGTGGGTGCCTCAGAACCTTTTGAGAAAGCGGGATTCATTCATCTGTTCCGGTAATCTTCGACTGCCACGCAATCTTTTTCACCAGCCAGCCGAATCCAAGTGTGCTGAAGAAGCTAAACGAGCCATAGACCACGGGGACAAGGGCCATGGAATGGTTGTTTAACAGCGTGGAAGCCACAAAAATGGCCAGTGCCGAGTTCTGCAGTCCCACTTCGATGGTAATGGTGAACTGGTTGATCACCTTCAGGCGCAGGCTCCTTGCCACCAGCAATCCGGTAATCATGGCAGCCGCATTGAGCAGCAGCGTGTACGGGAAAATCGTGACAAAATCCCTCCGGCTGGCAGATTCGCCGCCACCGTTCAGAAAGATCACCCCCGCATAAATCACCAGCAGCAGCAACGGGAGAATGACCCGGAGGGGCCGTTCGAGGCTGTCAGCGAATTCGGGCTTCCATTTTCTGACACGGGTTCCGGCATAGGCCGGCACGATGGTGATCAGGAAAACGTTAAGTATCGTTTCACCCACCCTGAGGTGGATGGCCGCATCCTTATGGACAAATGCCTCCAGGGAAAGGGTCACGATCAGCGGTATGGTGATCAGTGTGATCAGGCTGTTCAGGGCGGTCATGCTGATGGAAAGGGCCACATTTCCCCTCAGCAGGTAGGTGATCAAATTGGAGGTGGCCCCTCCCGGACATGCGGCAATGATCATCAGTCCCACTTTAAACAGGGGGTCCATCCTGAACAGGCTGGCAATACCGAAGGCAATGGCGGGCAAAAGGATCATCTGGCTGCTGAGGCCTGTGATGACGGCTTTCGGGTGAAGGAAGATGTTCCTGAAATCCTTCTGGGTAAGCGACAATCCCATGCCCAGGGTGATGATGGCCAGGGTCACCGGGAGAAAGATTTCCGAGAAGAGAGATTGCATATGTGAAGGTAAAACAAATAATTTAAATCAAGTAAAAATAACAATGAACTCGGTGAAAAATAGCTGTTGTTATGTGGCGAGTTGCTATTTTACATCTTTCACTTTAAATTGCATTGTTTCCAATCCGGATTGATTGCAAAAAACTAACCTGAACCATCCATGATAAGAGATATAAGTCGCTTATTGTCAATCCTTTTATCCGTACTCTTCCTGGCGATCACAGTGGCTGTCTCGGGCGCCGATGAGGAGCACGGCGATGGCCGTACCACAGAAGGCCTGATGCGGGGGGAGAGGCTCTTCTATGGTCTGATTGACGACAAGTTTGAGGAGAGGGCATGCGCCGATTGCCACAACACGGTTGAAATTGACACATTCAACTGGAATCCCAATGCCTGGGAGATCGCACACAAATACAAGGAGCGCAGCCTGGAGGATTTCCAGAAGGCCGTCATGAATCCCACCGGAAGGACCATGTCGGTCATGCATGAAACCTTCAACCTGAATGAGAGCGACGTTGAAATGATCAAGCTCTTCCTGGATGATTTTGAGGTAAAAGGTCTGAGGAAGAAAAAGCCGGTTATCAATAAGATCTTTCTTTTCTTCCTCCTTGGTGCGGTACTGACCTGGATCGTCCTAGATATCTTCTTCTTTAAAAAGGTGAGGCGGAGATACATCCTGGGTATCCTTTTCCTGGTTGCCCTGGGGTGGCAGATCAAGTTGCTTTACGAAGCGGGGACCGCACTCGGGAGGCAGGAGAATTACGAGCCCGACCAGCCTGTCAAGTTTTCACATGTTGTCCATGTGGCCGACAACCAGATCGATTGCCAGTATTGCCATACCACTGCGGGGTATTCGAAATCGGCAGGGATCCCCGATGTGGGGATCTGCTGGAACTGTCACTCCCTTGTCAGGGAGGGCAGCTATTCGGGAAGGCATCAGATCGACAAGGTCGTTGCGGCCTATGAAGAAGGGATGCCCATTGAATGGATCCGTATCCACAACCTTCAGGACCACGTGTTTTTCAGCCACGCCCAGCATGTGACCGTGGGAGGGATCGAATGCGCCACCTGTCACGGGGCCATTGAAGAAATGGACCGTGTCAGGCAGGTATCGGACCTCAGCATGGGATGGTGCATCAATTGTCACCGTGATACCGAAGTGCAGCAATTCGATCAGGCTTTCTATGCCCGTTACGAGGAATTGCAGAAAAAATTGAAGTCAGGGGAAATTGACAGGGTCACCGCGGAACTCACCGGGGGTACAGAATGCTCCAAGTGTCACTATTAAAGATCAGAGAATCCATGGAAAAACAGTGGAGAAGCATTGAAGAATTTCACAACGGGCCGGAGCGCCGGAAAGCAGATGCTGCGGAGGAGAAGCACAAAAATGCAGTCCTGGATGTGCTTGACAGCAAAGCGGTCGATGCCCCCGCCACCAGGAGGGATTTTCTGAAACTCTTCGGATTCAGCGTGGCCACCGCTGCAGTGGTAAGCAGTTGCGAGAAGCCGGTACAGAAGGCCATTCCCTACCTTATCAAACCGGAAGAGATCACCCCCGGGAAAGCCAGCTATTATGCCAGCACCTTTTTTGACGGGACAGAGTACGGCAGCGTCCTGGTGAAAGTGCGCGACGGACGACCCATTAAAATAGAGGGGAACCACCAGTCACCCGTCTCCAGAGGGGGGACCACGGCCCGCATGCAGGCATCGGTCCTTAATCTATATGATGAGGCCCGGTATAAGGAACCCACCGTCGGCGGGAAGGCCGTGGACTGGGAGGAGATGGATAACCGGATCACCGAACGGCTCAGGGCCGGAGGTTCCACCGTGCTGGTGACCCCCACTGTGATCGGACCCTCCACCAGGGAGGTGATCAGGCAATTCATCAATGCGTACCCGGAAACGAGATGGATCCAGTATGACGAGGTTTCGGTTTCCGGGATCCGCGAGGCCCATGAGGCGGTGTTTGGAACGCCTGTGATCCCCGGTTACAGGTTCGAAAAGGCGGACTATATCCTCAGCTTCGATGCCGATTTCCTGGGCACCTGGCTTTCCCCGGTGGAATTTGCCCGCGGGTACGCTTCGGGCAGGGAAGTCTCAGCCGGTCATCCCGGCATGTCGAAACATGTCCAGGTGGAACCGGGACTCTCTCTGACCGGCTCCAATGCCGATGAACGCATGGCTGTGACACCCTCCGAAATGAAACTGATGATCGGTCACCTCTACAACAGGGTAGCTGCCGCAACGGGGTACCGCTCCGTTTCCGTTCCCCCTGCCGTGGCACCGGTCGACAAGCTGGCTGAGGCCCTTCTGGAACACAGGGGCAAATCCCTGGTGGTCTGCGGTTCCAATGATCCGGACCTGCAGAAACTGGTGGCGGGGATCAACTTCATGCTGGATAACTACGGCTCCACCCTGGACCTTGAGCGGACGCTTCAGATCAAGCAGGGCAATGACCGGGAATTAACCGAACTGCTTGAAGCCCTTGACCGGGGTGAAGTGGATAACCTGTTGCTCGTACAGGTGAATCCGGTCTACAGCCTGGGAGGGACCAATTTCCTCAGCAAGGCTGCCTTCACGGTTTACATGGGCACCGGATTCAACGAAACCGGCGCGGCCTGCCAGATGGTCTGCCCCGACCACCATTACCTGGAGGCGTGGGGAGATGCCGAACCGGTCGCCGGCTCCTACAGCCTGCAGCAACCATGCATCCATCCTTTGTTCAATACCCGTTCCTACCAGGATTCCCTGTTGAAATGGGCGGGCGGGGATCAGCCTTTCGACGATCTGATCAGGACCATCTGGACCAATAACCTGGCACCGTCCGAAAGCCGCGGAAGTGACACCTGGTGGAAAGCTACCCTCCAGGCGGGATTTCTGGAAGGGGAACCTTCCCGTTCTGGGACACGCGCATGGCAGCCACCGGCATCGGAATTCAGGCCACCCGTCGTGCGGATCGATCCCGAAGGGACCGGGTTGACCCTGGCCCTTTACACCACGGTGGGGGTCAATGACGGACGGTACGCCAACAACCCGTGGCTCCAGGAGCTTCCCGATCCCATCAGCAAGGTTTGCTGGGACAACTACCTGGCCGTATCTCCGGCCGATGCGGAGGAGCAGGGATGGAAAGACGAGATGATTGTTCTGCTGGATAACCGGGAGGTTCCCGTGATCATTCAGCCCGGTCAGGCCAGGGGAACGGTTTCCCTGGCGCTCGGATACGGTAGAAAAAAAGCAGGGAAAGTGGGCGAGGGAATCGGAATCAATGCCTATCCCTGGGTGACCTTCATCAACGGGCACCGCCAGTATGTCAGGGAACGGGTGACCATTGAGACCACCGGTGATACCTACCCCATTGCCAGGACGCAGACCCACCACACCATGGAGGGCAGGCCCATTGTGAGGGAGACCTCACTGGCGGCCTACAGGGAAGATCCCTATGCCGGAAACCATTTCCACCTGGAGAGCGAGGCCCACCACCAGACCCTCTATCCGGAGGCGAAGTTTGACGGATACCACTGGGGACTGAGCGTGGACCTGAACAAGTGCACCGGGTGCAACAACTGCATCGTCAGCTGTACGGCAGAGAACAATGTGGCCACGGTGGGCAAGGAAGAGGTGAAGAACAGGCGCATCATGCACTGGATGCGGATCGACCGCTACTTTTCTGATGATCCCGCCAATCCCCGGGTCTTTCACCAGCCGCTGATGTGCCAGCATTGCGACAATGCCCCCTGCGAGAATGTCTGCCCCGTTTCGGCGACCATGCACAGCAACGAAGGGCTCAACCAGGTGGCCTATGTGCGGTGCATCGGGACCAAGTACTGCATCAATAACTGCCCCTACAGGGTACGCCGGTTCAACTGGTTCAAGTACGTGAACAACGAAAAGTTCGATTTTAACCAGAACAGTGACCTCTCTCGACTGGTGCTCAATCCGGATGTGACCGTCCGGGAGCGGGGGGTTGTGGAGAAATGCAGCCTCTGTGTCCAGCGCATCCAGGAGAAGAAACTGGAGGCCAAACTGGAGAACCGGGAGCTGCGGGACGGTGAGGTACAGCCGGCCTGTGTCCAGTCGTGCCCCACCGGAGCGCTCGTTTTCGGAAACCTGAACGATCCGGAATCGAAGGTGAGCCTGCTGAAGAAGGAGGAGCGCAATTACCATGTGCTGGAACAACTTCATACCCTGCCGTCGGTGGGTTACCTGACGAAGGTCAGGAATACGGAGCTGGAAACCGGGAACGGTGACCATTCGGGTTACCCGGGAACGGGACATGAAGAACACGGATCATAAACAACCGCATATATGTATAATACAGAAGTAAGGGGACCGCTCATCCTGGGGAACAAATCCCTCGGCCAGATCACAACGGATATCACCTCACCGCTGTACGCCCGTCCCAAATTCTGGTGGATCGTGGGACTGGGGATCAGCTCGGTGATGATGCTGATCGGATTCTGGGCCATTTATGTCACCATCTCCACGGGGATCGGGACCTGGGGGGTCAACAACACGGTGGGCTGGGGATGGGCCATCATCAATTTTGTCTGGTGGATCGGGATCGGTCACGCAGGAACCGCATTTTCAATTTTCCTGCTGATCCTGAGACAGGAGTGGCGCTCCTCCATCAACCGGGCCGCGGAAGCGATGACTGTGGTGGCGGTTGGTTGTGCGGCTATTTTTCCCGCTCTTCACATGGGCCGGATCTGGGACGCATTTTTCATCATTCCCTACCCCAATACGAGGGGGCCCCTGTGGGTGAACTACAACTCTCCGCTCTTCTGGGATTTCATTGCCATTTCTGCTTACCTGCTGATCTCTGCTTCGTTCTGGTACCTGGGCATGATCCCGGATTTTGCCACCATCCGTGACAACACCAAATCGAAAGTGAAGAAGGCGGTTTACGGATTCTTCGCCATGGGCTGGAGGGGATCGGTGTGGGAGTGGAAGCGGTATGAGGGGCTCAGCTACATCCTGGGAGGGATCGCAGCCGTGCTGGTGGTCTCGGTCCATTCCATCGTCTCCACCGACTTCGCCGTTTCGGTGGAACCGGGATGGCACACCACCATTTTCCCGCCCTATTTCGTGGTCGGGGCCATCTTTTCCGGTTTTGCCATGGTGATGACCCTGATGATCATCCTGCGGAAGATCTACAAATTTGAGGAATATGTGACCGATGCCCACCTGGACAAGGTGGCCAAGATCCTGATCTTCGTCTCCCTGATCATGGGCACCGCCTATCTCACAGAGATCTTTGTGGCGTGGTATTCCGGGAACGAATACGAGATTTTCACCTTTTTCCACAACCGGATCACCGGCGAATTCACCACCCAGTTCTGGGCCATGTTCATTTTCAATGCCATCGTTCCCCAGCTCATGTGGTTTAAAAAGATCCGCAGCAACCTGGTGATCGTATTCATCATTTCGATCCTGATCAACGTGGGGATGTGGTTCGAGCGGTTCAATATCGTCATTACCTCCCTGGCCAAGGATTACCTGCCTTCGGCCTGGGCCAGCTATTCGCCCACTTTTGTGGAGGTCGCCGTCTACATCGGCACCCTGGGGATCTTCATCTTCGGCGTGCTGCTATTCTTCAAGTACATACCGATGATCGCCATCAGCGAGGTGAAGGCGGTAAATAAATATCAGAAGAAGGTGAGAGGTTAGGGGTTAGATAAAAAAATTATAAGAGATGGAGCCAAAGTACATACTGGGGGTTTATGAGCAGGAGGAGGACCTGCTGGATGCCTTCCGGAAAATGAAGGAGGAGGGACTGGAGATCGAGGATGTCTTCACGCCCTATCCGGTGCACGAGATCCTGGAGAACCACGGGAGGAAATCCAGAATGACCATCATAGGCTGGTTTTACGGATTCTTCGCTTCCCTGGCCGTGCTGGCATTCCTCTTCTATACGGCGGTGCTGGACTGGCCGCTCAATTACGGCGGCAAACCCAGCAATGCATTCCCGTCCTTCCTGGTCATTACCATTGTACTGACCATCTTCAGCATCACCATTCTCAGCCTCTTTACCTTTTCCCTGCGGGCCAACCTGTGGCCCAGCAACGAAAAACCGATCATCCATGACCTGGCCACCGATGATAAATTCGTGATCATGGTGGACAAGGGAAAAGTGGATGTGAAAAAGGCCACCTCGGTACTGAAGGCTGCGGGTGCCAAAGAAGTCATTGAGAAATAAAGCGGAACAATGAATCGAATTTTGCTCCTATCAGCCATCCTGGTCCTGGCCGCTTCCTGCGACCGGACCCGGTCAAGTACGGGTTGGGATTATATGCCTGACATGTATTACTCCAACGCATATGAAACCTATGCCCCCAATCCCAATTTCGGGGATCAGATGACCATGAGAACCCCGGTGGAGGGAACCGTGCCCAGGGACATGGTGCCGTTCCCCTATGAGAAGACCGATGAGGACCGGCTGGCGGCGGGCGAGGAGCTGGTCAATCCGCTGGGGTCCTCGGGAGCGAACCTGGCCAGAGGAAAGGCTGAGTACGGGATTTATTGCCTGTCCTGCCACGGTCCGGCAGGGGACGGAAAGGGGCATCTCTTCACCAGCGGCCGCTATCCCTATCCCCCTGCCAGCCTGGTGAACGACAAAGTGAAGGGATTGCGGGACGGAGAGATCTACCACTCCATCACCGTAGGTTACGGGATCATGGGAGCGCACGGAAGCATGATCCGCCCGGAGGACCGCTGGAAAATCATTCTTTACCTGCGTGAAAACCTGCAAAAGCAGACACCCTAAAATTGCCTGACATGGAAGAGAAAATCAAGATATCCAGATCCTTTGTCACCGGAACCCTTGTCATGGTTGTGATCGGTCTGGCGGCCGTCATCTTTGCATTTGTCAACGATCCCCAGCGGGGATGGGCCAACCTTTTGCTGAACAACGTCTATTTCCTGTCCCTGGCAGCCGGGGCCCTGCTGTTCCTTTCCATTCAGCGTGTCACCCATTCCGGGTGGTCAGCTGGATTTATCCGCGTACCGGAAGCCATGGCAGGATTCCTGCCGGTCTCCGCCGTTCTGTTCCTGATCATGATCTTCGGGGCACACTCACTCTACCACTGGTCCCATGTGGAAGAGGTGGCACATGATCCGCTCCTTGCCCACAAAGCCCCTTACCTGAATATGCCATTCTGGATCATCCGGATGGTGATCTATTTTTCCCTCTGGATCCTGATGTTCTTTTTGATCCGCCGGATGTCACTCAGGGAGGACCAAACCGGGGGACTTGAACCGTTCCGCAAGCTGGAGCACCTGGCCAAGGTGTACATTTTTATCGTGATCATCACGTTCTCCTTTGCCATGTTCGACTGGATCATGTCCATTGATGCGCACTGGTACAGCACCATCTTCGCAGTCAAGAACTTCGTGGCCGCCTTTCACCATGCTGCCATCGTGATCACCTTCATTGTCCTCCTCATGAACCAGCGCGGCTATTTTCCGTTCCTGAACAAGAGCCACCTGGGGGACTTCTCCCGCTATATATTCATGCTGTGCATCATCTGGGGATATTTCTGGTTCGCGGAGTTTATGCTGATCTGGTATGCCAACATCCCGGAGGAGACCGCTTATTTCATTCCCAGGATCAGGGGGGAGGGCTGGAGTTTCTTCTTCTATGCCAACATCGCCATCAACTGGTTCCTGCCTTTCGTTCTCCTCATGCCCAAGGCCACCTCACGCAACCGCACCATTCTGAAGATTGTCATCCCATTCCTGATCGCAGGACAGTTCATCGACCTCTATATCCAGATATTTCCCGGTACGGTAGGTGAGCAGGTACTTGGATTCCAGGAGATCGGGACATTCATCGGATTTGCCGGGCTGTTCATGCTGGTCACCGCATACGTGCTCTCAAGGGCCAACCTTTATCCGACCGCACATCCCTTCCTGGAGGAGTCCAGACACCACCACATCTAGGGTCTGCCGGTCCAACGATCCCCATGAGTCTGGAAGGGTTCTACCGGCGGTTTCATTACCTGAGCTTCGATATTGTCGCAGGGGCCCTGGCTTCATCCTGTTTTGCCGCAGGACTCTTCGGGGCTGCCCCTGACTGGCCATGGTGGATCTCCCTCGGGCTGACGGTATGGATCCTCTACACCGGCGATCACCTGCTGGATGCCTGGAAGAGCCGCAAAAAACCGCAGCGGGACATGCACCGGTTCATTTTTGCCAACCGGAAAAACCTGCTCTGGTTCCTGGGGGTGGCCACGGTGTCGGATCTGCTTGTCGTGCTGAACCTCCTCGACCAGAAGTACCTGAAGTATGCGCTGGTCCTGGCAGGGCTGGTGCTGCTTTATTATTCCATGCGGCACCTCTTCCGGAAGAACAGGGTCTTCTTCGTTCCGGGAGAGTATTTCGTCCTGCTGCTATACATGGCCGGTACCTGGCTGGGGCCTTTCGTGGACCGCTCCTTTCCCCTGCAACCGGCTGATGCGCTGATCGCCCTGATGTTCGCAGGGGTCCTGTTCATGAACCTGGGGGTGATCTCGCTGTACGACATGCACATCGACAGCAGGCTCGGCATGGCCTCCCTGGCGCGGAGCCTCGGTCAGAAGGCCACCCGGAACCTGGTACTGGGGACAGGGATCTCCATCTACCTGCTTACCGTGCTCCAGTTCATGGTATTCGGGATGGACCGCTATTTCAGGTTCCCGCTCATCCTTTCCGCCATGGCCACGCTGTTACTGATGGTGCTGCTCATGCCCTCCTATTTCCGCAGGAATGAGTATTACCGCTGGGCTGCCGATGGCATCCTGTTTCTGGGTTTCCTGGCACTGCAGGGATAAAATCCAGTCCTCTGGAGCCGGTTTTCTCGGGAATATTCCCTC
>CAZNSZ010000006.1:28534-39188 GCA_964575865.1 uncultured Bacteroides sp. | reverse complement strand
TTTGAGGTGACTTCATGGTTGGGGGTTTAATGAATAAAAGGTTAACAATGATCAAGTTACGGCGAACCTTTGATCATGGCACCTTCACGGGGATTGTTATGCAACATATCCATTCAACGGTGTGTCTGAGGAGGTGATGCAACCTTTCGGCCCTGCACTCCGTATTAAAAGAAAATGTCACTGGAGTTCATGTAAACATCCAGTGACATTGTTATTGTCCTGTGCGAAGGGCTGTTTGTCCGGAGAAATTATAACCCTGAGCAATTATATCGGCCCTGACTGAAACCCATCAGGCACATGCAGCCTCTACCGGATCGTGATCCTGCGGCCACAGACTAAAAAGACTCCGGCCCATCGTTGCACGAGAGGCTGGCAGTGGAATCCGGGTTCAGGTGCCTTCTTTCTCTCCGTGTACCGTATACCCGGTATCGGTGATCTTCCCCTCGATCTCTTCAACCGAAGTCAGGCTGGCATCATATTTCACCTTGGTCCAGCCCTCCTCAAAGGAAGATTCCACCGAAGCGATCCCCTCCAGGTTCTCCACTCCGGCCTTGATGGCATTTTCACAGCCGGTGCAGGTCATTCCCTCCACATTAAGGACCACTTCCACCCACTCCGCCGCTGCAGCGGGGGTATCGGCAGAGGTATCCTGTTTGGGCTGGTTGCTGCTGCAGGAAACCATCAGCGCCGCAGCGATCAGCAGGGTCATCAGTTTTGACATTGTCTTCATCAGATTGTTGTTTTTCGTTCCACAATGTAAACAGTTCAAATCCTGAAAAGTTTGAACCGTTTCGTGCCTTTACCGCCCGTTCAGATCCGGTCCGGGAATGACGGGATCACTTGTTCCGGAATCCCTTTTGCCGGGATCCGGTATGCGGTCAGTAGTCCAGTGTAAGGATCCTGCCTTCGGTGAAGTCGAAGAAGCGCTCTTTTTCTGCGATTTTCACCCCCCTTCGCAGATCATCCTCACTGTAGCCGGCTGCCTGCAGGCACGCCGGACAGGCCAGGATCTCCACATTCCTGTCCAGCAGCCGCCTGAACACCTCGTCCGATCCGTCGAAAGGTTCCATCTCCAGGTTGGGTGCACCTTCCACCACCATTTCAATCCCTTTTTTATCGAAAAACAGGAGCACATCGTGCGAGGTGGAGAACTTGTCGGCCAGCATCAGTGCCATTTCCACCGCATGGGTATCATCCGATCCCTTGCTGATGTGGAGAAAGACGCCATCGGTTGGTTTTTCCGGGGCTGCCTGGGTTTCGGGCCCCTGTTCCACCCGGATGCAGGCTGCGGCGAGCAGCGGGATCATCAGGAAAGCAATTGTTCTTTTCATTGGTTGTTGAGTTTTCAGTTCCTATTATCAGGTGTACATCAAAAAATGCGGTCGGCGATCAGGGTAAGGATAATCACCAGGTAAAACAAATTTACTGTAATAAAAGCCTTTTTCCAACGTGCAAGCAATTCCCCCCGGAAAGTGAGCCGGAACATCAGGAAAAGAAATCCTGCCGATGCGGTGATCAGAACCACCGAAATGATCCTGTTATGAATCACGGGGGTGGCCGGAAGCATCATCACTGCCACGCCTGTTGCAGCGATCCACATGAAACTGAGGTTGCGGATCTGCCTGTTGTCCAGCAAACTGGTGATCACCGGCAGTCCGGCCTGCTGGTATTCGTTCCCCACTTTCAGCATCAGCAGCCAGAAGTGGGGCATTTGTCCCACGAACAGGAAGAAAGCAACAACAATGATTTCCATCTGGAACGGTTGTCCCCCGGCGGCGGTCCAGCCGATGATGGGAGGGAGGGCACCGATCAGAGCACCCGGCAGCACTGCAAAGGCGGTCACCCGTTTCAGCGGGGTATAGACCAGGTTGTACCAGGCCAGGGTAAACAAACCGATTCCTGCTGCCGGCAGCGATCCGGTCCAGACCAGGAAAAACACTCCGGCCAGGGACATGATTACCGCAAACAGCGTGGCCCGTGAAAGGGAAAGGGTGCCCGACGGTAAAGGCCGCCTGGAGGTCCTTGGCATCAGTGCATCGGTATGCCGCTCCTGTATCTGGTTCAGTGCGCTGGATCCCATGGAAAGGGTAAGGATCCCCAGCATGGTGAAGACAGCTCCCCGGTCCAGTGCCGGCCGGTATAGAAAATACCCCAGAAATCCGGTCAGGGTAACGGGTACAGATATGGTGAATTTCCCCAGCTTCAGGAATGCGGACACAACTGAAACCGGGGATCTTCTATTCATTGAGGGCTTTCAGATACTCGATGATCAGGTCAACTTCCTCTTCGCTCACCATCCCCTCGTAGGAGAGCATCAGTCCCCTGTTATAGCCTTTGACCACATCCGCATTGGGATCATAAATGGAGCGCCTGATGTATTCCTCGTCCGCCATCACCTGGCGCTCTTCCCTGCCCGTGACCACGGTTTGCATTTCACCCCATAATCCCAGGTAGGAGGGGCCCACCAGTTTGCTTCCGTCGGACGAATGGCAGGCATTGCATCCGTTCCTGCGCAGTATATCGAATCCCTGGTCCGCCAGGGTCATTTCGCTATCCACCACCGGGGCCCTGACCGTGGTGTCCGCGATCCAGCTTTCAAATTCCTCTTTGGGCATCACTTTCACCCCCGTGAACATATACGAGTGTTCCAATCCGCAATACTCGGTACAGAACAGGTCAAAATCCCCTTCGGTACCGGGGATGAACCACATCACTTTTTCCTGACCGGGTACCATGTCCTCCTTCACACGGAAAGCAGGAATATAGAGGCTGTGCAGTACGTCCAGTGCCACCAGGTCAAGGATGACCGGCTCGTTGATGGGAACGTAGAGGCTGTCGGTCACTTTCCCGTTTTCATACTGAAACTGAAAATTCCACATCCGGGCAATGGCCTTTACGCGCATGGCATCCTCGGGCGGCTCTTTCATCGGTTTCCATCCCATCCATCCGAAGTAGAACATCACCAGTACCAGCCCCAGGGGGATCAGGGTCCAGATGGCCTCCAGCCGGTTGCTCCCTTCATTCTGGATCGGGTTGGGATGCCGCTCTCTTTTGTATTTGCGGATAAATACCAGCATGATGATGGTAAGAGAGACAAGGAAAAAGATGGAGATCCCCAGGATGATCATAAATGCCAGGTCAACCCCGGCGACAAAATTGGAAGCGTTTTGTGGATCTGCAGTATACATGGGTGTAGCGGTTTATCTGAACAGGTAATCCAGGAAGGTGATGACAATAACCACGATCAGAAGGAGGATGATCAGCGGGACCATCACCCTGAAGATCCGCTGGTCAAATTTCAGGTGCATAAAGACGGCCAGTACGAAGGTGGTCTTCGCCCCTGCCAGCATCAGCGCCACCGCGGTTGTCCATTTGGTGAGCTCGATCTGGGTGACGGCCACCGAGACTGCGGTGAGGACCAGCAATACCAGGAGAATCAGTCCGTAGGTGCGGTAAGAAACGATATGGTGATTGGATTCTGACATGGCTGTTGGATTAAGTGATCAGGTAGAAGAGCGGGAATAAAAAGATCCAGATGACATCCACCAGGTGCCAGTAGAGGCCCCCGTTCTCAAGCAGCTGAAAATTGTCATGGGTGATCCTGTCCTGTTTCACCCGGAAAAAGACCACTCCGAGCAGTACCAGTCCCACGATGATGTGCAGGGCGTGAAGTCCGGTCATGAAGTAATAGAGACCGAAAAACAGGATGTCTCCCCTTCCCAGCTCTTCGAGGGTGGCCGAACCGGGAAAAATACCGTGTCCGATCTTCACACTCCATTCAAAGTATTTATTCACCAAAAAAACCAGTGCCAGCAGGAGGGTGATCCCGATCAGTATCAGGGTGAGCCGCTTGTTTTTCTTCTGGATGGCCGTTGTGGACATGGCAATGGTCATACTGCTGACCAAAAGGATCACAGTGTTGATGGTTCCCATGGTCACATCCAGCTCATGGGCA
Source organism: uncultured Bacteroides sp. (assembly GCA_964575865.1). GTDB lineage: Bacteria > Bacteroidota > Bacteroidia > Bacteroidales. Next base: position 35,233 of record CAZNSZ010000006.1, on the reverse strand, counting down.
GCCAGGTGGAACGCCGTGGAGTGAAGGTACCGGTACACGGAATAGACCACGAACAATCCGCCGAACAGCAGAAGTTCGGTGAAGATGAAGAGCCACATGCCCAGCTTGGAAGCAGCGTCATCCCTGTGTTCGGTGTGGTTAGCGGTAGTTGACGACATGGACTTCGGATTTAGTCATACTTGTAGGTTGCTTTGTCTATCACCGGGATCTCTTCGAAATTCTCCAGCGGCGGGGGAGAAGGAACCTGCCACTCCAGGTTGGTTCCTCCCCAGGGATTCTGTGTCGCCTTTTCCCCTTCCCGGGCCGAACGGACCAGGTTGATCAGGATGATCACAAACCCGGTGACCATCACCAGTGCGCCCAGGGATGAAATGATGTTGGGGCCATGGTACTCTTCCAGGTAATCGAAATACCTCCGGGGCATCCCGGTGATCCCCAGGTAGAACATGGGTCCGTACAACCCGATGAACCCGATAAAGAAAGTGATCCATCCTGTGCGGGCCCAACCCTTGTCATACATTCTTCCATAGATTTTCGGAAACCAGTAGTGCATCGCTCCAAAGAAAGCGAACCCTGTCCCCCCGAAAACAATGAAATGAAAATGAGCCACCACAAAGGCGGTATCATGGACATGGACATTGGTGGCCAGCGCTCCGAGCACCAGCCCGGTTAGACCGCCCACCATGAACACAAAAATGAAAGAAGCAGCCCACAGGAATGGCACTTCCGTGCTGATGGAACCCTGGTGAAGGGTGGAGATCCAGTTGAATACCTTGATGGCACTGGGAATGGCCACAATGAAGGTCAGGATGGAAAAAGTGAACAGCGCGGTTCCGCTCATCCCCGAAGTGAACATGTGGTGCCCCCAGACAAAATAGCCCACGAAAGCAATGGCCAGTGTGGAGAGGACGATGGCGCGGTAACCGAAAATGGTCTTTCGGGCAAAGGTGGGAATGATCTCCGAGATGGCCCCCATGGCCGGCAGGATCATGATGTATACGGCAGGGTGGCTGTAGATCCAGAAAAGGTGCTGGTAGAGCAGGGGATCACCGCCTTTTGCCGGATCGAAGAACCCGATGCCGAGAATGCGCTCCCCGGCCACCATCAGCAGGGTGATCCCGACGATGGGGGTGGCCAGCAGCTGGATCCATGCGGTCCCGTAAAGGGTCCAAGGGAACAGTGGCATTTTCATCCAGGTCATTCCGGGGGCCCGCATCCGGTGAATGGTTACAAGGAAATTGAGGCCCGTCAGTATGGAGGAGAATCCCAGTACAAAAGCCCCCAGAGCTGCCGGGAGCATGTTGGTCCCTGTTTTGAAGCTATACGGGGCATAGAAGGTCCAGCCGGTGTCCGGGGCTCCGTTCCCGAACAGCGACATGATTACCAGGACCGATCCCAGCACATAGATGTACCAGGAAAACAGGTTCAGTTTGGGGAAAGCCACATCCTTGGCCCCGATCTGGATGGGCAGCATGAAATTTCCGAAAACGGCCGGAAGTCCTGGTATCACAATCAGGAAGATCATGATCACACCGTGCACCGTGAAAGTGGCATTGTACGCCTGGGGACCGATCAGGGTCTTACCCGGAGCGATCAGCTCCAGTTTCATGAGGATTCCCAGTGTAACCCCTACCAGAAACCAGGCCATCATGGAGTAGAGGTAGAGCAGGCCGATCCTCTTGTGATCGGTAGAAAGGATCCAGCGAAAGATCCCCTTCCTCCCCCCGTCCTCCTCCAGGTAGGATTTGTATTCAGCTTGGTCAGCGCCTTTCGATGTCATATCTTAAGTTGTTTTTCTTTTTCTGACAAATACCAGCACCAGGAACAGGATCAGTCCCATGAAAATGATCAGTGTTCCTGTCACTTTGGTAATATTCAACGCGTATTTCTGTCCCTCGGGATCATAGGAATAGCAATACTGCAGTACCCGGTTGATGGTGGGCCCCGTTTTTCCTTCGGCCGCATCAAGGATGGTCATTTTCAGCTCGAAGGGAAGAAAATAGATCCCGTTCATGTAGCGGGTGATCTTTCCGCTGGGATCCACAATGACCAGGGTGGCTGCATGGATGAAATCGTTGCCGGTGGGCTTGAAGCGAAAACCGGTCGCCTCGGTCAGACGGGTGATGTTGAGGCTGTCACTGGTAAAGAACCGCCAGCCCGTTTCTGCCTGCTCCTTCTTTTCCATCAGGTTCAGGTAGTTGTTCTTTTTCCTCACTGCGAGGAAGGTCTGTTCCCTGTGGTCAAAACTGATGGTCAGGGCCTGGTAGTCTTTCCCGAGTTCAAGGTCGGTGGCATCCATGACATCGGCCAGCCCGTCCATCAGGGGTGAACAGATCCCGGGGCAGCGGTAGTAAACAAAATTGATGATGGTGGGTTTGTCGATCAGGTCCCCGATGATCACCGTATCCCCGTTCTCATCCACAAGCATGGCATCCATGGGGATCGTCTGGTTCAGTTTCTCGATGACGCCGATCTCCACATCGGCATCTGACTGTGCTGGGGCGCTGAAATAAATAATAGAAATCAGGATGATTACCAGTACTTTCTTCATTTTAAACGGTTCGGGTTTCAGGTTCCTTGCCTGTTGGATGTTTAGGGTCAGGCATATTAGCAAATATCCGTTGATTTTGATGGATATTGGGCCAATTCTCCATAAAAAATTGGGTTATTTAGAAAACATAAAAATAAATATATTTGAGGAATGAAAGGTGCAGCTTTCATAAATTGAATGCTGAAATTCATCACCATGTTAAAGAAAGTATTCAGGTTCTACTACGAAGGGTTCAGGAACATGACCTGGGGAAAGCGATTGTGGGGGATCATTCTGATCAAACTGTTCATCATGTTCGCCATCCTTCGCCTCTTCTTTTTTCCGGACCTGCTGAAAAGGGACTTTGAAACCGATCAGGAGCGTAGCGACCACGTACTCGAACAAATCACCAATCCATAAACCCATGCTTGAATCGATCGACATGTCACTGGTTGACTGGTCACGCGGCCAATTTGCGCTGACGGCCATGTTCCACTGGATCTTTGTCCCGCTCACCCTGGGACTCTCCTTCATCGTGGCCTTCATGCACACCATCTACGTGAGGACCGGTGACGAGGAATGGAAGCGGATCACGAAATTCTGGATGAAACTGTTTGGCATCAACTTCGCCATCGGAGTAGCCACGGGGATCATCCTGGAGTTTGAGTTCGGCACCAACTGGTCCAATTACTCCTGGTTTGTGGGAGATATTTTCGGCGCACCCCTGGCCGTGGAAGGGATCCTTGCCTTTTTCCTGGAATCCACCTTTATCGCGGTCATGTTCTTCGGATGGAACAAGGTGAGCAAGAAGTTTCACCTGGCTTCCTCCTGGCTGACCGCTTTCGGGGCCAACCTGTCGGCCGTCTGGATCCTGGTGGCCAACGCCTGGATGCAGCACCCCGTTGGAACGGCCTTCAATCCGGATACGGCGCGCAACGAAATGACCAGTTTCGGTGACGTGGTGCTGTCCGAATTCGCGGTCAACAAATTCCTGCATACGGTCACCTCCAGCTTCCTGCTGGGTTCCCTGTTCGTGATCGCAGTGAGCGCCTGGTTCCTGATCCGGAAAAGGGAGGTGATGTTCGCCAAACGGAGCACCGTGGTCGCTTCTGTTTTCGGGGTGATCTCTGCCATTGCCACCATTTTCACAGGCGACACCTCGGCACGAATTGTTGCCAGGGAGCAACCCATGAAATTCGCTGCCATGGAGGCGCTTTACGAGGGACAGACCCACGCTCCGCTGGTGGCCATCGGGGCCATGCGGACCGATACGACCAGGATCCCCAACCCGAGGCAGGACTTTATATTCAAGATCGAGATCCCCAATGCACTCTCATACATGGTCTTCCTGACCCCCAACGGGTTTGTTCCGGGGATCACCGACCTGGTGTACGGGAACGAGGAGCAGAACATCCTTTCCTATGAGGAAAAGATCGCACGCGGTACAGTGGCCATACAGACCCTGAGAGAGCTGAAAAGGGCCAGGGAGAGGGGAGACGAGGCCACCTACGCCTCCCTTCGGGAAAAATTCGATGATCCGCTCTGGCTCGATACCTATTACCAGCATTTCGGGTACGGATATTACCAGGGAAGGGAACTCAAGGAGCTGATCCCCAATGTAAAACTCAACTTCTATTCCTTCCACGTGATGGTGATCCTGGGTATTCATTTCTTTATTCTTTCCGTGATCGTTCTCTGGCTAAGCCTGAAGAACAGGTGGGGGCAACGGAAGTGGCTGCTCTGGGTGGCCCTGCTCACCCTGCCCCTGCCATGGATCGCCAGCCAGGCCGGATGGCTCGTGGCGGAAATGGGAAGGCAGCCCTGGGTGGTCTATGAACTGATGCCCACCCTTTCGGCCGTCTCGAGGCTCAAACCGGGAGCGGTGCAGCTCACATTCTGGATCTTTCTGATCACATTTACGGCACTTTTCATTGCGGAGATCAGAATCATGGTATCACAAATCAAAAAAGGACCTGGAGGAAAATAGTCATGTTCGGAAACCTATCACATCTGGCGTTACAGCAATACTGGTTCGTTATCGTATCCCTGCTCGGTTCCATCCTGGTGTTTCTCTTTTTTGTCCAGGGAGGACAGACCTTCCTGTTCCGGATCGGAAAATCCGACAATGAACGGACCATCCTGGTCAATACACTGGGGAGAAAATGGGAGTTCACCTTCACCACCCTGGTCACCTTCGGAGGCGCTTTTTTCGCCTCCTTCCCGCTCTTTTACGCCACCAGCTTCGGCGGGGCCTACTGGGTCTGGATGGCCATCCTTTTCGCCTTTGTCATTCAGGCAGTCTCCTATGAGTTCAGGACCAAGGCCAGCAACTTTCTGGGACAAAGAACCTATGAGTGGTTCCTGTTTATCAATGGCCTGCTGGGAACCTTCCTGGTGGGAGTGGCGGTGGCCACCTTCTTCAGCGGGGCTCAGTTTTCGCTTAACGAGATGAACAGCGTCACGTGGGCCACGGAGGCCCGGGGACTTGAAGCGGCCCTGGATCCGTTCAATCTCTCCCTGGGACTGACCGTTTTCTTCCTGGCCCGGGTGCTCGGATTGCTATATTTCATGCGGACCGTGGATCATGAAACGATCCTCAGCCGGTCCAAAAAAGCACTCCTCTACAACGCCATCCCCTTCGTAGTTTTCTTCCTGGTCTTTGCCGTCTGGCTCATGCTCAGAGAGGGGTTTGCGGTGGATCCCCAGAGCGGCGAGGTCTTCATGGAGCCCAACAAATATTTCCATAACCTGATCCAGATGCCGCTGGTGCTGGTGATGTTCCTGGCCGGTGTGCTTGCGGTTCTGGGCGGGATCATCCTTTCCCTGCTGAAAACCAGCTCCAACGGAATATGGTTCACCGGTCCGGGTACCGTACTGGTGGTCTTCTCCCTCTTCATGCTGGCCGGATTCAACAATACGGCCTTCTATCCCTCTGCCCACGACCTGCAGAGCAGCCTGACCATCCAAAATGCCTCATCGAGCCATTACACCCTGGTGGCCATGAGCTGGGTCTCCCTGTTCGTGCCGCTGGTCCTTGCCTACATCGTCGTGGCATGGCGCGCGATCAACAGAAAGAAAGTTGATGAAAAAGAGATGCAGGAAGATGCCCACTATTAGTCGAAAGTCGAAAGTCGAAAGTCAAAAGTCGAAAGTCGAAAGTCAAAAGTTTTCTAACCCCTAACCCCTAACCTCTAACTAAATACAATGTACCTTCAATCGATACTCGGATACCTCTCATGGCCCTTCATGATTTTCATCAGCTACCTGTTGGTGCGCTGGGCGCTCCGGCGATTTGAGAAGCGGGTGGCTGCAGAAGAAAGTGAGGGTGCATGAGAAAGCACCTCCCCAACCTGCTGACCCTGCTCAACCTTGCTGCAGGGACGGCAGCCATTGTGTTCAGCCTTGAGGGGCAATGGCGGCTGGCCGTCTACCTGCTCCTGGCCGCGTCGGTCTTCGATTTCCTGGACGGAATGGCGGCCCGGTGGCTGAATGCCTACAGTGAAACAGGAAAGGTCCTGGACTCGCTGGCAGACATGGTCACATTCGGGGTTCTCCCCGGTATCCTGGTCTACACCATTTTCCGGGCGCTCTTCCTCCATCCCTCTCCGGAGAATGTTGCGACCTGGCCCCCCCTTCAGTGGGTGATCCTGGGATCGGCGGTGCTGGTCCCGGTCTTTTCGGCCATCAGGCTGGCCAGGTTCACGGCAGGGGATCAGGAAGGCTCCTACTTCCTGGGACTTCCCACCCCGGCCCACGCCCTTTTCTGGGCCGGACTGTACTGGCAGTTCATGCGTGACGGTCTGCTGTTCGGTACCCCGCTCAATATCTTTTTCCTTTGGGCCATTATGCTCATCATGGCATTTCACATGATTCTGCCGGTTCCCATGCTGAGTCTTAAATTCGAGCATTTCAGGCTTTCCGGCAATGTGTACCGCTACCTCGTACTGTGCACGGCAGTGCTGATCCTGCTGTTTACCGGACTGGCCGGGCTTTCGCTGGTGATCCTCACGTACATTTTGCTTTCACTCCTGAACCTTTTGACCGGAAAGCGGGTTTCAAAGTAGAGTGATTCGTCCATCCACCAACCAGGAAAGGGCATCTGATCCTTTATATTTTTTTGAGATGATTGAACAGAACAAAGCATTTGCCAAACGACTCAGCGAGTTCAA
>CAZNSZ010000006.1:15551-28434 GCA_964575865.1 uncultured Bacteroides sp. | reverse complement strand
ACCCTGGGAGCCCTCACGGTGGAAAAATCCATGGCCCGGACCAAGCGGCATCCCACCATCGAGGACCATGTGGTGATCTATGCAGGAAGCACCATCCTGGGGGGGAATACGGTGATCGGACACCACACCGTCGTGGGCGGAAACACCTGGATCACCGAAAGCATCCTGCCCTATTCGGTGGTCTACAGGAACCACAGGGTGGAGGTGAAAAACAGCAAAGACTTCAAAACCCCCATAGATTTTGTTATTTAGTTAGGGGTTAGGGGTTAGAGGTTAGATAAAAGGTAAAGACTGACTTAACATCCTAACTGCTAACCCCTAACATCTAACATTTCAAAACCTAACCACTAACCACTAACCATTAACAATTCAAAACCTAACCCCTAACCCCTAACCCCTAACCTTTTACGAAGTAAAACACCATGAAATTCAACAACATACTGGAATCCATCGGACAAACGCCCCATCTTCGGTTGAACCGTCTTTTCACCGGTTCGCAGGAAGTGTGGATCAAGCTGGAAAGGAGCAATCCCGGGGGAAGCATCAAGGACCGGATCGCACTGTCCATGATCCGCGATGCGGAGGAAAGGGGGATCCTGAAACCCGGATCGGTGATTATTGAACCTACCTCGGGGAACACGGGGATCGGTCTGGCCATGGTAGGTGCGGTCAAAGGATACCGGGTGATCCTGGTCATGCCCGAGTCCATGTCGGTGGAGCGCCGGAACATCCTGAAGGCCTATGGGGCCGAAATCGTTCTCACGCCCCGTGAGCGGGGAATGAAAGGATCCATGGAAAGGGCACATGAACTGGAGCGGGAGCTGGAGAACGGTTGGATCCCGTCCCAGTTCGATAATCCGGCCAACCCTTTGATTCATGAGACCACCACCGCTCTTGAGATCCTGGAGGATTTCGGAACGGGGATCGATTACCTGGTCACGGGAGTGGGGACCGGCGGGCACATTACCGGGGTGGCCCGGGTCCTGAAGAAAGAGATCCCCGGGCTGAAGGTGGTCGCGGTAGAACCTGCCGGTTCTCCGGTGATCAGCGGGGGAGAGCCCGCTCCCCACCCGCTGATGGGGATCGGTGCGGGGTTTATTCCGGAGAACCTGGACCGTTCCCTGCTGGATGAAGTGGTGGCCATCGATAAGGCTGCCGCATATGATTTTGCCCGCAGGGCGGCCAGGGAGGAAGGATTGTTCGTGGGCATCTCCACAGGGGCCTCCCTGGCGGCGGTTTCCCGGGTTCTGGAGCAGGCCGGATCACAGGCTACTGTCCTCACGTTCAATTATGATACCGGGGAAAGATATCTTTCCGTAGATGATCTCTTTTAAGAGGTTTTATTATTTTTGAGCGAAATACCCAACATCCGTCGTCTATGCATACCCCATTGAAGATCGCCGTCGATTTCGACGGCACCATCGTGGAACATAAGTATCCGGAGATCGGGAAGGAGATCCTTTTTGCCATCGATACCCTGCTGGCCCTTCAGAAGCAGAAGCACCTGCTGATCCTGTGGACCTACCGCACGGGAAAGGAACTGGAGGAGGCAGTGGAGTATTGCCGGAGGCGCGGACTGGAATTCTACGCAGTAAACTCCAGTTATCCGGAAGAGGAGTTCGACGAAGAGTTCTCCAGCAGGAAGATCGAAGCGGACCTCTTTATCGATGACAGGAATATCGGAGGGTTGCCCTCCTGGGGGGAGATCTACCAGATGATCGTTCCCGGCGAGAATCCCACCCTGGAGGATGAGCTCAAAAGCCTGTCCCGCAAAAAGAAAAGAGGGCTCTTCGGCCGCAGGAGTTGATTTCATCCAAAGGACCATGAGGAGACCTATTTCCCCCCTACCCAACGGCTCGCTGATGACCGGTCCGCGAATCACCGGACCGGCAATCGCCGGCCTTGCAATCACCATCCTTATGGCAGGAATGCTCCAGGGGTGCGGGCCCCGGACAGGAGTCGCAGAGCGGACCCCGGCAAGGGAGCAGCGGGCAGCCCGCATCACCCGGCTCGAAGCGCCTGCAGCAGCGCTGACCATTCCCCTGGGCGAATCCATCGCGGTGCGGCTGACCGCTCCCGATACGGCCCGGATCGATTCGGTCCAGCTGTTCCTGGGAGGGGACCTCAGGGAAACCATCCGGCCGGAATCCGGGAACTTCATTCAGGGCAGCGTGGAAACTACCGTATCCACTACTGGAGAGAAAACCGGAAAATCCGGACTCAGGCTCAGGGTTTTTTTCCGGAACGGAAACAGCGAGAACCAGAGCCAGTCGGTTACCTTCTTGTCCGACCGGCCCCCTGACGAATACACCTACCGGATCGTCAATGAATATCCCCACGACCCGGCTGCCTATACCCAGGGGCTTGAGTTTGTGGATGGCTGGTTGTACGAAGGGACCGGTAACCGGGGTTCCTCCTCACTGAGGCGGGTGAACCTCAACTCGGGCGAAGTGGTCCAGATCAGGAACCTGGACCAGTCCCTTTTCGGGGAAGGGATCACGGTATTCGGAAACAGGATCTACCAGGTCACCTATACCTCGCAGGTGGGATTCATTTACGACCGCTCCAGCTTCGAGGTGATCCAGAAGATCTACTACCAGAACCGGGAGGGATGGGGACTGGCCAATAACGGGGAGGAGCTGATCATGAGCGACGGAACCCACGTGATCTATTTTCTTGATCCGGAGCTGTTCACCGTGAACCGGCAGATTGAGGTGTATAACCACGAAGGCCCTGCTCAGAGCCTGAACGAGCTCGAGTACATCGACGGCAAGATATGGGCCAACCGGTATTATACCGATGAGATCGTTATCATCGATCCTGAGTCGGGCAGGGTGGAGGGCAGGATCAACCTGAGGGGCATCCTGAAAATTTCTGACCGGCGTCCCGATACCGATGTGCTGAACGGGATCGCATGGGACAGGAAACACAACCGCATCTTCGTGACCGGAAAATACTGGCCCAAACTGTTTGAGATTACCCCGGTGCCCCTTTCATCCTGAATCCGGGGGTGCCTTACCCGATGGGTGGGGCCCTGTGTTGTGGTGTTTTCCCGCTTTTTGAGGTGAAGGGATCATGCGTCGGGCAAGCCTCCGGTAAAGGGGAAGCCTCACGCGGGGAGCGACCCGCTGTCAGGCTGTCATTTCCCCGGAAACCACCCTGACACTCTTGGGAATGATCTGAAATTGAAGGGGCCCGTGCCCCAGGGTTTCCCCGTCGGTTTCCAGCTTCAGCATCGAAGGCCCTGCGATCTGCACCGATTTTCCCATAAAGGTTTCCACCTTTGAATGGCTGGTGATGCTCCCGTTATAGAGGCGCTTGATGTTGGCCAGCACGTTGAGTTTCCCCATTTTTTTGATCAGGGTGATGCTGTAGAGGCCGTCGTCGGCGATGGCATGGGGTACCTGGACCATTCCCCCCCCGTTGTATTTGCCGATCCCCACATTGAGGGAGAAAATGGCCCGGTCGATGGTCATCCCGTCAATGTCGATTTCGGCGTATTGTGCCCGGTACCTGAGGAGGCTGTAGAAAATGTTGTAGAAATAGAGCAGCGGACCGCTTTTGCCCCTGTCTTTCATGCGGTTGGTGCGTTCCACCACCCGGGCGCCGAATCCCATCCCGGCGATGTTGATGAAATAGCGTTTCCACTGCTTACCGTTCTTCACATAATTCACCAGCCCTGCATCCTGGATAAATGTTTTCTGCTTCTTGATGGTGAGCACCGCACCTTCATAATCGTGGGGGATGTTGAACATCCGGGCCCAGTCATTCCCGGTCCCCACAGAGATCATGGCGAGCATCACCTCCGTGGTCCGGATCCTGCACTGGGCAAATACTCCATTGATCACCTCATTCATGGTGCCGTCACCCCCCACCACGATGATTTTTGAGTAGCCCTCGTTGATTTTGTTCCGGGCGATGATGGAGGCATGCAGCCTGCGCCCGGTGAAATAGGGCTCATGTGAAATCCTGTGTTTATCAAGGAGTTGCCTGATCACGGGCCAGTCCTTTTCGGTTCTTCCGCCTCCTGCGGCCCGGTTCACAATGGTGATCCAATTGGATTTATTCATCCGATTCACTATGTTGCGTGGTCAAAGATAAACATTTTCTTCCTGCAACGGGCAGGGTGCTTTCTTTGAGGTATTGGGTACAAATGCCTTATGGAGTTTTGAATCCGGATTGTTGATAAGGTGTTTATAAATGAAAAATCATTGTTTACAATAACAAAATGGGTAGAAATTACGGGCTATTCGAAAATAGTAAATTTGAATCCCGTTTTTTCAATCCAACCACCATAAACCAAAAGGCTGATGGGTAAAGTTATTGCGATCGCGAATCAGAAAGGAGGCGTAGGGAAAACGACCACTGCCATTAACCTGGGAGCCAGCCTGGCGGTGCTGGAAAAGAAGGTCCTGATTATCGATGCGGATCCACAGGCCAATGCCACTTCGGGTTCGGGATTCGATATCAAAAAAGTGAAGACCAGCATCTATGAGTGCCTGATCGAGGATGCGGATCCCAACAAGATCATTCTGAACAGCGAGATCGGTCACCTGGACCTGATCCCCTCCCACATCGACCTGGTGGGCGCGGAGATCGAGATGCTCAACATGAATGAGCGGGAGTACATGCTCAAGAATGTCATCGAACAGGTCAACGACCATTACGATTATGTATTGATCGACTGTTCCCCCTCCCTGGGGTTGATCACCGTCAATGCGCTGACGGCAGCCGATTCGGTCATTATCCCGGTGCAGTGTGAATATTTTGCCCTGGAGGGACTGGGTAAATTGCTGAATACAATCAATATCATTCAGCGTGGACTCAATCCCAACCTGGAGATCGAGGGATTCCTGCTGACCATGTATGATTCGCGGCTGAGGCTTTCCAACCAGGTGGTCGAAGAGGTCAGGAAACATTTCCAGCAGATGGTATTCGACACCATCATTCAACGCAACATCAAACTCAGCGAGGCCCCCAGCTTCGGGAAACCTGCCGTGCTGTACGATGCGGAGTCCAGGGGCGCGGTCAGCTACCTGAACCTGGCCAGGGAGATTCTTCAGAAGAATGAAGAGACGGTGCTGAAACAGGAAGAAAAAGTAATGGACTAATCGGAATCTGATGGCAAAGAAAAATGTTTTGGGAAGGGGACTGGGCGCATTGATCGATGGAGCGGGTGATCAGCAGGAACGTGAGCTGATCCATTCCCCCGCGGCTGTCAACGAGATTCCGCTCAACCGTATATCCGTGAATCCTTACCAGCCCCGCACCTCGTTCGATGAAGAGGCGCTCAACGAGCTGGTGCAGTCTGTGGAGGAGCACGGCATCATCCAGCCCATTACCGTCAGGCGCGCAGCAGACAACACCTTCCAGCTCATCACCGGGGAACGGCGCCTGAGGGCAGCCGAGAAGGCAGGTCTGAAGCGGATCCCGGCCTATGTCAGGGAAGCGGGTGATGACCGGATGCTGGAACTGGCCCTGGTGGAGAATATCCAGCGGGAGGACCTGGACGCCATCGAGGTGGCCATTTCGTACCAGCGGCTGATCGAGGAATTCAGCCTGACCCAGGAGGGGCTGGGCGACAGGGTGGGAAAGAAACGGGCAACCATTGCCAATTACCTGAGGCTGCTCAACCTGCCGGCGGAGATCCAGACCGCGATCCGGGAGAAAAAGGTCACCATGGGACATGCCAGGGCACTGGCCGGCGTGGAGGACAAAGATTTTCAGCTCAGCCTGTTCAACCGCATCCTTTCGCAGGACCTTTCAGTGAGAAAGGTGGAACAGCTGATCCAGAAAGCCCGCAACGGGGAGCCCCCCTCACCGGCACCGGGGGAGGAGGCCCGGTCGGATTACGAGTCGCTCAGGGAGCATCTTTCCCATTATTTCGGGGCCAACGTGGAATTCAAGCGGAGCAATAAAGGGATCGGGCACATCGTTATTCCCTTTAAATCGGACGAGGACTTGCAGCGCATCGTAAGTATTCTCGATAAACCGGCTCAATGAACAGATCCCTTCAGGCGTTGCTGACCATATTCCTTTGTATCCAGACGGCATTTGGGCAGGAGGCCGAGCAGGAAACACCCTCATTTACAAACGATACCCTTGAAGTGATCCATGAACGGGACTCCATCCCGTACACCCTTGAGGGCAGGGTCGTTTATGCCGATTCGGCGGTAGTACAGGAGCCCGAAAAAGCCCACTCCCCTTCCAAGGCCGTGATGTATGCCCTGGTGCTGCCGGGACTGGGACAGGGATACAATAAAAAATATTACAAGATCCCCATTGTCTGGGCCGCCCTGGGAGGAGCCGGGTATGCCATTGTATTCAACACAAGGCGGTACAGGGCGTCCGCCTACGATTATGCCCTCCTGCCGGACGATACCAATGAACGGTACCTGCGGTTCTGGCGAAGGAATATGGAATTGAGCTATATTGCACTCACAGTGGTCTATGCGTTGCAGGTGGTGGATGCCTATGTGGATGCGCAGCTCTATAACTGGGATGTCAGCGAGAACCTGTCGTTGCGTCTGACCCCCTCGCTGCAGCCGCTGATGGTTCCCTCGGGCGCGCCGGCGCCCTCATACGGGCTGACCTGCAGCTTAAATTTAAAAGGCAGATGAAGAGAAGAGTACGATTTCGGAGAAGTGCCATCCTGGTGGCACTGCTGACAGGATTGGTGGCGGGATCGCTTCCTGCACAGGAAGTGGGGACTGAGACGGACACCACCGCTTTACCGGAGGCGCTTCCGCCGGACCCCGGACTTTCAGGTGACAGTGTACTGCCGACCGCGGTGGTCACCCCGAGGGAATCCTTTACCATGGAGGGGGAGCTGGAACTGAAAACCGGGCAGAACCTGGACAGCCTGCTGAACCTGTGGTATGTGAACCAGTCCCTGGATGCTGCCGTGGACGATTACGATCCGGAAGCCGATACACTGATGCCCGATTTCCCGGACGAGGTGTATATCCAGCGCCTGTCCGAGATCCCGTCGGTGGTGGACCTCACCTACAACAGGGTGGTGAAGAATTACATCAACGTATATACCCGCAAGCGGCGCGAACAGGTGCGCATCATGCTGGGGTTGTCGGAATTTTATTTCCCCATCTTCGAGGAGGTCTTCGACTATTACGGGGTACCCTATGAACTGAAATACCTCTCAGTCATCGAATCTGCCCTGAACCCGAGGGCCGTGTCGCGGGTGGGTGCCGTGGGCGCCTGGCAGTTCATGTACAGCACAGGCCGTTACTACGGCCTCACCATCAATTCGCTGGTGGACGAACGGCGCGATCCGGTGGCCTCCACCAGGGCGGCCGCCCGTTACCTGGTGGATCTTTACCGGATTTACAACGACTGGACCCTGGCCCTTGCCGCCTACAACTGCGGACCGGGGAACGTGAACAAGGCGATCCGGCGATCAGGGAGGCGTGATTTCTGGGAGATCTATTATTACCTGCCCCGGGAAACGCGGGGATATGTCCCGGCCTTCATTGCTGCTGCCTATACCATGAACTATTATGAACAGCACCTGATCACGCCCGCCCCCCTCACCCTGCCCAGGCACACCGATACCATCATGGTCCATGAGCCGCTTCATCTGAAGCAGGTTTCCGGGGTCCTGGGGATCCCCCTGGGTGAACTGAGGGACCTCAATCCGCAGTACCGGCAGGATATCATTCCCGGAACCGCCACCACCGGTTACTCGCTGAAGATCCCGTTGGACCAGACCGCCGATTTTCTGGACCTTCAGGACAGCATCTTCGCTTTCCAGGATTCGGTCTTTTTCGATCAGGGCAAACTGGTGGCCTCGCCCCAGCGCTACTCGGCCTCCTACACGGTGGACCTGCCGGAAGATAAATACGACAAGCTGTACTACACGGTCAGGTCGGGAGATAATGTCGGGTACATCGCAGACTGGTACGATGTGCGAGCCTCCGACCTCAGGTACTGGAACAACATCAGCAGGAACCTGATCCGTACCGGCCAGAAGCTGGTGATCTACAAACCGAAGGGATCCTCTGCCCGCTATGTCCCGGTGAACGACATGAGTTTCCAGGAGAAGCAGCGGTTTGCCGGAAGGGCGGTGTCCGGTTCTTCTGGAGGTTCATCCGGATCTTCATCCGGTCCGTCTGCGCCGGCGGCCTCCTCTTCATCCACCGGCTCTTCCGCCACATCCTCCGCCGATCTCGAGGGGTACGAGACCTACACGGTCAGGCCCGGAGATACGCTGTGGGAGATCGCCAGGCAGTTCCCCGGGACATCGGAGACCGACATTGCCAGGCTCAACAACATCTCCAATGCCTCCAGCATCAAGCCGGGACAGGTGATCAAGATCAGGCCCAAAGGATAGCATCGGGATGATATTCAGGACAGTTTTGTAACCAGGGAACGGTTTGTAATTAAGGAGTTTGGATGTATATTTGGGCATGAAGCCTTTCCGGATCTTCATATTTTTTGCTGCTGTCCTGTTCCTGCTGGCCCTGATCGCATTCTTTATGCCGGAACATGGCATCGGGATCAACGGTGATGTGCGCTTCAGATTCATCTCCCTGTCGGACGTTTTTCTGGGACGGGCAACACCGGATGTGAGCAATGCGGAAAGGTTGCTGGAACTCTCCTCTGTGACCGAAGATCCGGAGTCTGATCCGGCACTGATCTCCGGGAGCGCGCCGGACAGCTTTTTTTCAGCACCTTCCCTGATTGCGCCCTCTGAGGACCGGAGAGGCATTCCTGCTGCCACGGACCGGGCAGGGATTCCCGCGGGGACTCCCACGGAGACTGCGACGGGGACTCTCTCGGGGACCGACGATGTGGCATCCGATGCACAGCACATGGCGGAAACCGAAGCTGCGCCCGTCCCGGGTGAGGAAGACCTGTCAGCGAGCCGGCTCCCTTCGGAAGGGGGCCCCGGCAGGAGCGCCGGGGAGGTGGAACGGAATGGCAGCGGCAAAGTCAGCGGTTCCCTTCGGGAAGGGGCGGACGGGTCTGATCGGCCAGCCGTGCGGGGAGCCAACGTGGACAGCCTCCAGCGGTCGGTCTACCCCATCCTCTTTCCCGAGAACGGGAATCAGGTACTGGAGCCGTTTTTCAGTACCCTGAACGACTTGAGGGAGGGAAAGATCATCCGGACAAGGATCCTCCATTTCGGGGATTCCCAGATTGAGAATGACCGGATGACGGCCCTGATCCGGTTCCGGTTGCAGAGTCTCTTCGGCGGAACCGGGAGCGGACTGGTGCAGGCCATTCCCCTCTATTCGGGAAGCATGGCCTACCACCAGGAGCAGCAGGGCGAATGGCTCAGGTACACCTATTTCAGGAACAGGGATACTACCATCTCCCACAACAGTTTCGGGGTCATGGCGGCATTTGCATCGGTCCCCACCCCCACGGAAGCAGGGTGGCCCATGCTGCACTACAGCTTCAACCTGTCCAGGCGGAGCGGCCAGTGCGACCGGGTGAAGGTCTTCATGCATTCATACGTGGAGGGGGCCAGCCTCGTCTTTCATGTGAACGATACCATTTCCGATACCATCCGCAACCTGCCGGCGGGGTACAGCGTGGCCGACTACCGGCACGTGGGGATCATCAAGGACCTGAGCCTGGCCCTGAACTTCCCCCAGGGGGGGAGGATTTACGGCCTTTCGTTCGAGTCCTATTCCGGGCTGCAGGTGGACAACATCGCCCTGCGCGGAAGCAGCGGCCTGATCTTTTCCAAAATGGACCGGGAGCAGCAGGAGACCATGCTGTCCCAGCTTTCCCCCAGCCTTATCCTGCTCCAGTTCGGAGGGAATGTGGTGCCCTACATGAATCCCAGGTATTACCGCCGGGAATTCGAGAAGGAGCTGGCCTTTTTCAGGGAGATCTGTCCGGACGTACCCGTCATCGTGATCGGGCCTGCCGATATGTCTGTCCGTGAAAAAGGGGTGTTTAAAACCTACCCCGGGCTGGAAAAGATCCGTGATGCACTTAAAAATGCTGCCCTGGAGAGCGGATTCGCATTCTGGGACCTCTATGAAGCCATGGGAGGGCACAATTCAATGCCCTCCTTCGTCCATGCGGACCCGCCCCTGGCTTCCAGCGATTATGTTCATTTCAACAGCCTGGGGATCAACGTGGTGGCGGAAATGTTCTATAACTCGCTGATGATGGAATACCGGCAGCACTCCCAACAAACCGCCCTGCAGTGAATCAATTCTGGCTCGATATATTCCTCTACGACCCGGACAAGCCACTCCTGTTCACCCGCCTGTTTTTCTGGGGTTTCTATGCCGTCGTGCTGCTGGTCTACTCGGGCATCTACAGGCAGCGGGCCCTCAGGAACGCTTTCCTGTTCCTGGCCAGCCTCTTCTTTTACTGGAAAACATCGGGGCTCTTTTTCCTGATCCTCCTGTTTTCCACCTTCGCCGATTTTTACCTGGGGAACCTGATCCACCGGTCCAGGAAGAAGGGATGGAAGAAGGCAGGGGTCTTCATGAGCGTGTTCGTCAACCTGTTCATGCTTTCCTATTTCAAGTATGCCTACCTGTTCGTGGATACGCTCAACCAGCTCTTCAATCTCGACCTGCAGGTAATCAACCACCTGGCCCTGTGGGCCAACCAGTGGACCGGGAGCCATTTTCAGGTATCGGCCATCCTGCTCCCGGTGGGGATCTCTTTTTACACCTTCCAGACCATTTCATACACGGTGGATATTTACCGGGGCAAGGTTGATCCGGTCAAGCATATCCTCGATTTCGGTTTCTATGTTTCTTTCTTTCCGCAGCTGGTGGCGGGACCCATCGTCCGCGCTTCGGAGTTCATCCCGCAGCTCTACAAACGCTACCACCTCACCAGGGATGAGTTCGGGTTTGCCCTGTTTGTGATCCTCAAAGGATTGTTCAAGAAGATGTTCATCGGCGACTACATCGCCATCAATTTCATCGACCGTGTCTTTGCCAATCCCATCGGGTTCTCCGGATTCGAGAACCTCTCGGCGCTGTTCGGATATTCCCTGCAGGTCTATGTGGATTTCTCGGGATACACCGACATTGCCATCGGGGTGGCCCTGTTGCTCGGTTTCAGGCTTCCCAAAAACTTTAACCAGCCCTACAAGGCCACCGATGTGGGGAATTTCTGGAAACGCTGGCACATCTCCCTCTCCAGCTGGCTGAGGGATTACCTCTACATTCCCCTGGGAGGGAACCGGAAGGGGAGGATCCGAACCGATATCAACCTGATGATCACCATGCTGCTGGGGGGATTATGGCACGGGGCCAGCTGGCATTTCATGGTATGGGGGGGATTGAACGGGATCGGGATCATCTGGTACAAGCTGTGGAGGAAGATCTCTCCCTATGAAAACAGCAACCACTGGGTGGCCCGTTTCTGGAAAATCCTGACCACCTTTCTGTTCATTACCTTCACCCGCATCTGGTTCCGTTCCGAATCCATGGAGAAGGCCAACCAGCTGATCCACCAGATCACCCACGAATTCAACTTCTCCATCATCCCGGAAGTGGTATGGAGCTACCGGCTGGTTTTCGGGATCATGGCCCTGGGATATTTCACCCACTGGGTTCCCACCCGCTGGAAAGTATCCCTGATCAACGGATTCATCAGTACACCCATGTGGCTGAAGGTGCTCATCACCGTGGGGGTTGTCTTCATCATCTACCAGTCCTGGTCGGCCGACCTTCAGCCCTTTATCTACTTCCAGTTCTGATTTTGTTATTTTTGAGTCATGATCCCTGCCAAACGAACGCTCCCCCTACTGGCCATCTTCATCGGAATGGCCCTGGTTATCGTGACCATGCTTTCCCATCAGGCCTGGAACCGTTCCAAGCCCAATGAAAGGGGGGTGATCAAGTGGGATGTGATCTCCTATTACAGTTACCTGCCTGCCACTTTCATTTACGGGGATGTGACCCTCGGTTTCCTGGATGATCCTGCATTCAATAACGACAACAAATTCTGGCCCCTTGAGCTGGACAACGGAAACCGGCTGATCCAGACCTCCATGGGGCTTTCGGTGCTGTACGCCCCGTTCTTTTTCATGGCCCATGCACTGGCGCCGTTAGCGGGACAGGCCAGGGACGGCTTCAGCAACATTTACCAGTTCTTCCTGGTACTGGGGACCCTCTTCTATGTCCTGATCGGGTTGCTATTCCTGAGAAAGATCCTGCTCAGGTATTTTTCACCGGTGGCCACAGCCATCACCCTTCTGCTTATTCTGTCGGGAACCAACCTGTTCTATTATTCGGTCCACGAGGCTGCCATGCCCCACGCCTACAATTTTGCGCTGATCACCCTGTTTCTCTACCTGGTGATCCGGTGGTATGAGAAATCCAATTTCCGGCACACCCTCTTCCTGGGGCTGGTTTTCGGACTGACGGTCCTGGTACGGCCTTCCAACCTGCTCATCGGGATCCTCTTCCTGCTGTGGGGTGTCACCAGTTTCAGATCGCTGGCGGAAAGGTTCCGGTTTTTGCTTGGAAGGGTTCCGATGCTGTTGCTGATGGGGGTCTTTTTCCTGCTCCCCTGGATCCCGCAGCTGATTTACTGGAAGACGGTTACCGGCTCCTTTCTTTTCAACTCGTACAGTCCTTCCGGCAGCAGCTTTTACTTCGGATCACCGCACATTTTTGACCTTCTGTTCAGCTTCCGCAAGGGGTGGTACCTCTACACCCCGCTGATGCTGGTGGCCACCATCGGACTGTTCACCATGGGAAAGAAATGCCGGGAGGGGATGTGGGGCATTGCCCTCTACCTGGCTGCGGAGATCTACCTGCTGGCCAGCTGGTGGTCCTGGTGGAACGGGGGAAGCTTCGGATTGCGCTCCTTTGTGGATATCTACGGGGTAATGGCCCTTCCCCTGGCCGCCCTCACCGACAGGGTGCTCGGATCCCGC
>CAZNSZ010000006.1:10536-15451 GCA_964575865.1 uncultured Bacteroides sp. | reverse complement strand
ATGGAGGAGTCCCGGGCCAGGGCTTTGATCCGGCAGGAAATCGCGGAGGATAAGCGGTTGACAAGGGAAATTGAGAAAGCAGCCAGGCGGCAGGACAGGAGTGTGGAGGAGCTGACGGAGGAGGTGGTGGACCAGATCTACCGGACCAAGGCCAACTGGACGTTTTAGCAACCCGTTAAGAGCAAATCAATAGCGTCGTCATGAAAAAGCTTGAAATTTTGAAAAGTAAAAACAATAGGAACTGATGCGTGCATTCCTTCATTCACAATGCCTGTTAGTTGTCGGGTTGGCTATCACACTGACCTTAGGTTCCTCCACCTTTGCCCGGCAGATCTCTTACCCGGATTCAATTTCACAAAAACCATCCCAATGGAATCCGGAAGAGCGTGAAGTTCCTGCAGGGGGCAAAACAAGGGAGCTTCCAGAGGGATCGCCCATAGCTGCATTTAGCCCGGGCGGAGCAAAAGTAAAAGCATTGGAAGATTTAATAATTCAACAGAAAGTAGCCGGCCTCCTGATTTTACAGGATGGAAGGATAAGGATGGAACGCTATGCGCTTGGACATGGCGATACAAACCTGTGGTCCTCATTATCCGTTGCAAAGTCTGTAACGAGCACTCTTGCGGGTGTTGCTATCAAGGATGGATATATCAATAGCGTGGAAGACAATGTAACAGATTACCTGCCCGAATTAAAGGGGAGCGCCTTCGATAGTGTGAAGATCCGCCATCTCCTTACAATGACCAGCGGTATAAGATGGAACGAGAACTACACAGATCCGGATTCTGACATCGCCGGATTTGATAATGATACCACCGCAGATGGCATGAAAGCCATAGTAAGCTATATGCGGCGTTTGCCCGCCGAAGCAGAGCCCGGCAAGAAGTTTAACTACAGTACTGGTGAAACGCACCTCTTAGGGGCCCTTATCAGCTCAGCTACCCATCAAAGCTTGTCGCACTACCTTTCCTCCAGGATCTGGATTCCTTATGGCATGGAGCAATCTGCTACCTGGAGGCTGGATCGCACTGGCCAGGAAATGGCAGGCTGTTGCCTTCAAATGCGGCTCCGTGATTTTGGGAGGTTTGGACAATTCGTGCTCGAAAACGGAACCATTAACGGGGAATCCATTGTGCCCGGCGATTGGTTCAAGACAGCAACCCAAATACAAATTCCGCTCTGGCCCGGCGGAGGCTATGGATATGGGTGGTGGATATTTAATGACCATAGTTTCGAGGCATTGGGGATTCATGGTCAGATGATTTATATCGACCCTTCAAGAAAACTTGTGATTGCAGTCAACAGTGCATGGCCGGAAGCTGATAGTAACGACCGACACTTCGCAGTCGCTAATTTCATAAAATCCATTTCTGACGAGATTGATAACGAGTAACCAGTATCACCAGGCAAATACGCAGCCAGCAACTCCATGTTTCGCACAGATTGCCATCGTGTACCCTGATCTCTACCTTTATTCTCCTGCGCTCGCCTTTACTTCCGTCTCTTCCTGTCTCATTTTCCTGAGTTCACCCGGCCTGTAGAGGGTTTTCAAATTCATCAGGTATACCACGCCGCCGATCAGCAGCGATCCCAGGTAGGTGACCATGAAATATGCGGTGGAGACAGAAAGGGCGATCTCCTTGGGGTAGTGGTTCAGCTCCCAGACCTGCACAAAGACCAGTTCCCTGGTGCCAAACCCGGCGATGGTGATGGGAATGAACGAAAGGATGTTGGAAACCGAGATGACCCCGATGCCCGATCTGATGGAGACCGGATAGGGAGTGTGCCCGGAGAAGAGCACCGGAATTGCGGCCAGCATGATGAACGCCAGGGCAGTGATGGTAAGGGAGATCACAAACTGACTGAACCTTTTGCGGCTCCAGAGGTGAAAAACCTCCTCCAGCCTCCGGCGAAGCCGGGGGAACCTCCTGATTCCCAGCAGTACAGGGTAAAAGATCAGTTTGGGGATCAGGATCATCCCAAGGGACGCCATGAAAAGAAGGACAATGAACAGGATCGCCACCCAGCCGATGTCATTCAGGAACAGGAGCATGGATAACCCGGCCGCCAGACTCAGCACAAGCACGTCCCAGATCCGGTCCATGATCACGGAGGAAGTGGCCGAGGCCAGGTCAATCCCGTGGCTCCGCTTCAGAAAATAAACCTTGGCAAATTCCCCCAGCCTTCCGGGGGTGATGACACTCAGAAAACCGGCGGAAAGATAGAAAACAAGGGACCTGCGCCAGGAGGTCGTGATCCCGAATGCGCGGTTGAGCAGGTGCCACCGAAGGGATTTGATGGCGTATACCGCACAGAGGATCCCCAGTCCGGTAAGGTACTTCCAGAGCGGGAACTGACCGAGCAATGTGAGAAATTCACGCCACTGCAGGTCCCGGACCACCAGGTAAAGCAAAAAGAATCCCGTGAGGTGCAGCAGGAAGAAGAGCCATTTTCTGATGGGGTTATTTCCCTGATTCATGGTGTGCCTCTTTATGAAGATCCTCCCTTTTGATGCGGTGGGTGGATCGTTTCCAGGTGGTCCTTGACCGTTCGAACAGCCTGCCGATCATGCGGGGCGGAAACTGCTCGACCATCCAGCGGGCAGGGCGTGTCCCCAGCAAAACAAAAAGGGTGCTGATCACCAGTTCCATGAGGATCCTGGTGGCCCTGAACCCTTTCAATTCGTACCCGTAATCGGGCACCTGTTTTCCGGCCATCCGGCGGAGTCGCATGCGGATGAACGCCCCCCTTTTCTTGAAGTCATACCCGTGGGAGTGCATATCGATGCACTCCTTCTCCGGAAGGGGCGATAACTCGAGCCATCCCTCCGCTTCCATTTCCTTGAGCAGGGCCATCCCCCTTTCGGAACGGCCAATGACCAGCGAGAATCCCAGTCCGCGTTCCTCGTAGACAGGAGCCCAGGCATCCCCCCCGGACAGATCGGTAAATTCGTTGGTGAAATCGGTGCAGAAGAGGCTGTTCCGGACAATGTGAAAGGGGATCAGGTAATTGGCGTGGAATTTTTTCAATTCGATCACCCGCCCTGATCTCATTTCCACCCGCATATTGCCCGGCCATTCCCCGTAACGGAAGTGAAGGGAGCGGATGGCAGTGTGGTCCCTTTCCCCGTGGGATTTCAGAAAACTCCTGACCGAGGAGAAGTAAAGGGTATTCCCGTAAAATGGCCCGAACACATACCTGATGTTCTTTACGGATGGATCTTCCATGGCCTGCAGTTTGCGGACCGACTGCACCTGCCCCGGCAGCCCCACATAGGCCAGCGGGCCATCGAAAAGTGCGATCCGCTCCAGGATCTCATTGACCGATGTCAGGATGTATTTGCTCTGGGCAGCATCCAGGATCTCCTGTCGCGTGGTGGCGATCCATGGTTCCGTGAGCCAGGGCCTGTCGGGCGACATGCGCGTGACCACGGCACCTTTGATCATTCCTTTTTCCAGCAGGTAGATCAGCACCGCGGAGAGGATCCCCCCGCTGGCACCGCTGCTCCTCACCTCCGGATCTTTGGAATAACCGATGAAGAGCCCCCTGTAAGCTCCCGTGTAGGGATGATAGGCGGGTGCATCGCTGAAGAACTTTTCCCGGTATCCGGGGAAATGGAAGCCACCCCCGCTGCAGGCGTTCCATATCCGGTCATATTGTTCCTCGGTGAGCGCACCGTTCAATTCCGGCAGGTACCTGCCTTCCCGCTCTGCAAACCGGATCTTTCCCCCGGAAAGGCCCACACAGCTGCCACAGCGGTTGCAGAGCTCCGAACGCATCACCTGGTGCAGCCGTATTTTACTGTTTGTTGCAGACATAGAATTGACGGATTCCCAGTTCAGATAGGACGGTATGCTGGTACCGGTCAATGATCCGCTCTCCCCATCTCCTCAATCCTTCCGGTCCGGCAGGAATCAGCACGGTGCCCCGGTGATGGATCAGGTTCCAGCCGGTCATGGCCAGCATCTGCTTCACCCTGCGGGAGGGGGGAAAACGGTGCGGCCCTTCCCCGTGTCCGCCAAACAGGAAGGTATAGATGCGGTATGGGATCTCGCTGGTTGCCGGGGGACAGCTCAGCACCAGCCGTGCATCTGCAGTGGAAACCCGGTGCAGTTCCCGCAAGAAGGCAAGGGGGTCGGCCACATGCTCCAGGGTTTCCAGGGAGAGTACGCGGTCGAAAAACCGGTCCTTAAAAGGGAGCGAGGCATAGGTGTCGATCTTGATCTGCCGGATGTCCGGCCTCCGTTGCGCAGCCACTTTCATGAGACCGGAGGAGATCTCGGCGTTCCACACCTCGCACCCGGGATGTTCATTCAGGATGAAACCGGTGGCCTCCCCGTCCCGGCTGCTGATATTCAAAACCTTTCCGGATCCGGGAAGATCAAGCAGGCGGACGGACTCCGTGAACCGCTGGTCGTGCACCTCCCTGACCCGCTCGTTCTCGCTCACATAGACCGGTGCCACCCGGTCCCAGTGGGCCTCCACGTCACGATCACTCCAGCGGTTGCGGGGAATGGGGCGTTTCATGCTACGTTCTTCTCCTGTTCAAGATCGAGATCTGGTCCGCCACCAGACCGATGAAGAATAAGAACATCCCCAGGGTGGTAAGCACCACCGCCCCGTTGGAAAACCTTTCATACTGCACATACCCGATCACCCCGAAAACCACACCAAGGAGAAAGGTGACCAGGCTGGCGGGGAAGAACACCTTCAGCGGGTTGAACAGCATGATGATCCGGAACAGCAGCAACATGGTTTTGGATCCGTCCCGGAACATTTTTACATTGCTTTTGCGGCCTTTTCTTTTGTACACTTCCATCTCCAGGGTGCCCACATTGTATCCCTCCTTCAGAAATGCCAGGGTGGAGGTGGTGGAGAAGGAGAATCCGTTGGGCATCAGGTGCAGCATCCCTTC
>CAZNSZ010000006.1:8084-10436 GCA_964575865.1 uncultured Bacteroides sp. | reverse complement strand
TTTCATGAAGACCTTCAGCCACAATGCCATCCAGTGTTGCGCGGATGATGTCCCCTTCGTTGAATGCCGGTATGATGACGGATGTCTGTTTCGGTGCCATGCCTGCAGGCGGATGTATTTCTACCAAAATTAGTTATTCTGAAGGAAGTACCTAATTAACTTATCAGTATCAAAAAATAGTATATTTACCCTCCCTGACGAATCCTGCTATGCAAATACTCTCTGTGATTATTCCCGCCTACAACGAGGAAAAGACACTGGCGGAGGTGCTGGACCGGGTGCTTGAGGTGGAGATGGAGCAGGTGGGGATCGAGGTCATCCTGGTGAATGATTGTTCCACTGACCGGACCGGAGAAGTGGCCCGGTCGTATGTGGAAAAGAGCGGTGAACATGTGGTCAGGCTGTTCGACCAGCCCAGGAACATGGGGAAGGGGGCTGCCATCAGGCGCGGCATTGAGGAGGCCTCCGGAGATTTTGTCATCATCCAGGATGCCGATCTGGAATACGATCCGGCAGAATTCAGGGACCTGCTGGCCCCGGTCCTTTCCGGAAGGGCCGATGTGGTGTACGGGTCCCGGTTCATGGGTTCGAATCCACACCGCATCCTGTTCTTCTGGCACTCCCTGGGCAACAAGCTCCTCACCTTCCTCTCCAACATGTTCAACAACCTGAACCTGACCGATATGGAGACCTGTTACAAATTGTTCAGGGCCGGGCTGATCAAGAAGATCGAGCTGAAGGAGAACCGGTTCGGGTTTGAACCGGAAGTGACCGCCAAAATTGCCAGGATCCCCGGAATCCGGATCTATGAGATCGGGATCTCCTACTACGGCAGGACCTACCAGGAGGGAAAAAAAATCAACTGGAAGGATGGGTTCCGGGCCATTTACTGCATATTCAAATACGGCCTTTTTTCAAGGAAGGTCTACAAAACTGACATCCCTGTTTCCTAAGTAACCGATCGATGAACTGGAAGAAATTCGAGAAATACGAACCTTTTCTGGTCCCGGCGCTGCTGGTGGTGATCGCCACTGTATACGCCATCCTGGCCTTCCTTTCCGATGGGACCCACGGAGGGGCCGATGACATTTCCCATTTTCGCCGCGCCAGGTACGCCTTCCAGCACCCCGAGTTTTTCCTGCACCACTGGGGAAAACCTTTTTTTACGGCCTTGACGGCCCCCTTTGCCCAGCTCGGATTTAACGGGATGCGGTTGTTCAATGTCCTGGCAGGTACCCTGACCGCCTACTTTACCTACCGGACAGCAAAGGAGCTGAATTTCAGCTTTCCCGTCATTGCCATATTCCTTGTCATCTCTTCTCCGCTCTATGCGGTGATGATGATGAGCGGAATGACCGAGATCCTCTTCAGCCTCATGCTGATCCTTTCCATTTTCCTGTTTCTGAAGGAAAAATATGTGGCAACGGCCCTGATCCTCTCCTTCCTGCCTTTTGTGAGGAACGAGGGAATCGTTATCCTTCCCCTCTTTTTTGTGGCCCTGGTCTGGAACAAACAGTGGAAGGCCCTGCCCTTCATGTTCTTCGGATTTGTTTTCTACAGCATTGTCGGGGGATTCTATTTCGATGATTTTTTATGGGTGATCAACCAGATGCCCTATACGGGCGATGCCCGGGACATCTACGGAAGCGGCGATCTGTTTCATTATGCCAGGGCCTCCAAAGTGATCTTCGGGGTCCCTCTGGCCCTTCTGGTCATTGCCGGGGGCCTGTTCTGGATCGCGGATCCGTTCACCGGAAAGCCGCAGGATAGAAAGCACTGGCTGATGGTCATGCTGGTGGCTTACCTGCCGTTCATCGTCTATTTTGTTGCACACAGCCTGGTATGGTGGAAAGGGTGGGGCAATTCCGTGGGACTGATCCGGGTCATTGTGGCCGTGCTTCCCTCGGCCGTTCTCATGGCCGTATTCGCCTGGGACAGGCTGCTCTCGCTCATCCCCGTCCGTACCCTCTGGAAACAGCTGGCCACCGGTCTGCTCTGCATCTTCCTGGTCACCCTTCCCTTCCGGGCCTACGACATCCCCATTCCCCTGATGGGAACACAGAAGTATGTGAAGCAAGCGGCTGACTGGATGAGGAATTCGCCCTATTTCGAGAACCGCATCTATTTTTACGATCCGTTCCTCACTTTTTTCATGCGGCTGAATCCGTGGGATGAGGATCGGGTGCATGAATTTGTCCACAGCCGGGAGCATCCCGAACAGAAGATCGAAGAAGGGGAGATCGTGATCTGGGATGCCCATTTCAGTCCCAACGA
Source organism: uncultured Bacteroides sp. (assembly GCA_964575865.1). Lineage (GTDB taxonomy): Bacteria > Bacteroidota > Bacteroidia > Bacteroidales. Next base: position 8,162 of record CAZNSZ010000006.1, on the reverse strand, counting down.
GGGAAGGCTGCCGCTGGAGAACCTGATGGATAACCCGGGATTCAGGCTGATCCACCTGGTCAGTCCGGACCCGCCCTT
>CAZNSZ010000006.1:0-7984 GCA_964575865.1 uncultured Bacteroides sp. | reverse complement strand
TAACGCACAACCTGTCTCATTTTGAGATTGGTTGTGCAAAACTAACCACATCCTTCCCGGTAATCTCCTTCTCGCACAGGATGATGAGCCGCTCCAGCACGTTGCGGAACTCCCGGATGTTGCCGGTCCAGGTGATCTTCTGGAGCTCCTTGATGGCATCTTCAGTGATGGTTCGGGGGCTGGTGCCGTATTCCTCGCAGATCAGCTGGTTGAAATGACCGGCCAGCAGCGGGATGTCCTCCAGCCGCTCGTTGAGGGTGGGGACCTGGATCAGGATCACGCTGAGCCGGTGGTAGAGGTCCTCCCGGAACCGGTTCTTTTCGATCTCCTCCTTCAGGTTCTTGTTGGTGGCCGCGATCACCCGCACATTCACATGGATGTCCTTGTCGCTTCCCACGCGGCTGATCCTGTTCTCCTGAAGAGCCCGGAGCACCTTGGCCTGCGCCGACAGGCTCATGTCCCCGATCTCGTCCAGGAAGATGGTCCCGCCGTCTGCCTGCTCGAATTTGCCTTTCCGCTGTTTGATGGCCGAGGTGAAGGCCCCTTTCTCATGACCGAACAATTCACTCTCGATGAGCTCCGAGGGAATGGCGGCGCAGTTCACTTCGATAAAGGGCCCCTGTACCCTGTTGCTTTTGTCGTGCAGCGACTTTGCCACCAGCTCCTTGCCGGTCCCGTTGGCCCCGGTGATGAGCACCCGGGCATCGGTGGGGGCCACCTTGTCCACGATCTGCCTGACCTGCTGGATGGCCTGCGAGTCCCCGACCATCTCAGAACCCTTGTTCACCTTTCTTTTCAGCACCTTGGTCTCGGTGATCAGGGTCGATTTGTCCAGGGCGTTCCGGATGGTGATCAGCAGCCGGTTCAGGTCCAGGGGCTTCTCAATGAAATCGTAGGCCCCCTTTTTGATCGCTTCCACGGCCGTGTCGATGTTGCCGTGACCGGAGATCATGATCACCTGGGCGTCCCCTTCCTCCTCGAAGATCTTTTCCAGCACCTCGATCCCGTCCATTTCCGGCATCTTGATATCACAGAGCACGATATCATACCCGCCCTTTCTGTATTTTTCCAGGCCCTCGATCCCGTTCTCCGCCAGGTCTACGGTGAACTTTTCATATTCGAGGATCTCCTTCAGGGTATTGCGGATGCTCTTCTCGTCATCAATTACAAGGATATGTGCCATGTGTATTAAAGTTTTTTCAGAGTCCCACCAGTTCGGAGATGACTCCCTCCTTCAGGGCAAATTCGGAGTGTGCCATTTGCCCGAGGCCGCACTCGCGCAACACAAAACTAACGAAAATTGTGGCCGGGACAATCATCTCCACCCGCACCGGCTCCATGCCCGGCATGGCTTTCCGCCCTTCCACCGTGGAGAGGAGCAGGATCCTGTGCAGTTTCCGGTATTCCTTCAGGGGAAGTTCCCGGCCGTGTTTACCCTCTTCCGGCAGGCCGAACCGGTCCTTCATCAGCGCGTAAAATGTATCGAACGATCCGGATGCCCCGACCAGCGCCACCGGCTTTTCCCTGTTCACCGCTTCGAAAAGCGGCCCCAGTTCCTGCCTGAAATAGGCTTCCATGGCTTTGATCTCCTCCTCGGTCACCGGATCGGATGGATTGAACAGTTCCAGGATCCGCGCCATTCCAAGTTCGAAGCTCTGTTTCCAGTGGATCCCCGCGCTGCTGCAGATGATGAACTCATTGCTGCCCCCGCCGATATCCAGGATCAGCACCTTCTGTCCGGTCATCCGGATCGCCTGCCTGACCCCCTTATAAATCAGTTCTGCTTCCCGCTCACCGGGGATCACCCTGACCCTGAAGCCGAAGCGTTTCCGGACCTGGTCCGCAAAATCCTTTCCGTTCACCGCGTTCCGGATCGCCGAAGTGGCGAAGGCGCGGATCTCCTCCACATTAAAGGAGTGAATGACCTCCATGTGGTTCTGGATGGCAACGAAACCCCGTTCAAAGGCATCGGGTGTGATGAACCGGTCCTGGATCCCTCCCCTCCCCAGTTTAACGGGCTGCTTTCCGGTATATAGGATATCGAATCCACGGCCCCGGCGCTCTGCGATCAGCAGGTTGAAGGTGTTGGTTCCGAAATCGAGGATTGCGATGGCCATGGATCAGGAGCTGTACCGGAGCCATTTCCAGATCTCCTTGTAACTGTTCTTCTTGCCGTACATCAGGATGCCGGTCCTGTAGACCTTTCCCGCCACCCAGGTCATTCCCAGGAACGTGGCCACCAGCAGGGAACCCGACAGGGCCACCTGCCACCAGGGGACGCCGAAGGGGATCCGTACCATCATCACCACCGGCGAGGTGAAGGGGATGATGCTGAACCAGAAGGGGAGGGCACCGTCGGGATTGTTCATGGCGCTGATCATGACATAGATGCCAAGGATCAGGGGCAGGATCACCGGAAAGATCAGCTGCTGGGTATCGGTTTCATTGTCCACCGCCGACCCGATCACCGCGAACATGGCCGCGTAGAGCAGGTATCCGAAGATGAAAAAGAAGAGGAACGAACCGACCATGACGCCCAGGTTGATGGACTGCAGGGAGGCAAAGATCTCTTCCGCCACGCCCAGGTCCTCCTCGCTGAAGGGAGTCTGTCCGGGATCTGCATCACCGGGGGCCACCTCTGCCGCCCGGGTCTCAGCGCCGGGCTGGTCGAAAAGGTCTGAAGCGACCACCTGTTCCGTGGGGGTCCGGTTCAGATCCGGGAAAAAAGCGGCCTTCAGTCCCGTGATCAGGATGGCGGAGAATACGAGCCAGATCAGGAACTGGGTCAGTCCGGTGAGCCCCACCCCGATGATCTTTCCCATCATCAGCTGGAAGGGTTTGACCGAGGAGACGATCACCTCGATGATGCGGCTCACCTTCTCTTCGATCACCCCGCGCATCACCTGTGATCCGAAAAAGAAGATGAAAAAGAAGATCAGCAATCCACCCAGGTAGCCCACTCCCATGACCACCCCGGTATTGCTCTGTTGTGTTTCCCCGTCTTTGGTCCATTTGATGGTCCGGACGCTGATGCTGGTCTCCACCTCGGCCAGGATCCGGTCCAGGTCCTCGATCTCGTGCGTGGTGAGCTTCAGGTGCTCCAGCTCATTGTCCATGGCCCGTTTGATGTACTCGTTCACCTCGATGGAGGGTTGCCGGGTGGAGTAGATCAGCGAGGATTCCGAGGCCAGGATGTTGGAGGGGATGAACAGCACCGCATAGTAGCCTGTCTCCTCGAACCCCTGTTTAAAGGTCTCCAGCGGAACGCCCTCGATCACCTTGAATTTCATGAATTCCGAATCGGGAATGACGCAGGTGGCGCCCTGCGGCCCGTATTCGGTGAACAATTTGGAATCGTCGATCACCACGATGGTCTTCTCCTCCTTGTCCTCCATGGTGGCAAAATACATGGGGATCAGTACGTAGGCCGCAAAGATGAACGGACCCAGGATCGACATGATGATGAACGATTTCTTCCGGATCCGGGTCAGGTATTCGCGCTGTATGATCAGGGATGTCTTGCTCATGGCCCGGTTCAGTTCTTTTTTGAGGCGTCGTTGACGACCTGGATAAATATATCGTTCATGCTGGGGAGGATCTCCTGGAACGCCTTGATCTCCACCAGGTCGATCAGCTTCCGGATCAGCGGTGCCGAACCGGTCTCCGCGGGAATCCGGATAGTCGCCTGTTTCCCCATCCCGTTCTCATCCAGCTTCAGCAGATCGAACATGCCGCCCAGTCCGCGTGTGAGCTTGTCGGGATCTCCCTCGAAGGTCACCAGGTACTTGTTGGCACGGTACTGTTCCCTGATCCGCATGATATCCCCCTGCAGGATCGCTTCTGCATTGTTGATCAGGGTGATGTGGTCACAGAGTTCTTCCACCGAGGACATGTTGTGGGTGGAAAAGATGATGGTTGCCCCCTTCTCCTTCATTTCCAGGATCTCCTTTTTCAGCAGGTTCACATTGATGGGATCGAATCCGCTGAAGGGTTCGTCGAAGATCAGCAGCCGGGGCTCATGCAGCACGGTGGTGATGAACTGGACCTTCTGGGCCATGCCCTTGGAGAGCTCCTCCACTTTCTTGTCCCACCAGGCACCGATCTCGAACTTTCCGAACCAGACCTTCAGGCGCTTCAGGGCCTCCTGTTTGGAAAGGCCCTTGAGGCGCGCCAGGTAGAGGGCCTGTTCCCCCACCTTCATTTTTTTGTAGAGCCCGCGCTCTTCAGGAAGATACCCGATCAGGGGAATATGCTGTGCATTGATCGGTTCTCCGGCAAAATGGACGGATCCTTCATCCGGTGCGGTGATCTGGTTGATGATCCTGAGCAGGGTGGTCTTTCCGGCACCATTGGGACCGAGCAGTCCGTAGATGCTCCCTTCGGGCACCTCCATGGATACCCTGTTCAATGCCCTGTGACCGCTGAAATCTTTAACAACTGCGCTGGCAGTGATGAGGTTCATTCAAAGAAGTTTTTCATTCGGTGGAAGAATCCCGATTCGGATTTCTCTGGCTTGGGTGTAAAGGTATCGGATTGTTCCATCTTTTCAAAAAGCTTCCGTTCCTCCTTTCCGATGGTTTTGGGGATCCAGACGTTGATCTGTACCAGCAGGTCCCCCCGGCCATACCCGTTCACTTCCGGGATCCCTTTTCCGCGGAGCCTGAGGATCTTTCCGGGTTGTGTACCCGGATCGATCTTGATCTTGGCCTTCCCTTCCACCGTGGGGATCTCCACCGTGGCTCCCAGTGCAGCCTGGGGGATGCTCAGGTACATGGGGAAGATCAGGTCGTTCCCGTCGCGGGTAAGCTCGGAGTGGGGCTCTTCGTGGATCATCACCAGCAGGTCGCCGTTGACGCCGCCCCTGCGGGCCGCATTCCCCTTCCCGCTCATCTTGACCTGCATTCCTTCTGCCACGCCTGCCGGAATATTGATCCGGATCACCTCCTCCTTTTTGACGATCCCTTCCCCGTAACAGGACTCGCATTTCTCCTGGATGGTCTGGCCCTCTCCATGGCAGGAGGGACAGGTGGAGGAGGTCTGCATCTGTCCCAGGAACGTGTTGGTGACCCGCGTCACATGACCGCTCCCGTGGCAGGTGCTGCAGGTGGACTTGGAGGTTCCGTTTTTGGCCCCTGTCCCGTCGCACTCATCGCACGATACGTACTTCTTTACCTTGATTTTTTTCTCAACCCCGTTGGCGATCTCGTTCAGGTTCAGCTTCACCTTGACCCTCAGGTTGGATCCTTTGTTGACCCTGCCGCCCCTGGAGGAGGAGCCGAATCCCCCGAAACCGCCGAATCCCCCGAAACTGCCGAAAATATCCCCGAACTGGGAGAAAATATCCTCCATGGTCATTCCTCCGCCGAAGCCGCCTGCACCCCCGTTCTCAAAGGCAGCATGGCCGAACTGGTCATACTTTTGCCGTTTCTGGGGATCCCGCAATACCTCGTAAGCCTCTGCCGCTTCCTTGAATTTTTCCTCTGCGGTATGGTCACCCGGATTCTTATCCGGATGGTATTTCAGCGCCTGCTTCCTGTAGGCCTTCTTGATCTCGTCCTGGGAGGAATCCTTCGCGACTTCCAGTACCTCGTAATAGTCTCTTTTCGCCATGCAACAGGTTTAATCGGGTGTTTTATAATTCCACGTGGGGTGCCGAATGGTTGTACAGGATGCGCTTATTCGCCGATCACCACTTTGGCAAAACGCAGCACCTTGTCGTTCAGGAAGTAGCCTTTCTGGACCACGTCAACCACCTTACCCTTCAGTTTCTTGGAAGGAGCGGGTATTTTGGTGATCGCTTCGTGGAGGTCCGTGTCGAACTCCTTCTTCTCGGCTTCGATCTCTTTCACCCCCTGCTGCTGCAAAAAACCTCTGAATTTCCCGGAGATCAGGGTAAGCCCCTCTTTCACCGCTTCGATATCTCTGGCATCCGCCACCGACTGGAGCGCCCTGTCGAAGTCATCCGCAACCGGAAGCAGGGCGGACAGGAGCACCTCGTTGGCGCTTTTCTGAAGCTCGATCTTCTCCCTGAGGGTCCGTTTCCTGAAGTTGTCATATTCGGCGGAAAGCCTCAGGTAGCGGTCCTGCAATTCTGCCAGTTTTTCCTCTGCTGTAGGCTCTTTTGGCGGCTCTTCCGCTTTTGTTTCCTCCTCTTCATCCTCCCCGGGCTGCTGAGCGGCCTCATCGCGAACTTCCTCTCCGTTCACTTTTTCTTCCTGCCCGGTATTCCTATCTTTTTCTTTATCAGAATTTTCCGACTTATTTACCATCGCTATATCTGGATTAAAGTTTGCACAACACTGCCTACACCCGTCAAATATTGCGCCAAGGCGGGCAGGTTGACAAAATGTCACAGGGAAGATTACGGCGAGACCGGATAGGGTAGTTTCATTTTATCCAGGATGGCCAGATAGCGGGGTTCATCGTACAGGTTCTCGAGCATGGCAAATCCCGCACTGATGTATGGCATATTCTGATCGCGGATCTCATACCCTGTTTCAAGCCAATCGAGTGCTTCCGTTTCGCGACCGACTAAATTCAGCCTGGCGGCCATGTCAATCGGCAACACATACCCCCCCTCTGCCACTCTTGCTTCCAGCAGTCGGACGATCTCCTGGTAGGCGGGGATCGATCCCTCCTTCCTGGCTATATCAAACACCTGCTCTTCTGTTTCACTGTCAAATCTCAGGTATGCCATGGCAGGATGGATCGCTTCTTCGGTCCTGCCAAGCTTGACGGCAACAAATTCCATCACACTCAGGGCAAAGAAATGGTCGGGTTCTATGTCCAGCGCTTTTTTTGTCACTTCATAAGCCCCGTCCCAGTCCCCGCTGCTGCACAGGATCACCCCGTGAAGGGCAAGGATCAGCGGGTTGAACGGATCCAGCTCCACCGCCCTGTTTCCCTGTGCCACAGATTCATCCAATCTTTGAAGGTGCATGAGCAGGTGACCATAATAGATCCTTCCAAGAGCATCGTTTGGATTGATGGAAAGTGCAGTCAGGAATTCCTTTTCACTCTTTTCCCAGTTCCACTCCACCCATGCCCCGATGCCCGCGTATGTAAAATGTGCCAATGGGAAGTCCGGATCCAGTTCCAGCGCTTTGCCGAGGTTCTCAAATATCCTGGGGCCGATGACCTCCGGAGATTCAAGACCCATCTGGGCGATGGCCAGGTAGACATGCGCCATGCCGGCATATAGCGGTGCCCAGTCCGGATCTTTTTCTATGCCTTCCTGCAGGTATTCAACGGCTTTGTAAAGTGATTCCGGCCTCAGATCGTCCCAGTGGGAGAAGCTTCTCAGATAGGCGTCGTAGGCTTCATGGTCCACCCTGGCGGATCGCGCCAGCAGCTGTTGCTCCTGGGGAGTCAGCTGCACTTTCACTTCTTCAGCGATCTGCTTGGTGATTTTGTTGTAGAGGTTCAGGATCTGGCTCTTCTCTTCCTTGTACTCTCCCACCCAGATCTGTCTCTCTTCCGGAAAGGGTGTGATGAGCCTGATCTGAACACAGATGCTGTCCCCGTAACACATGACCGTGGGCTCCACCAGGGCATCCACATTCAGTTCCCGGGCAATCTCAGGGGCAGAAAGGCTGGTTTCATTGTATACGTTGGTGGAAGTCTTTCCGGTTACCCTCAGACTGCCCACTTTTCCCATGTCCCCGATCAGGGAGGCATGCATCCCGGCCGCCACATAATCAAGCCGGTCGTCACCTGTGAAGTTGTCGAATGGAAGGATGGCCAGGGATCGGATATCCCCCGCCTGCAATGCTTTGGTCCCCCCGACAATATTGAAGGTCACCAGAGCGATGATCACCACAAAACTCAAATAAGTGGCTATCTTCCAGGCGTTGGGGACCTTTGCTGAAGGTTCCGGTGCTGCCTCCTCAACGGGCTGTGTCCTCTGAAATCCTTCACCCGTCAGGTCATAGATCCATGAAAGGACAATGGCGAGCGGAAATCCCACTGCGAGCACAATGATCAC
>CAZNSZ010000005.1:80109-86810 GCA_964575865.1 uncultured Bacteroides sp. | reverse complement strand
TTGGTGAACCAAAACAAGCCTGTCTTGTTTGCTTCACTATGGCGAGCTTTACTACCCCGGCACACCGGTTCAGGATCGTTGTGATCCTGGGAACCATGACCACCCTGGTTCCCTTCTCGGTGGATTCCTACCTTCCTGCGGTTCCGGAGATCGCCTCCCATTTCGGGACAACGGCGGCCACCATGTCCTATTCCCTTTCCACATTCTTTGCCGGATTCGCCATTGGCCAGCTGATCTACGGTCCGCTGCTCGACAGGTTTGGAAGGAAAATTCCGCTGTTTTACGGACTGGGGATCAGTGTGCTCTTCAGCCTGGCCTGCCTGTTGTCATGGAACGAGACTGCCTTTATGTTCTTCCGGTTCCTGCAGGCACTGGGTGCCTCTGTGGCCACAGTGGCCGCCATCACCATGGTGCGCGATTATTTCTCACAGGAGGAGAGTGCCAGAATCTTCTCCATGCTGATCCTGGTGATCGGTGCTTCGCCGCTGCTGGCACCCACCATCGGGGGGGCCATCGCGGTGAACATGGGGTGGCGGTGGATCTTTGTTTTTCTTGCCCTCCTGGCCGTATTGCTTTTTCTGCTGGTCTGGCTTTTCCTGCCGGTAAAATATCGGCCGGACCGGGAAATCTCGCTGAAACTGAGGGACCAGTCCGCCAGGTATGTCTCCATTCTCAGGGAACCCAGGTTCCTGGCCTATGCCCTGGCAGGAGCATTTTCTTTCGCCTCGCTGTTCATCTATGTGGCCGGTTCGCCCATCATATTCCTGGAGGTATTCCAGGTAGGTCCCCAGAATTTCGGGCTGATCTTTGCATTGCTCTCCCTTGGATTCATCGGGGGGAGCCAGCTGAACATCCTGATGCTGCGCAGGTTCACCAGCAGGCAGATCTTCCGGACCGCACTGATTCTCCAGCTGACTGCCTCACTGGTTTTTCTTCTGGGGGCACTGCAGGGGTGGTACGGACAGTCTGCGACTCTGGTTTTCCTCTTTATCCTGCTTCTCTGCCTCGGTTTCATCTCTCCCAATGCCATGTCCCTGGCACTGGAGCCCTTTGACGGGAACCTTGGAAGCGCTTCGGCGCTGCTGGGAACCATCCGTATCGGGATCGCAGGGCTGGCTTCGGCAGGTGTCGGTTTGTTCCAGACTTCCGGGATCATGCCTGTTGCACTGATGATGGCCTCTGTCATTATGACGGCTATGCTTATATTTGCGGTGGCCATTCCGGGAAGTCTGGCCTTCAGGTCATGAAAAGTGCACTGATCACCATAGGAGATGAGATCCTGATCGGACAGGTGGTGGACACCAATGCCGTCTGGATCTCCCAGCAACTGAACAACCTGGGCGTCAGGGTGGGAGAGATGGTCACCGTATCGGACGAGGCGGAGCAGATCACTTCCACGCTGGACCGGTATGTGGGGAAGTTTGACCTGCTGATCATGACCGGAGGACTGGGCCCGACAAAAGACGATATTACCAAGCTGACCCTGGCGGATTATTTCAACAGCCGCATGGTCACCCATCCGGAGGTGCTGGCACGGATCACCGATTTCTTCAGGGAGCGGGGAAGGACCATGATCGATTCGAACCTCCGCCAGGCCGATGTGCCTGAGGCATGCAGGGTATTGATGAACAACCACGGCACCGCACCCGGAATGTGGTTCGAGAAGGAGGGAACCATCCTGATCTCCCTTCCCGGCGTCCCTTACGAAATGAAGGGATTGATGGCAGATCATGTGCTTCCAGCCATCAGGGAACGGGTCAAAGTCCCTCATGTGGTTCATAAGACCATCATGACCCAGGGCGTCCCGGAATCCTACCTGGCTGCCATGCTCAGGGACTGGGAGGCGGCTCTGCCTGCCTGCGTCAAACTGGCCTATTTGCCCCGGCCGGGGATCGTCAGGCTGCGTCTGACCGTTGTTGACAAATGTGCACGTGAATCAGAACAAATACTTCAGGTAATCCTTGATAAATTGTTAAAAATCATACCGGAACATATTTACGGTTATGATGAAATCACCCTGGAGGAAGCACTGGGCAGCATCCTGGCAGAGCGGGGGATGACGCTGGCCACGGCCGAAAGCTGTACCGGCGGGAACATCGCAAGGTTGATCACTTCCATCCCCGGGAGTTCCAGGTATTTCTCCGGTTCAGTGGTGGCTTACGAGAACCGGATTAAAGAGGAGATCCTCGGGGTGGATAACAAGATCCTCGAATCAGAGGGGGCGGTGAGCCAGGCAGTGGTGGAACAAATGGCCCGGGGTGTACAGACGCTCTACCATACCCACTCGGCCATTGCCATTTCAGGGATTGCAGGACCCGATGGCGGGACAGTGGAGAAACCGGTTGGAACCACCTGGATTTCAGTTGTCAACGGGGATGAGATGCTCACCAGGCATTTCCGTTTCGGCGGGTCAAGGGACCGGATCATCGACCAGGCCAGTTTTTCGGCGCTGCAGCTGCTTCGCCGCCTGATCCTGGGGCTTTTATAGCGGGGCACCGATGGTCGTATTTTTTCTTATGAAAGTTTGATTATTTGATAAATAATTGCGTACTTTGCGCCTCGTTAAAAAGATTGACTGAAAATACCATATCATCATGTCCAAGATTTGTCAGGTTACAGGTAAGAAAATGATGGTGGGGAACAATGTATCCCATTCGAAGAAAAGGACCAAGCGTACCTTTCAGCCCAACCTATTCGACAAGAAATTCTACTATGCCGAGGAGGACAGGTACATCACCCTGCGTGTTTCTGCCCAGGGCATTCGAACCATCAACAAGAACGGACTCAAGCCCACACTGGACGCAGCCGTGAAAAAAGGTTTTCTCAAATCATATTAATTGAATCACAGCGATGGCAAAAAAAGGTAAAGGCAACAGGGTGCAGGTGATCCTCGAGTGCACGGAGCACAAAGAGAGCGGAATGCCCGGTACCTCGCGATACATCACAACAAAGAACCGGAAAAATACGCCGGACCGGATGGAACAGAGGAAGTACAATCCCATCTTGAAGAAAGTAACCGTGCATCGGGAAATCAAATAAATTCAGAAACATGGCCAAGAAAGTAGTTGCAACGTTACAGAGTGGAGTAGGGAAGAATTTTACCAAGTGCATCAAAATGGTCCGTTCTCCCAAAACAGGTGCATATACCTTCGAAGAGGAAGTGGTGCATAACGATCACATCAATGACTTCTTCAATAAGTAAACGCCTGTCATCCATTAAGATATTGAAAAGCTTTCTTCTCCGGGGAAGCTTTTTTTGTTTTTAAAACATGGCTTATGGGGTTGTTTGGTTTCGATAAGAAAAAAAACCTTGACAAAGGTCTTGAAAAGACCAAGGAGAGCGTGTTCAAAAAGCTTTCCAGGGCTGTTGTGGGAAAATCCAGGGTGGACGACGAGGTGCTGGACAACCTGGAGGAGGTGCTCATCACATCCGATGTGGGGGTGGAAACCACCCTGCGGATCATCGAAAGGATCGAATCCAGGGTTTCACGGGACAGGTATTTAAATACAGGCGAGTTAAACACCATCTTAAAAGAAGAGATCGCCTCCCTGCTGGAGGAGAACAGTTCAGGGCTGGTGGCGGATTTCGATGCTCCGCTCCCCTCGCTTCCATATGTGATCATGGTGGTGGGAGTAAACGGAGTGGGGAAGACCACCACCATCGGAAAGCTGGCCTATCACTTTAAGAAGGCCGGAAAGAAGGTGCTGCTCGGTGCAGCCGATACATTCAGGGCGGCCGCTGTGGACCAGCTCTCCATCTGGTCCGAAAGGGTCGGGGTGGAGATTGTTAAGCAATCCATGGGATCCGATCCGGCTTCCGTGGCGTTCGACACCCTCTCCTCTGCCATGGCAGGAGGGTACGATGTGGTGATCATCGATACGGCGGGCCGGCTGCACAACAAGGTGAACCTGATGAACGAGCTGAGCAAGATCCGGCGGGTGATGCAGAAAGTGATCCCGGAAGCCCCCCACGAGGTATTGCTGATCCTGGACGGATCCACCGGCCAGAACGCCTATGAGCAGGCCAAACAATTCACGGCGGCCACAGAGGTCAACGCGCTCGCTCTGACCAAACTGGACGGGACGGCCAAGGGAGGTGTCGTGATCGGGATCTCGGACCAGCTGCAGGTTCCGGTGAAGTATATCGGGATCGGAGAAAAGCTGGAGGACCTCCAGGTGTTCAACAGGAACGAATTCGTGGACAGCCTGTTCAGCCGCTAATGACGATCCGGATCGTAACCCTTGGATGCTCCAAGAACCTGGTGGATTCAGAACACCTGATGGCCCAGTTCCGTGCGGCCGGACATCAGCTGGTTCCCGAATCCGGTCCGGATGAGGCGGACGTGGTGATCATCAACACCTGCGGTTTCATTCTGGATGCCCGGGAGGAATCGGTGGATACCATTCTTGAGTATGCAGCCGAAAGAAAGCGCGGGGCCATCAAAAAACTCTACGTGATGGGTTGTCTCTCGGAACGTTACCGGGATGAACTGACTGCTGAACTGCCCGAAGTGGACGGTTTCTTCGGGGTGTGGGACTGGCCGTCCATCCTGAAAGCTACAGGAAACCAGCTGGATCAAAGTCTTTTGACTGATCGGGTAGTGACCACTCCTCCCCATTACGCCTACCTGAAAATATCAGAGGGGTGCAACCGCACATGCTCTTTTTGTGCCATTCCCGGGATAAGGGGAAAACAGCGTTCCATCCCCATTGACGACCTGCTGGAAGAGAGCAGCCGGCTGGCCGGGAAAGGGGTCCGGGAATTGATCCTGATTGCCCAGGAACTGACTGGCTACGGAACGGACCTATATCGCCGGAGGGCCCTTCCTGACCTTCTGAAGGAGCTTGTCCAGCTACCCGGACTGGAATGGATCCGGCTTCATTATGCTTATCCCACAGGGTTTCCGGATGAGGTGATCAGGCTGATGGCCACCGAAGAGAAAATCTGCAATTATATGGACATCCCGATCCAGCACATCAACGACGGTGTGCTGGCTGCCATGGGCAGGGGCCATAACCGGGAGAGCCTGGAGACCCTGTTGCGCGGATTCAGGTCAGCGGTGCCGGACATCGCCCTGCGGACCACGCTGATCACAGGATTTCCGGGGGAGACCGAAGAGGCATTCAGGGAATTGTATGATTTCATCGGAGCGTTCCGGTTTGACCGCCTCGGTATTTTTCCCTACAGCCATGAAGAGCGGACCCCTGCCTTTGAAAAGCTGCAGGACCATATTCCCCGTGCGGTGAAAATGAAGCGGACCGAATTGTTGATGGAGCTGCAACAGGAAATCTCACTTGAATTGAACCGGAACAGGGTGGGTGAGAAGTACAGGGTGCTGGTAGACCGGATGGAAGGGGATTACTTCATAGGCCGCACCCAGTATGATTCGCCGGAAGTGGACAACGAGGTGTTGATCTCAACCGGGAAGAATCTCACTCCGGGCAAATTTTACACCGTGGAGATTACCGGGGCCGAGGAATTCGATCTGTACGGAAGGGTAGCGGAGTCAGCGCGCTGAAACCGGTCAGGCCTCCTCCTTTGTCTCATCGCTGTTGGCCTTTTCCGATGCGGGCAACTCTTTTTTCGCCCTGGGCAGTTCGCCCTTCTTCTTTTTGATGGCCACCTTGATCTCCTCCTTCTCCTTGTCGATATCCACCACCATGGTATCGCCTTCCACCAGTGAGGATTTGATGATGGTCTCGGCCATGGGATCCTCCAGGTATTTCTGGATGGCGCGTTTCAGCGGCCGGGCCCCGTACTGGATGTCGTATCCTTTGTCCAGTACAAAATCCTTGGCGGCATCGGATAGCTCGATCTCGAAACCCAGGTTCTGTACCCGTTCATAGAGTCCCTTCAGTTCAATATCGATAATCTGGTGGATGTCCTCCCGGGTGAGTGTATTGAACAGGACCACATCGTCGATCCTGTTAAGGAACTCCGGTGCAAAGGCCCTTTTCAGCGCTTTCTGGATCACGCTTTTGGCGTGCTCGTTGGCCGCATCCTGCCTGGCTTTCGTGGCGAATCCCACCCCCTGTCCGAAGTCCTTCAGCTCGCGGGTCCCGATGTTGGAAGTCATGATCACGATGGTGTTCCTGAAGTCGATCCGCCTGCCCAGGCTGTCGGTCAGCTGTCCCTCGTCCAATACCTGCAGGAGGATATTGAACACATCGGGGTGCGCCTTTTCGATCTCATCCAGCAGAACGACCGCATAGGGTTTGCGCCTGACCTTTTCGGTCAGCTGTCCGCCCTCCTCGTATCCCACATACCCGGGGGGGGCACCCACCAGCCTGGAAACGGAGAATTTCTCCATGTACTCGCTCATATCGATCCGGATCAGGTTGTCCACCGATTCGAAGAGATACTGGGCCAGCACTTTGGCCATCTGTGTTTTGCCGACACCCGTTGGACCCAGGAATACGAATGTTCCGATGGGTTTGTTGGGATCTTTCAGGCCGGCCCTGTTGCGCTGGATCGATTTGACCACCTTGGAAATGGCCTCGTCCTGGCCGATGACACTGCCCCGCAGTTCATCCGCCATTTTCAGCAGCCTGGTGCCTTCGGCCTGGGCAATGCGCTGAACGGGAACCCCTGTCATCATGGCCACTACTTCGGCCACCTTCTCTTCATCCACCGTTTCCCTGTTCAGGGAGAGCTCTTTTTCCCATTTCTTTTTCTCGGACTCCAGCCGGTCCAGCAACTC
>CAZNSZ010000005.1:15857-80009 GCA_964575865.1 uncultured Bacteroides sp. | reverse complement strand
ATGGTTTCCTCCATGGTGGTGGGATCCACCATCACTTTCTGAAACCTGCGCTCCAGCGCTCCGTCTTTTTCGATGTGCTGCCGGTATTCGTCCAGGGTGGTGGCACCGATGCACTGGATCTCCCCCCTGGCCAGAGCCGGTTTGAGCATGTTGGCGGCATCCAGGGACCCGGTTGCGCCCCCTGCTCCCACAATGGTATGGATCTCATCGATAAAGAGAATGATCGAAGGATTCTTGACCAGCTCATTAAGGATCGCCTTCATGCGTTCCTCGAACTGCCCGCGGTATTTGGTGCCGGCGACAATGGAAGCCAGGTCCAGGGTGACCACCCGCTTGTCGAACAATACCCGGCTCACCTTCCTCTGAATGATCCTCAGGGCAAGTCCTTCGGCAATGGCCGACTTTCCCACACCGGGTTCACCGATCAGGATGGGATTGTTCTTCTTTCTCCGGCTCAGGATCTGTGCCAGGCGCTCGATCTCGGTCTCCCTTCCCACGATGGGATCCAGGCGGTCCTCTTCAGCCGCTTTGGTCAGGTCGATCCCGAAATTGTCCAGGACCGGGGTATCGGAGCTCGATTTCTGTGAGGATCCGGCGGCGCCTTTCCCGCTTGCCTGTCCTCCGCCTCCGCTGAAGGGTCCCCGGGATTCCTCATCCTCATCGCCCGGAAAATCGGCCTTGTTGTCGGGCTGAGATTCGGTGATCTCCTGCTTCACTTTGTTGTAGGTGATCCCGTTCTCCATCAGGTACCTGGTGGCATAGTTGTTGTCATCCTTCAGGATCGCCAGCAACAGGTGGTTGGTATCAATGGTTTTTTCCTTCATGGACCGCGCCTCCAGGTGGGTCAGTTTCAGGATCCTTTCCGCGCTTTTAAGCAGTGGCAGGCTGTCCGGATCGGTCACCGTGGCCGGATGCTCATTGCGGATGCTCTTTTCAATGGCCATCCTCAGGTCGTACAATTCAACACCGAGCACCACCAGCACGTCGATGGCAAGTCCTTCCCCGTCCCTCAGGATCCCCAGGAAGAGATGCTCCACACTGATGTGTGAATTCCCCAGCCTGACCGCCTCTTCCTTGCTGTATCCCAGAACATCCTTAATCCTTTGTGAAAACTGTGCATCCATGAGAAAAATATCTCCCTTTTTATGTAAGAAACAAAGTAACTAATAAGGTATGAAATTATCAATAAAACAATTATCTATTATAAACAGTTCACTGTTAATAAAAGCGCCCTAAAACTGAGGTTTTTACAGGGGAAATGACTATTTTCGAGTGTTCTTTCCGGGACGTAAAAAAGCATATGTAAAATATTGAATATTAAGAAGATAACAATATATGGCAGAAGGCGAAAAAATTGTGCGGATCAACATTGAGGAGGAAATGAAATCTGCCTACATCGATTATTCGATGTCGGTGATTGTTTCCCGTGCTTTGCCAGACGTAAGGGACGGTCTGAAGCCGGTCCACAGGAGGGTGCTTTTCGGGATGCAGGAATTGGGGCTTGCAGCCAGCAGGCCCTATAAAAAATCGGCCAGGATCGTGGGGGAGGTGCTCGGAAAATACCATCCCCACGGAGATTCTTCCGTATACGACGCCATGGTCCGTATGGCCCAGGAATGGTCCCTGCGCTACCCGCTGGTGGAAGGGCAGGGGAACTTCGGTTCGGTGGACGGGGACAGTCCCGCTGCCATGAGATACACTGAGGCAAGGCTTCAGCGGATCGCCGAGGAGACCATGGCCGACATGGAGAAGGATACCGTTGACTTTCAGCTGAATTTCGACGACACCCTGGAGGAGCCTTCCGTGCTCCCCACCCGGATCCCCATCCTGCTGGTGAACGGGGCATCGGGGATTGCAGTGGGGATGGCCACCAATATGCCGCCCCACAACCTGAAGGATTCTGTGGATGCCATTGTCGCTTACATCGATAACAATGACATAGAGATCAGCGAGCTTACAGAGATTCTGAAGGCTCCCGATTTTCCCACCGGGGGGATCATTTACGGATACAACGGCGTGAAGGAGGCCTACGAGACCGGCAGGGGAAAGATCGTGGTCAGGGCAAAAAGCGAGATCGAGGTAACCGATACCGGAAGGGAGAAGATCGTGATCACAGAGATCCCCTATATGGTCAACAAGGCGGAGCTGATCCGGAAGACGGCTGACCTGATCAATGAAAAGAAGATAGAGGGAATCTCTTACATCAATGACGAGTCGGACCGGCACGGGATGCGCATCGTGATCATCCTGAAAAAGGAGGCAAGTGCCAATGTGGTGCTAAATAACCTGCTGAAATACACACAATTACAGACATCTTTCAACGTCAATAACATTGCCCTGGTCAAGGGCAGGCCCCGGACCCTGAACCTGAAGCAGATCATCATTCACTTTGTGAACCACCGTCACGAGATCGTGGTCCGCAGGACACGCTATGAACTGGAACAGGCAGAGAAGCGGGCCCATATCCTTGAGGGATTGCTGAAGGCACTGGATCACATCGACGAGGTGATCGCTCTGATCAGGGCCTCCAATACCCCGGATGAGGCCAGGGAGGGGCTCATGGAACAGTTCGGGTTTACCGAAATCCAGGCCAGGGCTATCCTGGAAATGCGGCTCCAGCGGCTGGTGGGACTGGAAAGGGAAAAGCTCCGCGCAGAATTCGACGAGCTGATGAAGATGATCGAATATTACAAGGAGGTCCTCGCAGACGAAGGCCTGCGCATGAAGATCATCAAGGATGAACTGCTGGAGGTGAAAGAGAAATACGGCGACGAGCGGCGGACGGAAATGGTTCCTGACGAAGGGGAATTCGATCCGGAGGATTTCTATGCCGACGAAGACATGGTCATCACCATTTCCAAGCTGGGATACATCAAACGGACCCCCCTGCACGAATTCAGGACCCAGAACAGGGGAGGGGTGGGTTCAAAGGGATCCACCACCCGGGATGAGGACTTCATGGTCAATATGTTCGTGGCCAGCATGCACAACACCATCCTGTTCTTCACTGAGAACGGCAAATGCTACTGGCTGAAGGTTTACCAGATCCCGGAGGGGACCAGGGCAAGCAAAGGAAGGGCCATCCAGAACCTGATCAACATTGAGAAGGAGGATACAGTGAAGACTTTTGTCAATGTGAAGAACCTGAAGGACCAGGAATACATCAATCACAATTACATCGTGCTGGCCACCAAAAAAGGAGTCATTAAGAAGACCCGCCTGGAGGCGTATTCCCGCCCGAGGCAGAACGGGATCAACGCCATCATTGTCAGGGAAGGGGATATGTTGCTGGATGCCAGGTTGACAGACGGGGATATGGAGCTGATGCTGGCGGTCCGGTCGGGTAAAGCCATCCGTTTCCATGAAGAGACGGTCCGGCCGGTGGGCAGAACGGCTTCGGGGGTGAAAGGGATCACCCTGGGCGGTCCACGGGACGAAGTGGTGGGAATCGTCACGGCCAAACAGGGAGAAAAGGATATCCTGGTCATCTCCGAAAACGGATTTGGCAAGCGATCCGTCCTGGATGACTACCGGTTCACCAACCGGGGAGGTAAAGGCGTGAAAACCATCAATATTACCGGTAAGACAGGGGACCTGATCGCCATCAAGGCGGTCACCGATGAGGATGACCTGATGATCATTACCCAGAACGGTATCGCCATCCGGCTGGCCGTACAGGGGGTGCGCGTCATGGGGCGCAATACCCAGGGAGTGAAGCTCATCAACCTCAGGGAGGGGGACCAGATCGCTGCTGCCACCCAGGTGCCTGCAAACGAGGACAACGATGACCAGGAAGTGTCCGCAGGGGAAGATGCTGCAGATCAGTAAACTAAAGTGGCATCTTTTTTGAACGTTACAGGATAAGTTTATATTTTTGCATTTCAATAAAAACACGAAACATGAAAAAGGCATTATCACTTTTACTCATTGCTTCAGCGGTGGTTACCCTGCAGGCCCAGGAGGGTGCGCAGACTGCCATTATGCTGAATTACAATTCCGTACAGAAGAAGGTGGAGAAAAGTAATGAAGATATTCAGGACCCCAAGCAGAGTGCCAAGGATAAAACATGGTTCAAGCGTGGAGAATTGTTCCAGGATGTATTCATGGTGGGGCTGGAGCAGGTCAATGAAGGGATGGCGCCCTCCACACTGACCCTGTTCTACAACGAACCGGCCAGCATCGAGACCGAAACAGTGGATGGTTCGCTGCGGGAGACCTACAACTATGAGCACATCCAGTATATTTTCGTGGACGGGGCACTGCAGAGCTGGAACAGGGTGGACCCCATTGTTGATGATCCGCTTGAAACCTCCATGGAAGCCTATTTCAAAGCGCTGGAGCTGGATGAAAAAGACAAGCTGGGCGACAAGATCAAAGAGAACCTTACCGAACTGAAGAATCAGTTGAAAAGGGAGGGTGTAAATTATTATTATAAAGAGAATTATGACAGGGCACTGGAGTCTTTTGAGAATGTGCTGAAGATCAATGAACTGGATCTTTTCGCAGGAGAATTCGATACCCTGATGGTGCAGTATTCCGGGATTATTGCCCGGGATATCGCCAACAAGACCGGTGACGAGGAGCTGTACAGGAAAGCCATCGAATATTACAAGGAGCTGGCCGATGCAGATTTCGGGGGACCCAACACCTATTTGCAGATCAAAATGGATTATCTGGCTGTTGGTGATACCGTTGCAGCCCTGGAAATCCTTAAGGAGGCCTATGAAAAGTACCCGGATACCGTCAATGTGGTGGCCAACATCGCCGATACCTACATCCAGATGGATGAGATCGACGAGGGGCTGGAATGGATGGAGCAGGTGCTCGAGCAGAATCCCAATATGGCGGAGGCCTATTACTGGAACGGCAGGCTGCTGATCAACAAGGAGGATGTGGAATTCATCGACAGGGCCATCGAATCCTATCAGAAAGCCGGAGAGCTCGATCCGGATATTTTCTACGTCTGGTATGACCTCGGGTATATTTATTACCTGCAGGGCGCCGACTACTACGACAGGGCAGCCACCGAGGATGACGAAAACATGAGGGACAGGCTCAATGAGCTGGGAAAAGAGAAGTACGACGCCGCCATTCCGGTTCTCGAGCGTGCATTCGAACTGAACGAGGAGAATCCCACGGTGAAATTCGAGACCCTGGACATCCTGCAGCGGATCTACTACAAGGAGCAGATGATGGACGATTACAACAGGGTCAGGGCGTTGAAAGACAATATGT
Source organism: uncultured Bacteroides sp. (assembly GCA_964575865.1). Classification (GTDB taxonomy): domain Bacteria; phylum Bacteroidota; class Bacteroidia; order Bacteroidales. Next base: position 74,774 of record CAZNSZ010000005.1, on the reverse strand, counting down.
AGAAGAGCTGATTCTCGCTGCGCTCGAATCAGATTAGAGGTTAGGAGTCAGGGGTTAGCGGTTAGCGGTTAGGGATTAGAGGGAGGCGAGGCAGCGAAGTGAAAGAACTTGAAGGGGAGGTGGAAGTTTACATCTCCCTTTCTTTCTATATTTTCTATTTAACATAATATTAATTATAGGACAACAGCAGCGCTTCAGTTCATTCAAACCCGGTGAAGTGTTTTTAAGGTTTGAACCCTATTCGGGGACGTTTCTTTTGTTTGAGTTCTTTTACTTTCTCTTCTTCTATGTGGCTAAGATATTCTAGGATAACCGCTATTTTCTTGTCATGTTTTGAGAGTCTATCCTGAACCTCTTCCATTGCATGAGCCAAATCTTTGTTCAGGAACAGTAATTCCCGGATTTTAACAAAAGTATCTATGATAAGCATATTGACTTTCTCGGCTCTCGGGCTCTTCAATACGCTAGATAGCATTAGTATGCCATGTTCGGTAAATGCGTAAGGCATGTATTTCAGGTGCTGTCCACGCTTTAAGATCACATTTTGTGATCTTAAACGATCGTATTCATTTTGAGTAAGTTGGAACATGTATCTTTCTGGAAATCTACCAATATTCCTTTTTACTTGCTGGTTTAGCATCCTAGTCTCCACTTCGTACAACTCTGCTAAATCATAGGATAACATCACTTGTTTGCCTCTCACAATATAGATCTTACTGACTATAATCTCCTCATTGATAGCAATATGACTGTTTTCTTGGTTCATCACCGACAGGTTTGAGTGCAATTTGAATTTGATTAGTTACATATGTTAATGCTGTAAAAAATTAGATATCAGTTAAATACATTGAATAAATTTGCTTAACATTTAATCATAAAAGGCGCAAATTGGAGGTCGCAAATTGCGACCTCCAAGAATAAGATGGTATCGTATCTAGGATCCACCGAAACACCGATTTCACGTTGCTCCGCAACGCAAAAAGAGTGTATCCATGAAATCTAATTCAAAACCTATGGTCTTCTCCCCTTCCTGAATCAAACAAAAACTACTCTGATCCTGAATGTGATTGATGTCTATTGCTTTAGGACCAAAGCAATATCAACATAATGCGAGTACATTATAGGACAAATGATCGTCCAGGATTTGACGGGGCGGATTTGGATGGTATCGGGTTAGAATTCAAAATCGGGTATCAATGAGAGCAACCACCTCTCCAATCGTTCAGTGGTTAATTCCGGTTCATTGTCTTCATCAATTGGCAAACCACAGAAAACGCCGTCATCATTTAGTGATTCCGAATCTGTAAAGTCATAGCCTTTGGCTTCAGTAAAACCAAATACTTTTGCATTTAGTTTTGAGATTCTATCGTAAATACCTGCCATTCCATCCACGAAGTGCGATGGATATAAAAGGCTGTTTCCAAGTCCGACTATGGCCACCTTTTTTTTCTCAAAACTCAGCCCTTCAATCTTCCTGAAAAATTCCGGCCATTCATCCACAATAGTTGCATTTGTCCAGTGATCTGCGCCAACGGTTGAACCAATAAGAATGATCTGGCTGTATCTGTCAACAGATTCTGGATCGGCTTCTTTCACCGGAATGATATCTACTTTGTTATTCCCTATCATCTCTCCCAGTTTATCGGCAACACTGTTTACATTGCCGCCCACCGGACTGAAAAATATTGCTGTCTTGCTCATACTGCGATTAATTTGCTCACAATATCAATATTAATCATTATTATTCAGTTTTGCAGCCTCTCCCCTTTCGAATTCGACCTGGACCATTAAACCCTGTTTCTGTTTTATAGTCAGAGTATATGGTCCCATTCGATGACTTTCTGCAAAACAATGTACCTGAAAACCAATATGATGAAAAAAACAAAGCTTACTGGCTCCATCACCGCATTGCTGTTTGTTACAGTAGTTGCTTCGCTGGAAAACGGAGCGCAGGCGCCGCTCATTGAAAATCGTGAACTCGACCGGAAAGTTGAACAATTCCTGGCCGACCATTCAAGGGGCTGGTACGATATGAATGTCCCGCCCCAGGATGGAAAACTGCTCTATGACCTGATCATCAAGGGCCGGTACACCAGGGCGCTGGAGATCGGCACATCCACCGGTCATTCAGGTATTTACATCGCCTGGGCGCTCAGCAAGACCGGAGGGAAACTGATCACCATCGATATCGATGAACGCCGGCATCGACAGGCCCTTGAAAACTTTGAGAAGGCGGGCCTTTCGGACTATATCGATGCCCGCCTGGCAGACGCCCATGTCCTGGTCAGGGAACTGGAAGGCCCCTTTGACTTTGTGTTCAGCGATGCGGATAAGGGCTGGTATAAGAACTATTTTATGGACATAGATCCCAAGCTGAAGGTTGGCGGTTGCTATACCACCCACAACATCAGGGATAACAGCTACGGGGGCCGTAGAGGCGGCGGGAACCAGGACTATCTGGATTACGTCAGGAGCCTCGACAACTACGAGACTACCCTGAATTCAGATGGTGGCGGAGTGCTGATTTCCTATAAAACAGCGGAATAATCAACTGACTGCATGCCTGAGGCCGGACTTCCCAGAAAGCTGAATCTGTTCTCGCTGACCAACATTGTCATCGCGGATATGATCGGTGCCGGGATTTTCACTACCTCGGGACTCCTGCTTGTTCAGCTGCATGATCCCCTGCTGCTGGTCCTTCTCTGGGTCGTGGGAGGAGCCATTGCATTGAGCGGGGCGCTCAGTTACGGAGAACTGGGAGCCAAATTTCCCGATGCAGGCGGGGACTACATCTTTCTGACAAGGCTCTTCTCCCCTCTCGCAGGTTTTTTAAGCGGATGGGTATCCTTCCTGGTTGGATTCTCCGCACCGGTGGCAGCGTCATCGCTGGCCTTTGCCGAGTACCTGGTCCGGACCCTGCCGGAGGAAGCGCTTCCCCCGCAGCTGGAGCTCACCAAGAAAACCATCGCCGTGGCGATCATCCTGGCATTCACCCTGATCCATTATTTCGGCATCAGATCCGGATCCAGGGTCCAGAATGCACTTACGGTTCTGAAGATTGGATTGATCCTGATCCTGATCATTACGGGATTTGCATTTGGCGAAGGGAGTTTCGGGCATTTCCGCATAGAAAAGGAAGGGGATTTCAGCGGGGCCAGTCTGAAATCGGTGGGACTGGCGCTGATGTGGATCCTGTTTGCATACAGCGGATGGAATGCCTCCACCTACGTGGGATCGGAAGTGGAGAACCCCATGAAGAATATCCCCCGGTCACTGATCACCGGGACCTTTGCAGTCACTGTGATCTATCTTCTCCTGAACATATTGTATGTGTATGCGGTGCCTTCCGGCGAGATGAAGGGAGTGATCTCCATCGGGGGACTCACCGCCAACAAGCTCTTTAACCGCTCCCTGGACCGGGTATTCTCACTGTTCATAGCCCTGATCCTCCTTTCCGCCATCAGTGTGCTGACCATCATCGGCCCCAGGGTATACTATGCCATGGCAAAATCGGGCCATTTCTTCGGACTGGCAGGGAGGATCAACCGTTCAAAGGTCCCGGGTATTTCCATCCTCCTGCAGAGCGGACTGGCCGTTGTGTATGTGGTTTCGGGGACGTTTGACCAGATCATTACCTTCCTGAGTTTTTCCCTGGGCATATTTCCCATTCTTGCCGTGGCCGGCGTATTCAAGCTCAGAATAACCGGGCAGACGGTTCTTAAGATCCCTGGTTATCCGCTATTGCCGGCTTTTTTCATTCTCAGCTCCCTCGGGATTCTGATTCTGGCATTCCTGGAAAGACCGGTGGAGTCTGCCATTGCGCTTGCGGTCATTATTGCCGGTATTCCCATGTACTACTGGCTGATCAACAACCAAAGGGTAACGTCGAACCATTGATTTGAACAGGCGATGCCGAAAGGCAAATGCATTGAAGGGCACCTGGTTTATCCGGGAAAACGGATCCCGGTGGCTTCTTCGCAGCGTGCCAGCAGCTGCTCCTGTAACCGGACACTGGAGGCATCGCTGGCGCATGGGGCCTCCTTCTTATGAAAAAAATAGCGACCGCTTACCCTGGCATCCTCACCCGTGGCGAGCCATACCTGGGTTTCAAATCCTTTCTGCAGGTCGTCCGGTGCGCCCGCACCCCCCATTTTCGTTGGAACCCAGCCAGGGTTAACCGCATTTGCATACACCCCGGGCCATTTGCGGGCAACTGCCATGGCCAGCATGAGATCATGAAGCTTTGAATCGGAATAGCTAATCCGTCCCGTAGAGAACTGTTCCAGATTCGGACGTCCATGGAGATGCATCCCCGAACTCATGTAAATGAGCCGCCCGGGCCTCCGGATCAGGCAGGTCAGGATATAGGGTGCAAGGGTGTTCACGGCCAGTATGTCCTCCCCGGGTGCATGGTATACCGCCGCATTGTGGATTATGGCATCGAAGGAGCCACTTTCATTGACCATCCCGGCCAGACGGATGGCCTCTTCCCGGACCGACAGGTCCCCGGTCAGCACCCCTTCGGCACCGGGAACCATCGCCATTGCATGTTTTGCCCTTTGGGAATTCCGGGCGTGAAGCACAACCCGGTGTCCTTCATTCACCAGCTTTTTTGCAGCCAGCTGTCCCAGTCCGTCAGCCGATCCGGTAATGAAGATGGTAGCCATATCTGACCTATTTCAGCATCCGGAAGTGTTTGCGGACCTCCGCCTCAATCTTCCGGTTCATCAGTTGCGACATGATGGTTGAACGCATATCGTCATAGTATTTTACCTGTTCGCTGTTCCCCAGCTTCTCATACAATTCGGATAAATACTTCATGGAAGGCAAATGCATATCATTGATGTTCAAACATATGTGAAATTCATTGATGGCTTCTTCAAGGTACCCCAGGTCAGCAAGCTGAATGCCGCGGGTGAAGTGGTTTCCGAGGTCTTCGATGTCGGTGGGAATGCGCAGTTTAAAGAGTTCTTCAGTTTTTGTAACGATCAGGTTGCAGGGAACTTCACGTAAAACCCGCTCCGTCACTGATCCGATAATCGCCCTGTGGAGCCCGGACCTGCCGTGGCTTCCCATGATCAGGATGCTGCCGTCCCGGACGAATTTGATGATCTCCTTATGGGGAGTGCCTGTGAGCAATTCTGTCTTGTATTCAAGATTGAGGAAATCAAATCCGGTTAGAAAGGCCTGAAAGTCATTCCGGAATTTCGTCAGCCTCCTTTTGTTTTCTGCCTCTTCATCCACCCCGGTGCTGAGCAGTTTCTGAGAGGTGATCTGAAGGGGTTCAAATACCGTAATGACTTTCAGTTCGGAACCGGTCTTTTTGGCAAACAGAATGGCATTCTTCAGGGCCAGGGCGGAAGGTGCGGAGCCATCCACAGGACACACCACAACCCTTTTTTCCGCCATGGGGCACTCTGAGATCACCCCGCAGGGTTTCCTGGAGATCCTGATGACTTTCTGGGCATTCAGGCCGAGCCTGGAGGGTTTGTCCTGCTTATCCGAACCGGTGTTGACCACCACGAAATTCACATTCATTTTTTCGGAAACGTCCACGATCCTATCCACGACACTGCCATAAACAATCATGGTTTCCACCCGGCTCACACCACCGGCAGTCAGAGAGCGTTTCATGTTATCCAGCTCCTCCCCGACCTTCTTTTCCATGAATTTCTGATAGGAGGATCCGGCCATCTCTAATGGCAGCACATGAAGCAGAACCACTTCACTGTTAAACGGTTGTGCGAATGCAATCACTTTTTGTAGTGACAGTGCATGGTCCTGGTCAAAATCAACCGCCCAGAGTACTTTCTCAAGTATTTTCATTTTAAGGAATTTGGTATGAAACACGGATATGAAATTAATCATAAAACAGAAATTACCCTCTTTCTGTTCGCACATCCGATAGCCCGGGAGGCCGGGGTGCCCGGGTCAGGAACGGGGACACTACCGGGAGTGCACTGCCCTGAGTGTGATGGAGGTTCCCTGCTCGGTTGACAGGTCATATACATAGGCCGTCACGGGCGGGGTGGACTCCAGGGGTGCTTCCGAATGGTTCAGCGGGGGCTTTATATGAGGGGTGCCAAAGAATGGATTGGGATTCTTACCTGCCGCCTCAACAAGCCCCTTCCCTTCCAGCGGCACGGTTGACCGGATCCTGCAGTTGCCCCCGATCGCTGAGCGGATCGCAGCCCTGGTGAGCACACCCTCCTCCCATGCAAGATCCACTTCAAATCCGCCCCTTGCCCTGAGTCCGGTGACCTCCCCATTCTCCCAAGCTCCAGGAAGAGCCGGCAAAAGATGGATCGCGCCGTCATGACTTTGCAACAGCATCTCTGCGATCCCGGAGGTGCAGCCGAAATTTCCGTCGATCTGGAAGGGAGGGTGCGCGTCCATCAGGTTGGGATAGGTCCCCCCCCGCTGGCTTCCGTCGGGCAGGATGGCTGGAGAAAGCTGATCAGTGATCAGTTTCAGGGCATGTTCCCCGTCCATGAACCTGGCCCAGAGGTTCACCTTCCACCCCATCGACCAGCCTGTGGATTCATCCCCGCGTGCCAGCAGGGAAGTCCTTGCTGCAGAAAACAGATCGGGCGTGCGGAAGGGTGAGATCTGATTGGATGGAAAAAGGCCATAGAGGTGGGATACATGGCGGTGCCGGTCATCCTCCCGGTCCCAGTCGTGCATCCATTCCTGCAGCTGTCCCCACCTGCCGATCTGCATGGGGGGCAAAGCAGGCAACAGGGACCGAAGGCTGTCAGCGTAAGCCTGATCGGTCTCCAGGACCGAACTTGCAGCGATCACATTGGAAAATACATCATAAACCAGCTGGTTATCCATGGTGGTCCCTGCGGCGATGCTTGTTTGAGGATGATGGGCGTTTTCCGGCGACATGGAAGGAACGATGACCAGCCATCCCTGTTCCGGCTCCGCCTGCAGCACATCCCTGTAGAACAGGGACGCCCCTTTCAGCACCGGGTACACGTCACGGAGGAAGGTGAAATCCCCGGTGTAAAGGAAGTGCTGCCACAGATGCTGACTGAGCCAGGCGCCCCCGCCGGGCCACAATCCGTAAAACGCTCCGTCAACCACCCCGGATATCCTCCACAGGTCAGTATTGTGGTGAATGCACCACCCACGAGCACCATACATTTCAGCCGCCGCCGCTTCGCCAGTTTCGGCAATTTCCCTGACCATCTGGATCAACGGTCCGTGCAATTCGGACAGGTTGGTGACTTCTGCCGGCCAGTAGTTCATTTCCGTGTTGATGTTCACGGTGTATTTACTGTCCCAGGGAGGGTTCATCCGGTCGTTCCAGATCCCCTGCAAATTGGCCGGTTGTGTGCCTGGCTGTGAGCTGGATATCAGCAGGTAACGGCCGAACTGAAAGTAGAGGGCCGCCAGTTGCGGATCGTTTCCGTTGCGGAACTGATCCAGGCGGACATCGGTAGGCAGATGGATTGAACCGCTGCTCCCCAGGTCAAGCCGGACGCGGTCGAAATAGGAACGGTAACGCTCCGTATGGCTCCTTTTCAGCACCACAAACTCTTTTTCGACGGCCGATTGAAGCAGTGTTCTCGCTTTCAGAGCCCCGTCTCCGGAAATATCCCTGTAATCCAAGAAATTGGTACCCATGGAAACAAAGAGTGTCACCCGGTCTGCTGCCCGTACGACAAGGGAACTGTCCGTGGTCTCGAGGATCCCTCCCTGAATTTTTGGTCTCACCAGGGCAGTGAATTCGACCTTGCCGGATTTGTTGTCCAGGGCACCCGAGGTTCCGGATAAAACCAGGGTTCCTTCTTCGGTACTGATCCTCCGGGGTTTGTGGGGGCTATTGATCTGAATGGAAAAGGTGAGTGCTGCGGGTGAATCCGCAGACAGCTCCATCACCAGCACATCATCGGACAGGGATGCAATGAGTTCCCTCCGGAAACGGATCCCGTTCCGAACATAGGTGACAGCCGATACGGCATTGCCGATGTCAAGTGAGCGGCGGTATTCCTCAATGGCCGAGGTGTCCGGAAAGATCAGTTCGATATTTCCCACCGGCTGGTAGCACATTCCGTCGTTCCCGGTCTCTCCGGCATTCCGGGGAAGAACCGCATTGGCCAGCTGCTGTGCCTCCTGGTGCTTCCCTTCGAAAATGAGTTCCCGGATTCGCGGTAGCTGATCCCGCAGACCCGGCTGCAGGTTATTTCCCGGTTCCCCCGCCCAGACCGTTTCTTCGTTCAGCTGCAGGATCTCCTTATTCGCTCCTCCATACACCATGGCACCAACCCTGCCGTTTCCCACGGGGAGGGCTTCCTCCCAGAGGTTTGCCGGTTCATCATACCAGAGGATCATTGGATTATCCGGCTGATTTTCAACGGCATCACCTGAATCATGGCAGCTGTAAAACAGGCTCAGGAACAGGATGATTGCAGTTACGGAAAATGGTATGTGATATCCCCGTTGCGGGAATTCCAGATGGTGAGGTGGGTAGTGTTTCATCTGTTCATTTGTGATTTGCCTTTACGGGGAGTGTTTTGCCAGGCGCAGGGACCTTTCACCGATGGCCCTGTCCGTGGCCAGGATCCCGTCCAGGTGGTCCACTTCGTGCTGGAAAAGCTCCGCCAGATCGTCTTCCAGCCTCCACTGGGCCAGGTTCCACTCGGGGTCCCGGAAAGTCAGGGTGCATGATTGGTGGCGCTTTACCCTGACCAGCAGGCTGGGAAAGGACATGCAGTCGTCCCATAGCTCCATCATCTCATCACTCAACCGGGAGATGACCGGGTTGATCATGGTCACGCGTTCCCTGTCGTTGTAACAGACGATCCGTTTCATGACGCCGGTCTGGGGGGCTGCAATGGCCCTTCCGGAACCATATTTTTTCCGGTATTGAAGGACCAGGTCGTGTAAATCGTCGATGGTGGACAGCAGGGACGGGAGTTCCACGGGGGTGACCTCGGAGGAAGGCTGATAAAGCCGTTGATCACCCAGTAACAGGATGTCACTCAGAGATTTCATTGGAGAACCTCCACTGGGAAATAGGGCCTCAGCTTTTCTGGTTCGGCGGCGTGGATCAGGGCCCTTGCCAGCACGGTGGGAGGATCGATGGCGATCATACCGTCGATTGTCTTCTCCGAAAAAGGAATGGTGAACTCTGTGCATCCCAGGATGACCGCCTGCGCTCCTTTCCCTTTCAGATAACGGAACCCTTCCATGAGGTGTTCGATGGCCCTGGGGTGCACCGGGTTGGATTTGGATTTAATCCCGAACCCGGGATCGTAGATGGCATCATGGATCAACCCGTCCTGGATCTGTTGCGACGGATTCAGGGCTTCGTATCCGTTGGCCACCAGTTCGTTCACATACACCCTGCTCAGGCGGGTGCCGGTGGTTGACATGATCCCGACCCTGCGTACACCGGGATAATTCCGGGCGATGAATGCCACCGTTTCCCGGATCATGTGCAGCACCCTGATCCTGCTGCCGGCTTTCTCCAGCTCCTCCAGCATGGCACGGTAGATGGGCTCGGCATGGGCAGTATTGCAAGGAATGCCGGCCAGTGTTGCACCGGCAGATTCCAGGCTGGTCAGGACCTGAGCCATGGCCGGGCCAGGATTATCCTTCACTTTGCCAAGCAGGAATGCGGTACGGTCCGAAATGGACGATGAATGAGACAGCAGTACCACATCCAGATGATCCTGGTCCTTTTCGGCCAGGGTATGGTCGCAGATTTTGTTCAGCAGATCAATTCCCGCATAGGGACCCACTCCCCCGACGATTCCGATCATATGCAAAGCTTTTCCACTAAAGTAAGCATTTCTGTCCACTTCAGGATGCCTCTTGCAACGGTATTATGCGGGGTTCATCCGCAACAATCGCTACAGGTGGTGATCCAGAACCTTCTCCCCGATGTCTTTGCGGGAAAGCTGTTCCAGTCTGGTGATTTTCGCATTGATCTTATAGAGCGAAGGAAGGATCTGCCTGGCAGACTCCTTGTTGTCGACCTCTACGATCATCCAGGCTTTGTGTTCTCCGTCCATGCATCCCCATTCCGCATGGGTCAGGAAATGCGAACCGGTTTCCATGAAAACGCGAATGGCTTTCATGCATGCATCTTTGGTGCCTTCATGCGGTACTTCTATCAGATACTTTGACATGGGTGTAACCTCCTGTTTACTTGATACGTTAAAATGATAACGATCTTACAATGTTTAAGTTACGGTTAACTATGGATCTGGGAAGGATATGACTTTAATTAACAGGATATTTAACACCACGTTGATAAATCGTTGGCATAGCCGCCAAAGTAGCGGGGATAGCTGAAATGTATTAACAAGAGTTTATCTATTTTTACCCCGATTTTCCGGATCAATGAACGATATTGAGAAAAGGGTGAATATCTGGTGCAGGGCGGCAAGATCCGATCTGGACACTGCGGCTTTGCTCATTCAGGAGTCGAAGCTGCTCCATGGCCTTCTTTTTTGTCATTACGCCATTGAAAAAGGGCTCTTCGCCCACATGGTCAGATCGGCCAAGGACCTGCCCGTTCAGCCTCTTCCGATCCTGAAACTGCTCTCCATGGCCAACATCAAGGTGGGTGACCAGGACAGGGAACTGCTGGAAGACCTGAGCAATTACCAGATAGAGGTCAGGTTTCCGGAAAGCCAGTACAACCACCTGTCCGAACAGAAAGTCATCGAATACCTGAAAAGAACCCGGGAGCTCTTTTACTGGCTGGAAAAGACACTCTAATCAGCCATGGGAACATCGCAGCAGGTCCATGACCAGGCAGGATGAGTCCTGGCGGCAGTGGCGGTGGACCGGTTTCAGGAGCAAAGATCCGAACTGCTGCCCGAGAAAAAATCCCCCGACCATAAAAAGGTAGGTATACCATGCGAATCCCACGTGGGTCGTCAGACGGAGCAGGATGATGAAGGGAACGGGGATGTGAATGGCCAGGAACCACTGGAAAGAGAGTTTCGGTACATTTCTTCTCCAGTACCCGAAAGGGATGTTGACAAGAAGCACCACAACCGATATGACCATCAGCTTACCCACCCGGTAAATGTATTCATTTCTTCTGAACCATGCACACCCTGTCCAGGATTTCAGGCCCATGGGATCATTATTTTATATGAAAGCATTATTGCTTTCAATTGAAAGTTTTCTTATCTTTGGACTTAGATTCTGCCCCATTCCCATGATCTTCGATATCCAGCGGTTTTCACTTCATGACGGGGACGGCATACGGACCCTGGTCTTTTTCAAGGGATGCCCCCTGCGGTGCCTCTGGTGCAGCAATCCCGAAAGCCAGAATTTCGGCCCGGAAGTGATGTATGACCCGGACCGGTGCCAGGAATTCGGTGATTGCTTGGAGATCAGTCCGGGAGCCCTCACCAGGCAAAATGGTTCCGGCCTTCTTATCGACAGGCAATCATTGAGGGATGTGGAGGCATTCCGGGAGGTGTGTGCATCCCGTGCCCTTACCGTGTGCGGGCAGGCACTGACGACAGAGGCCCTGATGGAGGAGATCCTGAAAGATGCCTCCTTCTACCGGGAGACGGGGGGTGTCACACTTTCGGGAGGGGAACCACTGGCACATGCAGAAGAGACCGCACCCTTGCTCAGGGAGTTGAAGCGGCAGAACATCCGGGTGAATGTGGAGACCTCCCTGCATGTCCCGTGGGAGAAGGCATATGCCTTCCTTCCCTGGACAGACCGCTACCTGGTGGATCTCAAACATACGGATCCTTTGAAATTCAGGCAATATACCGGAGGCGATGTCCGGCTGGTACTGGATAACCTGACCCGGCTTGTGGATTCGGGTGCCCGGTTGATACTGAGGATTCCCGTGATCCCCGGATTCAATCATACACCGGAGGAAATGAAAGTCCTCCTGGACCTTGCGGCCTCATTGAAGGGGGTGACCACGGTGCATCTTCTCCCCTACCATGCCCTTGGAGCGAATAAATACCGGATGCTGGGCAGGGAATACCCCTTCAGTCACCAGCGGCCGGTGGACGAAGGGGAACTGGAATCCTACATCGCCTATGCGGAAACCATTGGATTGGATATAAAAACAGGAGGTTAACATGCAACTGACAGCGGATAAAAGGGTGGTTTCTGAGCGGATCTACAGGTTACGGGAGGAGGTCATGGCTGCAAAGCCCTCGGTCTGTACGGAGAGGGCCCGGTTTTATACGGAAGTATACCGTGAAAACGAAGACCAGCCGGTGATCATCAGAAGGGCGATGGCCCTGGCAAAGACCCTTCGTGAGATGACTGTTTTTATCGGGCCGGGAGAGCTCATCGTCGGGAACCAGTCCTCGGCGCCGCGGGCCGCCCCCATTTTTCCGGAATATGCGGTGGACTGGCTTCCCGAGGAGATGGATGAACTGGATAAACGGCCCGGGGATGCGTTTTTCATCACCGGGGCGCACAAAGAGGAACTCCGCGGAATTGCCGCCTGGTGGAAAGGAAAGGTGCTGTATGACCGGGGAAGGGCGCTGATGTCTCAGGAGCACAGGGACCTGCTGGATGCCTCCATCATCAAGGCCACCGGGAACCTCACCTCGGGGGATGCTCACATTGCTGTGGATTTCTTCCGGATCCTTGAACGGGGCCTAGCCGGCTACCTGGAGGAAACGGAAATGTACCACCGCCAGGTGGACCTTGCTGACAGGGAGGGCATTGCCAGGGACCGGTTTTACAGGGCGGTCCGCATGAGCCTGCAGGCATTGCAGGATTTTATTCTCCGCTTCAGGGATCTGGCGGAGAACCATGCCGGCCGTGAGGAAGATCCGGCAAGGAGGTCCGAATTGTTGCAAATCGCCGCCAATTGCCGGCAGGTCTCTTCCGGTCCGCCCCGCACCTTTTATGAAGCGCTTCAGCTGACCTATTTCATTCAGCTGGTATTGCAGATCGAGAGCAACGGGCATTCGGTTTCCCTGGGCAGGATGGATCAGTACCTCTATCCGTTTTACAGCCGGGACATCCTGACGGGTGCGCTCACTGAGGAATTTGCTTCGGAGCTGCTGGAAAATACCTGGATCAAACTGTTGTCCATTAACAAGATCAGGCCCTGGTCCCACACCCGTTTCTCTGCAGGCGGGCCCCTTTACCAGAATGTGACCATCGGAGGCCGGACAACAGACGGCAGGGATGCGGTCAATGAACTGAGCTTCCTGATCCTCAGGACAGTGGGAAACATGCGCCTCACGCAGCCCAACCTGTCGGTCCGGTTCCACCGGGGGATCAGCCAGGAATTCATGCGGGAATGCATCCGGGTGATTGAATTGGGTTTCGGAATGCCCTCTTTCAACAACGACGAAGTGGTGATCCCCGGGCTGCTGAAACTGGGTGTGGAAAAGGAGGATGCCGTAAATTACTCAGCCATCGGCTGCATCGAGATCGCGGTCCCCGGCAAATGGGGTTACCGCTGCACCGGCATGAGCTTCCTGAACCTGATGCGTGTCTTTATGGCCACCCTGTATAGCGGATTGGATAAGCCTTCAGGAAAGGTATTCAGGGAGGGAACGGGCCATTTGACAGATTTCACCTCTGCAGGAGACCTGATGGAGGCCTGGAGGCACCAGATCAGGTACTATACCCGGAAAACGGTGGAGATCGACGCGGCAGTTGATGTGGCACTGGAGGCCCATGTCCCTGATATCCTGTGTTCGGCCTTTGTGGACAGTTGCATTCCGCGTGGCAGGACCATCAAGGAAGGGGGATCAAAGTACGATTTTGTATCGGGACTGCAGGTGGGGATCGCCAACCTGGGGAATGCCTTCGCTGCTGTCATCAAACTGGTATTTGAGGAGAAAAAGATCTCGGCCGGCCAATTGATGGAAGCCCTGGAGAATAATTTCGAAGGCAGAGACGGGGAAAGGATCCGGCAGATGTTGCTGAACGGAGCCCCCAAATACGGAAATGACCTGGACGAGGTGGATCTGCTGCTCAGGGATGCCTATGCGGCGTTCATTAAAGAGCTGGAGCAGTACCACACCACGCGTTTCGGAAGGGGGCCCATCGGATGTGCCTATTACGCCGGGACCTCCAGCATTTCGGCCAACGTTCCATGCGGTGCGGTAGTCCCTGCCACTCCCGACGGCAGAAAGGCATATACCCCGCTGGCGGAGGGGAGCTCACCCTCCTCGGGAACCGATATCAAGGGCCCCACCGCAGTGTTCAAGTCCGTTTCCAAACTGCCCGCCGAAAAGATCATGGGCGGGGTTTTGCTGAATCAGAAACTCTCCCCTGCCGCCATCCGGCGGGATTCGGACAAGGAAAAACTGATCACGGCCATCCGGACCTTTTTTGCAGATCTGAAAGGGTGGCACGTTCAGTACAACATTGTATCCAGGGAAACCCTGATCGCTGCCAGGGAGCGCCCGGAGGAGTACCGCGACCTGATCGTCAGGGTGGCCGGATACTCTGCATTTTTCACGACCCTTTCCCCGGATACCCAGGATGACATTATCGCCAGAACAGAACATTCACTGAGGAATTAGCCATGGAAAAGATCCTTTGCGGAGTGGATATGGGGGGTACCAAATGCGCGGTTGCCCTGGTCACCATGCAGGGAACCATCCTGGACATCATCAGGAGCTGTGCGCATGTGGATATGGAAGATGACCGGCGGGTGGAGATGGTGGCCGGGCAGGTCGGGGAACTGCTTACACGAAATCAACTGAACGAAAAGGATCTTGCGGGCATCGGCGTGGGCTGTGCCGGCCATATCCGTTTCGGCCAGGGGGTCATTATCACCACATCCAACCTGTCAGGATTCAGGAACTATCCCCTCAGGGAGAAGCTTCAGGGGCATTTCAGCATTCCGGTGGTGCTGGACAACGATACCAACGCCCAGGCGCTCGGGGAGTTTCGCTTTGGGGCCGGCAGGGGGCACAGGGATATGATCTTCGTGACCATCAGTACGGGGATCGGAGCGGGAATCATCATGGACGGACAGCTTTACCGGGGCCAGACAGGAACAGCAGGAGAATTCGGGCACACCATCGTGGAACCCGGCAGTGACCTTCTCTGTACCTGCGGGAACCGGGGCTGCCTGATGGCCTGCGCCTGCGGACTGGCCCTTCCCAACCTGTTCAGGCAAAAGCTGGAGGAGGGAAAGAAAAGCACACTTCAGCTTCCACCCAAATTCAACTTGGACAGGATCAGCGGTCATATCCTGAAGAAAGGACTCGAATCCGGTGATCCGGTCTCCATGGAAGTGATCAGTGACAGTGCGCGTTATGTGGGAATCGGACTCTACAACCTTTTCCAGGTGCTTAATCCGCCCCTGTTCGTCCTGGGAGGGGGACTGACGCACTGGGGGGATTTCTACCTGGACAGGATCAGGGAGACTTTCTATGAACTGGCCGGGGATATGATCTTCGATCCGGTGGAGATCAGGCTTTCCGGGATCATTGATGATGCCGGGGTGATCGGGGCGGCCACCCTCCCCCTGGCGGGTGCGGGACCATTGAACGATCATGAAATCTGAGAATCATGCTCAACCAGAGACAGAGTGAGATCTTAAAAATAATGGGTGACGGGGCAAAGGCCTCTGTGAAAACGCTATCGGACCGTTTACAGGTCTCATCGGTAACCATCCGGCAGGACCTGAATATCCTTGAGGGAGAAGGGCTGCTCAGGAGGGTGCACGGCGGGGCGGTCCTGAAGGATGATGACGACCTGGACAGCAGGCTGGGTGTGCATTATGAGCGGAAACTGAGGATCGCCCGCAAGGTGGCTTCCCATGTCTGCGAGGGAGAAACCATCCTGATCGAGTCGGGATCGGTCAATGCACTGCTGGCCAGGGAGCTCGTGCGTCTCAGAAAAGTCACCGTGATTACCTCAAACGCATTTATTGCCAGGCAATTCCGGAAAAATATACGGGCTGATGTCATTCTTCTGGGGGGGATTTACCAGCATGAAAGCGAATCCATGGTGGGCATGCTGGCCAGATCGGGCATCGATCAGCTCCACATCCAGAAAGCATTCATGGGCATCGACGGCTATACCAGCGATGGCGGGTTCATGCTCCGGGACCTTCTGCGGGCCGAGCTCTCCGCCCACATTATCCGGAAAGCGCAGGAAGTGTTCATCGTTTCCGATGCCTCCAAATTCGGCAGAACGGGACTGACCGGGATCTGCCGGTTGCAGGATGTCCATCACATCGCCACCAACAAAGACCTGCACCCCTCCTTCCAGGCAGCGTTCCGGAAAGCAGGCATCGACCTGATCCTCGCATGAACGGGGACCTCAGTCCTGCATCACCAGGCAATGCACCCGCCGGTGTAACCTGAGGAAGGTGGCCGGGCAGCGGGTGGTGATTTTTCCTGAAAGCAGGGTCTGAAGGGCCCCCTCCTTTCCTTTGCCGGATACGATCAACAGGATTATTTTCGAGGAAAGTATATCCGACATCCCCAGTGTCATTCCGCTCTGCGGCATGGTCTGCAGATGATCCATCATGGAGTGCCTCCTGGTTTCCTCTGATAAGGCTGCAACGTGACAATGGGGTTGAAGCTCCCCGCCTGGTTCGTTGAGCCCCAGGTGTCCGTTCTTTCCCAGGCCGAGCACAGTGAGACCGATGGGCCCCTCCTTCTCCAGTGCAGAACTGATCCTGCCGCACTCCAATTCCGGATCAGGAGCCCGGGAGTTAAAGGAAATGTAACGTTCCCGGGCAATACCAAGGGGACCGGTCAGTTTCTCCCGGAGATAGTGTTCACACGTTCCTGCACTGCCGTGTTCGGGCCCATACCATTCGTCCAGTTTGACGACCCTCATCCGTTTGAACGTGTCGGGATGCGTGCGTGATTCGGCAACCAGACTGGCATAAAGGAATTCCGGGGAGCTCCCCGTGGCAGCACAGAAGAGCAATTCCGGATCGGCCTGGATCTCATTCAGGCACAATGCCGCCCCCCTGCTGCCCAATTGCCTGAGATCCGTGAATGTGGAGAACTCCATGGGTGAACACTACCTGAGCCAGAGTTTGTAAGGTTTATCCACCTCTGTGTGGAAGGGCAACATGACCTTTTTCCCGGTTCCCGCCGATTCGTAAGCAGCGAAGATCACTTCCAGGACCACTTTGCCGTCCTCCCCGGTTACCAGTGGTGTTTTGTCGTTTTTGACACAATCCACGAAATGGGCGAATTCCTGAGGAAATCCGTAGTTCCAGGTCTCTTCATACATGGTATAGCTCCACCCCACCGTGTTCCCGGCTTTTTCCACCGCATATCCCACTCCCCTGTTGCTGTAGGTCTGAATGGAGTTGCCCTGCAGGACATCGGCATAGGCCACTCCTTCGGTGCCATGGATCTCCGCCCTGTCGTCCATTCCGCCCAGCTTGGTCCAGCTCTCCTCGGCAAGCGCGGTCACCCCGTTCTCAAATTCCAGGATGATCAGTGCGTTGTCGTCCCCGCGGGTCTTGTCCCGGTGCACCGTGGTGCTCATCTGGGCATATACCGATTTGATGGGATTGTTGTTGTTGATCCATCGGAAGAACTGGATGGCATGACACCCCATGTCCATGGTCACCCCTCCCCCGGAACGCTCCACATCCCAGAAATGGTCGGCATGCGGTCCGTCGTGCTTTTCGGATTGCTTGAGGAGAACCGGCTGCCCCAGGGCTCCTTCGTCAAGCAGGGCCTTCATGCGTACATACTTGGGGGTAAAGCACAACTCCTCGGCGTACATCAGTTTGACCCCCGCCCGCCTGCATGCGCCGATCATCCGGTCCGCTTCTGCCAGGTTCAGGCAGAGCGGTTTTTCCACCACCACATGCTTCCCCGCAGCAGCGGCCTTCTCGGTCAGTTCGCAATGGACATGGTTCGGTGCGCCGATCACCACCATATCGATCTCCTCCATGGCCAGCATCCGGTCAATCTCCCTGAAGTGATGCGGGATCCCGTGTTTCGCTGCGAAATTTTCCGCATTTTTTCCAGAAGGCGACATCACGGCCAGCACTTCTGCGTCCGGGACGGATCTGAGGGCTTCTGCATGGATGGATGTGACAAATTGCGAACCGATCAGTCCGATACCTACTTTGGTTTTCATATCATTGATGTTTTGGTGATGGCATGTATTGTGTCTGCAATCCGCCTGTACCCTGCACGCAGCTGGTTCCGCAGAGAATGCCTGTTTTCAGGCAGCGTTCCATCGATGATCCGCTGAGCCATTCAAAAAGGAATCCACCGTCGAAGCTGTCTCCCGCTCCCGTGGTGTCCACCAGTTTCACTTCCCCTTTCCAGTGATCTGAAACGGCGGTGCTGAATTCCATTCCCCCTGTGAAAACGGAGGCCCCGTCTGCCCCCCTTTTAATAACGGTCATCCCGCAGCTCTTCGCAAGCTGTGCTCCTGCCTGCCGGTGGTCTGTTGTCCCGGTAATGGCCATGGCTTCCTGTTCATTGGGCAGGAAAATATCGATCAGGGGCAGGATTTCAATGACCTGTTCCCAGTTTCCTTCGGGAGACCAGTTGGTATCCAGCGAGGTGGTAATTCCTTTTGCTTTCAGCCGTTTCAGAAACCCGGGCCAGAAATGGAACAGGTCCGGCAGCAAAAAATACCCGGCAATGTGCCAGTGCCTGACCTCCTCCAGGTCCACTCCCTCCAGAAGGTCCGGGGTGATTTCCATGAGGGTCCCCAGCACCGTCATCATGGACCGGTCCCCTTTCACCGAGATATTCAACCCAAGGGGTGTTTTGTGCCGGGTGCTCCTGCGCACAAAGGTGGTGTCGATCCCGGACTGTTTCATGCGGTCAAGGACGAAATCTCCAAGCATGTCGCTGCCGATGACCGTGAGAACCGCCACCCTTCCTCCCAGTTTGGCGAACTGGGAAGCAAAAATGGGCCCGGACCCCCCCACCTCGGTCTCATACCCGTCCGCCAGTGTCTCCACCTGCCCGAAACGGTTCTGTTCGGTTCCGGTGATCACCACATCGGCAAATATATCAGCGATATTGACCACATCGTATTTCTTCATCGTATCATGGTGTCGTATGTGCAGCCGGCGATCAACACCTCCGCATATGCGGGGAGGCATGATCCTTAAAAATAGCTTTCTCCGGCCACCGGACAAACAGTGCGGGCAAAAAAATGAAGTGATTTCTCTCAGATCAGGGAACGTAGACAATCTTTCTTTCCTGAAGGAAGACCGATCCATTGCTCCTGAAAAGAAACCTGCATATATAGACACCGGCGGGAACCTGCTGCATGTGATCACTTCGTCCGTTCCAATGGATGGTATAGGTGCCTCCGGCCTGACTTAACCTGACCAGATCCATGACTTTCCTTCCGGATGTTTCGAAGATCGCCACCGACACGTCCGTCTCTTCGGGAATCCGGTACCGGATCTGCAGCGATTCATCGAACGGATTTGGAAAAATGCTGACAATGCGCGGATATTCCGCTTCCACCCCCGACTCCATGGAAGTGGTTCCGGCCTCAAGGACCTGGATGGTCCATCCGGTCTGAATGGCCGTATCCCCGTCACCCAGCCTCAATGTAAGCGAATAATACCCCGGGGGAAGTTCCCCCGGGCTCACCCGGACCTGATGCTCCTGAGGTTGTTCCAGCAGGATCCCCGGCCAGTTCCACTCGTAATGCAGATCCTGGTTATTCAGGTCATAGGCTGCCACTTCAAAGTCGAGGCTGTCTCCTGCATGAACGGTAAGGGTATCTGTCGTTCCTGGGATGGTATATTCAATGGCAGGGGCCTTGTTTCCCAGTGCCAGACGGAATACACCGGCACCTTTGGTCCCGGCATACAACACGGATCCGTCCCTGCTGACCGTAATGCAGGTGGTTGTCTTGAGGGTCAGGCCGTTATTGATCTGTGCCCAGCTGCTTCCGCCATCCGGAGAGAAGTAGATACCGGTTCCGTAATCAGCCGCATAAATATGGGAAGGATGGGAAGGATCGATGGACAGGTCCAGGATTTTGGTCCATGTTTCGTTGCCATAGGGTTGCCCGGTGAACACCGGTGCAGCTCTGCGCATATCCATTCCCTCCACCACTCTGCCGAACGAGCTGAGGTAGGTGGGACATTTGAGCTGAATGCCCGAACTGGCATCATTCCACATGTCGCCTCCATCGGTGGATTTAAAGATCCCGAAACCATTCCCTGAGCCTGCATAGATGGTTTCCGGATCCACCGGATCGATGGCAAGGGACCGGATATCCGAACTGGCGAGGCCGTTGTTGACGGGCACCCAGCGCTCTCCTCCATTTATTGTCTTATAGATCCCGTCATTCAACGTACCCGCATACACTACATCGGAAGACCCGGGATGAACCGCGATGGTATTGATCATCCTCGATGCTTCCGGAATCCCTTCATTGATCCTGACCCAGTTCACTCCCCCGTCAGTTGACTTAAAGATCCCATAACTGGGCGTCCCCTCCGGCTCCAGATTGCCGATGTTGAGGATGTTGTTCATCCCCGCATAGAGGATCTCCGGGTCCGAAGGGGAAACAACGATTTTTGAGAAATGGTGGAATCCCTGGTCCTCAAACGATCCCTCACCGAGCGAGAACACATGCGTCCATGTCTCTCCCCCATCCTTTGATTCGATGATCCCCAGGTCGGCATCAGTGATCCCATAAAAATGATAAAAATCATCCGCCACGGAGGATATCCCTATGAATTCGGTAGTAGCCGATCCGTTGGTGATCCCCATCCAGCTGGTTCCTCCATTCACCGATCTGAAGGCTCCGTTTCTGCCGAAGGCGTATACCTCTCCGGGACTGTCGGGATGAACCAGGATGTCCCGGATGTCTGCCCCCGTGTACCCGTTACTGCTGTTGATCCAGGTAGCGCCACCATCCCTGGAAAGGAAATTCCCCCCGTTGTAATTATTCACAAATACCTTCTGCTCATCATACGGATCCACGGCTGCACTGATTGGTATTCCGGGTTTGATTCCCGGTGGTCCCCAGGCCTCTTCCCCGGGCCTCTGTAGCTTGTTCCAGTTCACTCCTCCGTCATTGCTCCTGTAACAGGCTGTTTCGCCGAATGCGTAGACCACCCTGGGATCTGAACGGCTGATGGTGACTGCTGAGAACACCTCGCCACTGAGAACCTTGATCCAGGCCGTTCCACCGTTTACGGTCTTATAGATGCCACCGGGGGCCGGTGTGTAGGCATGGTTCCCGGACGCCGCGAACAGGATCCCGGGATCTTCAGGATGCATTTCCAGGAATCCGGTATAGAGGTTGTC
Organism: uncultured Bacteroides sp.; assembly: GCA_964575865.1. Lineage (GTDB taxonomy): Bacteria > Bacteroidota > Bacteroidia > Bacteroidales. The sequence goes on along the minus strand of CAZNSZ010000005.1, from coordinate 53,568 downwards.
AATGCCCTGATTGACCGTGAACCAGTTCTCACCACCATCCACAGATTTGAGGATGCCCACTCCTCCGGCGATCCCCTGGTTCTCATCGCTGTTATAGGCTTCCCGGTCAAAGATGCCTGTGGAGCAGTACACCGTATCGGGGTGGTCGTAATTGTACAGCACGACCCTGGCCAGGTTGTCACCCTCCCATACAGGGTACCAGCTCATCCCCCCATTGGTGCTTTTGTATATTTTTCCTTTTGTTTTATTGAAAGTGATTCCCTGGTAAAGGGTGGCTATTTCTGCAGCTGCCAGCACGACATCCGAATTCTCCGGATGGATGGCAAATCCCCGGAAGGAGATTTCAGGTCCTTCGGTAACACCCTGATCCATTCTCTGCCATGATTCCCCCCCGTTGTCAGAGCGAAAAATGCCCTTGGTGTTCTGCGTACCGCACCATATCCGCTCCGGATGAACCGGATCGAGGGTCAGCGAGAAAATCGGAACATCTTCCCCGGAATCACCCAGGCGGGCATCGATCCCCTGGTTGCGCTGAACCCAGGAGATCCCGCCATCAAAGCTTTTGTTCACGCCACTTGGATTATCCGTCACATAGACCAGACTGGAATTTTCGGGATGGATCCGGATGTCATAGCCCAGTCCGCCCGGAGGCCCCCCGGTCTTGTACCAGTCATATCCTTCCGGCGGTTCCGGCTGAGGCGGACCTTCAACAACCACGCTATCCACAAGGACAGTGGATTCTTCGAGTGATTCAAAGGCTATGGTACCGCGCGGCAATGCATCTTCATCGAGGACCTGGAACCTGAGTTCCTCATCGAGGTAGACCTGGATCGCCTGCTGGTTGATCAGGATCCGCACCCGGTGCCATTCATCAGCTGAAACGGGTATGGCATCGTCACCCAGCGGGGTATAGGTTCCCCAGAGGTTGTCCCGGGTCAGGTAGATCCCCTCCGAATGGATCCCCAGAAAATAGCGGCCCAGGTCACTGACCCTGAAATTAATGTGGCATGCACCCTTTTGCAGCATCAATTTGCATAGAAACCTGTAATCCGTCCAGTGCTGGCCCTGGGTGCACCGGGCCCATGAATGGTTCAAACCTTCCAGTACGCCGTTGCCTTCCAACTGTTGGTGGCTCCAGCCCTCTTCAAGGGACCAGTACTCTTGCTGAAGGATATCGAAGTTGTCATAGAAAAGTGGCTCCCACTGGGTTTGCGAAATCACCGGTAATAACAGGATCAGCAGGATTCCGGCTAAGGCTGCGGTTTTTTGCATGGGGTGACGAATTATACCTGGTTTTAAAGGGCATTCTGGCATCAAAGGGGATCAATGAGCCCAACCCGATAAGTTAAGAAAAATCCAGGTTAAAAGAAAGTGCTTTATGAGTCGGATCCGGGGACCTAACGGGACGAACCGGAGCCCGCCACCAGGGTCATGTATTCCTCCAGGTGTAATTCATACAATGCCCTGGGGGAACAGCTTTTTTCCAGGCAGAGCGATGCCGCAAGTCCCACTGCTGCGCCCATCTGACCCGTGGTACGCATGACCCTTGGTCCGCCCAGCCCGACATGGCTGCAACTGAAACACCGTCCCGCCATAAAGAGGTTGCCAATGTTTGCCGAATAGAGTGACCGGTAAGGTACGGAATACCGTTCTGTCCGGTAATACATGGCTTCGGATAGGAAATCGGGCCGTTCTTCGTCCTCCTCCTTCTGACGGTAATGCACATCCACCTCCCGCTCTTCCCACACCACTGCATCGGGGAATTCCCGGGACTCCCTCATGTCATTGAAGGTATAGATATGATCCCCCACAAGTCTTCTCGATTCACGTTTTCCCAGGATATATCCCACCCATTCCAGCTCCAGGTTTTCATTTCCCTTTTTTTTCTTCTCATTGTAGAAGGAACCGAAGATGGCTTTCAGCATGTGGTCCCTGATTTGCTCGGCGTTGTGCACCTGGTGCCAGTCATCGCTGATCATCTCCCACTGCCAGGTGCCTCCGCGTGCTGCGTGGTTGCCGGCTACCTTCATGGCCCAGGGGACCTGAGGGAAGGGAGCCGGCTCTTCCGCTTCCCGGCTTCTCCAGAGGAGCGTGGAACCCATCACGTAGTTGTCGGGCTCCGCGGGGCTCCACCGGTCCCCGTACTCCTCCCATCCTTCATCATGCTGTTCCCGGCTCTCCCTTCCGTACATCCACTGGGCACCCGCCCAGTAACCGATCCATCCGTCGCCGGTACAGTCTGCAAAATAAGGGGCTTTCAATCGGACCTGTGCACCGGTGGAGGTGTGCCTGGCATCCACGGCGGTAATGGCGTGGTCCGCCGTATCGGTCCCGTATGCCCTGTATTCCAGGAAAAGGGTGATGTTGGGAATTGCTTTCACCGCCTCCATCCGTTTGGTCTCGTCCAGGAGTGCTTCGGGAGAACCGTTGGGATAGTGTTCCGTGTCCAGCATCCTGAGGATCCGTTCAAAATGGCCGTAACTGCCCAGGGTATGGACCCTGATCTCACTGCTGGCATTTCCCCCCAGCACCGGCCGGTCATGCACAAGGGCCACATTTAATCCCTGCTCAGCCGCGGCGATGGAAGCGGCACAGCCAGCGATCCCCCCTCCTATGACCACCAGGTCAAATTCCTGGACTTTTTCCGGCACCTCTGAACCACCTGTCAGCACCTCCCTCATCCCGCCGAGGTAGTCAGGCTGGTTGGTGGGGGTACGGTTCCTGTTGCTCAGGTAGATGGCATCGCACCTGCCATTGAACCCTGTCAGGTCCATCAGTTCCAGCCTGGCGGGGCCCTCCTTCAGGTCGATCTTCCCTGCATAGTTCCATCCCCAGCCCATGTTGTCGCCGAGGATTTCAGAAAGGGTGTCCCCGTCGATGAGGACCCTGAACCTGCCCGGAGCATCCCAGTGACCGGGGGCCCAGTCCATGGTGCGGGCCCAAACGTGGTACTGTCCTTTTCCGGGTATGTCCACACTGGTGGCGGCATTTTCAACCGGTCTGCCCATTCCGTGTGCCATCAGGTAGGGGGATCCCATCTGTTCGACGAACTGGGGATCGACCACCCATCCCCCGTGCTCCTGGAAGGACTCACATTCAATGAACAGTTCCTTTTTGCAGCCAGTAAGGGAGGCGAACAGGATGAATGCCGCTGCTGATGCTATATGAATGTTCCTGACCATCATTAATCATCTAAAAAGGGACCATAATCGCTGACCAGCAGGTGAAGGGGGGATTCATCCTCCTCGATGTCCGGAAACCTGCCCACATGGTTATAGAACCGGTTATCGGTCCGGTCGTCATTGACCGCACTGACTTCGCCGACCAGTACTTTTCCGTATTCCGGTTCGGCATGGAACTGGTGGTAAAGCTCCCGTGTCAGGGTGATGCTCTCCCCCGGCCGCAGCCGTACCCAGTCACCCGGCTCCAGGGTCCGTTCAATGCCGTCGATACTCACCTGGAAAGGGTGACCGGCAAATTCCCCCTTTTTGTCTGAAGGAAAAAGCTGGATCATCAGCCGACCCCCTCCCCTGTTGATGATATCTTCGGTTTTCGACCAGTGAAAATGCATGGGGGTGACCTGGTTCTCTTCCACGATCATGATTTTTTCCGCGTAGGTTTTTTCATCCCTCGCCGGATTTCCGTTCCGGAGGGTGAATAGCAGCAATCCGGTCTTGCGGAACGCACCGGACCCGAAGTCGGTCAGGTCCCACCCAAGCTGGTTTTCAAAAATTTCCCTGCACTCCTCCCTTTGTTTCTCCCAGCGGGAGGGTGCCCATTGGGACCACGGAGGGAGCATGAATTGCATCTCATCGAAGAACACCAGGGCTTCGCTGATCAATTGATTGATTTCTGATCTTTTCATCTGTTCCCTTCCGTTTGACTCATCTGTAGTTTTAAAAATGTCCGGGTTTCAATACTCCAGGACCTGACCCTCCTCCAGCAGTTTCTCCCTCAGACGGGAATAAGGAATCTCATGAATGTCCTTTCGCTCATCCACCGCCATGCCGGCCAGGGTCCCGGCACTCTGCCCCAGGATCATGAATACCGGTTCCATACGGATGGAACCATAAGCGATGTGGGAACTGGAAAGGCAAACCGGGACCAGCAGGTTGGAACACTGCTCCTTTAGTGGCAGCAGGGAACGCAGGTCGATCTGGTAAGGTTCGGGCGGATGCACCCCGATGTCCCCTTCGTTCTGTACATATCCTTCGGGAGTGATATAGCGCTGGGTGTTGTGGGAATCCATGGTATAGGAGCCCATCCCCACCGGCTGGGTGACAGGGATCCGTCCCAGCACTTCGTTTTCTGTCATCACATACTCCCCGACCATCCGCCTTGCTTCGCGTACGTATATCTGATGCGGCCAGTTGCCGTTATCCGTAAACTCATCCGCAGCATAGCCCCAGCGGTTCAGCTCGCTGCTGATCGCTTCCGGCACCCGGGGATCTGTCTTTACGAAATAGAGCAATCCCTGCTGATAGCGGGTATGCTCTTCGATGATCTTTCTGCGCTCCTCATAAGAGGCTTCCGGGTAGGCATAGTTCATTCCGATGTTGTCAAAGCTGAAAGGCCCGTGGTTGTTCACATCGGTCTTCCCGTTGGGGATCGGATCAAACTTGTGGAAAAATTCGCGCCAGCCGGAATCGAAGACCCGGGCCAGCAATTCATACCGGGTGGAATCGTAACCGGCCGGACGTGTGATCTCCACCCTGTTTTCCGGGACATCGGTCAGGCACATCCGGAAACAGTAGGCCTGGATCCGATGGTCTCCGGCGCAATTTTCACCGGGATCCGCTGTGGAGATCCCTGGAAGGACCCCGCTTTCCGGGTCGCCGGGCACCACATACGGGCTGATCTCACTGCTGAAATGGTGTCCATGGTGGAACACCCCCTTCTGCACGCCGTTCCATTGCTCCCCGTAAACTTCACACGCTTCCCTCCCCAGGGTATACGCCACACCGGCGGCTGCCATCAGGTCCCCCTCGTAGGTGGCGTCAATAAATACAGAAGCCCTGAATACCTTACCGCTGAGCGTTTTAATGGAGCGGATCGTTCCCTGAAGCTTCTCCACCCCTTTCTCGCGGTCCAGCCATTCATCCCTGAACAGAGTAATGTGCGGAGCCTCCACCATCCGGTCAAAGATCATTTCGGCCGCATGGGGCTCGAAGATCCACATGGTCCGGAATGCGCCATCGATGGCCACATTGCCCTGACCGGCATTCCCGTAATCCGAGCGGAGCTGCCATTTCCACGCTTCATCCTGCTGGTAGTGCTGGTAAAGGAGGTGGTAAAAATGGCGCGCCAGCCCTCCGATCACTTCCTTGTTTCCGGTATCGGTCCATCCCAGTCCGGATGCGGTCATTCCCCCCAGGTGCATGTCGGGTGAGACCAGCAGGACCTGTTTGTTCATGCGTGCCAGCTGAACTGCTGCGATCACTGCCGCAGATGTTCCGCCGTAGATCACCACATCGCCCTCGTATTCCGGGAATGCTTCAGGTCCGGAACCTGATCGGCAGGAGGTTGCCAGAAGGAGCATAAGAAAAGCACCATACTTCGAAAGGGGCAGGTTCATCGTTGAAAGTTTTGTCCGGTCCTATGAAATGATGAAATTAGCAAAAAACAGGTTTCAATCACAGACCAATGAAATTTCTGATCTTCCTTATGCTTGGTGTCCTGGTCGTCGCCTGCGGTCCCACAGCAGAGCAATTGCCCGGTAACGGACCCAATATCCTTCTGATCCTGACCGATGACCAGGGATACGGGGATATCGGTTTTAACGGTAATCCGCTCATCCGGACCCCGGTCATGGATTCCCTGGCGCAGCAAGGGACACGGATCGATCCGTTTTATGTGAGCCCTGTCTGCGCCCCCACCCGTTCCAGCCTGTTGACAGGCCGTTACCATCTCCGCACCGGCGTGTACGACACGTATAACGGTGGAGCCATGATGTCGCCCGAAGAGACGACCCTGGCAGAGATCCTTGCCGAACACGGGTACCATACCGGTATGATCGGGAAATGGCACCTGGGGGATAATTACCCCATGCGTCCGCAGGACCAGGGTTTTCATTATTCCCTGATGCACCGGGGCGGAGGGATCGGTCAGCCGGGTGATGATTTCGGCAATTATACCAGGGGGGACAGCGCCTATTTCGATCCTTACCTTTGGGAAAACGGGAACAGGGTAAGGAGAAAGGGGTATTGCTCCGATGTGTTCACCGATCAGGCCATCCGTTTCATGAAGGATCACAGGGAGACCCAACCTGATTCCCCTTTCTTTCTTTACCTGGCCTATAATGCGCCCCATACCCCCCTGCAGCTGCCGGGAGCGTACCTGAAGGAATACAGCGGCCTGGAGTTGCAGCAAGGGGATTTTATGGTCAGCGGGGAAAACCTCTCCTCCATGCGCGAAGCCGACCAGGAAGATGCGCGCCGGGTTTACGGAATGGTCAGCAACATCGACGATAACCTGGGACGGATATGGAAAAACCTGAAGGAGCTCGGTCTGGATGAGGAAACACTGGTTGTCTTCCTGACCGACAACGGTCCCCAGCAGCGGCGTTACACTGCCGGGTTGCGCGACCGGAAAAGCAGCGTCTATGAAGGGGGCATCCGGGTACCGTGCGTCTGGTACTGGAAGGGGGTGATCCCCGAAAACTCTGTGGTGCGGGAACCGGCTGCCCACCTGGACGTCGTGCCCACCCTGCTCGACTTTGCCGGGGTGAAATACGGGGGAGCAATAGACGGCCGGAGCATCCGCAATCAGATCCTGGGAGAGAACAGTCCCGGAGGGGACCGCCCCCTCTATTTCGTCTGGCAGCGGGGATTCCCGCAGCGCTACATGAATATGGCCGTCCGGCAGGGCCGGTACAAACTGGTGGGACAGCATCCATATCATGAGCCTGATACGATGTTTCAGCTCTTCGACATGACGGAGGATCCCATGGAAACCAGTGACCTTTCACTCTCGAACACGGTCCTGCGGGATTCACTGAAGCATCTGCTGGATCGGTGGTATGGGGAGGTCATGGAAAGCCCGCACCTGGTGGATCCGCCGCGCATCGTGCTGGGCTCGGAAAAAGAAAATCCCGTGATCCTGGGCAGGAATGACTGGAAGGGACCCATGGCCCGGGACTGGAATTCGGCTGAAGCCTTCGGAACCTGGGAGATCCGGGTGGTGGACCCGGGCCCCTACCGGGTGACCATGGTTTTCCGGGATCCACTTCCCGGACGTGGGCGTGTTGTGCTTCAGAGCGGAAGCCGCCACAACTGGATCCGGCAATTTGAACCGGGCGCCACGGAAATCATTCTGGATGAAGTTCTGCTGAACAGCGGCGACCAGTCCCTGGGCGGCTGGTGGGAGTCAGGCAGCCAGATGGCCACCCCATTCTACATCGAAATCTCCAAACCTAACACCTAACCTCTAACTTATAACCTCTTAAATACTTTTGCAAAAAGCATCTAAGAGATTTTATATAAACTAAATGTTTACATAGAAGTTAGCACAATACTAAGAACCTCCACCTCCGCATCCGATGCCCTTACGGTCAGGCTGGTCCTCCCCTCCTGAAGGATCAGTTCCCCAATGGAGACCCGGTTCCAGGTCTGTCCGATCGCTTCCGCGGACCGGTCGATCCGGCTGTAATTCCGGTCCGGTTCCGGTACAAACCGGGGCAGCTCAATGTCGATCCTTTGATTTCCCAGCTCAATGACCATTCCGGCATCATCTGACCGGGAAGTACAGAGGATATCACAGGCATAGCTACCCTCCCGGAATACCTGCAGGGGCCAGGTGATGGAAGAGGAATCCAGGTCCAGTTGATGCACCCAGTCGTTTGACCAGCCGCTTTCAGACCAGAAATAGGATGCTCTTCCACCCAGGAATCCTTCATGGGCCGGGATTACCACAGAGTCGGTCACGCCCACCGGAACGGGCGGGATCTGGCGTTTTCCAAGCGGCTCAAACCACTGCATGTAGACCGCATAAAGGCTGTCCGCCAGTTCCGGCATGGAAGCGGCAAGGTTGTTTTTTTCAGAACCATCTGTCCTTCGAGTGAGTTCGAGGTCTCCACTGTCGGTAGCGACCATGCGCCATTCCGCGGTGCGGACCGCTCCGGGCAGCGGGGTGACCGCTGGTCCGCGGTTGACATGCGTGAACAGGGTCCGCTCCTGTTCCCGGTCCACTCCGAGGATCCGGTCCGTGAGGTCCATCCCGTGGATTTCCCTGACCGGTTCAAATTCAATGCCCATCAGGCTGGTCAAGGTTGGCAGCAGATCAATATGGGCGGTCATGGATTCCACGACCTTTCCTTCCGGCAGGTGCCCTTTCCACCGGATGAAGCAGGGGACCCGGATCCCACCGTCATTGACCCAGCCTTTGCGTCCCTTCATGGCTCCGTTGAAGCGTTCCGTGTTGGGACCGTTGTCGGTCAGAAACACCACCACGGTGTTCTGTTCCAGTCCCTCCTCCCGCAGGGTCTGCATCAGCCGTCCCACATTGTCGTCGATGTTGCTGACCATCCCGTAAACACTGGCATTCATGATCCTCAGGGCCGAATCCCCTTCGGTCACGCGGTCCCTATACATGTCGAAATAGCGGTCGGGCACCTGGAACGGGGAATGGGGGGTATTGTAGGCCAGGTAGCAAAAAAACGGTTCCGCTTTCCTGTTCCGGATGAATGCGATGGCACGGTCCGTGAAGATATCTGCGATGTATCCTTTCGTCTGGACCATCTTGCCATTGTGCTCGAGGAGCGGATCGAAATAGCGGTTCCAGTGCCCGGCCGTAAATCCGAAGAATTCCTCAAATCCCTGACTGAGCGGATGGTACGGATGGTGGGCGCCGTTGTGCCATTTCCCGAAATAACCGGTTGCATATCCTGCATCCCGGAAGACCTCCCCCATGGTGTACTCCTCCGCATCCATCACCTCTCCCCCTCTGGTCACATAGAAGGCTCCCGTCGACAGCGGCCGTCGTCCGGTGAGTACCGCTGCGCGGGTGGGTGCGCAGACCGGGCTCACAAGGAAGTGATCCAGCCTTACCCCTCCCGTTCCGATGGCATCCAGGTGGGGGGTCTCCAGGAGGGGATGGCCATGCAGGCTCAGGTCGCCGTACCCCTGGTCATCTGTGATGATCAGCACCAGGTTGGGTGGTTTCCGGCAGGCATGGAGCATGGAAAAAAGGGCCGCGACAAGGAAAGCGTAAAACAGGCGGTTCATTAGTTGGTTTTTAGCGCAAAAGGTCCTTACTTCAAAACTAGTAATTATTATGACCATGCGCACACCATTGTTATTGATCCTCCTGATGTCGCTCTCCGGAGCGATAAGGGCCCAGAAATCCGAAGTAGTCTATCTGTCAGGGACCGGGTTCGACCGGACGGTTCCGTGGGAGTTTTACTGTACTGCCGGAATGAACTCCGGTCAGTGGACCACCATCGAAGTGCCTTCCTGCTGGGAACAGCAGGGTTTCGGCCAGTATACCTACGGACATGTGCCTTTTGAGGACCGGTTGAAGGAAGAAGGACATTACCGCCATCATTTTCAGGTTCCCTCTGCCTGGAAGGGCAGATCGGTCGAACTGGTATTTGAAGGGGTGATGACCGATTGCCGGGTCCGGGTCAACGGGAAAGAGGCAGGATCCGTTCACCAGGGAGGATTTTACAGGTTCAGTTACGAAATCGGCGATCTCCTCAGGTACGGAAGGGAGAACAAGCTGGAGGTGGAGGTCAGGAAATTTTCCGGGGATATGTCGGTGAACCATGCGGAACGGAAAGCCGATTACTGGGTTTTCGGAGGGATCTACCGCCCGGTTTACCTGAAGATATCCCCTGTTGAGCATATCAGCAGGGTGGCCGTTGATGCCAGGGCTGACGGTACCCTGAAAGCGGACCTGTACCTCTCAGGAATACGGTCAGTCAGCCGGGTACAGGTGGAGATCACACACCTGAACGGGGAGCATCTGGCCGGCTTTTCCCGCACCCTGGAAGGAAAGCAGGGCGACAGGATCAGGATAGAAGGCCGGATCCCCGGTCCCGATCCCTGGTCCCCCGAGCATCCCCACCTTTACCTGGCCAGATTCAGCCTGGAAGATCCAGAGGGAAATGTGATCCATGTCCTGGAAGAGCGGATCGGGTTCCGAACCGTGGAGGTCCGGGAAGAGGACGGTATCTATGTGAACGGGGTGCGCATCAAATTCAAGGGGGTCAACCGCCACTCCTTCCATCCCGATCATGGCCGGACCTCCTGCAAAGCATTCAGTATCGAGGTGGTCAACCTGATCAAGGATATGAACATGAACGCCGTGCGCATGTCCCACTACCCCCCGGATCCCCATTTCCTGGATGCCTGCGATTCGCTGGGACTGTTCGTGCTGGATGAACTGGCCGGCTGGCAGCAACCGCCCTACGACACTGTTGTGGGCAGAAAGCTGCTGGCAGAGATGATCGCAAGGGACGTGAACCATCCCTCCGTGGTGATGTGGGACAACGGGAACGAAGGAGGATGGAATACGGCATATGACGGTGATTTCATGGAGCTGGACATCCAGCAGCGGGAGGTGAACCATCCATGGGCGGTACATGGTAAAACCAATACGGCCCATTATGTGGAATACGATTACCTGGCCATGGATCACTTTGCCCCCAGAAAGATCTTCTTTCCCACCGAGGTCATCCATGGCCTGTATGACGGGGGTCACGGTGCCGGCCTGGAGGATTTCTGGCTCCGCATGTGGAACCATCCCCTTGCGGCCGGAGCATTCTTATGGGTCTTTGCAGACGAAGCCATAAAACGGAGCGATAATGGCCGGCTCGATACGGACGGGAACCATGCACCGGACGGGATCCTCGGTCCCTACCATCAGAAAGAAGGCAGTTTTTACGCCATCCGGGAAGTGTGGTCACCCGTCCATATTGAAAAACGGTACATCACCCCGGGTTTCGACGGGAGGTTCCGGATCCAGAACAGGTTCCATTACACCAGCCTGGATGATTGCACCTTTGAATACCGGTGGTACCGGCTGCCCGGACCCGGTGGCCAGGGAAGCGAACAACCGGACGGATGGCCGGTGCTGGGGCTTCTTTCGGAAGGGGAGCCTCTTGTGGACCCGCTTGCTCCCGGGCAGAACGGTACCCTTATCGTTCCTCTTCCGGAGCAATGGAAGAATGCGGACGTGCTTTACCTGGAGGCCCATGATCCGCACGGTCGCCTGATCCACAGGTGGAGCTGGCCGGTCAGTCCACCGGAGGAATCGGCCCGGAGTTCAGGGAGGCAAGCCGGACACGACGGAGACAGCCAGGTTTCGGTTTCGGAAGAATCCGGGTTGCTGATGATGGAATCGGGAGCTGTGCGGATCGAGATTAACCTGGAAAGCGGAATGCTTGAAACGGTGACTGTCAGAGGGGAAGTGATCCCCCTCTCAGAGGGTCCCCTGTTCCTTGAGCAGAATCCTGATGTTCAGGAGATCAGGCACTTTAATCAGAATGGTGCGCATGGTGTGGTGGTTGCCTACAGGACCGGAGACATTCTCGAATGGATCATGTTCCCGGGTGGAATGGTGGACATGAAGCTGAGCTACCAGCCGGGGGCAGACAGGGTCCCCTTTACCGGAGCCTCCTTCAGCCTGCCTGAAGAGGAGATCATTGCGGTACGCTATCTGGGCAATGGACCCTATCGCGTGTGGAAGAACCGGATGACAGGCGGTACCTTCAATGTATGGGACAAGTCCTACAACAACACCATCACCGGCCATTCGGGCTATGTGTACCCCGAATTCAAGGGATACTATTCCAATCTCTACTGGTGCAGGTTGTTCCGGACGACCGGTGGAGGTTCAATGACCGTTTACAGCCATACGGACGACCTTTTTCTCAGGCTGTTCACCCCGGAAGAGGCCCCGGATCCTGCCCGGACCACAGTGTCGCACCCCCGGGGAGATCTCTCTTTTATGCTGGGCATTCCGCCCATTGGAACAAAATTCAAGAAACCGGAACTTCTTGGTCCACAGTCCAAAGACTATTATTACCTAAAGCGAAGGGTGAAAGATGAGGCTCTTTCCATATGGCTCACCTTTGATTTCAGGGAGTAATCTACAAATGTATAAGTCAATGAAGATTAATATGATGAGCCGGATGATCTGGATGATGCTGGCGGGTGTCATGCTGGTTTCCTGCCGGGAAACCGCGCAAACCGAACGGCCCAATGTGGTCATTATATTTCTGGACGACTCCGGATGGTCCGATTTTCAGCCCTTCGGAGAGGTATGGGTGGAGACACCGGAAGTGGATCTCCTGGCCAGAGAAGGGTGCGCATACCGCAATTTCTATGTTCCGCAGGCGGTGTGCTCAGCCTCAAGGTCGGCATTGCTGACAGGATGCTATCCCGGCCGTACAGGCGTATTCGGGGCACACGGACCCAATGCGTGGGGGCTCGATACTGCTTTCGCCACGCTCGGTGAGGTTTTCAGGGAAGCCGGGTATGCCACCGCAGCATTCGGGAAATGGCACTGCGGGGACCAGCCGCTGACCCGTTCGCATGCCCGCGGGTTCATCGAAACCTGCGGACTGATGTACTCCAACGACATGTGGAAGTACCATCCGGAAAACCCGGAATACTGGGGACAATGGCCCCTTCAGTTCTGGGAGAACGGGGAAGTGACCATTGACGAAGTGACCCCCGCGGACCAGAAGAACCTGACCCGTTGGTATACGGAACATGCGGTGGACTTCATCCGGCGGCACCAGGATTCCGCCTTCCTCCTCTATATTCCCCACAGCATGCCGCATGTTCCCCTGTACTGTTCGGAGGCATTCGAGGGAAAGTCCGGAAAGGGGCTGTACTGGGATGTGATCATGGAACTGGACTGGAGCATCGGCCAGGTGAACAGGACCCTGAAGGAGTGCGGGATCGATGACCGGACCGTCGTCATTGTCACCTCCGACAATGGTCCCTGGATCTCCTACGGGAACCATGCCGGGACCACCCCTTTCCGGGAGGCCAAAGGGACCACATTTGACGGAGGGGTGCGTTCCGCCTGCCTGATCAAATATCCGCCTTCCATCGAAGCGGGATCCGTATCCGGGCGCATGTTCGCCTCCATTGACCTGCTCCCGTCGCTCTGCGGACTGGCCGGAATCCCAATGCCTGCAAACGAAATCGACGGAAAGGAGATCTGGGACCTGATCGCCGGCAGGGAAGATGCCGTGAATCCGCATGAGTACTATGCATTCTCCAACAACTCCAACTTCGAGGGAGTGATGAGCGGTGACGGCCGCTGGAAACTGCACCTTCCCCACCCCTACCGCACCCTCAGAACCACTGGAAAGGACGGGATACCCGGCAGGTATGAGATCGTACAAACCGATACGGCACTGTTTGATATGGCAGCGGATCCCATGGAATCGGTCAATGTAATGGACACCTATCCGGAAGTCACTGAATCATTGCTTCGGTGGGCCGAATATCATGACAGGCAGTTCTATGCTGCTGACAGGGACCGGTAAGGGTAACCATGCCGGCTTCACGCAATATTCGCGAAGAACCAGGCTCAGGCGAGCCGCAGGTTGCTGTTCCACCCGTCCACATATCCGGGTTTCATCCAGGCCAGGTTCCTGCCCCTGTAGAAAGGCTGTAGCGCCAGGCGGATCTCCTCCATTTTCTGTTCTTCCAGCGGTGAGAATCCCTTCAGGATCGCAATGTTGGCCTTCAGCAGTTCCAGGTTGTCGATACCAATATTGATCATGTGAAACTCTTTAAGGGACAGTGCGTAACGGATCAGGTCCCCGGCATCGAGTCCCTCAATGGTCTCCCGCGGGCGGATCACTTTCATGGCCACCACTCCCATTCCTTTCTCCATGGCATAGGGCGCTGGCAATTCCTCGAACCGCTCACTTCCATCGGCCACCTGGTGATTCAGTGCCATCATCATGACCTCGAAATCATAGAGTTCCGCTGCCCTCTTCATTCCTGCGGCCGTGGTGTGACCGGTGAATCCGATGTGCCGGATAACCCCTTCTTCGCGGTACCTGTGCAGCACCTCCAGCACCTTTCCCTTCTCACCCAGCTGTTCCGCATCCTCCACTGAACCTATGGAATGCACATGCATCAGGTCCAGGTGGTCGGTCCTCAGCCTTTCCAGGCTCCTTTCGATGCCCCTTTTGGCATCTTCCGCCTCCCGTTCCTCGGTTTTGGAGACCAGGAACACCCTGTCACGGTACTGACTGAGGATCATCCCTATCCGCTCTTCACTGGAGAGACGTTCATTCCCGTAAGAGGCAGCGGTATCCCAGTAATAGAGTCCGTTATCGACGGCATATTCCAGCATTTCCAGGGCGGTGTCATCGTCTTGCACCGACATCCAGCGGCTGCCGCACCCGAATCCCATCCTGGGCACGATTACTCCCGTATCCCCCAGCTTCGCGGTGGGTAATCCTTTGGGATCATAGGGTGACCGGCTGCCGGAGCAACTCAGTGCAGGGGATATGGCCAGTGCAGCGGTAGCGGCGGCTCCGGACTGCACAAACTGTCTTCTGGTGATTTTGTTTTTCATGAATGAAAAGTTAGGAGTTAGTGGTTAGGGGTTAGAGGTTGGGGGTTAGAGGTTAGGGTTGTCTGGACCGGCAATATAACCATAAACCTCAATCCAGTCAAGTCTCGAACAGGCGGCACTTCCTCCCCCGGGCATCAGGTCGGTAAAGCCGATCTCCACCACACGGCTCAGATCGGGATCATTGACCCGCTGCCGCTCCGTCACCGTTTCCATATCGATGGAATACCAGGTCAGGTCCATCAGGTTGAACTCCCGGATCCGCCAGTCGCCCGCTGCCGGATCGGACTGCTCGCTCACCAGCCAGGTGCCGTCAGACAGCTTTAAAAGTATATGCAATTCCCTGAACCCGAATTGTTTGGTCCTCCACCTGATTTTGGAATAGCGGGTCAGGTCTGCCTGGTGCTCCCTGTGGCGGAGGGTGACCGCCCAGTTGCCGGTGCACAATCCCGACCAGATGTAATAGGGATCGTCCACCGGTTGCTCGTGGTGGCTTTTTTTGATGCTGTCCCTTCCAGGGCCGTACAAACCAAGGATGAGACCGGGATGGTTCACGTGCTCCTGATTGACGGGGGTTTCTGCCGGAATCTCCTGCCAGTCTTCCCGGAACAGGAGCCCTGGCCGGTACGCGGCTTCCTGAGCCCCTGCACCGGTGGACAGGATCCCTCCGAACAGAAGCATGGATAGCATAAATAACAGGGATCTTTTAACAGTCATCTCTGATGGATTAATTGAACAAACCGTTGCTGACGAACGCGATCTTTTTGCTGTCAGGCGACCAGCTGGGAACATTGATGCTTCCCTGACCCCCGTAAAGATACCCGATGACCCGGGGCTTCATCTCATCCGTGGACATGATCTTCAGGTACACCCTTTTATAGAAGGGATGGTCCGAGGCCGGAACCTCCGGGGGAAACGAAATAAATACGATCCACCTGTTATCGGGTGATACGTGGGGAAACCAGTCGTTGTGCTCATCGAAGGTAAGCTGGGTCGGATTGCTTCCGTCCGCTTCCATCCGCCAGATCTGCATGGTGCCAGTCCTGGCGGAATTGAAATAGATGTATTTCCCGTCAGGACTGTATTCGGGGCCGTCATCCAGGGTGGGTTCGCTGGTGAGCGGCTCCTCCTGCCCTCCTTCCACCGGGATCCGGTAGATGTTGTACACCCCGTTCCTTCCTGCGGTATAGACGAGGTAGCGGTGATCAGGCGACCAGCCGTGCAGGTAAGATGGACTTTCCGGGGTCACCCTTCGGGGAGTCCCGCCTTCCAGCGGAAGGGTGTAAATCACCGATTGCCCGTTGTCTTCTTCGGCATGGTGGCTGATGGCGATCTGGCTCCCATCGAAGGAGATCACATGGTCATTGTTGTTGCGGTCGGCAAACCCGGTGGGGAGCACCTCGGAGGTTCCCGTCTCCAGGTCAAAATTATAGAGGAGTCCGTCTGCGTTGTAGATCAGTTTCTTTCCGTCAGGGGTCCAGTTGGGGGCCTGCCAGGATCCTGCTGCACCGGCCAGGATCCGCCGGTGCCCTGTTTCGATGTCCATGACTTCCAGCAGGCTGCCCAGGTAATCCCGGTACTGGACGAACCCTTCCGGTTCCGTGCCGAAGATCCGCACGTTCCTGAAATCGGCCCCTTCAATCACTGTATCATTGTGTGAGCAGATGAACAAACCGGCCATAAGGGAATCTCCGAGTTCCACCTCCACGGATTGGCGGGTATACATCTCTCCCCGCCGCGCGACGGACATGATAAACGTATTTCCCTTTTTCTCCAGCTGGACCACCCCCGGACCGGTCAGCCCGAAACGGATCTCTTCCATATCTTCTCCGGGACTTTTACGGTACTGGAGCGAAGTGAGTCCGTCCCCGTGAATCACGCAGCTGACATGAGCCGCTCCTGAGGTCAGTCCGTCCCGGATCATCAGGCCGGCCTTTCTGTGGGGGTCCACTCCTTCCCCCATAAAGGCCATTTCTGCCTGCAGGATATAGTCCCCCGACATCTTCTTCCAGAGGAAGGCAAAACTGTCCTCCCCGAACCAGATGTTACTCCCGGATCCCTTCATCCGGTATACCTGTCCGGGTTCCCAGTATCCGGCCGAACCGGCAATGCCGGGGGATCCCACATCAGTGAAGCCGTCGAAGAATCCCAGTGAGGGCCCCCGGAACTGGCCATAGATCATGGTGGTTTGCATGGCAAGGTATATGAGAGCTGTAGTGAAAAGGGTTTTCATCATACTTTGTTTGATCATGATGGATACTTTCAGGATCCGCTCAGATCTTCAGGCGGATGTTGATCCTCCCCAGCAGGCCTGTCAGCTGCACGATCAGCAGTGCGAAAAGGATCGATTTGAGGATCCCTGCGGCGCCTCCTGTCAGCGGATCCGGGAGTTCCCATCCGGTGAATCCCCACAGGGGATATGCGAAATAGGGAACCAGGTAGCAGGTCAGGGTACTGGTACCCGCCGGTTCAATGATCCCGGCCCAGCCGGTCAGTTTCCACCGGTCGGCCAGCAGGTAGAGGAATCCGAAGGAGAGGGCACTGATCCCGGCACAGATCGCCGTCCAGGAAGGCGTGGCCATGATCTTGGAGATGCCCCATTCCGGCCTTGTCAGGAATCCGAAGAGGAACAGGATGGAAGCATACAGCACAAGTGACGGGATCAGCCATGTCATCCGTTCCAGCTTCCGAAGACTGAGCATGAGCGTGGTCACCAGGACCCCGGCCATGACACTGGCATAATTGGAGGCACTGACCACAAGCCGGATCCTGAATTCGAAGGGGGAGGCGAATTCATTCACATTCAGAAGCAGAAGGAGTGCCAGGATCAGCGCGATCCACCCGGGCCTGCTTCCGAGTACCAGGTAAACAAGGGCCGACAGCAGGTAACCCCATCCGATCAGTCCGAGGATCCCCCACCAGTGGAAACGCATCCAGTCCGTTCCGTCTCCTCCCCTTCCCCTGTAAATGATCGCCAGAAAGATCAGGATCGCCCATCCGGCTGTCTTCAGGTAAACCGGACGGATCCGCGGCTTCTCCACCAGGCGGTAGTTGTTCCAGATCATGAAAAAGGAGAGGGTCATCAGGATCTGATAGAATGATTTGCCGATGAGCAAACCTTCCCGGCTGATGTTTTCCAGGTTGACCATATAGACCCCCATGACCAGCAAGGCGAAGGACCTTTCGGAAATATGCATCAACACCTTTGCTTTGGAATCCCCTTTTTTCAAACGGTTATTGATGGCGTGGGGGATGGAGAGTCCCACGATGAAGAGGAAGGCCGGAAATACCACATCGGCCAGACCCATCCCGTCCTCCTGCGCACCTTTGTGACCCAGCCATTCAGGGATATCATGAAGGGTCCACAGGTCATTCACAAAGATCATCAGCAGCATGGTGAGTGCCCTGAAGATATCGATGGAGCGGATGCGTTCTGAGCTCATTCTGTTCCGCTGTAATGTTCCATCACTGCCTTCAGGCTTTCCGCCTGCCCTGCCCTGTCGGGATCCGTATCCCTCCCGTAGTAGATATCCAGGAAACGGGATGCGGGGCTCCAGATGGTCTGCATGAATCCGTAGTAGCGGTCCGGGGCCCTCCGGGGGCTGTTCAGACGGAACGAATCGAACATCTCAAGCTGCGCCCTCGTGACTTCCGGCTTGTTCCAGGGACAGGTGATGACCCGGTATCCCTTCAGGGCAAACAGGGCGGCTGTGGGATCGGCACGTTCGTAGTGCCAGTCGCAGATCACTACATCCCTGCGGATCATATCGATGGCCCGGTGGGTATCGTTGGTACTTGCTTCCCACATTCCCAGACCCGACGTCTCCCCGTCGATCAGGCGGTCCCCCCAGATCCAGAGTTCCCTGCCCTGGGAAGCCAGGTGGTCCCTGATCCGGTTGACCTCACCCGCGAACAGTTCCGAACGGTCTTTGCCGCTGCACCTGGGGCATTCATCCTCCCCGATATAGAATACCTCGTCCATCCCTGCATGAAATGCCCTTGCTTCAAAGACCTCCATGATCTCATCCACCAGGGCAAAAACCACCTCGTGCACACCCGGATGCAGGGGACAGTAGCTTTTACAGTAGAGTCCATCTTCGTTGGGCCATTCATATTCTTCCGGCATCTGTACCGAAGGATTCTCATCGAATTCGGGGTATTCCTTCAGCAAATTGCCCAGATCGCCTGCCCAGGACTGGTGTCCCAGCAGGTTGATCTGGGGAATAAGGGTAATGTGGTTGTCAGCGGCTGTCTGAACAAGTTCTTTTACCTGCTTCCTTGTCAGTGCCCCTTCATCCCTCAGATTGGGATAGGATTCGAATTCATAGTTGTAATCCACCCGCAAAACCAGGGTATTGATTCCACCGGGGGCCAGTTCCTCTTCCATGAATGCGAGGAATTCATTCAGATCCTCCTGGCGGGGGGCTGCGATACACAGGCCTACCACAGGGGGCGGATCGGCGGCTTTGAGTTCGGGAAGGAACAGCACAGACAGGATCAGCGGCAACAGGGATTTTCTCAGCATAGGGGAAATTTTACCCGAAAAGAAAGCAAAATTTCCCTAGAATAACAACTGTGGTCACCCGGTTCTGCTTTCCCTATGCATGCTGCCTGGAGTATTCCGAGGGCGACATCCCGTATTCCTCGCGGAAGCACTTGGTGAAATAGGAGAGGTTTCCGAAACCGACCTCCAGGGCGATCTGGGTCACATTCAGAGTTTGCTGCTCCAGTAATTTAGCCGCCTTTTTCAGCCTCAGGAACCGGATGAACCTGCTGGGAGATCTTCCAGTCAGGGCATGAATTTTCCGGTAGAGCTGTGTAGGGCTCATGCCGGCTTTGGATTGAAGCTGTTTCACATCGAAATCGAGGTCCGACAGGTGATCCTCCACCACTCCGGTCACCCGCCTGATAAACTTCAGGTCATAGGAATTGATGTTGAATTCTTCTTTCATGAGCTGCAGATTTCCACTGAAGCGTTCCCTCAACAGGTTTCTTTGCCGGATCAGGTTGTGTACCCTTGTTTTCAGCTCTTTCAGCTGAAACGGTTTCAGGATGTAGTCGTCAGCTCCCGTCTCAAGTCCGGCGATCCTGCTGTCAAAGTCGGCTTTTGCAGTGAGCATGATCACCGGGATATGGCTTGTTTTTTCATTGTTTTTCAACCTTTTGCAGAGCTCTATCCCATCCATTCCCGGCATCATGACATCGGTGAGGACCAGGTCGGGAATGATCTGCAATGCCTTTTTAAGCCCCTCCTCACCTGCTGCTGCTTCCGCCAGAGCATATTCCCCCTGCAGCTGTTCCCTCAGGTAGGTCCTCAGGTCGTGGTTATCTTCCACAACCAGCAAATGGACGGGCCCCTTGGGAGGAAGCGGCAGCTCTTCCGGCGGCAGTTCCGGATCCGGAAAATCAAGGTCCGTCCCGGCCGTTGCGGACGGAGCTTTCACTGAAATGACATATTCCGATTCCCTGAGATGGTCCTTTCCGAGCGGGATTTTGACAATGAAGCAACTCCCCTCCCCCGGTTCGCTGTTGACGGTGATCTCTCCGTGCACCAGTTCCACCAGCTCTCTGGTCAGGGAGAGTCCGATTCCGGTCCCGCCGGATTCCATATGATTGGTTTCCTCTCCCTGGTAGAACCTGTCAAAAATATGCCTGAGGTCCTCCTTCCCGATCCCCGGGCCACTGTCAATCACTGAAATCGTCAGTTGAACAGGCCCTTCCTTCTTCCCTGCCGGGACGAACACTTCTTCGATCCGAATATAACATTCAATGATCCCCTCACGGGGGGTGTATTTAAACGCATTGGACAGGAGGTTATTCAGGATGGTTTCCAGTTTCCCCACATCGAACCATGTGATCCATTCCTTTTCAGTCACATGATAACTGTATCGGATCCGGTTCTTATCGGCCAGTGAGAGAAAGGAGGCACAGATCAGTTTCAGGTGCCGGGCAACATCGCCATGGACGAGTTCCAGTTTCAGCTTTCCGCTGTCCAGTTTGGAAAGGTCCAGCAATTGATTCACCAGGTTCATCAAGCGTTTCCCGTTCCTGCGCATGATCCCCAGTTTGCGTATCTCCGGATCACCTGCAGGCTTTCGGGACATGATCTCCTCCAGGGGGGCGAGGATCAGTGTCAGGGGTGTCCGGAATTCGTGCGAGATATTGGCGAAAAACCGGGTCTTCATCCGGTCCATCTCCAGAATGTGCCTGTCTTTTTCCTCAATCACACGGGTTCGCTCCATCACGAGTTTTTCAAGGGTCCTTCGGTCTTTCAGCAGTTTCCAGGTCCTCCACCGGATAATCCCGAGTACACCGAGGATGAACAGCAGCACATACAGGCCGATGGCCAGGTCGCTCCTGGACCAGGGCGGGTGGATGATGATTTCGAGGGAGGTTCCGGCGGGATTCCATACCCCGTCGTTGTTGGACCCGGTCACCCAGAAGGTATACCGTCCCGGTTTCATCCCCGTATAGGATGCCGTCCTCCGGGTTCCTGCCACGACCGTATCGGGATCGATCCCTATCATGCGGTATTTGTACTGGTTCTTATGGGAGTTGGTGAAATTGAGGGCGGAGAATTCAAAGGTCAGGAAATTCTCCCTGTGGTTCAACTCTAGCCTTTCAGCTGCAGAACCGGGCAGTGGGTTGTCGAAAATGCTCACACCGGTCACCACCACCGGAGGAACATAGCTGTTGTAAGGAATGCTGTCGGGATGAAAGTAGAAGATATCTTCAGGTCCGGCGAAGAAAATCTCTCCCTCATCGCTGCGGAAACCGGAACCCTGTGTGATCTCCATGGAAGGCAGACCGTCTGACCGGTCAAAATTGACACATGTCCCTGTTTCCGGATCAAACATCCCAAGACCACTGTATGAACCGATCCAGAGCTGTTCCCTGTCATCCATGGCGATGGCGGTGGTGGTATTGCTGAGCAATCCCTCTTTTCGTGTAAACCTGGTGACATGTCCGGTCACGGGATCGATCCTGTTCAGCCCGCCACCGCCGGTGGTTGCCCAGAGGATCCCTCCCTTTCCGATGAGGATATCACCCACCATGTTGGATCCGATGCTGCTGTCATCACCCTGAATGTGCCAGTAATGGGCACAGGAATCAGGGATGTCCCCATGCGCCGGCATAAAGCCGTGCAGACCGCCCAGGCTCCCCACCCAAACGGTACCATCCTGGTCCTCTGTGACTCCCATCAACCGGTCCGGAGGAACACCCCCAGGCTCCGACTCACTTTTAAGGTGGGATCTGAACCGTCCTGACTTCACCTCGAAACTGTACAATCCTCCTCCCATGGTGGCGAGCCAGATCATTTCAGGGGTGCGAGCGGAAAGCTGGCGGATATAATTGGGACCTAAGGAATGGTTCCATTCCGGATCAACCCAGAAATGCTCGAATTCCATGGTCCGGGTGTCCAGCCTGTTGAGCCCGGAGTCCCCCCCGATCCAGAGGATACCTTCGGGCTGCTCCACAATATCCCAGATCCTGGCTGACCTGGGCCCTTTCTCCGGATCATCCGCCGCAAAAGGATAGTGGAACGTTTCTCCGCTTTTGCGGTCATAGCAGCAGAGCCCGAATCCATTGGTCCCGATCCACAGCCGGTCCCTTTTATCCAGCCAGAGGGAAAGAACTTTTCCCGGCCACTGGACCTCCCCTTCCAGTATGATGTCACCCAGTGAGTGAAATTTCAGTCGGTGCGGATCGTATTTATTGATCCCTCCTACCTCAGTCGATATCCAGAGTGTTCCGTTGCGGTCCACCAGCACATCGGTGATCAGGTTGCTCGAGAGTGAACCACCATTGTCCGGATCGTGGCAGAAAAGGTGAAACTGCCCGGCCAGGGGATCGAACCGGTTGATCCCGGCGATTCCATATCCATCATTGGTGGTGATCCAAACAAAACCGTATTTTCCCTGATCGATGGAGGTTACCCTCCCCGGGGAAATGGAAGCAGGATCGGCAGGATCGTGTGCAAAAAAGGTGAATCCATTCCGGTCTTCGTCAAACAGGGCCAGTCCACCTGCTGTCCCGACGCATAGCTGGTCTCCGGGAGACATTGGAAGGCAGGTGACAGCATTCCTGGGACTCCGGGGATCCGGATCCATCATCAGCCGCTCGAAAAGATCCAGTTCCCTGTTAAATTTAAGGATCCCGTTTCCGCCTCCCGCCCAGATCGTTCCCCGGTCATCTTCGGATATATGAAAAACGGCCGTCCTGATGGAATCCTCCCGGTCCATCAAGCGACCCCGGTAATGAATGAATGTGCCCTTCTGCCCATCCGTACCGGGGATATACCGGTCTATGCCGCTATGGTGTGTGCCGATCCAAAGATCTCCCCTGCTATCGGCAAACAGTGCGGTTACGGTGTTGCCGGCCAGGCTGGTTGTATCGGCCGGATCATGCTGAAGCTGTTCAAATGAACTTCCACCGGCCTCAATCCTGAGCAGCCCACCGGAATGCGGGTTTCGCGGATTTCCCGGGGAGCCCAGCCAGGTCATCCCCTCCCCGTCCTCGGCAATGAACAGGGTGTTTCCCCAGGTATCGGATCCCAGGGCATCCATTGCATTGGAAAACCTGGAGAAATCATCCGTGGTCCTGTTGTATCTGCAGAATTGACCCCCGGAATGAAGCCACAGGTTGCCGCGGTGGTCCTCCAGTCTGATATGACCCGTGATGTTGTGTGGAATACTTGTGGTATCGTCAGGTATGAATTCATAGTGCCTGAACACATACCCGTCATACCTGTACAACCCTTCGGGCCCAGCCCCGACCCACAGGTATCCCAGGTGGTCCTCGAATATGCCTGAAGTATATCTGTTGATGCCCGCAGCCTCCCCCAGGTGCTCAAAAACAACCCTGCCCTGCTTCACTGACCGGACCGTCGATTGTGCCAGTGTCGGAAGTAACGGAAGCAGAAAAACCTGCATGAAAATTACCAGCCTCTGGATGGCACACCTGATCAGGTGCCGACGGTGAGGAAGCGGTATAGGGTCCCGGTTCATGCCTGAAGAGAGCATGGATGTAATTAAATATACAAAAAACCGGGGGACTAACACATATCGTTCAAATGTTGCAACATATGTTGTTGAGTGAAAGAAAGAAGGTTGGTAATTTATTTCTGTGCGAATGACTCTCATTAAAATAAAAAAAACTTCAGTATGAAAACAAGTGTTACCAGCCAATTAATCGCAGTGTTGCTTCTTCAAATCTTCCTGCCGATGATCAATGCGCAGGATGAAAACCCTTCTCAACCCCTCGACAGGCTTTACCACCACATGGTGACCCATCCCCCGACCAACCAGGTATTCCTGTTCGGCGGGGTGCCCGGTCACGGTACCAATAATTATGATGATTACTGGAGCTTTGACCTAACCGCCCGAAGATGGACCTACCTCGGAAAGTACAGGGCTGCCATTTATGTGAATCCGCTGGGAACCAGGACACTTGTTCCGGCCTTTTGCTCTGCATGGGACCGTGAATCTGACCGCATGATTTTCTTTAACCTGGCCATGAAAACCTGGGCCTTTGACCCGGTGTCCAATACCTGGGAACAGATGAGCCCGGCCGTCTATCCATCGGCCCGTTGCGGGCAGAACATGGTCTATGACGAAGAGTCAGACCGGGTGATCCTGTTCGGGGGATTCCAGTGCAAGAGTTTATCAGGACCTTTCTTTAACGATGTCTGGGCCTACGATTACAATACGGATACCTGGGAAGAGATGTCCCCGGCAGAAGCTCCCATCGAACGGGCCTATGCCCAGATGGTCTATAACCCGAAAAGCGACCGTGCAATGTTGTGGGGAGGCCGTGACCTTGACGGATATTTCCCCGACAATTCAATCTGGGAATTTGATTACAACAGCGACACCTGGTCGGAAATTGCCTTCGAGAAAGGGCCGAGCAAACCATATGCATATTCTGAAATGGTATATGATCCGGCCAACGACGAGCTGTTTGTATACGGAGGAGGTTACCTGACGGGAACATTCATCGGCAGGATACTGGATTCTACCTGGATCTACCATTGCGCCGACACCACCTGGACAAATATATCGGTGGAGGGTGGACCCGGGACTGTTTCAGACCACGCCATGGCATTCCTCCCGGGAGAGGAGGAACTGATCTTGTTTGGGGGGGAATCCAGTGACTGGATGTACGAGGATGTGATGTTGAAAGGGACATGGATCATGGATTATGTCAACAAATCGTGGTACGAGGTGCCCTTCGCCTTTGCCGGCAACGACGCCATGTTGTGTGGACCCGATGTGGACGGGCGCTTGCTCGGTGGCACCCCCACGGCCTGGGGAGGAGTGGAGCCCTTCAATTACAGCTGGGGCGCCGAAGGATTACTGAATGGTGAACCGGTGGATGTTTCGGACCTGCTGGATGACCCAACTTCGCCCAATCCCGCATTGATATCCAGAGCCGATTCTGTCAGCTTCTACCTGGAGGTTTCCGATTCCAACGGGACGGTGGCCTACGATACAGTCCGCTTAACAGTGTCTTCGCTCTCGGTATGCCAGGAAGTATGGGAGGAGGAGTTTTTCAAGGGCGACAGTGTACAGCTGGACCACTGTGTCGTGGGCGGCATGGAGCCGCTGTCATTCCAATGGCAACCTGTGGAATTCCTTTCAGATTCCTCTGCTTCAAATCCATGGGCAAGCACCGACTCGGTTACCATGACTTTCGAGCTGGTGGTCACCGACACCCTCGGATGCGAGGTCACCTCCACCTTCACGGTTCAATACTCCACCGTAGGCATGGAACATAAGTCCAAGGTTGAATCATCTGTCACCGTCAGTTCCGTAATCGAGAGCACCGGTACCCGCTTGCTGATCGAGAACAGGCTTCCGGAAAGACTGAATGTGGATATCCTCGGGATCAGCGGTCGCCTGATGGAACAGTTTACCCTTCCCCCGGGCAGTTACGAGCGACACCTTTCCGGTTACCGGTCCGGCCTGTACCTCTACCGCATCACCTCACCGAAAACCCTGATCGGTACCGGGAAATTGGTTATCCAGTAAATACAGATTGCTTTTTGCTTATTTCCCAGTAGTCTCTCTCCTCAGCGATGGAGCCGCATTCCCAACCAGTCCGGGGGTGCGGCTTTTTCAATATACGAACAATGCATCCGATCCTTCGATCCGATGGATCCGGTGGTGCAAATCAGGCAGGGAGGCGCTTAGAAGCACTGGGTCAGCGCCGATCTCCACCAGGAGTAGTATGTGGATTCCAGGACCTTTACCGAAGGGAACGGAAAATGGAGGTATCCACCCTGGTCCCCCACGAAGAATCCGCTCTGGATGGTCCGGAAGGAGAGGTCGCCCCTGAACTGGCGGATCACCGTTTTGGTGAGTCGGTCTTTTGAACCGGTGAGCCGGATCAGGCATTCCCGGAGGTGGTCCGGGTTGGGGTAGGGCAGGTCGTGGATGGGTGCCTCCGGATCCCTGGCCAGTTTGTTCAGCTTCAGTTCCGCGAGGAAGATCCGCGGTGCGGAGACCGGCTTTGAAACATCGGTGAGGAACTGGATAAATTCTGGCGGAGTGAGCTTGCTGGCCACCCTGGTGGTGGTGGGATTGAACTGCTGGTAGAGGTAGATCAGATCCTCTCCGGGCGCGGAGTACTCTCCGGGCTGTAGTTCCAGGACCTTCCCGTCGTCGGTGACCAGGTAGAGGTTCTTGATGGCATCCAGGGGAACCCGTTCGAGGACACGGTATATGGAGAGGAAAAGTGAACGCTTCGGCTCTCCGTCCTTATAGGGAACCAGCCGTTTCTCCATGTATTCAACAGGGAAATCTTCGATTTTCTGAGGATCTGCCTCCAGGAACAGGGCCTGCCCCCTGAGGCGCTTTCTGGCTCCGACAGCCAGGTAGTTTCCGAATTCCGCTGGGGCCAGGTGGGATGCGATCAGCGCCTCAGGCGTCAGCGACAGGTAGACATGTGATTTCATAATGACCGGCTTTGAGGATTTACTCAAAATTACGGCGAAAGCTCCATGAAGTCAAGTCATTGGAGATGTTAAACAAACGGCAGGTAAATTGCCGTCACACGGTAGGCCGGAGGGAAGTTCACACTGAATGTCTGTGGGATGATCAGCAGGGTGTTCACGCAGGCGTGGAGGTGGCTCGAACAAATCATCCGTAAGGGGGTTATACCCTAACGAAATAACAACCGTAAAAAATTATCGATATGGCAGTAAGAAATGCGAAAGCGCTATGGACGGGTACCCTGAAAGACGGGAAAGGTACCATGAATTTCAGTGATTACAGCGGCCCCTATACCTTTGCCTCCCGGTTTGAGGAAGGAAAAGGGACCAATCCGGAAGAGCTGGTGGGTGCAGCCCATGCAGGGTGCTATTCCATGTTCCTCTCCGCGCTGATCAGCGGAAAAGGCCTTGAACCGGAGAGTGTGGAAACCAAAGCCACGGTGCATCTGGGCAAGGATGAAACGGGTCCGGTGGTCACCACCATCGAACTGGACACACAGGTCCGGTGCGAAGGATTATCACAGCAGGATTTCGATGAGCTTGCCCGGGAAGCCAAGGCCAAATGCCCCATCAGCAGGCTGGTCCAGGCTGCCGAGATCAAACTCAACGCCACCCTCCTCTAATACTGGTCCAGCCCGATCCACTTTTCCAGGGTCGGTGGCTGGTACCGGGACATCTGGTCCAGCAGGGATTCGATGTCCCCCGAGACCATCAATTGTTTCCGATGGTCATCCCGGATGAATCCTTCCCGGACCATGTCATCGACCATCCGGAGCAATGGATCAAAGAAACCGTTCACATTCAGCAATCCAACCGGTTTCCGGTGGAGGCCCAGTTGTCCCCATGTGAGCATTTCAAAAAGCTCATCCATGGTCCCGAAACCACCTGGAAGTGCAATTGCGCCGTCACTGAGCCGTTCGATGCGTGCTTTTCTTTCGTGCATCGATTCCACCCGGATCATTTCTGTGAGCCCCTGGTGAGCCACTTCCCTGATCTGGAGGAAACCGGGGATCACTCCCGTGACCTCGCCCCCGGCTTCCAGCGCAGCATTGGCCAGGATACCCATCAATCCCACCCTGCCGCCACCATATACAACCCTGATGCCCCTTCTGGCCAGGACCTGTCCCAGCAGGGCAGCCTGGTTCCGGAAGACCGGGTCCGCACCCGTACCGGAACCGCAGAATACCGCTATTCCGGTCATTTTACCGGTACCGGATGATTTTTCAGAATAGCCGTGTATTTTTCAAACTCCGCATCAGAAAGGTCATAATCCTGGAGTTCTCCATGGAAGTATTTGTCGTAGCCCACCAGGTCCATCAATCCATGTCCGCTCATATTGAACAGGATGACCTTCTCTTTGGCCTCTTCCTTTGCTTTGTTGGCTTCCCTGATCACCGAAGCGATGGCGTGTGTGGTTTCCGGGGCTGGGATGATCCCCTCTGAACGTGCAAACAGGACTCCCGCCTCGTAACACTCCAGCTGGTGGATGGCCTGTGGCGTTGCCAGCCCCTGGTTCACCGCATGGCACACCAGCGGTGACATTCCGTGATAGCGGAGTCCGCCTGCATGGATGGGGGGAGGAATGAATCCGTGGCCCAGTGAATTCATGGCCAGCAGCGGGGTCATTCTGGCTAGGTCACCATGGTCATATGCGAACGGCGCACGGGTAAGGGTCGGACAACTGGCCGGTTCCACAGGGATGATCTCGATCTGGGCCCCGTTGATTTTATCCAGCATGAAGGGAAAACTGATCCCGGCGAAGTTGCTGCCGCCCCCTGCGCATCCGACCACCACGTCAGGTAATTTTTCCCCGATCTTCTCCAGCTGTTTCTTGGCTTCCAGTCCGATGATGGTCTGATGGAGCATCACATGGTTCAGTACACTGCCCAGCGAATAACGGGTTTCGCCCGAAGCATCGGTGACAGCAGCCTCCACCGCTTCGCTGATGGCGATCCCCAGGCTACCAGGAGTATCGGGAAATTCTGCCAGAACGGCCCTTCCAGCGGCTGTTTCTTCGCTGGGACTGGCGATGCACTGTCCGCCCCATGCCTGCATCATCATTTTGCGGAACGGTTTCTGATCGAAACTGACCCGCACCATGAACACCTTGCATTCAAGCCCGATCAGCGAGCAGGCAAAGGAGAGGGCACTCCCCCACTGACCGGCACCGGTCTCCGTTGTCAGTTTCTTGATGCCGAACTCCTTGTTGTAATAGGCCTGTGCCACTGCAGTATTGGGTTTGTGGCTCCCTGCGGGCGATACGCTCTCGTTCTTGTAGTATATGCGCGCCGGGGTACCCAGTGCCTGTTCCAGTGCATAGGCACGCACCAGTGGAGCAGGCCGCCAGATGCTGAGCAGTTCAAGTACTTTCTCGGGGATATCGATCCATCGTTCCGTACTCACCTCCTGTTCGATCAGGTTCATGGGAAATACAGGGGCCAGCATTTCAGGCCCGATGGGATTCCCGTCTGGGCCAAGCGGAGGATTCATCTGTCCGGGCAGATCGGCTGCAAGGTTGTACCATTGCCTCGGCATTTCATGTTCGTCGAGGGTCACTTTCTTCAGTTTACTCATCATTCTTTGGTTTTATGGGTGAATTTCTTATCAAAAAAAACGGGGCAGTTCGTTCAACATGCCCCGTGTATTCCCTGGATGATCTCTTATCTAATATACTCCCAATCCTTTCCACGACGCATGAATCCGGTGGTGCCACCAGCGCCATCGCCAGCTGAATATCTGAAAGGGAAGCATCATCACTTTCTCAAGTTCCTCCGAAAATAGAGATTATTTTTTAAAGCATATCCCCGATGGCCCTTTTTTTTCAGTTGCGGGGTTCCCTGCTGCCGGCGGAGCCGGGATCAATAGACAGGATTCTTCCACGTTTCAGGCGGATCATATTTGCTGGCCGAGGCCCAGCGGATCCCTCTTTTCATGATCTCCAGCGCCTGCGGAACCTCGAAGTCACTCATTACATGCCCCAGTGATGAATAAAAGACACGCCCTTTTCCGTACCTTTTTTTCCAAACCACAGGGATGGTGCATCCATCGATCCAGTCGGCATGCTCACCACTGAATTCCGTGGTGGCCATCACTTTCACGTTGGGATCCACATGCATATAATATTGTTCGCTGTGCATGTCAAAATTGGTGAGTCCCGAGGTCACAGGATCACTGTGATCCGTAATTTTTACATGATAGTCAATCACTCCTCCCGGGTGAGCCACCCACTGTCCGCCGGTCATGAACTGGTATTCAACGTTCTGTCGGAAGGAATCGCAGAGCCCGCCATGCCAACCGGCCACCCCCATTCCGTTCCTGACCGCCTGCAGCAGTCCCTTTTCCTGCTCATTGGAGATCTGGGCCATGGTGAAGATCTGGATCACAAGATCGATGCCTGCCATATAACCCTCATCGGCGTAAGGGTCCAGGGAGTTGAATACATCAACCGTAGCGCCTTCACTCTCAAGCCATGGTTTGAAGAGGGAGACAGATTGTTCCGGTTCATGGCCGTCCCAGCCTCCCCATGTGTACAGGATTTTCTTTCCCTTCAGGGATGGTAGCTCAGCGGCGGAAAGGGATGGATCCTCCTTGAATTGCGCACTGGCGGTGAGCCCCGCCGCTGTTCCCAGCGCTGCTGCAGTTGACCGGGCCAGGAACCTGCGCCGGTTCAGGTGTTGTTGTTTCATGTGAGATTGTTTTGCGGTAAAAATAATCGGAAATCGAAAAGGAACAAAAAAAACCCCGTGCCGGGGGCACGGGGTTCAGATGAATCAGAAATGAGGTGGTCAACTATATCAGTTTGACATTCACTGCATTCAATCCTTTTCGTCCTTCTGTGAGGTCGAATGTCACATCATCGTCCTCTTTGATCTTGTCGATCAGACCGGAGACATGGACAAAATACTCTTCATCAGATTCGATGTCCTTAATGAATCCATAACCTTTGGACTCATTAAAAAATTTTACTTTACCTTCTTTCATTGTGTAATGTTGATGTTGATAACGGTGTAAAATTAATATATTTTTCACACACCAGCATAATTTGTTAGATAACAATTCATTTCTTTCCGACGAAACTTCCCTGTTCATGGCCCATTTGCAGTCCGTCAAATGAAACAAAACCTCTTAAAAAACAGTATATTTGTTTATAACCCAGCTATGAATCTGTTCAACCCGGTGAGAAGGCTTGTGGCCCAGGCGGCCCTGTTGTTTCTGTTGGTTTATCCTTCTGTTGCTCAGGATCAGGAAATTGACAGCATGATCAACCTGGCTGCAAACGCTTCCGGGAGTGAACTTGCCAGCATCTACTATCAGCTTTCTTCCGGATTAAAAAGCAGCGATACCGACAGTGCCCTTCATTATGCCAACCAGGCAGAGATTTTGCTCACCAGGGATGATCCGGATCAGCTTCTTCCCCACCTGTATAAAGAAAAAGGGGAAATCTATGAAAAAAGAATGGCCTTCGATCGCAGCCTGGTGTATTACAGGAAGGCCATCGAGGAATTTATAAGGGAAGACAACTGGCAGGAAATCGGAAGCTGTGCCCTGCGCATTGGAAATATCCTCTATGACCTTGCTGATTTCAGTGAAGCCTACAGCCAGTACCTGCAGAGCCTGAATGCTTTTGAACAGGCGGGCGACCGAAGGGGGATCGCGATGATGGAGAATAACCTGGGGATGGTCTCCCATGAAATGGCCAAACTGGAGGATGCCCGGAACCATTATCAGCGTGCCTATGACATTTACCATGAGGACGGATACGTGATCGATGAATGCAGGGCCCTGAACAACATCGGACGCATCCTGTATGACCACATGCAGTATGACTCCGCACTGGTCTATTACCTGGATGTCCTTCAGATCATTGAAAATGAGGAAGACAGTACCGGGGAGAGCCGTGAAGTGCTGCTGGCGGTTTACAACAACATGGCTCTTGCATACCGGCAAAAGGGAGATTACCGTTCTGCCATGGATTACCTGCAGCGGGGGCTGGCCCTTGCACAGGCGCTGGGGGACCAGTATGACCTGGGTTCGGTCTTCACCGATATGGGCTCCCTCTACGGGGTGATGCGCCAGCAGGATTCGGCGCTCTATTACCTGCACAGGGCTCTGAGAATTGCCAAGGAGTATGGATTCAGGCGTCTTGAGCTGCAGGCGTACGAGGAGCTTGCAGTGCTTCATGCCAATGTGGGTAACTACATCTCGGCCTACAACTGGCACCTGCGCTACGACACGGTATACAAGGAGCTGTTCAACGAAAACCAGGCCGCACAGATGGCGCGGCAGCGTGCCCATTATGAACAGGAACTGAAGGACACTGAGATCGAGCAGCTTCAGTCCCAGTCGCAGGTTCAGAAAATGCTCAACAAGGTGTATCTCGGCTTCATGGTGGTCATCGTTGCACTGGCACTGGTGATTGCCTTTAACCTGCGTTCTAAAAAACGGACCAATCAGATGCTGGCCGAACGGAACCTGCAGCTTTCCAACGCCCTCCAGAAACTGAGCGAATCGGAACTGGAACTGCAGAACCTGAACCGGTCCAAGGACAGGATCTTCTCGGTAGTGGCCCATGACCTGAGAAACCCGGTGGCGGCCATCACCGGATTCTCGGAGCTGCTTCACGATAATTTTGACCAGTTTACCCCGGAGACCCGCAAGGAATACGTGCTCCAGATCCTTCAGGGGACCCAGCGAATCCAGAACCTGCTCGAAAACCTGCTGATCTGGGCCCGTTCACAGATGAAAGCAGTGAAGTATGAACCAGAGATCCTGAAGGTGAAGGGCATCGTGGACGACTGTGTCAGGGAACTGAAGCCCAATTTTGACCACAAAAAGGTGGAGTGCCTGGTCCGGGTGGACCGTAAATGTGAGGTGTTCGCCGATAAATCGATGATCTATACCGTATTCCGCAATCTGCTGATGAATGCCATCAAGTTCAGTTTTCCAGGGGGAAAGGTGCGCATCACCTCTGACATCACGGATGAAGAATGCAGGATCATGGTCTCGGACGACGGGATTGGTATCCAGCCAGAGATACAGGCAAAGCTCTTCGATGCCAATGAATCGATCACCAGTCCGGGTACCACCGGGGAATCAGGTTCCGGCCTGGGCCTGGTGATCTGCAAGGAGTTCCTGGAGAGGAACAGGGGTTCCATCAGTGTGGAAAGCGAACCGGCCAACGGATCAACGTTTACAGTTACCCTTCCGCTGAGGACATCCGGTTAGTCCCTTTTCAGTTTGTCCCTGAAGACTTTTTCAAATTTCTCCACTTTGGGCTGGATGACCATCCTGCAATATCCCTGGTTGGGATTGTTCTCGTAATACTCCTGGTGGTAATCCTCTGCCTCGTAGAACTTTTTAAATGGTTCCACCTGAGTAACGATGGGATTGGGATAGATCCCGGCACCGTTCAGCTCTGCAATAATCTCTTCCGATTGCTTCTTCTGCTCTTCACTATGGTACAGGATGATGGAACGGTACTGCGTTCCCACATCGGCGCCCTGGCGGTTCAGGGTGGTGGGATCATGCGTCTTGAAAAAGATCTCCAGCAATTCATAGAAGGTCACCACCTGCGGATCATAGGTGATCTGCACCACTTCGGCATGGCCGGTCAGTCCCGTGGTCACCTGCCTGTAATCAGGATTTTCCACATGACCTCCGGAATAGCCTGAAATTACCCCGTGTACCCCGTTCACCCTTTCGTAGATGGCTTCCACACACCAGAAGCATCCCCCCCCGAAAGTGGCCACTTCTTCATTTTTCTTTATGTTCTCCATAGCATTGACATGGGTTGTCCAAAGCAGCGATGCAAATATAATGAAAGTCCTGTTTTTCATGCTTCAGCTGATTGATGTGATTTCTTGTATAACCATTGGCAGGGGGAATTGTTTTGGATCCTTTTCCTTGGGGATGGCTCGGTTTTTCGTTGTAACTTTATGGTATGCAGCCGGCATCATACTATACCCACCGGGATGAACTCACGGTACAGTGCCACCTCTGTCCACACCAATGCATCCTGCCGCCGGACCACTATGGAAAATGCAATACCAGGGTGAACAGGGAGGGGACGCTGTTTACGGAGAGCTACGGGGTGCTTTCGGGGATCGCTTCCGATCCCATCGAAAAGAAACCACTTTACCACTTTCTTCCAGGCAGGTCCATCCTCTCCATCGGAAGCTTCGGATGCAACCTGTCGTGTGATTTCTGTCAGAACTGCGAGATATCCCAGATCACCCCCCAGCTGATCTCCCACCATCCTTCCAGGGAACCTTGGGATATTGTGGGAAAAGCATTGCTTCATCCGGAAAACATCGGACTTGCATACACCTACAACGAGCCCACCATCTATTTTGAATACATGATCCGGTGTGCGGCGATCATCCATGAGCATGGACTGCATAACGTCATGGTTACCAACGGATATATCAATCAACAGCCTTTGCTGGACCTGCTGCCCTATATGGATGCTTTCAATGTGGACCTGAAATCATTCAGGGATGAGTTTTACCGGAGCCGGTCCAAAGCCCATTTAAGGCCGGTACTGGAGACCATCAGAAGGATCGCTGAATCGTCCAGTCACCTGGAACTGACCTTCCTGATCATTCCCGGGCTCAACGATTCGGACCGGGAATGGACCGATATGGTCGACTGGGTATTCAATTACTGCGGCCCGGACTCGGTGCTGCATGTCAGCAGGTATTTTCCCAGGTACAAACTGCAGAATCCGCCCACTCCCCTGAAAACCATCCAGCGGTTCATAGACCTGGCCTCGGAGCGCATCCGGTACATTTATCCGGGCAACACACCCCAGCTGGTGAGTCACAGTTTTTGTCCCGGATGCGGGAATCTGCTGATCGAAAGAAACCTCTATCACTCCCAGCTGACCGGCATGGGATCAGACGGGCATTGTGCCCGGTGTCAGAAAGAAATTTACGGCGTTTTTAAATGAACGAACATGAAAACCCGGGATGCCGTTGTTGAAGGCAGGTTTTATCCCTCTTCCGGGAGGGCCATTTTCCATCAGATCCAGGAGATTGAAGCAGCAGGGAAATACAGGGTGCCGGCCCTGGACCCGGTCAGGATCATCGGCGCGGTGCTTCCCCATGCAGGCCATATCTATTCGGGGTATCAGACCATCCCTTTTTTCCAGCTACTGCGAAAGCTGGACCACTATCCGGAAACATTCGTCATAGTCCACCCCAACCATACGGGGCTGGGAGCCCATGTGGCCGTTGCAGAGGCACATTTCTGGAAGAACAGCATCGGGGAGGTGCCGGTGGACCACGAACTTGCACTTGCCCTTGGATTGCCTCTGGACCGGCTTGCCCACTCAAGGGAGCATTCAGCGGAGGTCCTTATCCCCTTTCTGCAATATTACCTTCCCGCCGGAAGCTTTTCCATCCTTCCGGTATGCATGATGGACCAGGGTGCCGGCATGTCCGGAAAGGTCGCCCGGAGCATCCTTCAGGCTGTCTCTGACACCGGGAGGAGGGTGATGGTGATTGCATCCTGCGATTTTTCACATTTCCTGCCCCCCGATGAAGGAATGCGGAGGGACCAGTTTGTACTGGACGCGGTCCGGTCCGGCACGGCACAAAATGTAGAAGAGGCGGTGAAAAAATCAGGTGCCTCCGTGTGCGGCTACGGTCCCATCATGGTGCTGATGGAGTACGCCAGACAGCTCTACCAGGGGTATTCGGTGGAAATTCTGGCCAGGGGACACTCCGGTGAGGTCTATCCTTCCAGTGAGGTGGTCCAGTACATATCCATGATCTTCTATCAGTGAACCTGACCCGAACAGACAAGGAAAAACTCCTGGTACTGGCCAGGAATACCATCGGGAACTGGCTGGACCCTCCCCCGAAAGGGAGCGTGATCGATCATGAAATTCCTTCCGGCGGGGCCCTTTCCTCCTGCTGCGGTGCTTTCGTCACCCTCCATGTGGACGGCAGGCTCAGGGGCTGTATAGGTACCTTCTCGGAGGAACAGACCCTGTGGGAAAATGTCCGGCACATGGCCCTTTCGGCAGCGACCTCGGATGACCGCTTCTCACCCATTGAATCATCTGAACTGGACAGGCTTCACATTGAGATCAGCGTACTTTCACCCAGAGAGAAAGTGGAAAACATCCGGGAGATCATACCCGGTGTTCACGGGATCTATATGGTCCGGGGTGCCAACCGCGGAACACTGCTGCCCAGGGTGGCGGCCGAGCAGAACTGGACCCTGGAGGAATTGCTGGGAAATTGTGCCAGGTACAAAGCAGGGATTGGCTGGGATGGCTGGAGGACTGCGGAGTTATATACCTACACGGCCACCGTGTTCCACTCGGAACCGGGAAAAGCAAAGCGTTAAAAAACATTAAAAAATACGAAAGCTTTCGTATTTTACTTGCATCCTGAGGGATCATCCCCTATATTTACTACGAAATCCTTCGTATGAGATGACAAAACCAACCGACTCCGAACTCGAGATCATGCAGATCCTCTGGGAGCATGGTCCCCTGACAGTCAGGCAGGTCAACGAGGAAATGAACCGGTACCGCAAGGTAGGTTATACGACCACGCTGAAGATCATGCAGATCATGGCGGATAAAAAACTGCTTTCCCGGGATACGGCAAGCCGGTCACACGTCTATGCGCCGGAAATCTCACCCGAGGAGGTGCAGACCGATGTCCTGAATCACATCCTGAAGACCGTATTCAGGGGGAACAATTCCTCCCTGATCATGCAGGCCCTTGGAAACCACAGGGTATCTGAAAGCGAACTGGAGCAGATCAAAAGACTTATTCAAAAAATGGAGGGCAACGGCGATGGAATTCGCTAATTTATCGGGTACCCTTGCCGAAGCCGCAGGCCGTACCATGCTCCACAGCCTCTGGTTGGGGTTCTTCCTGCTTGCACTGATGAAACTGCTTCTCCACAGTATCCCTGTCAGGCTTTCCAGACTCCGTTACCGGGTAGCCGGGATGACCCTCCTGTTGTTCACTGCTGGAACCGCCATGCTTTTCGTTCAATTGTGCGGCCCGGATGCCGGTATCGCGCTTCCGGGGGTTTCGGGGGATTTTCTGGCGGGTACGGCGACCTTTTCAGGAATTGACCAGAAGTGGCTGCAAGCCATACCCAATTCTGTATGGGACCTCATCACCCGGCTTTATCTTATTGGGATACTGGGAATGGTGGTCCGTTCCGGATTCACACTGCTGTCGTTAGCGAAAATGAAACAGAGGTGTCATCAGGCCGGTCAGGAATGGTCACTGCGGTTTGAAGCGCTTTCCAGGAAAGCAGGGCTCATGCGGAAAGTCCGTCTGATGGTTTCTCCCCATGAGGACGGTCCCGGGGTGATCGGCTGGCTGAATCCGGTGGTGACGGTTCCTGCAGGCATGCTGATGCATATGCCGGCAGCACAGATCGAAACCATCCTGCTGCACGAGCTGGTTCATATAAAAAGGTTGGACCACCTGGTGAACCTGATGCAGGTTATAGCAGAAACAGTTTTTTTCTACCACCCGGCCGTATGGAACATTTCCCGTTCGATGCGGAGGGAACGGGAGCATTGCTGCGATGACCGGGTGCTTTCATCCGGGAGCCCTCCCCTGCTGTACGCCTCCGCACTGGCACAGATTTCCATGAGGGGGCCTGCTTCCGGCAGGATGGTCCCGGCGGCTGGCAGTACGGGTCATTACCTGCTTTACCGAAGAATACAACGAATATTAAATCAGAAACAGATGAAAAAAGATGCAAAGGAGCGGGTGCACGCCATGGTCCTGATCCTGACAGGTACAGCACTGCTGGTTCTGCTGAGCGGATTCAGTTCGGGATTTTCCATTCTGAAACACCGGAGTGAGGTCCCGCTACTGGCTCAGACCGGATCCCCTGCCACAGTGCCGGTTGCGGAAAATGAAAATACCGGACCCAGTTACATGATCTCGGCGGATACCATCCCCCCGGTACCGGAAACCAACCCGGCGTTACCTGTTCCGGAAACCGCTGAAGACAATGAATTCATCAGCGGTACAGAGATGGAGGCTAATATTAAAACGGAAACGGAGATGGATGTTGAATTCGATGTTGATTTCGACGTGGATGTGGAACAGGAGGTTAAAGAAGCCCTGGAGGAAATTGACTGGGAAGAAATCCGGGAGGAGGTGGAAAGAGCATCCAGAGAAGTCCGCG
>CAZNSZ010000005.1:1785-15757 GCA_964575865.1 uncultured Bacteroides sp. | reverse complement strand
AGGGTGCAACAAACCGCTCAGCAAAACAGGGTGCAACAAACCGCTCAGGCAGAACGCACTCAGAATGAACGCACACTGCGAAACCAGTCCAGGGAACAGGTCAGGCACCAGCAAACAAGGCCCGAAACGCGTCCTGTCAGTATCAGCACAGGGAACAATCCCCGAAGTACCTATGGAAAGCCGGATTCCCGGATCATTGCCACTCCTCCGCGGAATGCGGACTCCCGGATCAATCAATATTCGTCCAGGCGATACTACGGGGGTAACCACTACCACTATGCCTACCCCACAGGGAGGGTGGGGTTCCATACCCATTACGACACCTATGTCAATCACTACAATGTACTGTATTATCCCAGTGTCAACCATGTATACTGGACCAGGGCGATGTACCGCGACTATCAAAGGTGGTATCCCAACTACTCGTGGACCTACAGGTACGGTTACAGGCTGAAGACCATCTCCGCTTTCGAAGCCGCATACAACATGGGAGAGGTGGCCATGGTTTACGGAAGGGTCTATGCCACCTGGCACAACAGGGAAACCGACGACTACCTGCTCTTTTTCGGCGGCGACTACCCGCACCACCGCTTCACCGTGGTGCTTCCCGGAAATGTGGCACGCCGGTTCGGATGGAGACCTGAGCGGTTCTTTCTGGGGGAGCATGTGACGGTGACCGGTCTGATCACCACCTTTGACGGGGTGCCGGAGATCGTCGTGAAGAACAAACGCCAGGTGGGGCTCTATTAACACCAGGCGAACATTATCAACAGGGAAAAAGGGTGCCTCCAAAGGGCACCTTTTCGTTTTCGGTGGGCTTAATCCTCCGGTTCTTCCGGAATGATATAGCTGATGCGGCTGACCGAATAAGCGGCAAAAATACCCTTCCCTCCGTTGTCCAGGTTGGAACTTACGTTGGCCGGCGGACCCGAAAACAGGGGGTTGTTTCCTGCAATCTCCAGCTGGGCTTCAGAGATGAACTGAAAATATGCCTGGTCGATGGAGTTCAGCTCGAAGGTAATGGTATCCCCCGGAACCGCCTTCTCCTCAGGTTCCTCATCGGAAAGAAATCCCACAGGCAGCCCGTAAATGTAGGTCCCGTTGAAAAAATCATCGGATTGAATAAAGTATTCTTCGAGCTTATCGGTGAGCAGTACGCCGTTTTTCCAGATTTTAAAACTGTACCAGTTCCGTTCCGGCGGATCGAAAGCGTACAAGAAGATCTGATACCCCGAAAAGAAGGGCGATTCAAAATAGGATACCCTCAGGGAATCGATGCGGGCCCCCCGGATGATCCGGCTCTCGGCCATATACATCTCCTCCTCTCCGTCTCCGTTCACATCCACCTGCCGGACATGCAGCAGGTATTGCTGTCCGGATTCTCCCCTGAAAGCCTCCTCTGACAGGTAGGTGCCGGGAAGGGTATCCTGTTCAACCAGGGTGGCGATCCCGCGGGGCGATTCGATTTGAACCAGCGCTCCTGATACCGGGGGTGCCGGGACATTTGAAAAATAGTCGCCGGAAAGGGAAAGCTCCACCTGGTGATGGAGTGAATCGTCCGTCACCGTTCCATATACCACAAGCCTCTGGTAGGTGGAGTCGAGCTCGATCTCGATCACCTCGGTGCAGGAGGTGATCCCCAGTACCAGGAGTACCGCAAGCATGGAAATGAGGGATGATATCCGGGCCTTCATGTCAGAATCTGAAATTATAGGTGATGGCGGGTATGATGGAAAACAGATAGGTCATCTCCGCGTATGTCAGATCAGGATTGTCTGCGTCCTGTACGAAATTCAGTGTCCATATATTCTTTCGGGCATAGGCATTGTAGACTGAGAAGTTCCACTCCCCTCGCCACCGTCTCCCGGGTTTCTCTTTACCCCGAAGGGTGAACGACAGGTCGAGCCTGTGATAGTCGGGTAGCCTGTACTCGTTCCTTCCGGTATAGACCGGGAGGATATTACCCAGGATCTCATAGCGCCCGGAAGGCAGGGTGAACGGGATTCCGGTACTGTAAATCCAGTTGGCACCCACACTGATCCGGGGCGAGAAATCGTAGCTGAACACCAGGGCCAGATCGTGGGGCTTGTCATACGGGGCCGGATAGGGATTCCCATCATTGATCTCAGGAATGTCACGCATGGTGCGCGAATAGGTATAACTGATCCACCCGGAGAATCCCTGGAGCTCATATTTCAGATAAAACTCTGCGCCGTAGGAAGTAGCCTCACCGATCCTCAGTTCACCTTCGAGCCTCGGATTAAGCAGGAGCTGGGCATGATCCCTGAAATCGATGGCATTGGACATTTTCTTGTAATAGACCTCCAGGGAGGACTCGAACTGGTTGTTCCTGAAGTTCCTGAAGTATCCCAGAGATACCTGGTCCGAGATCTGGGGCAGGATGTTGGGCGATGCGGGAAACCAGATATCCAGCGGTGTGCCGGCCGTGGAATTGCTGGCCATCTGCAGGTATTGCCTGGTGCGCGCATAGCTGGTTTTGATAGAATTCTTTTCGTTGAGCATGTAATTCAGGGAAATTCTGGGTTCCAGCCCCTGGTAATGGTTGAAGAACTCCCCTTTCCCGAAGTAGGTGGAGTCGGTCACTTCATACTGATCATTGTAGGTGAACAGGGTCGCTTCCCCCACATTCTGGAAGAGGGAATACCTGAGTCCGTAACGCATGGCTAAACGCTGGCCGAACCGGGATTCACCGGAAAAATAGAGACCGCTCTCCAGCGCCAGGTTGCTGGCAAGCTCGGTTTTCGTGATGTTGTCATCCTGGTCCCGGGCTTCAATGGCACCCGGTCTGATCACGTGAAGGAAACTGGAGAATCCAAACCTGAAGGTGTGTTCCGGCCTGGCAAACCAGGTGAAGTCACCTTTGACACCATAATCCTCCAGAAAGGAGAGCCAGTTGAAATAGGGGATCTGGCCCTCAGGTGTTCCGAGGTCATAGAAGTAATGGGAATTCACAAGGGTGAAGTTACTGAACACCTGTTTGCTGAAAAGGTGGTTCCACCGCAGAGTGAAGGTGCGGTTGCCGAAGTACATTCCGGCGAAATCATTGGCGAAAACATCCTTGCCGTAATAGCCTGAGAAAAAAATCCGGTTGTTTTCGTTGATCGTATAATTCAGCTTGCCGTTGAGATCGAAGAAATAGAGTGAATTGTCCCTGACGGCGGTGTCCCTGGCAAACGGGAGGAAAATATCGGCATAGGTCCGCCGCCCTGCAAGCAGGAACGAGACCTTCTCGTTGAATACCGGTCCCTCGAGGGTCAATCTGCTGGAAATGGTCCCGATCCCGCCTGTGGCACTGAGCTGCCTGTTGTTCCCCTCCTTCATCCGGATATCCAGCAGGGAAGCGAGCCGCCCCCCTGACGAGGCCGGGATATCGCCCTTGTAAAGCTTGACATCCTTGATGGCATCGTTGTTGAACACAGAAAAAAAGCCGAGCAGGTGGGAGGCGTTGTAGACCGGGGCCTCATCCAGAAGGATCAGGTTCTGGTCCGGGGTCCCTCCCCTGACACTGAAGCCCGAGGAACCCTCACTGGTCACCTGAACCCCGGGCAGAAGCTGGATCGCT
The DNA here is from genome assembly GCA_964575865.1 of uncultured Bacteroides sp. Lineage (GTDB taxonomy): Bacteria > Bacteroidota > Bacteroidia > Bacteroidales. Next base: position 12,174 of record CAZNSZ010000005.1, on the reverse strand, counting down.
TTGATCACATCCACTTCACCAAGCAGGGCGGGGATCTTGCGGATTCGCTGAATGGGCAGCTGCGTAGAACCGGTCTCTACACTGGTGATGTTGGAATTGGCAGCTTCAGCCACCACGGTGACCTCCTCCAGCTGTTGAGCGGATTCTTTCAGTTCCACATCCACCGTCAGATCCTCCCCCAGCCTGACAGGGCGGGTTTCCGTATCAAATCCCACGTAGGAGAAGACCAGGGTGTAGAAACCCGGTTCAAGTGAAAGGGAATAATAGCCGTAGCTGTTGGTAATGGTTCCTTTGCCCGATTCCAGGATGGCCACATTGGCACCGATCAGGGCCTCACCCGTGGAGGCATCCGTAACGTATCCGCTCACATTCACCCGGGCGAATCCGTCCAGCGATCCCCACAATGCAATGGCCGCCAACACCAGTCTGATCCTTGTCAAATACTCCATCCTGTTCCGTACAACCTCCATACAGGCATATAAACACTACAGGATACAATTGTTCGACCAAACCGGCCAAAGAAATGAGAAAATCCAGTGTTTTTTTTACCCGGCCGTTTTGGTCTGGATCACAATCTGGCTCATGGCATCGATAAACGCTTCCACCGAAGCGGTGATGATATCGGTGGAGGCAGAAAACCCATAATACACCACGTTTTTGTGTTCCACCTGCATATGTACCTTTCCCAGGTCATCGCTTCCGCGCGTAATGGCCTGAATCAGGAACTCCTCGATGCGTACCTTTTTCTTGAGGATCTCTTTGACCGCATTGATGGCGGCATCGACGGGACCGTTTCCTTCGGCTGTGGCCGTATGGCATACCCCGTCCCAGACCAGGTGAACGGTGGCCACCGGCGATGTCCCTTTCCCGCAGAGCACCTGCAGCTTGCTCAGATGAAGGTTCCGCTGGATATCCCTCGCACTGGCTCCGGCCAGGACTTTCAAATCTTCATCGATGATCTCCTTCTTGGAATCAGCCAGTTTAAGGAACTCCTCGTAGATGGCATCCAGGTCTGCCTTGCTGAACGTATATCCGAGTTTCTCCAGCCTGTGTTTCAGCGCAGCACGGCCGCTGCGGGCGGTAAGCAGGATGGATGATTCATTGATCCCCACTGTTCTGGGGTTAATGATCTCGTAATTTTCCCGTCTTTTGAGCACCCCGTCCTGGTGGATCCCTGAAGAGTGCGCAAATGCATTTCTTCCCACGATCGCCTTGTTGGGCTGAACGGGCATTCTCATCAGGGTGGATACGAGGCGGCTGGTCCGGAATATTTTCTTCGGGTTGATATTGGTCACCAGGTTCAGGTGCTTTCTGCTCTTGATGATCATGGTCACCTCCTCAAGGGAGGTGTTCCCAGCGCGTTCCCCGATCCCGTTCATGGTGACCTCCACCTGCCGGGCACCGTTGATCACCCCGCTCATGGTGTTGGCGGTGGCCATTCCAAGATCGTTGTGGCAATGGGTTGAAATGATGGCTTTATGGATGTTGGGAACATGTTCCATGAGGTAGCGGATCTTGTTCCCGTATTCATCGGGCAGCGTATATCCGGTGGTGTCGGGGATATTGACCACCGTGGCTCCGGCTGCGATCACTGCTTCGATCACCCTGGCCAGGTACTTGTTGTCGGTCCGGCCGGCGTCCTCGGCGTAAAATTCCACATCCTCCACGAACGATTTTGCGTATTTTACCGCTTCCACACCCCGCTGAATGATCTCCTCAGGATTGCTGTTCAGCTTGTGGTAAATGTGGTAATAGGATGTTCCGATCCCCGTATGGATCCTCGGCCTTTTGGCGAACTTCAGCGAATCCGCGGCCACCTCGATATCCTTCTTCACTGCCCTGGTGAGCCCGCAAATGACCGGCTCAGAGACTGCTTTACTGATCTCCACCACGGAATTGAAATCGCCGGGGCTTGAGATGGGGAACCCGGCTTCGATCACGTCCACGCCCAGTTCTTCAAGGGCCCTGGCGACCTCGATTTTTTCAATGGTGTTCAACTGACAACCCGGGACCTGTTCCCCATCCCTGAGGGTGGTATCGAAAATATAGACACGATCTTTGGCCATGTGCTGTTGTGTTTCAGTTTGAAAGAAATACAAACACAAAAGAAATAAATTCTGAGGTAAAACAGCCCTTCCCTTTTGTTTTATTCCATAAAAGGGATTAAATGCAGAGAATCGGGGTCAATCCCGGGGACAATGACCTGAGGTCCGGCAGGGGTGAAATCCGGTCAGGAGGAGAATTCGTTTCTCAGCTGATCCACCCATGCGGCAACGCGTTCCTTGTTCATGGATCCCTGGTTCTCGTAGTCGATGGCAAGCCCTGCGAATTGTCCCCCGCGCTGTGCCCTGGAGCTTTCAAATGCATACCCTTCGGTACTGGTAAAGCCCACCAGTGACGCTCCCTGTTCTTCAAGGATCTCCGCCATGAGCCCCACTCCGTCAAGGAAATTTTCCGGGTACCCCGCCTGGTCCCCGAGTCCGAAGAGGGCTATCTTTTTGCCCTTCAGGTCCATATCCTCAATTTCAGGAACAAATTCGTCCCAGTAGTTGGGCAATTCTCCGTCAAACCATGTGGGAACGCCCATGATGATCCTCTCAAAGCCGAGAAACTGCTCCCCGGTCAGCTCTTCGGCATTGACCATTTCCACCTCCTCCTCACCGAAGGCTTCTTTGATCCGTTCAGCGATTTTCCCGGTTTTTTTCGTATTAAAACTGTAGATGATGGCCGTTTTACTCATGGCACTGTGTTTTCTAATATTTCAACAATTCGGTCACTGCATTCTCGATGCGTTCGGTATTCGGCAGAATGGCCGCTTCCAGGATCCGGTTGAATCCCACCGGTGTGAAGGTGGACCCCACCCGTTTCACCGGTCCGTCCAGGTACTCAAAAGCGTGCTCATTGATTAGGGCAACCACTTCACCTCCGAATCCTGCAAACACCTTGTCCTCATGGACCACGATCACCTTGCCTGTTTTCTTTACGGTCTTCAGGATGGCATCCGTATCCAGAGGACTCAATGACCGCAGGTCCAGCACTTCGATACTTGCGGTGCCCTCTTCCCGGTATCTGTCGGCCAGTTCCACACACATGGGGGTTGTGTTCCCGTAGGTGATCAGACTCAGATCGCTGCCTTCCCTTCTGATGCGGGCTTTTCCGAAAGGCACCTCGAAATCATCGGGAATGGGCGTGGCCACCTTGGGAGCATTGTATAGTGCCTTGGGCTCCAGAAACAAAGTGGTGCCCCTAGACCGTATGCTGGTCCTCAGTAATCCGGCAGCATCATCCGCATAAGTGGGATAGACCACCCTGATGCCAGGAAGCGTCGTGAGTGCCCCTTCGATGGTCTGGGAGTGGTAAAGGCCGCCTCCGATGTAGCCTCCCGAGGCCAGCCTGACTGTTATATTCGGTGAATACTGCCCTTTGGTCCGCCAGTAGTCATGAGAGGTGTCCACCAGCTGCTCCATGGCAGGCCAGAAATAATCGGCAAATTCCGCTCCTTCCACCACGATCCGCAGCTTGTCATTGAACCGGCTCATTCCGTTGGCGGTCCCCATGATGAAATCCTCGGCAATGGGGGCATTGAATACACGGTCCCGGCCGAATTCCTGCTGCATACCCTTGGTCACGTTGAAGATCCCTCCTTTCTCTTTATGGGCCACGTCCTGGCCCCAGATGTAGGTGTCCGGGTTGTGCCTGAACTCTGCTTTCAGTGTTTCGTTCAGCGCTTCGATCAGTTTTTTCGGTTCCCCTTTCTCATCGTGTAATCCTTCCGGATACTTTTCACTCACGTAGGGTTCAGGGATCACAAAATCATGGATGGATGCGGGATCCGGATGCGGTGCGGCCATACCCACCTTGTGGGCGGCTTTCACGATCTCCCTGGCTTCGTTCTCCATCGCCTCTATTTCCTCCTCGGTAAAACGCTTGTACCTCAACAGAAGCCTCCTGTATTTCGCAAGGGGGTCGTACTGGTGGACGTAGTTCAGCTCGTAATCGTCACGGTACAGCTCATGCCGGTCGGAATTGGAATGAGAATGGATCCGCACACAGTTGGCCTGGACGATGACCGGGTGCTCATTCCGGGCCACGTACTCCTTGGCCTCGGTCATGGTATTCATGCTGTCGAATACATCTTTCCCGTTGCAGTGGAAGATCTTCAGGTTCTTGAAGCCCGAAAAATTGTTGGCCACTTTCCTGTTGGCGGTCTGGTCCGCCTTGGGAACAGAGATCCCGTATCCGTTGTCCTGAAACACAAAGATGACCGGCAGTTTTTCATTGGAGGCCCCGTTAATGGCTTCGTAGACGTACCCTTCCGAAACGGAGGATTCGCCCTGGGAACTGATGGCTACTCCCGGCACTTTGTATTTCTTGATGGCCCGTGCCACCCCTACCGCATGCAGCGCATGGTTACCCGTACAGGAAGAAGTGTTGTGGATGTTCCATTCCGGTTTGGCAAAGTGGTTGGACATGTGCCGTCCTCCCCCTGCCACATCGGCATCTTTGGAAATACCGTTCAGGATAAGCTCTTCGGCTGTGATCCCGGCAGAATGACCCGTAAGCATGTCCCTGTAGTAGGGAAACAGATGGTCATGCTCCCGGTCAAATACCTGTCCGATGGCCAGCTGTATGCCGTCGTGTCCCGCATAGGGGGCATGGTAGGACCAGCCGATGGCCTGCTTCAGGTAATTGGGGGCCCGGTCATCGATGGCCCGGCCCACGAGCATCAGCCTGAACCACTTCGCCAGTGTTTCCTTGTCAGTTTTCTTTATCCCGTATTTTTTTTCCTTTGCCATTATGCGCTATATTTTAAAGTTCCCGGATTCGGGATCGAATGATTCAATATAATCCCCCAGCCTCTTCAGGAATGCTCCGCCCAGGGCACCATCGATGATCCTGTGGTCGTAGGTCAGGGAAAGCCACATTTTATGCCTGATGGCAATCACATCGCCCATGTCCGTCTCTATGACTGCCGGTTTTTTCTTGATGGCTCCCACCGCCAGAATGGCCACTTCGGGCTGGTTGATGATGGGCGTGCCGATATCGTTCTGGAAAGTCCCGAAATTGGTGACCGTGAAGGTCCCTCCGCTGATATCGTCCGGGCTCAGTTTGTTGCTGCGTGCGGCAGCCGCCAGTTCGTTCATCCGCTTGGTGATTCCCACCAGGTTCAGGGTATCGGCATCTTTGATGTTGGGCACGATCAGGTTGCTGTCGGGCAGGGCCACCGCCACACCCAGGTTGATCCTTCTTTTGTGAATGATCCGGTCCCCGTCCACCGATGCATTGATGCGTGGAAATTCCCTGAGGGCTTTCACCGTAGCTTCGAGGAATACGGGCAGATAGGTCAGCTTCACGCCCTCTCTCTTCTGGAATTCGTCCTTGACCCTGTTCCTCCAAGTCACCACACCGGTTACATCGATCTCGATCATGTTGGTGACATGGGCAGAAGTCTGCTTGGAACGGATCATATGATCGGCGATCAGTTTCCTGAGCCTGCTCATTTCGATCACCTCATCCCCTGCCTCGCTCTTTACTTTGGATGCAGCCGGGCCGGATCCTGAAACGGCCGGTGAAGCTGGAGATTGGGCATCCACTGGCGGGGTGGTTGCCCTGGCACCTGCCCCGGGAGCCGGAACTTTCGCATCAGCCTGATCGGGCTCAGCGGTATCCGACGGTTGCCGTATTCCGCGCTCCTCCAGATATTTCATTACATCCCTCTTCTGCACCCGGTCATTGAGCCCGCTTCCGGGGATGGCATCCAGTTCTTCCTGTGAAATGTTCTCTTCCCTTGCTATTTTTCTGACCAGGGGTGAATAAAAGCGGTCCTTTGTGGACACAGGTGCACCAGCTTTTGCTGTTTCCCCTGCAACCGAAGCCGAAACAGTGGCTACACCGGAATCATCCGGCAATGATTTCCCGGGGCTCTCCGCCTCCTTTTCTTCCGCTGCCGCGTCCCTATCGCCTTCTTCTTCCACTGTACCTCCTGACTCTCCTTCCTCTCCTGCCTCTCCACCGGTATCGATGACTGCAATCACGGTCCCCACGGCTACCACTTCGTCCTGCTTGAACAATATTTTCTTAACAACGCCCTCAACGGGTGAAGGAATTTCAGAATCTACCTTGTCGGTAGCAATCTCGAGCAGCACGTCATCCTCTTCCACCCGGTCCCCTTCTTTGACGAACCAGTTGGTGATGGTCGCCTCCTCGATGCTTTCACCCATCTTAGGCATGATGATTTCAAAATTGGCCATGTTACATTATTTGATGGTGGGTTGGAAATAAAATTCGAACATATAACAAAGTCCCCCGGAAAATGTTTTTAATCCTCGCTTTCGAACGATACGTCCAGTAAAACTGTATCTCCTGAAGCCACCCGGTCCTGCAGCGGTGGTTTCTTAAAATCGGGGTAGCTCATCATAGTGTCCGGGTATCTCATGTGTACCAGCATGGCCACCAGGGAGAAAATCTTCGGTCCGTGAGGGACCATGATCACGTCATACCTGGTCCGCAGGGGCATGATGGTATCCACAAGGCCCTGGTAGATGCTTTTTCCATTGCGGATGGGATAAGCGATCAGATTCCTGATGGGAGTCGAATCAATGAGCGCATGGTTGTTGACGAATACCTGTTCCACAAATTCTTTCTCCACCGGGGGATCGGCATAAAAGAGGTATAAGAGGTCCGGTTTCACCAGGTTGAAAATGGACTGGCCAATTTGTTTTTCATGACCCAGCCCCAGGATCAGGGCCTTATGTCTGTGATCGCCGGAGCTGTCTGAAGAGCCGGCAAAATGGCTGATGCCTTTTACTTTCCTTGCCTGATCGGATCCGCTGTATGCGGCCATGGTATAGGAGATGCGGATGCGGGCCTCCTGGAATCGGTCCTGGCTTTCATTGAACCACCTCAGGAATTCATAATACCACCTGGGAGACATGCTGGTGCAGTCGAGCAGGATCTGGATCCTGTCGCCGCTATGCGATTCCATAAGCAGGTCCAGGTCCGGTATCCCCGACTCCACCGGGACCACATCGAACTGATTATTCTCAAAATATTCCCTGTTCTCCCTGAAGGAATGCTCCCTGGGGTGGTCGCTCCGCGAAAGTGCTACTTTCCTGCATGATTTCCCTTCGATTTGCCTGGCTATATGGGTTCCCCTTGTTTCGAATCCGAGGGTGGTAATGAAAAGATCCGGTTCGAAATCAAGCAGCGCAGCCGGCTCCACATGGTTGATGGTTGAAAACTCCATTGGGAGTCCAAAGATAGGACGAAATTCTGAATGAAGGGAGCCCGAAACCTTAAAGTTTCGGATTGGTGGCGGGGATTTCTGATATGGGGCTCGGCGGGGCCGATTCCATGGAGAAAAGGTCGATCAGCGGCCAATCGTGTACCCGGTTCACGGCACTGAACATCATGGATGATACATACCTGTGGATGTCAGAATGCTTGTAGGTGCTGGTATTGGTCAGCACCACCCAGTTGATCCCGTTGCGCTGCCTGACAACAAGGGCCGAAGAACCCGTCAGGTAGCCGGTCCGCCACCAGGTGCCATGGTTGTCGGTGCCCCTCCATCCGAACAGGCCGTAGCCTGAGAATTCGGGATCGGTCATCAGCGCAACAGTCTCCGGTTTCAGGATATCCGGTTGTCCGGGAAACCCATCAATGGCGGTAAGGAATTTAACCAGTTCTGGAGCCGATGCAACCCAGCCTCCGGCCGGTCCCAGGGTCTCCATGTTGTTCCCCCCGTAATAGATGGGCACATGCTCCCCCGATCCGTCCATGGCATAGGTGGTCATGGCTCCCACACTGCTGTGATACCTGACTTCGTTGGGGAATTTGTCCCGGTAATAACTTCTGCCCACATGCATGTCATGGATGTCCACCGGCTTCATCAGGTTCATGATCACATAATCCTGGTAGGCCATGCCGCTCTTCCGTTCGATGATCTCTCCAAGGACGGCATAGCCGAGGTTTGAATAATTGTAACGGGTGCCGGGAGTATAATTGAGGCGGCGGGAAAGGGTGAACTGAAGGATATCGCTGAAGGCAGCGGGCGGCTCCACATTCATCCTGCGGGCGATATAAAGCGGTTTGAACATCGGGTCACCGGAATAGGCCGACCATCCAGCCGTATGGTTCATCAGCTGCCTTACGGTGATCTGCTCATAACGTTTATCCCTGTAATTCAGGTATATGGAGTCATTCAAGATTCCCTCAGAACCGAACACCTGTTCGTCAAGACTGAGGATGCCCTCTTCGTAGAGTTTCATAATGGCAACAGCGGTGATCAGCTTGGAGACCGAAGCGATCCTGAAAAGGTGCCCCGGCTTCACTTCCTCCCCGGTCTCATCATTGGCGGTACCGAAACCTTTGGCATACACCAGCTTTTCGTCCTTCGTAACGGCAAGACTTGCACCATATATTTTATACCGCTTCAGAAATGAGTTTACCTGCCTGTCGATTCCCGAGGTCTCCTGGAAATCTGAAAACTCGTTATCCAGCATCAGTGAAAATGAGACCTCCTCGTTGTTCAGCAGGCTCGGATACCCCTTGTCTGAAAACGAAACCGCAATCTCCCCGAAAAAAAACAGGATCAGTAGCCCGGCGAATACCAAAAATTTCTTAACCATACAATTTTGCCGCCCAAAAAACAGAGCGCATAATTTTTCAAAGTTATAGAATAAGGATTTTCGAAACCAATTGTTCAAACCCCCGCTATCAACCATGGGCTGTTAATATGTTTAAATAACTGTATAACAATATTATACACTGTCCGGCAAATAAATGCGAATGGAATATATATTTATAAATATCAACCCTCTTCGCACATGATATGGGACGTTCATCAGGTCTCTACAGACATTCATCCGAACCTGAAATGCATTTAATCAAAAGCGGATGATTGAAATGGCAGTGTATTGGGTTTAATACCACCCTTCGCACTTTACGCCGGCACCTTTATCCGGGATAAACCCAGCGGAAATTCCATCTGAAATGAACAAAGGGAAGCTGTATGATGGGCAATGGAGGGGGTATAAAACACGAATGGGAGCCAAATTTGCATCTGGTTCCCATTCCAGGAAGTAGCTACCGTAGTCGCTATATCCCGCCAAGCTACTGTTATTGTGACCGAAACTCGGTACCGGAGTACCGGGTTTCCTTTTCGCTGTCCGACGAATCGGTCAACTTGCATGCCCCCATTCCGGAGAATGCGGACGATGCTCAACTGTTAACGACTTTCACCGCGTTTTCAGGTATCCTACGGGTTCCGTCTGAATCTCCGGGTGTGCCTTTTACAGCGCACCTGGTATTCAAGCCAACAGTCCGGTCCTGGGACCGGGGGAACAGCTTCAACACCTGTTTAGCTGTTCACGTGACTCATATTCACGCTCCGGGTCGCCCCGGGGCTAATGAAGTCAATCATTTAAAGAACTGAGTGGCCTTTTATCGCTCACTTGGTAGATTCAAAAGTAGCTGGTTTCCCATTGCTCACCAAACTTTTCGGGCTGAAGAATTGAACAGTGAATAAACAACAATTATTAACAATCCGTTAAACAAATGTTAAGTAGAAATCTATACTGCTGTTGATGAAAGATTTGAACGTGGTCCCTCTGCAGATGACCTGTTAATAAGATGGAGGGACCTCTTAAAACAAGGTTCCGTGAGAGGGATAAGAATAATGGTTGACAAGGTCGGGATCTCCTGGATCAGCGTCGGGCTTTGAAATTGAAGGTGACACCGTATAAGCTTGAAGTTCAGATTCTTCAACAGGTGTCAGCAACCTGGTATGATCAACGGCCAGGTCGCCTCCCCCGATCCAATCACGCTCAATGCCGGGTCGCAGAATGACCGGCATTCTTTTTTTTGTATTATGGATCCTGGCCATCATTGGATTGGCCTCGGCAGTGATAATGGAAAAAGTGTGCAACTGTTCCCCCGTTTCCGGGTCGTGCCACCGGTCACACAATCCGGCAAAGGCAAACGGAACATCGTTTTTCAGCCGGATGTACCAGGGAATCCTCTTCCCGTTGACCAGCTGCCATTCGAAAAAGCCGTGTGCGATGACCAGGCATCTGCCCCTTCTGAGGGATTCCCGGAAAGAGGGTTTTTCAGCCAGGGACTCACTCCTGGCGTTGTAGGTCCCCTTTCTGATCCGTTCCGCGTTCTCCCTGTCCTTGACCCAACCGGGAATAAGGCCCCACTGGCTTAACCGGACTTCTCCCGGTTCATTCTGATCGATAACAGGAATCAGGGGATTGGAGAATGCTTTGTAGAAATAGTTGAAATCGAAGTCAAAAAGGGCAGAGGTATCCACCGCGAACCTCTTTTCGATGGCCTTCCTTGTCAGGTGTATTTCTATGGTGAAGCACATGATGGTTGGTTAGGGGTTAG
>CAZNSZ010000005.1:0-1685 GCA_964575865.1 uncultured Bacteroides sp. | reverse complement strand
AGTCGATAGTCTGTAAAGTCGGGAGGCGGGCGGTAGCATCGGATTTCCGATTTTAGTTAAAATTGATTCCTTTTTATATAAAGTTAAAACAATCGGTTTTATGGATTGTTAAGTTCTCAGATCGAAATGTGTGAATGAAACCCAAGACAGAAATTGTTCCTTTTTTCCCCCTCAGGGTCTTTCTTTTCCCCGGCGAGGATCTTCCCCTGCGTATCTTCGAACCCCGGTACAAGCAGCTCATGGAGGATGTCAGAAAAAGCGGAATGACCTTCGTGATCCCGTTCGTGATCGATGATGAGATCCAGGATTGCGGTTGTGAAGTGCGGTTAAAAGAAGTCATTGCGGAGAATCCCGGGGGAAGAATGGTGATCTCGGTTGAATCCATGTCCGTGGTCCAGATCCTGAGCTTCAACAAGCAGTTGAACGGAAAGCTGTATGCCGGGGGAGCCATTCAGCGTCTCCTTTGCGGCGAGCCGATCAGGGACCCGAAGCTGATCGCCATGATCAGGGCTTATGCGGATGAATTCGATCATGAGTTCCTCAAAAACAATGATGCCGGTTCACTTACCAGGCTCGAAGTTGTCAAGGCGCTGAACCTCCATTCGGACGACAAATTCAGGTTCATCTGCATTCCCGGGGATGATCAGAAGGAGGAGTTCCTTGCGGGACAGCTGCGGTACCTGATCATGATCCGAAAGCAGGAATCCCTGCTCGGGAATGACTTCGGATTGAATTAACCTGTTTCCTCTTTCCGTTCAATGGTCCCTTCATTGATCCCTGAGTTGTCCCCTGCACGGTGCATTCCAGGGACTATCATCTTCACCTTGTCCATATCCCTTCGCAGGTCAGCCACCACCCGCACAAGCTGGTTCTCCGGCAAAACCGGATCCGGGATTTCGTGGCTGATGAAATGCACAAACCGCCATATTTCCCGGATCTCACCCGCATGTACCTGATAAGGTTCGTACATGGGATTCAGTGAATAGAGCCTCAAGATTCCCTCCTCCCCCAGCCTGTTCTCAATGATCTTGAATACAATCCCGTCATCCAGGGTCAACACGATACAGGCCTCCCCTGTTTTGATCGATTTCCAGTCCTGGATATATTCCCCGGTCACCCAGGCCTTTTCGGGTATGGGAAACATGGAATCCCCCAGCAGCTGGAAGGTTCTGTATTTCTTATCCGGGGAAAGAAACGGGAGCTGGAATACCTGCAGCTCGTTGATGTATTCGGGATCGGCGAATCCGCTGGTGTATCCCGCCTGGGCTTTTACGGGTACAAGTTCGATGTTCTCCTCATTGGAAGCGTTGACCGTGGAGGCCAGGATCCTCAGGTTCCCGCCCCTCAGAAAAACATCTTCGCCGTTTTCCAGTTGCCTGAGCTGGGTTTCACTCAGTTTTGAGAGGTCAACCCGAAGCAGGGTATCCACCGCGATCCTGTAGTATTCAGAGAATTGAAGCAGTACATCGATGCCCGGCTGGGCCACCCTGTTCTCGTAGCCGCTCAGGGTGGAACGCTTCATGCGGAGTGCCTCTGCCACCTCGTCCTGGGTGCGTTTCCTGCGTTTCCGGAGCAGCTTGATATTGGAATCAAAATACATGTTAAAAATCCCCCGTTTTGTTGTTTGAACTTCGATAAATGATTATATTGTAATCACAATAATGATTAAAAACTAATCAAATATA
>CAZNSZ010000004.1:20583-87021 GCA_964575865.1 uncultured Bacteroides sp. | reverse complement strand
CTTTTTCTCTTATCTTTCGCGTCAAATCCACCATCATGAAGCAACTGGCCTTAACCGTACTCTCCCTCCTTCTGCTCTCAACCGCATGCAAAACAACCGTCGAACGGTCGGACTGGCGCGGACCCTCCCGGGACGGTATTTATCAGGAATCCGGCCTGCTCAAACAGTGGCCCGGGGAGGGGCCCGAATTGCTGTGGTCCTATGAAGGACTTGGATTCGGACACAGTTCGGTGGCGGTTGCAGGAGACAGGGTCTTTGTCAACGGGATCAAGGATTCGGCCATGGCCATGGGAACCCTCTTCGCATTCGATCCTTCCGGCAACCTGCTGTGGGAAAAAGAGTACGGACCCGATTTCACCTCCAATTTCATCGGTACCCGGTCCGCCCCGGTTGTGGTGGACGATCACATCTACATCGAGAGCGGGGCAGGAGCGGTCTATTGCCTTGATGCAGGAAGCGGGGATGAGATCTGGTCGGTAGACTTTATCTCCGATCTCGGGGTGGATTCGGTGATCCAGTTCGGTTATGCGGAATCGGTGCTGATCGACGGCGATCAGCTGATCTGCGTCCCGGGAGGAAAAGAGCACAATGTGGTCTCCCTGGACCGTTTCACCGGCAAACTCATCTGGGCCTCGGAAGCAAACGGGGAACAGGCCACCTATAACTCCCCGATCCTGGTTGAACTGGGGGAACAGCGGCTGGTGATTGCAATGTCCGCAGCCTCCATCATGGGGATCGACGCGGCCACCGGTGAGATGTTCTGGCGCATCGAACAAACCCAGCAGAATAAAATCCATGCCAACACGCCCCTTTATTTCAACGGCCAGGTGCTCATTCCCAGTGTGGATCCCACCCCTTCATCAGGACTGGTTATGCTGCAGCTGCTGGACAACGGAAGGGATGCGGAGGTGGTATGGAGAAACCGGCAGTTCCGCAACCTGATGGGGGGGCTGATCCGCATCGACTCGAGCCTTTACGGGTCCGCCTACCTGAGACCGGACTGGCAGGTGATCGACTGGAACACGGGAGAGATGACCGCGCAGAACAAGGAGCTGGGAGGGGGTTCCATCATCTATGCCGACGGAATGTTCTACTGTTACACGGAACGGGAGGGCGAGGTGGCCCTTGTGGACGCCGGACCGGACCATTTCAATGTGGTCAGCAAATTCAAGGTCCCCATGGGTACCGGGGAACACTGGGCCCACCTGGTCATCGACAAAGGAGTACTCTATGTCCGTCATGGCAACGCACTCATGGCATATGACATCAAGGACTCCTGATCCGGGCATGCTATGATTAAAGCCCGCAACACCATTTCCATACTGTTCGCCCTGATGCTGATTTGCCCTTGGCCCGGGATGCTGTGGTCCCAGGACTCCCTTGTTTTTTCCGACACCATCATGCTGGAGGATATTGTGGTGGTGGGAAAAAGGATCGGTACCGGAGCAAATGAGATCCCCGATGCCATCTCCGTATTGAACCGCAGGGAACTGCAATCCCTTTCCCCCATGAACATGCCAGATGCCATGCATGCCATGGCCGGGGTATTCATGCAGAAGACCAACCAGGGTGGCGGATCCCCTTTTATCAGGGGACTCACCGGATACCATACCCTGATCCTGGTGGACGGGATCCGGCTCAACAACGCTGTATTCCGCTCGGGCCCCAACCAGTACCTGAACACGGTGGATCCCCTGATGATCGAACAGATCGAAGTGATGCGCGGACCGGGATCGGTGCAGTACGGGACCGATGCCATCGGGGGGGTGATCGACCTCAGAACGGGTGATCTCACATTTTCACCTGACCGGTTGAAGGCAGGGGGTACCCTCTATGGAAAATGGCTGAGCCATGGCATGGAAAAAACAGGAAGGGCGCAGTTGCAGGTTTCTTCGGAAAAGCTGGCCGTGCGTGCTGGCTTTTCAAGGAAGATCTTCGGGAACATCCATGCAGGAGGGGATCTGGGAGAACTGGATCATACCAGTTACAACGAGTATTCCGCCGATGTGAAAGCAGCGATCCGGCTGAATCAGGAACAGACCCTGACCCTGGCGTGGCAGCACCACCGGCAGAACGATGTCCAGCTCTACCACAAGCTGGTCACCGGTGAATACAATACCTATGCCTTTGATCCACAGGTGAGGGACCTGCTCTACGTGCGCCATGAGTTCGAGCAGGACAGGGGATGGTGGAAAGGGATCCGGACCACCCTTTCCCTCCACCGGTCCGACGAGACCAGGAAAAAACAAAAAGCCGGAAGCGACGAATTTCTTGAGGAACAGGACCGGGTGAATTCCTATGGATTCGGGATGGACCTTGTGCTGGGGAATGACAGGAACTGGAGCAGCGTGAATGGTTTCGAGTGGTATTTTGACCGGGTCCACTCCCGGTCCCTGTCAACCGATCCGGGATCAGGAATTGAAGCGTCCATGCGGGGGCTCTACCCGGATAATGCTTTCATCAGCAACCTTTCGGTGTTTTCCCTCCACTCTCTTTCCATGGGGAGGTGGAGGTTCAACGGCGGGCTCCGTTACAACCATTTTATCCTGGGGCTTTCCGATGAACTGTTTGGGGACCTCTCCCTGAAGCCGGATGCCCTGGTGGGGAACCTGTCAGCAGCTTACCAGATACTCCGGAACACCGATCTCTCCTTTTCACTGAACTCTTCATTCAGGGCGCCCAACATCAATGATGTCTCCAGTTTCGGGATCGCAGATTTCAGGTACGAGGTGCCCAATTTTGATCTTGCACCCGAAAAGGCACTGAACAAGGAAGTGGGCATCAGAACGAAGCAGAAACATTTCACTGCGGCGCTTTACCTCTACCACAACGGGCTGAAGGATTTGGTGGTCAATGTGAAATCCACCTACCTGGGTCAGGATTCCATAGACGGGGTAAAGGTCTATACCAGGGAGAATGCGGGCAGGGCCGCTATCCGGGGCATGGAGGGTCAGCTGGAGTTCAATCCGTTCCGGTTCCTGACGGTCCGGTCCTTCCTGGTCTATACCTACGGCCAGAACATAACCGGCGATGAACCCCTGCGGCGGATCCCCCCGCTGAACGGGCTTGTGGGTATCCATTGGGAAGTGTTCAGGGACCTGGAACTCATCCCTGAGTGGCAATTTGCCGCCATGCAGGATCGTCTGAGCTCAGGCGATGTGGATGATCCGCGCATCCCGGAGGGAGGGACCCCCGGCTGGCACGTGTTCAATCTCAGGGCGGGGTACAGGCTGGCCGGATTCCACCTGCAAACGGGCCTGCTCAATCTGTTCGACAAGGCCTACCGGACCCATGGGTCCGGGGTGGATGAGATGGGAAGGAGCGTTTTTATCAGCCTGCGCTACAGTTTCTGAATTCGCGGCTAATGAACGACCAGCAATACGCGTGAAGCCAGTATCCTTTTTCCTTTGCGAAGCTGGACCACATAACTGCCGGGATCCAGGCCGGAGAGATCCACCTCCAGGCGGTTACCGGTCCTGACCATCGACTCAGTATTCTCCTGATGGGCCACCTGTCCGTTTATCTGGATGATCACCAGGGTTGAACCTTTCATCCAGTCCGGCCGGGTAGCAATATGGACCGCACCTGATGCGGGATTGGGGAAGAGCCGCAAATCCTCTTCCGGCACCTGCTGCAAGCCGGAGGGGCCGGCCGCTGAGGGGGTAAAGGAAATGCAGTTGCCGTAGGCCACCCCGGCCTGGTTGATGGCAAAGGTCCTGGCATAATAGGTCTTCCCTTCGGTCAGGCCCTCCACATCCGCTGTAAAGGCTCCCGTTCCCGAACCCGCGGAGACCATCTGATCCCCTGTCGTCGGATCATAATGCGCTGCCCACACGATGCCCCGGGAGGTAACCGCGGCCCCGCCGTCTTCAAGGACATGACCTGTAATGGTAACGCCGGTGGCCGAGGGAATATCCTCAACCCGGGTGGTCACGGTGGGGAGAAGAACAATGTCATGGTTGATGGCCCAGGCTTTGAGGATGCACTTCCGGAAGACATTCCCTTCCAGGTACCTGTACATCAGGTCATAGATAATGACCTCTGCCACATCCGGCGGGGTGGTCCCTTCAGGGATTGATTTTTTTGCCAGAGGTTCCATTTTCCCTTCCCGGAATACCTGGTCAACCAGGGCCGCAGCGGCTGACTTGGCCTGGCCCGAAGAATATATGGCAGTAAGTGCCCTGTAGATCCGGGTATCCACACTGTCAGTGAATGTCAGCATATCGGTGGTATCCACCGGCCCGTAACTCAGCATGCAACTGTCAAATACGGTGCTGAATTCCTCAAATTCGCCCCTGCCGACACCTTGCTCTTCGAGTGAACTCAAATAATTCGGATAGGTATTCTCGGTGACTTCGAACAAAGTCTCCCTGCCCGTCCGATACTGGTCGATCACAGATAACCTGAATTCCGTGTTTTTCAACTCTTCCATTCCATTGATAAAGGAGAAAAAATTAATATTCACCCTGTGAAGGCTGTCGAACCGGCTGTCATCCAGAAGGTCTTCCACCTCCCCATATATGGAATCCAAGGCCTCCATCCCCACCTCATAATTGTTTAAGAGAAGATCAAAAGTATCCAGGTATGCCTGGAGAAACAGGTCATCAAAACCGGATCCATTAAACATCAACTTCTGCCAGGAGAATCCTGCATCCAGAATGTGAAAGGAAGAAATTGCAGAGGCCTTTTTTGATCCTCCTGCTCCTTCGACCTCGTGGCCCATGTTGTAAACCTTATAGGATACGGTTCCGCCCTGGTAGGTGGTGGTGCTCAGGCCGTCACGTTTGCCATGCACCATCATAACCTCTTCAGTATAAACCAGTTCGCTTTTTCCATCTCCTCTTTTCATATACTTCTCAATTCTCACCAATCCATGCCACCTCAGATGCGCATCATAATACCCGGTGACTTGATAGGTCCATTCAATGGAACAGTTGAATACGCCTTCTTCCATGTAATCATGGGTTTCCATATATTTCCCGCCTTCAAGTTGTTTTCTCGAGATCTCAGGCAGGTAATATTGACTTAACAAATCCCGGATAATGGATCCGCCGGCCATGAGAATAAACAGTGCGGCGATCAATAATGATCCAGCCGACAACCAGAGTGTCCTTTTATTCGAATGCGCTTTCATATGGTGTGAAGGGTTTTGGAAAGACTTGTTTGGTACCATGCCCCGCAGTATCCTTGCAGGACAGTGGGGGCAGCACAGCGCGGATGGCTGTATGCCCGTGTGATCGTATTTTTCTGCACCGCCATGTCGGAGAAACTGTGGCCGGAACAATAAAATATACGAAAAATTGAAGAGCCGGAGGGCCTGACATGATGAGAAACACCCAGATAGATCCGGGATTTTTGATTAATTTAACCTGATCATGGATCAAAAGAAACAACCAGAAATGCATCACAACATTGGCATATTCGGCCTGGGAGTGATGGGGGCCAGCCTGGCCAGGAACCTGGAGCGCAACGGTTATCCGGCCGTCGTATTCAATTATACCTACGATCTCACCGAGCAGTTTATGGCCGGTGTGAAACCCGGGCAGCGGTTCACTCCTGCGCGCACCGTTTTCGAATTTGTGAGTGCCCTTGAACGGCCCAGAAGGATCCTGATCATGGTTACCGCCGGAAAGGCGATCGATGCAGTGATCGAAGCCCTTAAACCCTTCCTGGAGCCGGGTGACATCCTGATCGATGGCGGGAACAGCCACTTTTCAGATACGGACCGCAGGATCGCTTTCCTGGAAGGGACAGGGATCCAGTTCATGGGCATGGGCGTGAGCGGTGGCGAGCAGGGGGCGCTGTGGGGACCCAGTATGATGCCGGGAGGTGACCAGGGAACCTACCACTTCGTCAGCCCGATGCTGGAGATGATCGCGGCCAGGGCAGGTGACGGCTCCCCCTGTGTGGCTTATATGGGCAAGGGGAGCGCCGGGCATTTTGTAAAGATGGTCCACAACGGGATCGAATACGGGGACATGCAGCTGATTGCAGAAGCTTATGACATGATGCGCCACGGACTCGGCATGACCCCGGATGCCATCGCTGAAGCATTCCATACCTGGAACCGGGGGGAGCTGAGCAGCTACCTGATCGGGATCACTTCAAGGATCGTCAACTTCCCCGATGACCGGAAAAAGGGAATGCTGATCGACAGCATCCTGGACCAGGCCGGAATGAAGGGGACCGGGACCTGGACCAGTCAGGCGGCCCTGACCCTGGGGGAACCCATTCCCACCATCGTCGCTGCCCTGCACGGAAGGGCCCTCTCCTCCCTGACCGGGGAGCGCACACTGGCCCAATCCATATTCCCCACAGGGGTAAAGGCCATCCCGGGTGACCACTCCGAATGGGTCAGGAAGATCGGGGATGCCCTGTACAACTCAAAAATATGCTCCTATGCCCAGGGGTTCGCTCTGCTGCGGATCGCCTCTGCCGAATACGGTTACGGGCTCAACCTGGCCCGCATTGCCGGCATCTGGAGGGGGGGATGCATCATCCGTGCCGATTTCCTGGACCTGATCAAGACCGCATTCGAAGATCAGCCGGATCTTCAGAACCTGCTTGTCCACCCGTCATTCAGCGATCAGATCAGGGAGCGGCTCGATGAATGGAGGGAGGTGGTGGCCGCCGCTGTCGGTGCAGGGATCTCCCTGCCGGCCATGACCGCCTCGCTCTCCTATTTCGAGGCGATCCGGCGCGAGAAACTGCCCGCCTCACTGATTCAGGCACAGCGGGATTACTTCGGAGCGCATACCTACAGGCGGACCGATATGGACGGCGTGTTCCACACGGAATGGGAATAGGGCAATCAGGGCTTCATCTTCTACTGAAGCTCCTGAGTGCTTTCCAGCCGCTACTGAATCTTCTCCAGCCGTTCCTGCATCTTCTCCAGCACCGTCCGGTGATCGTAGAGGGAGCAGTGTCCCTCCATGGGGGTGAAGATGATCTCCGCATCTGATGCCGGATTCTGCGTCTGGGCGATAAATTCGGCGAAGGACCTGGTGGCCGTGTTGAGATAGAAGTGGTCCATATCCCCCATCCAGATGAAGATCTTCCCCTGCAGTTTCGGGCCCAGCACCTCCCAGTTCTGCTGGCAGTGGAGCCTGAGATCGTACTTCTTCCAGTGCTCCGCCACTTCCTGGTCGATCCCGCCCGTTTGCGGATCGATCAGCGGCCTGGGCAGGCCGTTCCCGCCGCTCGGGCTGTAAAGGGCCGTATGGGAACCGATCTGACCCCCTGAATTCAGGTAGGTGCCGGAAGCACCGAGTACGTTCTCGTATTGCACGAATTTCTCCCACGAAACCATGGGTTCGCCCATCACATCACGCATGATCGGACGGGTCAGTCCGTATTCGTTGACAAAGGCATTCCCGTCCCTGTATATGTTGATCAGCTGGTAATTCGAGAAATCAACGGCATCCGGACTGTAGGAGAAAGCGCCGTTAAAATGGTCCGGGTAGAACAGCTGGAGGGCCAGGGAGACCCACCCGCCTGTGGAGCAGCCGTCCACGAACCGCGTCGCCGGATCGCCGGTACCCCGGTACCGGGACTCGATCAGGGGGATCAGTTCATGGATCAGGGAATACCCGTAGGGTCCGCTGTTCTCCGAATCCATCTGGTAACTGTCCCCGAACGGACCCTCCCCGTCCAGGAACACATTGATGATCTGCGGAGCTTCTTCCGAAGTCCACCACGCCATGAAATCATTGTCTGCCGTCAGCTGATTCACCCGGGTATACCTTCCCCCGTATCCCGCCACATGATACCGGACGGGGTAAGCGCGGCCCGATCCCTCCCTGTAGCCGGCCGGCAACAGGACCGAGGCTTTTACATGCACCGGCCGTCCCCACCAGGCGGAAAGGGTATCGCTCGCCAGCTCCACCTCCCTGACCAGCGGGTGCTCAATGACCTTCCTTTCCCCGATCTGTCGGTTCAGTTCCAGTTGCAGTTCCACCGGTTGCCCGATCTGCGCCGTGACCACTTCACTGTAGAGGTTGCCGGGCGCATTGATCCCCGATTCCTCCCTGTCCTGGTCCCAGAGCACCTGCAGGCGGTACTCCCCCGGCGGGACCTCCTCCAGGGCGTATGCAGCAGTCCCGGTCCACCCTTCGGATCCGTCCAGCACAATGGCATTCGTTCCGTCCACGCCCTCCAGGCTGGCTGCGAAGTACTCCCCCTGTGTCCACGGACCGGGCCATGTCTGGGTCCTGGGTTCTGCCCACTGGTTCTGGCTGAAAAACAGGAAGATTCTTCCATCCGGACTGAACAGGTCCTGAAGCTCCTCCGATACGGTAATGGTGGCTTTGAATCCGGGAGCGGATGACTGGCAACGGGTGTGGATGAGGGATCCTGCCACCAGGATCACCAGCAGCATTCTTGCTTTCATGTCGACTGGTCTTTGGTTTACGGCTCCTAAAGGTAACAATGTTCTCCTGCATAGCGGTCATATCCCCGGGTATTAAGACGTGCGCACCGGAGGATTATTCCGCCTCCGGGTAAAAGGCGTTCTCGGTATGTTCGATGGAGGCTCCCGAATCATCGTAGCTTACTGCGATCACGTCGAACCTGGTGGGCATCCGGAGGTGGTGGATCCGGATGAACGCTTCGGTGGCCATGACAATGTTCCGTTGCTTCCGGCGGTCCACCACCTCCGAGGGAAGGTTTACCCCGTTTCGTTCCCGGGACTTCACCTCCACGATCACCAGTTCCCCCCTGTAGCGGGCCACCAGGTCCAGCTCCTTCCTTCCATACCTCCAGTTGGTTCTCCAGATGTGATACCCCCGGCACCTCAGGTACCGGGCCGCCAGTTTTTCGGCATGCTGCCCTTTGTTCCAGTTGTTCATGGAGTTGGATTTTACCGGGAGGGTTCCTGTCCCCTCCCCCGGGTGTATGTGCCGGGAGCCTGCTGATCAGCCGTTTGATGACTGTTATTTATCATTATCTTTGTGCGATCCCAATGCAACGATCCATGGCTCAGAAAAACTACAAACGTACCCTGGTCACCTCTGCCCTGCCCTATGCCAACGGGCCCATTCACCTGGGACACCTGGCAGGGGTCTATGTCCCTTCCGATATTTATGTGCGGTACCTGCGCCAGCAGGGACGCGATGTGATCTCCATCTGCGGCTCGGACGAACACGGGGTGCCCATCACCCTCAAGGCACGGAACGAAGGCTCCTCCCCCCAGGAGGTGGTCGACCGGTACCATGCCCTCAACAAGAAAGCATTTGAAGATTTCGGGATCTCATTCGATATCTATTCGCGTACCTCCAACAAGGTCCACCACGAAACCGCCTCTGAATTTTTCCGGACCCTTTACGACAAGGGCATCTTCGTTGAAAAATCCACAGAGCAGTATTTCGATGCGGAGGCCAATGCATTCCTGGCCGACCGCTACATCACCGGAACCTGTCCCCACTGCGGAAATCCTTCGGCCTACGGTGACCAGTGCGAACAGTGCGGGACTTCGCTGAGCCCAACCGAACTGATCAACCCGGTTTCCACCATCAGCGGCAGTCAGCCGGTACTCCGGGAAACCCGGCACTGGTACCTGCCCCTGGACCGGTACGAATCGTGGCTCCGGGAGTGGATCCTGGAGGAACACAAAGAGTGGAAGCCAAACGTGTACGGGCAGTGCAAATCGTGGCTCGACCAGGGCCTGCAGCCCAGGGCCGTGAGCAGGGACCTGGACTGGGGGGTCCCCGTTCCTGTGGAGGGAGCCGACGGCAAGGTGCTCTATGTCTGGTTCGATGCGCCCATCGGATACATTTCGGCCACCAAGGAACTTACCCCCGACTGGGAGAAATACTGGAAAGATGAGGAGACTCGCATGGTTCACTTTATCGGAAAAGACAACATTGTCTTTCACTGCATCATCTTCCCCACCATGCTTAAAACGGAGGGAAGCTTCATCCTGCCCGACAATGTGCCGGCCAACGAATTCCTCAACCTGGAGAACGATAAGATCTCAACCTCCCGCAACTGGGCGGTCTGGCTGCACGAGTACCTGACCGATTTCCCGGGCAAGCAGGATGTGCTGAGGTACGTGCTCTGTGCCAATGCACCGGAAAGCAAGGACAACGATTTCACCTGGAAGGATTTTCAGAACCGGAACAACAACGAGCTGGTGGCCATTCTGGGTAATTTTGTAAACAGGGCCATCGTACTTACCCACAAGTATTTCAGGGGAATGGTCCCGGAAGTGACCACCCTTCTGGAATCCGACAGGGAGGTCCTGGAAGGGATCGGGGCCATCGGCAGGGCGGTGGAGCAAAGCCTTGAACAGTTCCGTTTCAGGGAGGCGGTGAAAAATGCCATGGACCTGGCCCGGCTGGGAAACAAATACCTGGCCGACACCGAACCCTGGAAGCTGATCAAAACCGATGAGAACCGGGTAAAGACCATCCTGAACGTCGCCCTGCAGATCACGGCCAACCTGACCCTCGTACTGGATCCGTTCCTGCCCTTCTCCATGGAGAAACTGAGGGGATTCCTGCAGTTCAGCGAACGTTCATGGGCCGCTGCAGGGAATCATGAACTGCTGGAGCCCGGACACCGGCTGGCGGAGGCTTCCCTGCTTTTCGATAAGATCGGTGATGAGGAAATAGAAGCCCAGCTTGGAAAACTCATCAAAAACCGTGAAACAGCCGAACCGGCCCCTGAAACCAACCCCCTCAAGGAGGAGATCTCCTTTGATGAATTCACCAGGATGGATCTGAGGACCGGGACGATCCTCGAAGCGGAAAAGGTACCCAAGACCAAGAAGCTGATCCGGATGAAAGTGGACCTTGGCTTTGAGGTCCGGACCATTGTTTCGGGTATCGCGGAATACCATGATGCCGGATCGCTGCCCGGGAAGCGCGTGACTGTGCTGGCCAACCTGGCGCCACGCACCATCAAGGGCATTGAATCAAAGGGAATGTTGCTTTTGTCTGAAAACCCTGATGGTTCGCTGCATTTTGTCCAGCCGTCCCATGAGGCGGTGAACGGATCCGAGATCAACTGATCTCAGTTGGATAGGATCCAGCAGGATTCAAGACCGGGCTTCGATTTCATGCGGGCCAGTTCCGACTCCGCCTCTCCGATGGTGGCGAAACCACCCACACTCACCCGGTACATGCGGTTCTCCGTGATCATCACCTCGGCATCCACTCCCCTGGACTTCAGCTGATCCTGCAGGTCACTGGCATTTTTAAGGTGACTGAAACTCCCGGCGATCAGGAAGTATTTGTTCATTTCGGCATCAGGGGGTTGCCGCTCGTTACCCCCGGTCTCTTCAGTACCCAGGCTTTCGGGGGTCAGGCGCTCAAAATCGGCTCCTTCTCCTGCTTCCTCAGCATCCCGGGGGGAAGCTGCGGTCCCTTCCGGACCCGGCGGGGAGGTGACCGGCGGGGGGACCGCCATGCGACCGGGGATATTCAGTTTGTCGGTGGGGATCATGATCAGGACCACCAGGATGATGATCAGCACACCTGCCACCATCCATATGGTGCGCCACCGGCCTGCCCTTCGTTCCTTCAGATCACTCCTCACAGCAGCTGCACGGGGAGGGGGCTTTCCTGAGGGCGGCCTCCGCTGAGCGGGCTGAAACGGCTCCGGTTCAACGGCAAATGCCTCGTTGCTGCCAATTTCGACCGGCTCCCGGGGAACCTGCTCGATCTCCTCTTCTTCATCCAGTTCCAGCAGGTCCAGCGGTTCAAGACCGAACTGTTCAGGGTGCAGTACCCAGTCGCGGTCAATTCTGAAATGAACCTTTCCGCTGGTATCGCGGGTAAAACTCCCCACGCCCTCCACCTGGAAGGATTCGCCCTTGTCCAGGGAAAACTTGATGGCATCCACCAGTTCCAGGACCTGCTGCCTTGCCTCTTCCGGATCCATCTGTTCTCCGGAGGCCATTGATTCTGCCAGGTTCCCGTCATCCTTGCTGAATCCGGAGTCAAAGCGGATCCGTAGCCCGGGCGGTTCCATCAGGTTTTCACCGGTGGTGCCCGCACCGGCCGTCTTCTTCATCTCCAGGTTCCCGAAGCCGGGCAGAACGACCATTTTGCCTTCAACGAGGAGGAGTCTGATGTATTTTCCGATGACCATGCTCAGGAAATTGTCCGGTAAATGTAGTGAGTCAGCCGGCTATTTCAAAACAAAAATTATCAACCCGCAAATTTTACTATCTTCGTAAACTGTTCCAGACCAGTGCAGAATGAAAAGTATCCAGATGGTTGACCTCCATGGTCAGTACCTCAGAATCAAGCCCGAAATCGACAGTGCCATCCAGCAGGTGATCGATTCCACTGCCTTTATCAGGGGCGGGGAGGTCACCCTTTTCCAGGAGGAATTGTCGGCCTACATGGAAGGATGCCACGTGGTGGCATGCGGAAACGGCACAGACGCCCTCCAGGTGGCCATGATGGCCCTTGGACTGGAACCGGGCGACGAGGTCATTACCACCCCGTTCACCTTTATCGCCACGGTGGAGGTGATCCGTTTGCTGGGACTCAAGCCGGTGATGGTGGACGTGCGGGGGGATACCTTCAACCTGGACCCGGAGCAGGTCAGGGCCGCCATCACGGACCGGACCCGGGCCATCGTGCCGGTCCACCTGTTCGGACAGTGCGCCCACATGGAGCCCCTGCTGGCTCTTGCCCGTGAACATGGCCTCCACGTTATCGAAGATACGGCCCAGGCCCTGGGCGCCGATTACCTGTTTCAAGACGGCAGGCGGCAGAGGGCGGGGACCATCGGGACCATCGGGACCACCTCTTTCTTCCCCTCCAAGAACCTGGGCTGTTACGGGGACGGCGGAGCCCTCCTCACCCGGGACGACCGGCTGGCGGAGATGCTCAGGGCCCTGGTGAACCACGGGATGAAAAAGCGGTACCATTACGACTATGTGGGGGTCAACTCCAGGCTCGATACCCTGCAGGCCGCCATCCTCCGGGTCAAGCTCAGGGAGCTGGAAGGATACCACCGGGCCAGGCAGGGGGCCGCCGGCCGCTATGACCGCGCCCTCGCCGCAGTGGAAGGGGTGCTGCTGCCCGTCCGCTCCCCCTTCTCCACCCATGTGTTCCACCAGTACACCCTGAAGGTCCCCGGCGGGGCCCGGGATGCACTCAGGGAGCACCTGAAAGCACATGGCATCCCCTCCATGGTCTACTACCCGGTCCCCCTGCACCTGCAGAAGGCGTACGAGGACCTGGGATACCGGGAGGGAGACCTGCCCGTGGCCGAAGAGCTCTGCAGGCAGGTGCTGTCGCTTCCCATGCACACCGAGCTGGAGGAGCAGCAGCAGCAATGGATCAGTGAAAAAATAATTGAATTTTTCAAGTAAGCAGGTATGGCCAACTATTTCGCCCACGAGACGGCAGTGATCGATGAGGGGGCACAGATCGGGGACGGCTGCAGGATCTGGCATTTCAGCCACATCATGGCGGGAAGCATCCTGGGAGAAAATTGTAACCTGGGGCAGAATGTCGTCGTATCACCTGAGGTAGTGCTCGGAAGGAATGTGAAGGTCCAGAACAATGTATCGATCTATACGGGAGTGACCTGTGAGGACGATGTGTTCCTGGGGCCTTCCATGGTATTCACCAACGTGATCAATCCCCGCAGCGCCATTGCCCGGAAAAACGCGTACATGGCCACCATTGTCGGGAAGGGGGCCACCATCGGGGCCAACGCCACGGTGGTGTGCGGGAACGACATCGGCAGGTACGCCTTCATCGGGGCGGGAGCGGTGGTGATCAAAGAGGTGAAGCCCTATGCCCTGGTGGTGGGGAATCCTGCCCGGCAGGTGGGCTGGATGAGCGAGTACGGACACCGCCTCCATTTCAACCAGGAGGGGGTGGCCACCTGCCCGGAGAGCGGCGAGCAGTACAGGCTGGAGAACGGTGCGGTGCACAAAACTGAAGCGGAACAATGAGCAGCATGGAAAAGAATTTTGCCCTGATCGGCGTGGCCGGGTACATTGCCGTCAGGCATGTGCGTGCCATCCGGGACACCGGGAACCATCTGGTGGCGGCACTGGACCGTTTCGACAGCGTGGGATTCATGGACAGCTACTTCCCCGATGCCGATTTCTTCACCGAATTCGAGCGCTTCGACCGCCACATCGCCAAGCTCAACCGGCTGGGCACCCGGGTCCATTACGTGGGCATCTGCAGCCCCAACTACCTGCACGACTCGCATATCCGCTTCGCCCTGCGCAACGGGGCCGATGCCATCTGTGAGAAGCCCCTGGTGCTCAACCCCTGGAACATCGATGCCCTGCAGGATTACGAAAAGGAGACCGGCCGGCAGGTCTGGAACATTCTTCAGCTCAGGCACCACCCCGCCATCATGGAACTGAAGGAGAAGGTCTCCCGCGCTCCGGCCGATAAAGTCTATGACATCGACCTCTCCTACATCACCAGCCGGGGTAACTGGTACCACTATTCCTGGAAAGGGGATGTGGAAAAATCGGGCGGCGTGGCCACCAACATCGGGGTCCACTTCTTCGATATGCTCATCTGGATCTTCGGTGACGTGAAGGAGAACCTGGTCCACCTGCTCAACAAAAACAAGGCGGCCGGGTACCTGGAACTGGAACGGGCACGGGTCCGCTGGTTCCTCAGCATCGATTACGGCGACATCCCCGAAGCGATCAGGGCATCCGGACTGCGCACCTACCGGTCCATCACCCTCGACGGGGAGGAGATCGAGTTCAGCGGCGGATTCACCGACCTGCATACGGTCTCCTACGAGAAGATCCTGGCCGGGGAAGGCTACGGCCTGGAGGCCGCCCGCAAATCCATTCAGACAGTGTATACCATACGCAACATGACGCCCGCCGGTGTGAAGGGCGAATTTCACCCCATATTAAAACAAATACAAGCATGATTTATGATGATTTAGTCAACGGGAAGAAGAAGCTGGCCGTGATCGGACTGGGCTACGTGGGACTTCCCATCGCGCTGGAGTTTGCCAGGAAGGTAAAGGTGATCGGTTTCGATATCAAACCGGACCGCATCGAGATGATGAAAAACCGTGTGGACCCCAGCAAGGAACTCTCTGCAGAGGATTTCGACGGATGTGACATCCTGTTCACCTCCAGCCTGGAGGACCTGAAGGAGGCCTCCTTCTACATCGTGGCGGTCCCCACCCCAATCGATGTGCACAAGAAACCGGACCTGGGTCCGGTCCTTTCGGCCACGGAAACGGTGGGCAAAGTGCTTTCCGAAGGGGACTACGTGGTCTATGAATCCACGGTCTACCCCGGTTGCACCGAGGAGGACTGCATCCCCCTGCTGACCCGGATCTCGGGTCTGAAATACATGGAACAGTACAAAGTGGGATTCTCCCCCGAGCGGATCAACCCCGGGGACCGGGAACATACCCTCACACGGATCACCAAGGTGACTTCGGGCTGCGATGAGGAATCGGCCGAAGAGATCGCCAGAACCTATGAACTGGTCATCGCGGCAGGGGTGCACCGGGCCAGCTCCATCAAGGTGGCAGAGGCGGCCAAGATCATCGAGAACGCCCAGCGGGACATCAACATCGCCTTCATGAACGAGCTTTCCATGATCTTCAACAAAATGGGGATCAACACCTACGAGGTGCTGGAAGCGGCAGGGACCAAATGGAATTTCCTGAAATTCTCACCCGGACTGGTGGGGGGGCACTGCATCGGGGTCGACCCCTACTACCTGACCTATAAATCGGCCAAGTTCGGGCACCATGCCCAGATCATCAATGCGGGCCGCGGGATCAACGACGGAATGGGGGCCTATGTGGCCCGGCAGGTGACCCTCAAACTCTCTTCCCGCTTCCCCAACCTGAAGGATTGCCGCGTGCTGGTCATGGGGGCCACCTTCAAGGAGAACGTGAGCGACATCCGGAACTCCAAGGTGGCCGATGTGATCGCTGAACTGAAGGAGTTCGGGGTCCATGTGGATGTGGTCGATCCCCACGCCTCCCCCCATGAAATTAAAGAGGAATACGGTTTTGAACTGGTTCCCTCCATCAGCGGTCCCTACCATGCCGTCGTTGTGGCAGTCAACCACAGGGAATATGTGAAGCTGGACGAGGAGTATTTCCGGTCCATCACCCACGAGGGAGCCATCTTTGCGGACCTGAAGGGGATCTTCAGGGACCGGATCCACTCCATGCATTACTGGAGCCTGTAAATTGAAGCCGATGCCGCTGATACTGGTCACAGGAGGAACAGGATACATTGGATCCCACACCGTGGTGGAGCTGATGAATGAGGGCATGGAGGTGGTCATCGTGGACAACCTGGCCAATTCGGACAGGAGTGTCCTCGACGGGATCCGGAAGATCACCGGTGTCAGTCCTGCTTTTGAGGAGGTGGACCTGAGGGACCGGGAAGCCACCTTTGCAGTGTTTGAAAAATACCCGGGACTGGATGCGGTGATCCATTTTGCAGCATTCAAGGCTGTTGGCGAAAGCGTTGAAAAACCGCTGGAGTACTATGAGAATAACCTGCTCTCCATGATCCACCTGATGGAAGGAATGCGGCGTTACGGGGTGCCCCGGATGGTCTTCTCCTCTTCCTGCACCGTTTACGGGGAGCCCGATTCGCTTCCCGTCACCGAGCAGGCCCCCGTGAAAAAGGCCAGCTCGCCCTATGGCAACACCAAGCAGATCTGCGAGGAGATCATGCAGGATACCCAGGCGGCCGAACCCGGCCTCAGCCTTATCTCCCTCCGCTATTTCAATCCCATCGGCGCCCATCCTTCTGCAGAGATCGGCGAATTGCCCACAGGGATCCCCAACAACCTGGTGCCCTTTATCACCCAGACGGCCATTGGCCTCCGGAAAGAACTCAGGGTGTTCGGGGACGATTACAACACCCCGGACGGTTCGGCCATCAGGGATTACATCAATGTGGTCGACCTGGCCAGGGCCCATGTGGTGGCCATCAGCCGGCTGATCGGAAGCAGGCAGAAAAGCAATTACGAAGTGTTTAACCTGGGGACCGGGAAAGGCCTTTCGGTATTTGAGATCATCAGGGCCTTTGAGAAAGTGACCGGGCAGAAACTCAACTACCGGGTGGTGAGCAGGCGCGAGGGCGATGTGGAGAAGGTATATGCCGATACTGCCTATGCCAACCGCGAGCTGGGATGGAAGGCGGAAAGGGGGATTGAGGAGACCCTGCTTTCGGCATGGAAATGGGAACAGCATATCCACGCAAAAAGGAGCAAATGACGACGATTCTGATCACGGGAGGCGCAGGTTTCATCGGGTCCCATGTGGTTCGGAAGATGGTCCGGACCCATCCCGATGCCCTCATTCTGAACCTGGACGTTCTCACCTATGCCGGGAACCTGGAAAACCTGACCGATGTGGAGGGAGCTGAGAATTACCGGTTCATCCGGGGGGACATCTCCGATGCCCCTTTCCTGGAAGAGCTTTTCGGGACACATTCCATCGACGCGGTGATCCACCTGGCCGCAGAATCGCATGTGGACCGCTCCATTTCCGATCCCATGGAGTTCATTCACACCAACATCGTGGGGACGGTGAACCTGCTGAATGCATGCAGGAGCAGCTGGAAAGAGACCGGGGGAAAACGTTTCTATCACATCTCCACCGACGAAGTATACGGCTCCCTGGGGGAGGAGGGCCTGTTCACCGAGGAAACCCCCTATGATCCCCGAAGCCCCTATTCAGCCTCCAAGGCCAGTTCGGATCACCTGGTCAGGGCATACCACCACACCTACGGGCTTCCGGTGGTCCTCTCCAATTGTTCCAACAACTACGGCCCCAACCAGTTTCCCGAGAAGCTGATACCACTGGCCATTCACAATATCCTGCACATGAAACCGATCCCGGTGTACGGAAAGGGGGAGAATGTACGGGACTGGCTGTACGTGGAGGATCATGCCGCTGCCATTGAGCTGATCTACAGGAAGGGATCCACGGGCCGGACCTACAACATCGGGGGATTGAACGAGTGGAAGAACATCGACCTGATTCGCCTGCTGTGCCGTGTCATGGATGAAAAACTGGACCGTCCCGAAGGGACCTCCGCCTCGCTCATTACCTTCGTCAGGGACAGGGCGGGCCATGACCTCCGTTACGCCATAGACAGTTCGAGGATCCAGCGGGAACTGGGCTGGAGCCCCTCGTGCACCTTCGAGGAGGGACTGGGCCGTACCGTCAGCTGGTACCTGGAAAACCAGGAGTGGATGAAAAGGGTGACTTCCGGGGCCTACCAGTCCTATTACGACAGGCAGTACGGGGAGCGGTGAGGAATGGCTATTCGACGGTGACCGATTTGGCCAGGTTCCTGGGCTGGTCCACATTGCACCCGCGCATCACCGCAATGTGGTATGCGATCAGCTGAAGCGGCACCACCGACAGCAGCGAAACCAGTGATTCATCGGTAACGGGGATCTCGATCACATGATCGGCCATGTTCCGGATGGTCTCGTCCCCCTCGGTGACGATGGCGATCACAATACCGTTCCTTGCTTTCACCTCCTGGATATTGCTGACGATCTTCTCATAGGAACCGTCCCGGGTGGCGATGAATACCACCGGCATGTTCTGGTCGATCAGTGCAATGGGGCCATGCTTCATCTCTGCGGCAGGATACCCCTCGGCATGGATGTAGGAGATCTCCTTCAGTTTCAGCGCCCCTTCAAGGGCCACCGGGAACGAGACCCCCCGCCCCAGGTAGAGGGCGTTGGAAGCATCTTTGTATATATCCGCAATGCGCTTGAACTCCTCATTCTGTTCCAGTATCTTTTCGATCTTCAGGGGTACATCGTTCAGATCGGACAGCATTTTCGCCATCCGGTCTTCCGGGATCAGCCCCTTGGCCTTACCGATCATCAGGGCCATCATGGTCAGCACGGTGACCTGGGCCGTGAAGGCTTTGGTGGAGGCTACCCCGATCTCTGCCCCCGCATGGGTATAGACACCCCCGTGGGTCTCCCGGGAGATGCTCGATCCCGCCACGTTGCAGATGCCCAGTACCAGCGCACCCGCCTCCTTGGCCAGATGGATGGCAGCCAGGGTGTCTGCAGTTTCGCCGCTCTGGCTGATGGCCAGTACCACATCCTCCGGACCGATCATGGGATTCCTGTAACGGAACTCAGAGGCGTATTCAACTTCCACCGGGATCCGCGCCAGGTCCTCGATCAGGTATTCCCCGACCAGGCCGGCATGCCATGAGGTCCCGCAGCCGATGATCACGATCCTCCGGGCATTCACCAGCTGGTCCTTCACATTGTGAAGGCCCCCGAGGCGCACTTCATTCTGTTCCAGCAACACCCTCCCCCGGAAGGTGTCCTGAATGGATCGGGGCTGTTCGAAAATCTCCTTCAGCATGAAATGGTCGTATCCCTGCTTCTCGATCTCGGAGATCCCCAGGTCAAGGGTCTGGATATTGACCTTGATCCCGTCGCTCCCCAGGTTCTTCAGCACCAGTTCGTCCCTTCGGATCAGGGCCATGTCATCGTTGTTCAGGTAGATGACCCGGTCGGTGTACTCCACAATGGGAGTGGCATCCGATGCAATGAAGTATTCATTGTGACCCAGACCGATCACCAGCGGGCTGCTGCGTCGCGCGGCGATCATCAGGTTGGGATCCTCATTGGAGATGACCACCAGGCCATAGGCGCCGTCCACCTTCTGGAGGGCCAGCCCCACCGCCTGTTCAACACTGACTTTTTGCGACAGGTAGATGTATTCGATCAGGTTGGCCAGCACCTCTGTATCGGTCTCGCTGTAGAAACTCATCCCCTGATCCATCAGGCTTTTCTTCAGGATGGCATAATTTTCAATGATACCGTTGTGGATGATGGTAAACAGGCCCTTCTCGGAGTGATGGGGATGGGCATTCACATCGTTGGGTTCGCCATGGGTGGCCCACCGGGTATGGCCGATACCGATGGAGCACTTGGTCTCCTTTCCCCGCACGTAATCCTCCAGGTCAGTGACCTTCCCCTTTTTCTTGTAAATATAGGTCTCCCCGTTGAGCAGGGCCACCCCTGCTGAGTCATACCCCCTGTATTCCAGCCTTTTAAGTCCTTTGATTAAAATCGGGTAGGCATCCTGGTTCCCGATGTAACCTACGATTCCACACATAGAGCTGTGTTACAATTTTAAATAAACGATCTCTAGCCTTATACGGTGTTCGTTGGTGGGAAGGTTACTGTAAAGTTTGGATATTTTGGGACTGACGCGGCCGTCCCCCACCCTCAGGATGAAATCATTATCTTCCTTTGTACCGTCCACCATGGCCTGGAAATGGAGCCCCACTTTAAAGCTGTATACATAAGTGGTATCGTAGAACATCCCCTGTGAAACGGCGGTTTTGTAGCCCCCGAAAGCCGTCTGGCTGCCGTTCTCCGCAAGTACCACGTAATCATAGAGGGGCTGGAAGGTCTCATCTTCCAGGATGGTCCCGATCATCAGCCTGTCGGGAAGGTCGTCGATCCGGATTCCGCTCTCTTCCTCCGGGACCACTTCAAAGATCAGTCGTGCCGAATTGATGGCAATGGGGTTCAGTGCCATCCAGGTCTCCAGGTCGGTGAAACGGAACCGTGTATTGACCCCGGCCATCCCCTGAACATAGCAATAGGGCACCCCGGCCTCCTCATCATCGATAAAACCGTCCAGGGCTGTTCCCGTGAAATCGTGCTCGAACAGATTGATCTTCTGGCTGAAAAATTCATCGATGGAGAACTGGGCCCATCTGAAATCAATGCCTGCAGTGGTATCCACGTCGGTACTGTCGTTGGCGTACTTGACCGAAAGCAGGGAGTAGTCGTTGGACAGCTGGATGCGGGCCATGGTCCCCCCGGGTGCGGTGGTCTCGGCCGTGACATAGAATCCGTTGAAATAATCCTTGAATATGGAATCCCTGCTGGTATAGAGGGTATCCTCCAGTGCCAGCCACTTCTCCATAAAGCCGGGATCGGTGATCAGCATATCCAGGGTGTCCCCGTTGACCGGCAGGAAGCTTTTCTCAGCCAGGGGGACCGGATTGAATTTGCCCTCCATGTCATAGTCGGAATAGTAGACCGAATCCATCCATATCCGCTCGGTGAACTCATAAACCCTGATGGTGAGCTCCTGGTCCATATCCCCCACGTAGTCGTCCACGTACATAAAGAACATGATGGAATCCACCACCATATTGGGTCCGGCCACGAAATTGGCGTTGTTGTTGAACTGGGTCACAACGGAAGCCACGGCGCTTCCGACGATGGTATCCTGCCAGTTCCCCAGCAGGTAATGGGCATTCGGATCATTGTTGATCTCCGAGGTGGCCACATGGGTGCTCCGGACCGGGTAGGCCTGGATATCGAAAATGGTATCGTGAAACAGGAACACATCGTCGCCGGGAGGCAGGAGGTCTTCGCCCAGTTCCTGATTGCTGATCTGGCAGGATGATGCCAGAACCACCAGCCCGATAACAGCTGCAATTACCCACAGATCCTTCTTCTTCATGGAACCAAAACGATGATTACTGGTTGATGATACTGTCATAGAAAACGGAAAACTGATCCACATATTTCTCCTCATCCACGGAATCGAGGTACGGTTTCCCGGTTTTCTTCAACAAATCTGAGACAGGTTGTTTCAGGGAAGGGCTCCCCTTGATCAGCCCGTCCGAATATTGTGCCGCCAGGGAAACAAGGCCGGCATAGTCCGGCTTATTCACCATGGAGACATGGTCGGGTGAAACCCCGTCGATAATGACTTTCCTGGAAAATCCCTGGTTCAGCGATCCTTCAAATCCATGACCGTAGAAGGAAAAAACCACCTTGGTGTCCGCAAAGAGGGGATCTTCGCGGTACGCTTTCTTGATGTACAGGGGCACCAGTGAGGTGAACCACCCGTGGCAGTGCACCAGGTCGGGTGACCAGCGAAGCTTCCTCACCGTTTCCAGCACCCCCCGGGCAAAAAAGATCATCCGCTCGTCGTTGTCTTCGAAAAACCTTCCCCTTGAATCGGCCACGGTATGTTTGCGGTGGAAATACTCTTCGTTGTCAATGAAATAGACCTGCATGCGGGCAGCCTGTATGGAGGCCACCTTGATAATAAGCGGATGGTCGGTATCATCAATGATCAGGTTCATTCCGGAGAGCCTGATCACCTCGTGCAGCTGGTTCCTGCGTTCGTTGATGTTCCCGTATTTGGGCATGAAAGTCCGGATCTCCTTTCCGGTTTCCTGGATGGCCTGAGGCAAATTTCTGCTGATAAGGGAAAGTTGATTTTCGGGCAGGTAAGGTGTAATTTCTTGAGAAACAAATAAAACCTTTTTGCTTTCCATACGAACCGCCTCAATTTGAAATCATGCAAATTTACTAAAAATAATTGATTCCTTTTTATCTATCTTTGTGCCCGCACCATCGGCATGATCGTTTACAGAACCAGAACGGACCTTGCAAAGCATCTGAAAACATGGCAGGATCAGGGAAAAACCGTTGCCCTGGTGCCCACCATGGGCGCCCTGCATGAGGGGCACGCCTCCCTGGTGCGGCGTGCCGCACAGGAGAACGGTGCGGTGGTGGTGAGCATCTTCGTCAATCCCACCCAGTTCAACGATCCCGCCGACCTGGAAAGTTACCCGAGAAGACTGGACAAGGACCTGGAAATGCTCCAGGCGATGCAGGTGGGTGTCGCGTTTGCCCCGCCGGTCAGGGAAATGTACCCCGAGGAGGATCGCCGCACCTTTGACCTGGGGAACCTGGACAAGGTGATGGAAGGAGCCCGGCGCAAGGGCCACTTCAACGGGGTGGCACAGATCGTCACCAAGCTGTTCGACCTGGTCAGGCCGGCCAGGGCCTATTTCGGGCAGAAAGACTTCCAGCAACTGGTGATCGTCCGCCATCTGGCGCAATTGTATGATCCGGCCATTGAGATCGTCCCCTGTCCCATTATCCGGGAAAAAGACGGCCTGGCCATGAGCTCCAGGAACATTCTGCTGGGGGAGGAAGAGCGGAAAGCGGCCCCGTTCATTCACCAGACCCTCCGTCTGGCAAGGGAAAAGAAGGGGCTGATGACTCCTGAGGAAGTGCGGCACTGGGTGTCTTCCCGTTTTGAAAATCAACCCCTTATGCAACTGGATTATTTTGAAATCGTTGAAGATAAAGCGCTTAGGCCAGTTACTGCCTGGGACGAGCCTGTGAACAAAGTGGGCTGCATCGCTGTCCAATTGGGGAAGGTCAGGCTGATCGATAATTTGAATTTTACTTAACTTTGTATCTGGAAACCAGATGTCATGAACATTGAAGTTGTCAAATCAAAAATTCACAGGGTTACCGTTACCGAAGCTGATCTGAATTATGTGGGGAGCATTACCATTGATGAAGACCTGATGGATGCGGCCAATGTCATTGAAAATGA
Organism: uncultured Bacteroides sp.; assembly: GCA_964575865.1. Classification (GTDB taxonomy): domain Bacteria; phylum Bacteroidota; class Bacteroidia; order Bacteroidales. The sequence goes on along the minus strand of CAZNSZ010000004.1, from coordinate 63,657 downwards.
AAAGGTGCAGATCGTCAACATCAACAATGGGGAGCGCTTGGAAACCTATGTGATCACAGGGGAGCGGGGAACCGGGCAGATCTGCATGAACGGTCCTGCCGCCCGGAAAGTGGCCGTCGGGGACATCATCATCATCATCTCATATGCCTCCATGGAGTTCGAAGAGGCAAAGAGGTTTGAACCCACACTGATCTTCCCCGATACAGCCACCAATAAGCTAAACTGAACCCTCTTTTGAAAAGAACCATTGTCCAAGTCCTGAAAGTAACTGCATTCCTGGCTCTGGGCATGCTGCTTCTTTATTTCGCTTTCAGGGGGATCGCGCTGGATGAACTGATGGAAACCCTCCGGCAGGCCAATTTCTGGTGGATCGGACTTTCCCTCTTCTTTGCCGGGACCAGTTTTTTCTTCCGCGCCCGCCGCTGGATGCTGCTGGTCCATCCCCTTGGTTTCAGGCCTTCCTTCCGGAACACTTACCACGCCCTGATGATCGGCTACCTGTCGAATTACGCCCTTCCCAGGCTGGGGGAGGTGACCCGTTGTGTCACCCTCGGTAAGAGGGAGAAGATCCCGGTGGACGCCCTGATCGGCACCGTCATCGTGGAGCGGGTGACCGATGTGGTCATGCTCCTGCTGATCATGCTGGTGCTGTTGATCAGCTGGGTGGAAAAATTCGGGGCATTTTTCAGCGACCAGGTGCTCGATCCACTGATGCAGAAAGTGTTGGCCACCTTCGGGGGAACGTGGCAGTTCTGGCTGATGATGGCAGCAGCCGGGGCCCTGTTGGTGCTGGCGGGTTATCTGCTGAGAAAAAAACTGGGGCGTTTCACACTGGTGGTCAGGATCAGGAATTTCATGCGGGGGATCCTGGACGGACTTCAGACCGTCTACCGGATGGAGCGCAAATGGGAGTTCATCCTCCAGTCCTTCCTGATCTGGTTCTTCTACATCATGATGACCTGGATGGTGGTGTTCGCCCTGGAAGCCACCGCGGGACTCACATTCATCGACGGGATGTTCCTCCTGGTCATCGGAGGGCTCGGGATGTCCGCTCCGGTCACTGCAGGATTCGGGGCCTACCACTGGATCACCTCACGGGGACTGGTCTTTGTGTACGACCTCCCCCTGGAGGTGGGTGGGGCCTATGCCATCCTGGCCCACGAATCCAATTCGATCCTGACCATTCTGATGGGGGCGGTTTCGTACCTGCTGCTGATGGTATCCCGGCAGAAAAAAACGTAACTTTCGGGGTGGAGGCCATGGCGAGCTACGAACATATCCGGAAGAAGATCATCACCCTTGAACAGGCATCCGCCCTTTTCACGGACTCCTTCATGGCAAACAACCGGATGGTCTTTACCAACGGGTGTTTTGACCTGCTTCACAGGGGGCATGTCTATTACCTGGCCAGGGCCCGCGAACTGGGGGACCTGCTGGTGGTGGGGCTCAACAGCGACGCATCGGTCACCCGCCTGAAGGGCCCGGACAGGCCGCTGAACAACCAGCATTCGAGGGCCGAGGTCCTCGCTGCACTGGGCATGGTGGATCACGTGATCGTCTTCGAAGAAGATACCCCGCTCACGCTGATCCGGACCCTGAAACCGCATGTACTGGTCAAGGGGGGGGATTACCGGGAGGAAGAGATCGTAGGGTATCGCGAAGTCCGCTCCCGGGGAGGAGAGGTGGTGACCATCCCCCTGCTGGAAGGGTACTCCACCACTTCGCTGATCAAAAAATCACGCTGATGGCCAAAACGAAATCGGTATATGTCTGCCAGCAGTGTGGTGCGGATTCTTCCAAATGGCTGGGCCAGTGCCGGTCCTGCGGCCAGTGGAACACCTTCGTGGAGCAGCGGATCCCCCAGCGGCCCTCCCGCTCTGCTGCCGGAGAAAAGCGGGCTCCTGCCCCCTATGCCAGGCTGGAGGAGATCGTCCCCGACCAGGTGCAGCGCATCGATCTGAAGAACGGGGAGTTCAACCGGGTGCTCGGGGGTGGGATCGTCCCCGGTTCGCTGGTGCTGATCGGGGGAGAACCGGGGATCGGTAAATCGACGCTTGCGCTGCAGGTGGCGCTTAAAGCGGGCATCCCTACCCTCTATGTGTCAGGAGAAGAGAGCCCGCAGCAGCTGAGATTGCGGGCGGAGCGCCTGGGTGCCTCCGACAACCAGTGCTACGTACTGACAGAGACCAACCTGCAGGAGATTCTTTCCAGGGTGGAACAGCACCAGCCCCGGCTGCTCATTGTTGACTCCATCCAGACCCTCTATTCCGAGGAGATCGAGTCGGCGGCAGGGACCATCTCCCAGGTCCGCGATTGTGCGGCGCAGCTGTTGAAGCTGGCCAAGGAAACCCACATCCCGGTGCTGCTCATCGGACACATCACCAAAGAGGGAAGCATCGCCGGGCCGAAGGTGCTCGAGCACATCGTCGACACGGTCCTTCAGTTTGAGGGGGATACGCACCACCTCTACAGGATCCTCCGGGCCAGCAAGAACCGGTTTGGATCCACCTCTGAGATCGGGGTATTCGAAATGACCGGTACAGGGCTCAGGGAGATCCTCAATCCTTCCGAACTTCTGATCAATCAACACTCCCCGGAGCTGAGCGGATCGGCCATCGCTGCCAATGTGGAGGGGATCCGCCCCATCCTGATCGAGGTCCAGGCCCTGGTCAGCAGTGCGGTCTACGGCACACCCCAGCGAACCTCCACCGGATTCGATACCCGCAGGCTCAACATGCTGCTGGCAGTCCTTGAAAAGAGGGCCCGGTTCAAGCTGGCCACCAAAGATGTGTTCATCAATATCGCCGGGGGCCTCCGTGTGGACGATCCGGCCATCGACCTGGCCGTGGTGTCAGCGATCCTTTCCTCCACGGTGGATATCCCCGTCGATCCCTACACCTGCTTTGCAGGCGAGGTGGGGCTTTCCGGGGAGATCAGGCCGGTCACCCGGATCGAACAGCGCCTGGGCGAAGCGGACAAGCTGGGATTGCGCCGGATCCTGCTTCCCGCCATGAACCGGAACAGGATCGATCCATCCCGGTTCAAACTGGAGATCGTGGAAGTCAGCCAGGTCCGGGAGATCCCCGGATTGTTGTTCGGCTAGTGGGCCCTTTCACGGGAGAATGACCGGATGCTAAAAATCCCTCAGGTCGGAATTGCTGTTTGGCTCTGCAATATCGGGGCAGTTCAGATCGATGAAGAAATCGAGGGGCCGCTCGAATTCGTCCTCCTGGGTGATGTTGAGTGTTGAATCGGCATATACCCGCTTCATGAACTCCGCATAGATGGGAAGCGCCATGTTCCCTCCTGCACCCATCCCCAGCATATCAAAATGGATCGAACGGTCTTCTCCCCCGACCCAGGCTGCAGCCGATAACCTGGGCGCCAGCCCGATGTACCAGCCGTCGCTCTGGTTCTGTGTGGTCCCGGTCTTGCCGGCCAGTTCCCCCGTAAGTTCGTACCCTGAACGGAGCCGCCTGGCGGTCCCCGCGTACCAGTCCCCCCGGTACTGCCCGGTCATGTCCACCACATTCTTCAGGAGGGTCAGCATCAGGTAGGCGGTCTCCATGCTGATCGCTTCGGCCTCCCGGGGCACGAATGAAGAGATGACGTTCCCGTATCGGTCCTCGATCCGGGTCACATAGAGCGGGCTCACATAGATCCCCCGGTTGGAAAAGGTATTGAAGGCGCCCACCATCTCCTCCAGGGAGATATCCGATGGGCCGTAGATCATGCTGGGAACCGGATCGATGTAGGAGGTCACCCCCATCTTGCGCATCAGGGTGATCACGTTCTGGGGATTGAAATTCTTGAACAGCCATGCGGACACCCAGTTGTGGGAATTGGCCAGCCCCCATTTGAGCGATACCATCTTTCCCGCAAAGCGGTTGGGAAGGGGCGCCCTCGGGGTGTAGGTGGTGTCCTTTTCGTCGATGATGGCCTCAAAGGTGATGGGCACCAGCGGGATCATCTGGCAGGGGGAGTAGTTCTCCTGCATGGCCAGCAGGTAAAGGAAGGGTTTGATGGTCGATCCCACCTGCCTCCTTCCCTGGTAGACATGGTCATACTGGAAATAGCGGAAATTGTGGCCTCCCACGAACACCTTGACGTGCCCGGTGGCGGGATCCATGGCCATGAACCCGGCCCGCAGATAGTGCTTCATGTACCGGATGGAATCCATGGGACTCATGACCGTATCCACCGGCCCGTCCCATGAAAATACCCTCATGGGCACCGGCTGATCGAATACCTGCAGGATGGAATCCCAGGAGGCACCCGCTGCCGTCAGGTAGCGGTACCGGTCTGTCCACCGGACCGAGCGGTAGAGGATGTCCCTGATCTCCTCCCTGGAGATATCCTCGAAGGGGGCATCGGGGCGCCCTTTTTTCTCCCTGAAGAACGCGGGTTGCAGGTATCCCTTCATCTGCACTTCAACCGCCTCCTCGGCATACTGCTGCATTTTAAAATTGAGGGTGGTATGGATCTTCAACCCGTCGCTGTAGAGGTTGTACCGGGTGCCGTCCGGTTTGAAGTTCTTGTTGATCCATCCGTACAGCGGGTCGTCCGCCCAGCGCGCCGAATCCCTCCTGTAACGCTCCCAGGAGAGGATCCCCGCATCCCTGGACGGCGGCTGCGGCTTGTCCTCGTTCACGAACTCCGCCAGGAACATCCTGAAATGATTGGCATAACCCGAAAGGTGACTGGAGAGGTTGTAGTCGATCAGGACGGGCATCTGGCTCACAGAATCGGCCACCTCCGGATCCAGGTAGCCGTATTTTTCCATCTGCCGGATCACCGTGTTCCGCCGGTGGAACGACCGGTCCGGGTTGATCCTGGGATTGTAGGCGGTGGGGGCCTTCAACATTCCGATCAATATGGCCGACTGGTCAATGGTCAGTGAATCGGGGGTGGTATTGAAAAAGGTCCTTGCGGCCGATTTGATCCCGACGATGGACTCCCCCCCGAAGGGAACCGTGTTGAGGTACATGGTGATGATCTCGTTCTTGGTATAGCTGCGTTCCAGCCTCACCCCGGTGTTCCACTCCTTGAATTTGTTCATGGCCAGGTGCGCGGCCCTGCCGATGCTGCTCTTTCGTACCGTGGTATCGCGGGGGAACAGGTTCTTGGCCAGCTGCTGGGAGATGGTGCTGCCGCCGCCCTCGTTCTGACCGAGGATCACTGAAAACACCGCCACCCTCGCCAGGCTGCGCAGATCGATTCCCGAATGGCGGTAGTACCGCACATCCTCGGTGGCCACCAGGGCGTCCACCAGGTTGGGTGCCAGTTCCTCGAACTCCACATAGGTCCGGTTCTCCACAAAGTAGCTTCCCAGGATCTCCCCGTCCTCGGTAATGATCTCGGTGGCCAGGTTGGTCTGCGGATTTTCCAGCTGGGAGAATTCGGGCATGAATCCCATCTTTCCCTTCCCGATCATCACCATGATGACAATGAACAATATAATGGGAAGCGCGTATAGTGTCCAGAGGATGAGTAAATATTTTGTAGTTTTGCCGGGTTTCTGAGCCATGGGCAGGCGAATTTGCGTCAAAAATAGTAATTATTTGGATCAAAAATTTTGAACGTGGACGCTCATTTACTTTAATTTGTGGTCTATTTGTAAACGAGGGAAGGACAAAAAAATGATAGAAAATCTGGTAATTGTTGAATCACCCGCCAAGGCCAAAACCATCGAAAGATTCCTTGGAAAGGACTATACGGTCAAGTCGAGCTTCGGCCATATCCGTGACCTGGCCAAGAAAAACCTGGGGATCGATATCGATGGCGGATATACCCCGCAGTACATTGTTCCCTCGGATAAAAAGAAGGTGGTCAGGGAGTTGAAAGAGCTGGCCGGAAAATCCAGAACAGTCTGGCTGGCCACTGATGAGGACCGCGAAGGAGAAGCGATTGCCTGGCACCTCTACGAGGAGCTGGGGCTTCAGAAGGAGAACACCAGGAGGATCGTATTTCATGAAATTACCAAAGATGCCATCGTCCATGCGCTGGAGCATCCACGCTTTATCGATACCAACCTGGTCAATGCCCAGCAGGCAAGAAGGGTGCTGGACCGCCTGGTGGGATTTGAACTCTCCCCGCTGCTCTGGAAGAAAGTGAAGCCCGCCCTTTCGGCCGGAAGGGTGCAGTCGGTGGCCGTGAAGCTGATCGTGGAAAAGGAGAGGGAGATCCAGCAGTTCACCCCGCGGAAGTATTTCCGGGTGACAGCGGTTTTCACCGTGCCCGAAAGCAACAATGGCCCGGCCGAGCTCAAGGCCGAATTATCCAGAAGGTTCGATACCCTGGAGGATGCCCGCGCCTTCCTCTCCCTATGCCAGGATAGCCGGTTCCAGGTGGAAAAGGTGGAAACAAAACCTGTGACAAAATCCCCCGCCCCTCCCTTCACCACCTCCACCCTGCAGCAGGAAGCCAGCCGCAAACTGGGATTCTCGGTCAACCAGACCATGTCGGTGGCACAGCGGCTCTACGAGTCCGGAAAGATCACCTACATGAGGACCGATTCGGTGAATCTCTCCAAACTGGCCATTGGAGCGGCTGCCAGCCAGATCAGGGATACCTACGGGGAAGAATACCTGAAATCACGCAATTTCTCCACCAAATCGAAAGGGGCCCAGGAAGCGCATGAGGCGATCCGTCCCACCTACATGAACCAGCCTGCCATTGAAGGGAACAGGGCCGAGCAGCGCCTCTATGAACTGATCTGGAAGCGTACCCTCGCATCGCAGATGGCCCCGGCCAGGCTTGAAAAAACCACCATCAACATTTCGGTCTCCAAGGCCCCCGAACAGTTTATAGCCACCGGTGAGGTTCTGAAATTCGACGGATTCCTGAAGGTGTATATCGAGTCGACCGACGATGAGACCGAGGAGGAAGCGAAAGGATTGCTTCCACCGGTACGCGTGAAGGATGCCCTGGGGCGGAAATGGATCGAGGCCATGGAAAAATCGACCCTGCAACCCCCGCGTTACACGGAAGCCAGCCTGGTGAAGAAGATGGAAGAGCTGGGCATCGGAAGGCCTTCCACCTATGCCCCCACCATCTCCACCATCCAGCAGCGGGAATATGTGGTCAAAGAGGACCGCAGGGGAGCGGTCCGGGAAATGGCCCGGCTCACCCTCAAAGGGGAGCAGCTCTCCCAGGATACCGTCAGTGAAAAGTACGGATTCGAAAAAGCCAAACTCTCCCCCACCGATATCGGCATGATCGTCAACGATTTCCTGGAACAGTATTTCCGGGGGATCATGGACTACAATTTCACAGCATCCGTGGAAAAAGAATTCGATGAGATCGCCACGGGACAGCTCAACTGGCCCCAGATGATCGATCGCTTCTACCGTCCTTTCCATTCAACGGTGGACTCGACCACCCAGACCTCAGAGCGGTCCAAGGGAGAGCGGGTCCTGGGAACCGATCCCGCATCCGGAAAGCCGGTGAGCGTGAAAATTGGCCGGTTCGGCCCCATCGCACAGATCGGTGAGGCCGGCGACGATGAGAAACCCAGGTTTGCCAGCCTGCTGAAAGGCCAGAGCATTGAGACCATTACCCTGGAAGAGGCACTCTCGCTGTTCCGGCTTCCCCGGGAGGTGGGACAGTTCGAGGGCGAGGAGATCGTGGCAGGGGTCGGCAGGTACGGTCCCTACATCAGGCACAAGGGGAAATTCTACAGCCTGGAGAAAACCGATGATCCCCATAGCATCGGGGAGCAAAGGGCCATGGAGATCATCGGCGAGAAAAGGGCCCGGGAGCAGAACCGCAACATCAAGCAATTCGATGAGGAACCCGATCTGCAGGTGCTCAACGGAAGGTACGGACCCTATATCTCCTTCGGGAAGAAGAATTACAGGATCCCAAAAGGAACCAAACCTGAGGCTCTTACGCTGGAGGAGTGCCGAGAGATCATCGCCAGGGCTGATGCCCGGGCAAAAAAATAATGCCTAAAGCCACCTGTTCATGGACCTGAATGGTTATTTCGATCCCGTGAGCCTGGAAAGGCCCGAATTCGAATACCTGGACAACGAAGAATCGCTGAGTCACCAGCTCTCCGTCCATACGCCGGATCAGCCGATCCGGGAGCTGGACAAACACCAGATCGCCCTGATCGGGATCCCCTCCGATACCAATGCATTCCTGAAGGGAAGCAGGGAGGCCCCGGATGCGGTCAGAAGCAAAATGTACCAGCTCAGGAAAATCAATAAAAGCCTGAAAATCTATGACCTGGGGAACCTGAAGAACGGGGCGACGGTCAATGACACCTATTTTGCACTGCGGGATGTGCTGCTGGAACTGTTCGAACGGGATATCACCGCCATCCTTCTGGGGGGATCGCAGGATCTGACCAGGGGTGCCCTGCTGGCCCTGGAGAAGACGGCCGGGCTGCACCACATCCTGACCGTCGATGCCATGCTCGATTTCTCAGCACCGGGAGAGGTGCTGAACTCCCGCAATTACCTGAACCAGATCCTGGAACCCGGGTCCGGGAAGCACTTCAGCTACACCAACCTGGGGCACCAGGCCTATTTTGTGACCGCACCCCAGATGGACCGGCTGGAAAGATCGTACCTGGAGAGCATCCGGCTGGGGGATGCCAGGCATGACCTGAAAAACACGGAACCCCTGATCAGGGATTCACGGATCGTAGGGATCGACATGGGAGCTGTGCGCCAGGCGGATGCACCGGCAGCCGCCATTCCCTCCCCCAATGGATTTGCGGGGGAGGAACTCTGCCAGATCAGCAGGTATGCAGGGCTCAGCGAGCAGGTCCGCATGCTGGGTTTCTTTGAATACCATCCCGCAAGGGATACCAGGGGGCAGACCGCCCACCTGATCGCCCAGGCAGCCTGGTATTTCCTGGACGGCTACTCCCATCGCATCAGGGAGAATCCCGTGGACACCCCCGAACACATGAAAAAATTCATTGTCAACCTGGATGCGGCCGGACACGACCTCATTTTCCACAAAAGCACGCTGTCGGACCGGTGGTGGATGGAAATTCCCGTGAAGAACGAAGTGACGGGTTATCCCTTTACCGTTTCGTGCTCCCATGAGGATTACCTGCAGGCATGCAGCAAGGAGATCCCTGAGCGGTGGTGGCGTTTTCTGCACCGGCTGGGTAATGAAATGGAATAATCCACGTTATCTAAGGACATTCTGAAAGCTTTTTACAGCGTTGACAGGGACGGGAAACGGAACCGGGTTTTAAACATCCTGCTGTTAATTATATTTGTGTTCTCAAACTATTTTTGCTTATTTTATAGAGCTTTAAAAGCAAGAGAAATAAAGCCATACAGCGCAATCATCGGTCCATGAAGAGAGCATTCGCCATCGCATTTTTCGGCATGATTTCCCTGGGTCTGCTGGCACAGCAGGATCCGAAATTCACCCAGAATATGTTTATGGCGCCGTTCTATAATCCGGGCGCGGTGGGCAGCAATGACAGGATCTGCCTGGGAGCTGCATTCCGCAACCAGTGGACCGGATTGCCGGACGCACCGGTGACCACCACCTTCTCCGCCCATATGCCGCTGAATTTTCTGGGCAGGAAACACGGGATCGGAATCAACCTGATGAACGACAACCTGGCCTTCAACAACGATTTTCAGTTCAGCCTCGCATATGCCTTCCGCATCGATCTGGGTGCGGGGGACCTGGGGATCGGGATCAACGCAGGCATGGCCAACCAGTCCCTCACCCCCAGCTGGAACGGAGCCGATGTCATCAATCCCGATTCGGACAACGCCATTCCGCAGTCCGGAGGAAGTGTTTTCGGATTCGATATGGGCCTCGGTGTTTATTACAGCTCCGATAACCTGTATGTGGGGGTCTCAACCACACACCTGAACCAGACCTCCTTCGATTATCCGGAAGAGATCGCTGAAACCAAACTGATCCGGCACTATTACCTCATGGCCGGATATAACATTCAGCTGGCCAATCCGGTCTTCGAAATCCTGCCTTCCCTGATGGTTCAGACCGATGCCCGGTCCAATCACCTTTACCTGAATACCAACCTCCGATACAATAAAAGATTCTGGGGAGGAGTTTCTTATTCAGTCGGGGGTGCCATTTCGGCGTTGATCGGCATTGAATTATTGAATGGAATTCAAATCGGATACTCGTATGATTTTGAGTTATCGCCTCTGCTCAAGTACAACAGCGGCTCCCATGAAATCACTGTCAGATACTGCTTTGATCTCAGTATGGACCGCAGTCCCCAGCAGTACAAAAGCATCCGATTTTTATAAAATTCAATTTTTATATAACCCGGAGGCCTAAAATTCAGTATAAGGCAATTAAACAGGTTTGAAACGCGTTGGATATAAGATCTTATTAAGCACCTAACTATGAAACGAATAGTTGTATTATTGTTGATCGGGGCAATCGTGGGGAGTTGTAGCAACTACAACTCCGGAGAGCTTGTGGGGGTTCAGGGCAGGAAAGCATATGCCGAGCCCGACCCGTTTGGAATGGTCCCCATTCCCACCGGCTCTTTTCTGATGGGGCCCAGTGACCAGGATGTCACCTGGACACAGAACACGATGAACAGAACGGTGGCCGTCGATGCCTTCTGGATGGATGAAACGGAGATCACCAACAACGAATACCGTCAATTTGTATACTGGGTGAGGGATTCGATCATCCGCAAGGAACTCGCCATACAGGGAATCGAGGATTTCATGCTGATGGATGACGAGGGACAGCCCTATGAGGACAGGGACGGGGAACCGATCATCGACTGGGATGCTTCCCTGGATCCTTCCAAGGACAGGGAAGGGAACATCTCTCAGATCATCGAGGACCTGGGTATCTATTATACAGGCGCGGACCGCCTTTCCAACATATCCAGGGAGCTCAATGTAACCAAGCTCATATATAATTATTACTGGGTTGACCTGGTCCAGGCTTCCAAGGCAGCCAACCGGTTCAGGCTCGATTACTCGGGCGGCAGTGTCGATCCCGTGGTCCAGTACGGTGGGACAGTGACCCGGCCCAACGGCGAACAGGAAGAGGTGACCAGCAGGGCCTCCTTCGTGAACAAGGACTGGGTTCTGGTCTACCCGGATACCCTGGTGTGGATCGCCGACTTCACTTACTCCTACAACGAGCCCATGGCCAATATGTATTTCCGCTCCCCCTCCTACGACAATTATCCCGTGGTGGGGATCACCTGGAAACAGGCCAATGCCTTCTGTATCTGGAGGACCAATTACCTGAACCAGGCACTGGGCCGGAGCGGCCAGCCGACGGTGCAGAACTACAGGCTCCCCATCGAGGCCGAATGGGAATATGCGGCCAGGGGAGGACTGGATCACAGCATGTATCCGTGGGGAGGAGTTTACCTGCGCAATAAACTGGGCTGTTTTATCGCCAACTTCAAACCCCTGCGCGGAAACTATACCGACGACGGATCCATGTATCCGGCCAGGGTGGGGTATTACGGCGTTCCCAATGAGTACGGTTTGTATGACATGGCGGGGAACGTGGCCGAATGGACCATCACCGCCTATGATCCGTCCGCCTATGTCTTCTCTCACGACATGAATCCCTATTATAACTACAATGCCAAACCCGATGACCCGCCGGTCATGAAGCGGAAGGTGATCCGGGGCGGATCCTGGAAAGACGTGGCGCACTACCTGCAGGTCAGTTCGCGGGATTACGAATACCAGGACACGGCCAAATCTTACATCGGTTTCCGGTGTGTGCGGTCATACCTCGGGGATCAATAAGCAAAAGATCTATAATTAAACATTTGACAGAATGGGAATTACTGAATTAGTTCAAAGCTCGGGCTGGAAAAGCTTCACGGCCAAATTGTACGGTTTTGGGGCATCCATCGTGATCATTGGAGCACTGTTTAAGATCCAGCACTGGCCCGGAGCGGGTGTTGCCCTGACCGCCGGGTTGCTTATAGAAGCCATTATTTTCTTCTTCTCCGCATTTGAACCACTGCATGAGGAGCTCGACTGGACGCTGGTGTATCCCGAACTGGCCGGAATGTCCGATCCCGATGAAATCGACGAATTCAGGGAGCAGGCCATCGCCGACCGCAACGTGGGTCTCCAGAAGTTCGACGAACTTTTCCAGCAGTCCCAGATCAATGCAGAGGACATCCGCAGTCTGGGTAAACACCTGAATACCATCTCCTCGACCACGGAAACCATCGGTGATATCACCACGGCTTCTCTGGCCACCAAGGAGTATTTCGAAAAAATGGGCTCCGCTGCCAGGAACATGGATACGGTGGCAACAGCCTATGGTTCCAATACCGGGGTGCTGAACGATTCGGTCAGCGAGCTGGCCAACTCCTACAAGCAGACAGCCGCCCTGATCGACCAGAAAGGGAAGGACATCGCCGAAAGGTTCGCCTCTTCCAGCGCCAACCTGGCCGCCACATACGAGGCCATGTCGGGTGAGGTGAAGCAGGAGCACTCCAATATTTCTCAGAGCCAGAAGCAGTTCAACCAGCAGCTGGAAACACTGACCAGAAACCTTGAAGCACTGAACGCCTCTTATACCGAGCAGGTGAAAGGGAGCAAAGAGCACCTGGCCGACACCTCCGGTGTCTACAAAGGGCTCCACGAGATGGTCTCCAACCTGCAGGCATCGGTGGTCGAGACCGAGAAATACAAGAATGAGATCGTCAAGCTGAGCGAAAGCCTGTCCGAGTTGAACAATGTTTACGGGAACATGCTTTCAGCGATGAGTATCAGGAAGAAATAGATCAGCACATCCAAACAAATCACAAATCTTTAATCGGTATAGATGGCACACGGTAAAGAAACACCGAGACAAAAGATGATCGGTATGATGTATTTGGTGCTGACAGCCATGCTGGCACTGAATGTATCGAAAGAGGTGCTCAATGCGTTTATCCTGGTTGACGACGGTCTGGTCACCACCACTGAAAATTTTGCGGAGAAGAATGCAGGATTGTACGACAGGTTCAATATTGCCTATCAGCAGAACCCCGAAAAGGTAGGGGACTGGAAAGACAAGGCCGATGAGGTCCATGCACGGTCCAATGCGCTCTATGATTTCATCCACGAATGCAAGGTGGAGATCCTGATGGAGAAGGAAGAGGATGCAGTGGGAGAAGGGGAGGTCATCTGGAATGAGGTGAACGCCAAGGATAACATGGACATCCCGGCCGAGGTCATGATCGTCCGCAAAAGAGGGGAAGAACTCAAGGCAAAAATCAACGAGCACCGTGATTTCCTTCTCTCCATGATTGAAGACAAGGAAAAGTATGCCAATACCGTAGAGGCGCTGGAAGGGATCCTCAGTACCGAAGTGCCGGAGGTTGACCTCGATCACGGGAACAAGAAAATTGCCCACACCTGGGAGAATACCTATTTTGAAATGCTCCCTCTTGCTTCCGTGATTACCATTCTCTCCAAAATGCAGGGCGATGTGCGGAATGCCGAGGCCGAGATGCTCAACTTCCTGCTTGGTCAGGTGGATGCAGGCTCCATTCCGTTCAACGCCATCAGGGCGGTGGTGATCCCCAACTCCAACTACATTTTCAGGGGACAGGAGTACCGTGCCGAGGTGTTCCTGGCCGCATACGACTCCACCAAAATGCCCGAGGTACAGCTGAGCGACGGGACCACCCTCGATGTGGCCGATGGCAAAGGGATCTATACCAGTGTTCCCAACTCCATCGGCGTCCGAAGGTGGGGCGGGGTCATCCAGCTGGAACACGAAGGAAATGTGATCAGCCGTCCGTTCGAGGCCGAGTACCAGGTACAGGAGCCCAATGCCACCATTTCGGCCACCGGGATGAATGTTTTCTACCGGGGGATCCCCAATCCGGTGGCCATTTCGGCCGGCGGGGTACCCGAATCCAGTGTTCAGGCGGTGATCTCCTCGGGGCACAGCATTCAGAAGCTCCGTGCAGGAGATTATGTGGTCAAACCCGGGGCCCAGGGCGATGAAGCCGTGGTGAGTGTCTATGCCGATGTGGACGGCACACGGCGGCTCATGAACCGGGTTCCCTTCAGGGTGTTCAACCTGCCCACCCCCGATGCACGGGTGGCCGGGGTCAGGGGCTCCGAAGGTAACCTGACGGCCGGGGGACTTGCAGGACTGCAGGTGGTGGAAGCGGTTGCCGAAGACTTCGTGTTTGAAGTGGATTACGAGGTGATCTCTTTCCGGGTGGCTTTCCAGGGATCGGGAAACATCTGGAGTTACAGTGAGTCGGACAGCGACCGGTTTACTTCCGAGCAGAAAAATATTTTCAGGCAACTGAGACCGGGCCAGCGGATCATGATCGAGCGGATCAGGGCCACCGGACCCGATGGAGTGATCAGGAACTTAAACAACATTACCATAACTGTAATTTAAGATGAAGGTGAAAAGGTATGTATCAGGAATAGCGTTGATGGCGATCGGACTGGTGAGCCTGCCTGCGCAGAACGTCAATACCTCCATATCCCCGGGAAGCCCGGTGATCTCCACCTATACGCCGTCCACGGACGTGTACAAGCGGGAGACCATCATCTCGGAGAAAAAGCCGGTCCCTTACAGCTATATCCGCGAGGCGGATGTGATGTGGGCCAAGGATGTCTGGCGTACCATCGACCTCCGGCACCGGCAGAACATGAGCCTCCGTTACCCGCTGGACGGATCCATGAGCGACGGCGAAAGGTTCAGTCTGTTCGGGCTGCTGATGGAAGGGATCAAGAGCGAGGAGATCACTCCCTACGAATTCACCCTCACGGGCTGGAAGGATCCATTCTCAAAAACCACCACCCTGGAGCACATCTACTCCATGACCGATGCCGATTCCATCCCGGACGACAACGGCAACCTGATGGAGGTGAAGCCCCGCAGCAACTACATTATGCAGTTCCAGTTGCAGGAGCAGTGGTTTTTTGACAAGCAGCACTCGGTCATGAAGGTGAGGATCGTGGCCCTTGCCCCGGTCTACTACCAGTATTATGACGAGTTCAACGAAATGCTGCCGGCTCCCCGCCTGCAGATCCCCTTTGTGGTCTCTTTCCCGCAGTGCCGCCGGTTGTTCGCCACCCATTCGGTTTACAACCCCAACAACGATGCACAGTCCATCTCCTTTGACGACCTGTTCATCCAGCGCCGCTTTTCGAGCACCATCATCGCCGAATCCAATGTCTACGGGAACCGGCTGCTGACCGATTACAAACTGGGCCAGGATGTGCTGCTGGAAGCCGAACGGATCAAGAAGGACCTGTTCATCATGGAACACGATCTGTGGGAGTACTAGACACTCCGCAACCGAACCGAATACAATGCAGAGAGGGTGCCTCAAAAGGGCACCCTCTTACTTTTTTTCTCAGGATTACCTACAACATGCCCTCGCCCAGCTCCGAACGGATCTCGTTGACGAACTGTTTGATCTTCTGTTCCTCCTCCAGCTTACATACTAGGATGATGTTCTCATTCTGGACCACGATATAATCCTTCAGCCCCTGCAGCACCACCAGCCTGTCGTCCTGAACATTCACGATGTTGCCTTCAGAGTCGTACATGAAGACATGTTTCCCGGTCACCGAATTCCGCCCGTCATCCTTGCCCAGCTGATCGTACAGGGAGCCCCAGGTCCCCAGGTCAGACCATCCGAAATCGGAGATCAGCACAAATACATTTTCCGCCTTTTCCATGATCCCGTAATCGATGCTGATGTTCCTGCAGGTCCCGTAGGTCTTTTCTATGAAGGCGGCCTCCCGTTCGGTGCCATAGACCGCTTCCCCTTCCCTGAACAGCGTGTGGATTTCCGGCAGGTAGGTTTCGAAGGAGTGCATGATGTTTTTCAGGGACCAGAAAAAGATCCCCGCATTCCAGTAGAAGTCCCCGCTTTCAAGGAATACCCTGGCCATCTCAAGGTCCGGCTTTTCCGTGAATGTTTTCACCTTCCGGAACCCGGTACCCTCATAGCCGGAGACCTCCTTCTGGATCGACTGAATGTATCCGTATCCTGTTTCCGGCCGGCTTGGGACGATCCCCATGGTGAGGAGGGCATCGTTGGACGACACGAACTCCAGTCCGTCCCTCACACAGCGCAGAAACTCCTCTTCCTTCACGATCAGGTGGTCCGACGGGGCCACCACGATCCGTGCATCCCGGTCTTTCTGCTGGATGCGGAAATTGGCATAATCGATGCAGGGTGCGGTATTTCTCCGGAGCGGTTCCAGGAGGATGTTCTGCTCAGGTACCTCCGGCAGCTGCTCCCTGATCAGCTCCTTATATTCCAGGTTGCTTACGATAAATACATGGTCGGCGGGCATCAGCTGGATGAACCGGTCAAAGGTCTGCTGAAGAAGTGTCCTGCCGGTACCCAGGATATCAAGGAATTGCTTGGGTTTCTTGATTTTGCTGAGGGGCCAGAACCGGCTGCCGATCCCGCCCGCCATGATCACGCAGTAATTATGGGTATCCATGTGTGAAAAGGGAGGTTTCTGAAAATGTATGATTATCTGTATCCAATAAATATAATGGCTTTTTCATAAACAGCCGGCCGGGTATGGATGTTTAAGAGAATAATGAATGAAAACTGTTTTTATTGTGGCCAGAGCTCCTATTTTTGTATGGGAACATGCGTCTGCTTGAACAAATAGGCATTTACTTCATGCTGGTGGCAAAAGCCTTCAGCAGACCCGAAAAAATTTCGGTACTCTACCGGCAGACCATCCGGGAGGTGGAAAAAGTGGGCATCAACTCCTTCCCCATTGTGGTGATCATTTCCCTGTTCGTGGGGGCGGTGATCACCATTCAGACCAACTTCAATATCGAAAACCCGCTGTTGCCCAGGTACCTGATAGGCGTTACGGTCAGGGACTCCCTGATGCTGGAATTCTCCTCCACCATGGTGGCGCTCATCCTGGCCGGAAAAGTGGGTTCAAGCATCGCCTCCGAGCTGGGCATGATGCGGATCACCGAACAGATCGATGCGATGGAGGTGATGGGGATCAATTCAGCTTCCTACCTGATCCTGCCCAAGGTGATCGCATCGGTGCTGTTTTTTCCCGTTCTCTGCCTCCTGAGCATCATGGTGGGGCTGTTCGGCGGATACCTTTCCTGCGTGCTGGCCAATGTGGTACCCCCTTCCGAATACATTTACGGGATCCAGTATGCCTTCTATCCTTACTACATTGGTTATGCGGTCACCAAGACCGCCTTCTACGCCGTGATCATCACCACAATCTCCTCCTTTTACGGGTACTATGTGCAGGGAGGAGCGGTTGAAGTGGGGAAATCGAGCACCAGGGCCGTGGTCCAGAGCAGCGTGCTCATCCTGCTGGCCAACCTGATTCTTACCAGAACCATCCTGCAATGATCGAAGTGAAACACCTTTTCAAGAGCTTCGACGGGAACTACGTGCTGAATGATGTGTCTGCCACGTTCGTTCAGGGCAAATGCAACCTGATCATCGGGCGCAGCGGATCAGGGAAGACCGTTCTGCTGAAATCCATCGCCGGACTGGTGGAGGCCGACGAGGGAGAGATCTGGTTCGGTGACCAGAAATTCAGCCACCTGGATATCAAGGGCAGGCAGGCCATACGCAGGGAGATGGGTATGTTGTTCCAGGGAGCAGCGCTGTTCGACTCCCTTACCGTCGAGGAGAATGTGATGTTTCCCCTGGATATGCTGACCTCCCGGCCAAGGTCGGCCAAGCTCGACCGGGTCAACTTCTGCCTTGACCGGGTGAGGGTGAAAGGGTCCAACTCCCTTTACCCGGCCGAGTTAAGCGGCGGGATGAAGAAAAGGGTGGCCATCGCCAGGGCCATCGCACTCAATCCCAAATACCTGCTGTGTGATGAACCCAATTCGGGCCTCGATCCGGAAACAGCCATCGTGATCGATAACCTGATCAAGGAACTCACCGAGGAGTTCAACATGACCACCATCGTCAATTCACACGATATGAATTCTGTGCTGGAGATCGGCGATCATGTGCTCTACATATACAAGGGGTGCCTCTGCTGGGAGGGGACCCGCGACGAGGTGCTGAACACCGACAATGAAGCCCTCAACAATTTCGTGTTTGCCACCAATATGGCCAAGAAGATCAAAAAACAGTAACCCCCCGGGTTTCCCTTCAGTACACCAGCGGCCTGTCCTGCCTGTCATTCCGCATGGCATCCCTGTACCCGAAGACCAGGTTCATTCCCACCCAGACATTGGCGGCCCGGGTATCTTCTCTCCAGAACAGCAGGTTCAGTGCATTATCGGAGATCACATACATGTTGAAAGGACCCAGGTTCAGGGCCAGCCCGGCCCCTATATTTTTCAGATAGGAATTCACATAGGAGTAGCTCAGTGTGAAATTGACGATACGGCCAGCTGAAAGGTTGGCCGACGCAGTGAATTGCTGTGCCACTTTATCCTGCAGGAAATCGGTCCTGGAAAGCAGCCCGACACCAAAAAAAGGTGCCAGCTGGTAGGAGGCCCCGATGAAAAGTTTGGTATTCAGCCATGTGTTGTATGCCCCGCCCGGTGTCACGGTAAGTGAGCTGGTCACACTGTCCAGGGCCACATCTGCCAGGCTGTCCAGGTGGTTCATCAGGGAGACCCCCGGGGGAATATCAAACGGGTTCCCGTCAAATTCCGAGTAGTCGAAACTGGCGTTCAATGCCGCCTCGTGCACTTCGTCCTTCCAGCTGATGAACCCGATGTCCGTCACACTGGCGCTGAGCAATAGTTCGCTGAATGGCCGGTAATTGACCCCCACATCCAATCCGATTCCCAGGTTCCGGGTATTGAACAGGTACCTGGGAATATCACGCAGATCAATGGTCTCCAGCTCCTCCTTCAGGACCAGGTCCTCGATATTTCCATCCTGGTCGTAAACGAACTCTGTCATGGGGAGGGAGGCATTGAACAGCATATCCGATTCAATCTGCCAGACATCCCTTCCGTAAGTCATCTCCATTTCTGACTGCTGTGTGGTCACGTTTCCTATCCCGAACAGCATTTTTGCCCGGGCGCCCACCTGCAGGTTATGGAGGATCTGACCCGACCAGTTCACCGAGATCTCATCGAAAGCGGACAGATCGACGGCCGATCCGTCGAAGCTGTAGGTCCTCCCCTCCACAGCCCCTTCCATGATGAGCCGTGCCATATCCCCCGAAAAGAACAGGTCGCCGTCAAGTCTGGAGGTCACATCCAGGGAGAAGAAACCGGCCCTGGTCCTGAATCCCAGCGAGAACAGGGCGCTTCCCAGGTCAGAGACCACAAAATTCAGGGGCTTCAGTTGATCCACGAAGGCCTGCTTGTCCCCCAGGGGATGAAATGGGGTGATCAGTGAATCTTCGGTAGGATGGGGATAGACGATATCGTCATAGGCAAAGGTACTGGAGTTGAGGTGCGCATGCATGGGTGCCAGGGTCGGAAATCCGAGGTAAAATCCGCAGAGCGGACTGTTGGCAGGATTGATCCGGTTGGACTGCGGCACTCCTCCCATGAAATAGAGGGTGTTGTTGATCTGTGCAAGAGCAGGGAGGCCGTTCAGGATCAGAAGGCATCCGATCACAAGCGCACCGAGGGTCCTGGTAGTCATTTTTCCGGATTGAATGGGTTGAACGGCCATGGCTGTTGTTTTACCTGTTGCATGTGCTCCTATTCGATGGAATAATTGTAAAGGAAGTTGTTGGCACTGCCCACAATGAGGTTGAACCTGCTGTCGGAACCGGCAAAATAACCGATGCTGAAACGGGTGGATCCTTCCAGCGGGAATCCCTCGTAGAGGGACCCGTCTGAGTTGATCAGGTAGATCCTGTTCCTTCCCTGATCGGTGATCCCGATTTTGACATCAGAAGCAGAGAATTTATAGATATCGGGCATGTGACTGATCCTGTCCCTCACCTTGTAACTGAACATCCTGTTCCCGTCCTGCCGGACAACGTTCAGCTCATTTCCGCTTGCGAAAATGAATTCGGGTATTCCGTCGCTGTCCATATCCTGCATACGGAAAAAATGTGCGCCGGTTACCTCTTCGTCCAGCAGGGTGGAGACCGTGCCGTCCATGTAGATGGCCCTCACGGCGCCCGAGGTATCGGTAGAGATCCACCGGGGTCTTTCCTCCCGGATGTTCATATCCAGTGTCAGCGGGTTCCCGGGTGACAGCTGCAGCTGCTCCCTGATCCTGATCCGCTCATCGCCTCTCCTGTCAAGAAAGTAGGTCCGGTTACGGTCAGAAAAAACAATATAGTCCCGGTCCTCGATCCTGAAATGCTGGATCTCACCCCCCACCTCCGACTCGGTCCGGTTGAAGCGCCATCCGGGAACCACATTGCCTTCGATATCGTACACATAGATCCTCCGGTCCTCACCTGCCAGGAATATGCGGTAATTCTGGTTGTTGTCATAATCAAACAACGACAGGGCATTGGTGGCGGGTGACCTCAGCGACACGGGGTAACGCTCCACATAATTCCCGTTCCTGTCGATCAGGTGTATCCTGCCGGGTGTATTGAACAGGTATTGCAGCTTCCCGTTCCGGTAGTAATCGACCTGAACCACCTCCCCCATGATCGTTCCGTCCAGTGGTTGCTTCCAGAGGATCCTGCCTGTTCCGTTGATCAGGTACAGGTTGTTGGCCGCATCCTGAACGAAGATTTCCTTTTCGGAGGTGTAATGGTTGGTGACCAGTGCCGGCTTGATGATGGCTGTCGAATCCAGCAGGCTTTCCCAGACCGTCATTGCCTTCTCCCTGATCTGGGAGGTATACTTGAAATTCACATTGTTGTAAAAGAGTGCTCCTTCCGTGGTATACTGCACCACCATTCCCGGGATCCTGCGGAGGAATATTTCCATGGGCCCCATCCATCCGGTTGCCGCATCCCCCATCCATTCCCGTTTCTGATCCAGATAATGGAACGGCCTGAGGAAGAAGGTGAGGTTGCTCCGGTTGGCCAGGTAATCGGACATCTCCTTGTAAACCGGATCACTGACCAGGGTTTTATGGAGCACATTCTGGTAGATCACCCTGGAGAGCAGCTCCACCGAGGGCCCGAACAGGAGATAATTCTCGTAGACCGTTGCGTAGGCATTGAAGAGCCTGCCAGGCAGCAGTTCACTGAAATAGGGTTCAGGAAGCCTGTAGATTCGGTAACTGGTCTGGTCATCCAGCTGGTAAATGTGGAGGTAGGCGTCCATGTCGAAGGAATGGACCTGCAGGTACTGTTCGATCCAGTGAAGGAGGATGTCTTCCGTTTCGCTCCGGCTCCTGGTCTCCATGATCAGCACCTGGTCTGTGGCGGCGGCCGGTTCCCCTTCGATGGCGAACCAGGCCATCTCATCTCCCAGGATGTTCACCAGGTCATTGAGGGGATCGATCCCGTAGGTGGCCCTCAGGCGATCCAATTCCATGGCCATCTCCGGGCCTTTCCCCAGATCGTCCATATGGACGGTGACCTGGTCCCTGAACTTTGCGGGATCACTGATCCCGAGATGCATGAAGAAGGAGGTCCCCGATGGCATGATGTCCTGGAGTTCCATCCTGACCGGGGACTGGTCGCTGAGGGTCGCAAGGAAGAGTGCCTCCCCGGGCACCGCGCGGCTCATTCCGTTCAGGACAATGGCATCCTCCTTGATATCCAGGTCCAGCTCTCCCCAGGAGGCGACCCCCGCAAAAAGCCTGAGCCCGTCCCAGGCAGATTCCCTGACAAGGGGATAGAAAAGCTGGGGCAGCCTGTCATAATTCACGTACAGGTTGGCATGTACAAACCGCCCTGCGGTCTCCCTGATGAGCTGCAGGCCCCGGTCACCGGCAAGATCGCTGTCGGCATGGATGGTCCTGATGGATTCTTCCACCAGCATGGAGACGGGACTGATCAGGCAGAGCCCGTTGACGCAGGCCAGGGAAAATTTCTCGGGGATCAGGCCCGGCCTTCCGGAAAAATCGTAGATGGTTTCCGCCTCATACTTTCTTTCGTTCATCATGGCATTCTTCTCCAGGAATTCCAGAATGAACTGTTCGAACTCATGATCGCTGTATGAACCGATGTAGCTCAGGTAGAACAGGGGCACGATCCTGTTCTTTCCCACCAGGTGAAAGGAAACATTGATCCCCTCCCTGTAGAGCAGATCCCTGAGTGCTTCGTTCCCTGTGATGTGCGAGATCCCCAGCGACAGGGTAGAATCCAGTCTTCCCAGCCCGCTGGTATTGACAAAATCGATCCATATGCGGTTCTCCGGGAAAAAGCTTTCGGCCAGGTACTCAAAATCGACCCGCTCCGCAAAAATGATCGCATCCTCCGGAACAGCCTGGAGCACCTCCACCGGGGTGATCCTGTCCAGTTTCTTTATCAGGTACAGGGTGACCAGTCCAAGCACGATGACCGCCAGAATCCCTCCATACAAATACTTTTTCCACATACCTGGCCAGTTTGTACCAAAAATAGGAAATTCAGAGAAGTTTGCCGGGAAAATTACCAACAGCTTCCCTTCCCGAAGTGTTGGCGGGATCGTGCAGTTTTGGTATCTTTCCGTTCCATGCCTGCCATTGATCCCGATATTGAAGAGGGCTGGAAAAGGGTCCTCTGGGATGAATTCCAGTCCCCCTACTTCATTGCCCTTAAAGCATTCCTGGTGGAGGAAAAGACGCACTACACGGTCTTCCCTCCGGGAAAACTGATCTTCAATGCATTTAATCATACCCCGTTCGACAGGGTGAAAGCGGTGATCCTCGGCCAGGATCCCTATCATGGGCCGGGACAGGCGCACGGGCTCTGTTTTTCGGTGCCCCGTGGCATCCCGCCGCCCCCCTCGCTGGTGAACATCTTCAAGGAACTGAAGCATGACCTGGGGATTCCCGTTCCGGACCACGGGAACCTGGAAACGTGGGCCAGGCAGGGCGTCCTTCTGATCAATGCCACCCTGTCTGTCAGGGCCGGCCAGGCCGGGTCACACCAGAACAGGGGCTGGGAAACCTTTACCGGCCGGGTGATTGAAAAGGTGTCGGACCTGAAAGAGGGGGTTGTTTTTTTGTTGTGGGGACGGTATGCACAGGCCAAAGAGTCCCTGATTGATGGCCGGAAACACCTGGTTCTCAAGGCACCCCACCCATCACCGCTGTCGGCTCACAATGGTTTTTTCGGATGCAAACATTTTTCAAAGGCCAATGCCTTTCTGGAAGGGCAGGGAAAAGATCGGATCGACTGGGCAATCTAGCCGTTTTGGCATGCTATTTGCATTTTAAATGGTGACAGTTCATCCAATCATATTCCCTGATCAATTCGGGGCCAGGTCCGTCTCCAACAAGGCGGACTTTTATTTTTAATAAAAAGGCCTGTAACCGATGATCTCCCGAACGTCACGCAGCGTCCTGGAGGCGCTTTCCCTGGCCTTCTCCGCTCCCATCCTGACCACCCTGCCCAGGTAGGCATCATCGCTGTTTATCTCCTGGATCCGTTCCCGGATCGGGGAGGTGAACCGGATAATATCCTCTGCCAGCTGTTTCTTCAGGTCCCCGTAACGGATGGTGCAGTCGTTGTAGGCCGCCCTGAAGTGTTCCACGGTATCCTGGGTGGACATCAGCCCGAGCAGGTAAAACAGGTTGGCCACAGGCTCGCTCATGGGTGAACCGGGCTGCTGGGGACCGGCATCGGTCACTGCCCGCATCACTTTTTTCCGGATCGATTTCGGATCGTCGGCCAGGTAAATCCCGTTTCCTTCGCTTTTCCCCATCTTTCCGGTACCGTCCAGACCCGGCACCTTCACCAGTTCCTCCCCGAAATTGTACGGTTCGGGCATGGTAAAATATTCCACCCCGTAAGTGTGGTTGAACCTGCGGGCAAAGCGCCGCGCCATTTCCAGGTTCTGCTCCTGGTCTTTTCCCACAGGGACCTTGTCCGCATTGTGGATGATGATGTCGGCACACATCAGGACCGGATAGGTAAGCAGTCCGGCATTGATGTTCTCGGGCTGCCTGCGGATCTTCTCCTTAAAGGTGGTGGTGCGTTCCAGCTCCCCGACGTAGGCATTCATGCTGAGCAGCAGATAGAGCTCGGGGATCTCCGGAACATCACTCTGGATATAGAGTGTGGCCACTTCCGGATCGAGGCCGGCAGCCAGGTACTCCGACAGCACCGTTCTGATATTGCTGTGCAGGTTCTCCGGGGTGGGGTGGGTGGTCAGGGAATGGTAATCGGCCACGAAGAAGAAACATCTGTTCTCGTGCTGCATTTTCACGAAATTCCTGACCGCCCCGAAATAGTTCCCAAGGTGCAGGTTCCCGGTGGACCTGATGCCGCTCAATACTGTATCCATAAGTTCTGCTGCGCTTTATCGGTAGGTGCAAAACTATAAAATGTTATCGAAAAAACGTACTTTTGCCCCCATGACTACCACCCGCCAGCACAAGGTATCGAGGCTGCTGCAAAAAGAACTGGGACAGTTTTTTCAGCAAAGAGGAGCGGAACTGACCGTTGGAAAGATGGTGACCGTGACCGTGGTCCGGATCACTCCCGATCTGGGAATTGCCCGGGTCTATCTCAGTCTTTTCCCCACAGAGGGAGCCGAAGGGGCGGTGAAGGAAATCAACGCAAGGGCCGGATTGATCCGGAGCGAAATGGGTGGCAGGCTGAGGAACCAGCTGAGGCACATTCCCGAATTTCATTTTTACCTGGACGATTCGCTGGACTATATCGACCGGATCGACAACCTCCTTAACCACTGAGCATGCAGTACGATCCCATCAAGCGAAGGCTTGGCCACCTGTTCAACCGTACCCCGACGCTCAGGATCCTTTTTTACCGGCTGCTGGACCTGCTGTTGCTGCGTTCCTGGCACATCCGCAGGGAACTGAAGGAATTGAAGGCGGCTGGATTCACCCCTGAGTCGGTGGCCGATGCGGGATCCGGATTTGGCCAGTATGTGTATTACCTTTCCAGGCTTTTCCCCGCCGCCCGCATCACCGGGCTCGATCTCAAACAGGAGCAGGTGGACGATTGCAACGGGTTTTTCTCCGGGATCGGGAAGGGGGACCGTATCCGGTTTCAATACGCCGATCTGGTCCGCCTGGAAGCCAGGGAGGAATTCGATCTGATCCTGTGCGTCGATGTGATGGAACACATTGAAGAGGACCGGACCGTCCTTAAGAACTATTACAGGGCCCTGAAGCCAGGCGGGGTGTTGCTCATTTCAACCCCTTCAGACCAGGGGGGATCGGATGTGCACCACGAACACGACGAATCGTTCATCGACGAACATGTGAGGGACGGATACGGGATCGGTGACATGGAGGAGAAACTCCGGGGTGCGGGATTCAGGGAGAACCTCCTGAGGTATTCATACGGAACACCCGGCAAGATCTCCTGGAAGCTGTCCATGAAATTCCCCATCCTGCTGGTGAACGCATCCCGGGTGTTCTTCATCCTCCTTCCCTTTTATTACCTGGTGGTTTACCCCTTCTGTTTCCTGCTCAATCTGGCAGATGTACGGATGAAACACCCCACGGGGACCGGACTGATCGTGAAGAGCACCAGGTGAACCTCTCCTTCTATATCGCCAGGCGCTACCTGCTGGGAAAGAAATCCCGGAACGCCATTAACATCATATCGGCCATTTCCGTCCTCGGGGTGGCCACGGGGACCATGGCCCTGGTCATCGTCCTGTCCGTCTTCAACGGATTCGATGAGGTGGTGAAATCCCTGTTCAGCACCTTCGATCCTGACATCAAAATCTCGGCGGTTGAGGGAAAGACCTTCGAGCCGGGAGAGGAGCGGATCGCTGCCCTGAAGGCCCTGCCCGGGGTGGTGGCCGTATCAGAAGTGATCGAGGAGAATGTCCTGCTGCTTTACGGAGAAAAGCAGCACATCGCCACCATCAAAGGAGTGGATGATTCCTTCAGCGAGGTCACCGGGCTTGATTCCATGGTGTATGACGGATCCATGAAACTGAAGGACCGCAACCGGCCCTATGCGGTGGTGGGACAGGGAGTGGCCTACAGCCTGAGGATCGGGCTCAATTTCGTGGACCCTCTGTTCGTATACACCATCGACAGGAAATCACAGATCAACATGTCCCAGCCCGAGGAGTCCATCCGCCGGGATTTCATTTACCCCTCGGGTATCTTTGCCATCGAGCAGGATTACGATTCCAGGTACATCATCACCCCCATCAGTTTTGTCAGGGAACTGCTCAGTTATGACAGGGAGGTCTCCTTCCTGGAACTGAAACTCGATCCCGTGTTCCCGCCCGAATCGGTTCAGCATGAGATCGCATCGGTGATGGGTGAAGGTTTTGAAGTGAAGAACAGGCAGCAGCAGAATGAATTGTTCTACCGGGTGATGAAATCGGAAAAATGGGCCATATTCCTGATCCTGACCTTCATCCTGATCATCGCCTCATTCAATATCATCGGATCGCTCAGCATGCTGATCATCGAAAAGAAGAGTGATATCGTGACCCTGCGCAACATGGGCGCAAGCAACAGGCTGATTCAAAGGATTTTTTTGGTCGAAGGATGGCTGATCTCGGTCATCGGAAGCCTCTTCGGGCTTTTGCTGGGAACCACCATCAGCTGGATCCAGCAACATTTCGGAGTGATCAAGCTCTCCGGAAGCGGGACCTTCATCATCGATGCCTACCCGGTACGGATCGAGGCGGCCGACATTGCCCTGATCTGGATCACGGTGCTGGTCATCGGTCTCCTGGCAGCCCGTTACCCCGTGAAACAGATCTCCAGAAAATATCTGCGGCACATCGAACAGGAGGTCATTGTTTAAAACTTTGTAAACCCCCTATTTCCAGATCCGTTAATTTTATAGAAATCCGGGGACGGGAACTCCTCCCGGGTGCAACCTATACGGATGAAATTTCGTATGGTCTATAGCAGCGTGATGGTTTTTTACCCGATGCTCCAACGGCACACCTCAGTATGAAAATTACCCGGGCCACCATAGTGACGATCCTCCTGTTTTTTGGATGCATGGGGACCCTGCAGGCCCAGGAACTGAAAATCACCGCCATCATTTCCACCCCCGTAAGCTGTGACGGGTATTCCGACGGTTCCCTTGAGGTGCAGGTCACCGGGGGCTCGGGCCTGTATAACTACCTGCTGCTGAGCCCTCCCATCGTTTTGGAAAGTGCCGGGCCCGTTGCCGATCAGAGCTATACCTTCCTGAACCTGGAACAGCTCTCCCATTACATTGTCATTGTCCTGGACGAGGAATCGGAGAACGAAGATTCCATCAGCGACATACGCCTTGCCAGCGTGGGCGGACCCGGCCCCCTGTCCATCACCTCCGCCCTGGTATCGGATATCACATGCAACGGGTTCAATGACGGATCAATCTCCGTGGCAGCCACCGGTGAATCGGGCAGTTACATCTTCACCCTGGCGGGTCCGGAAAATGCCACCTCCACCGACGGGCAGTTCCCGGACCTGGTGGAAGGTAATTATACGGTCAGCGTGACCGACGCCAGCGGGTGCCCTTCCTCCGATGCCACCGGGCCCCTGACCGTGACCAACCCGCCTGCCCTGGCCGTTTTGCTGGACGGGACAGTGGACGTGGAATGCAACGGGGCGGAAACGGGAGCCATCTCCATCTCCGTGACCGGGGGTACCCCCGGAGGGGGAGGGACCGGGTACACCTATGCATGGACAGGCCCCGGATTCAGCGGCTCCACCGAGGACCTGATCAACGTGGGTGCGGGCAATTACGCGGTGACCGTTGCGGATGCCAATTCCTGCGAGGCGGGACTTGGTCCGGTGGTTATCACCGAGCCGCCACCCCTTACAATGGCCGTGGACACCGTGGCCGGGGTGACCTGCAACGGGGATCTGGACGGGATCATCGGGGTGACCGTTTCCGGGGGTACTCCGGAATATACCTTCCGGTGGAGCGGACCGGGCGGGTACTCCGCATTTACCGAGGACATCTCGGGCCTGGCCCCCGGCAGTTACCAGCTCACGGTCACCGATGCACTGCTGTGCGAACAGGTGATGGCGGCCATCACAGTTGATGAGCCCCCGCCCCTTGCAGCCTCGGCAGTGGCCACAGGCATCACCTGCACCGGTCAGGGCGACGGATCGGTGGATCTGAGTGTTTCAGGGGGAACCGGGATGTACACGTTCTCCTGGACGGGGCCAGGCGGCTACACGGCCACCACCGAAGATATCTCCGGTCTTCAGGCCGGGGACTACAGCGTCACGATCACCGATGAGAACGGCTGCCCGCTGGATATGCCGGCGATCGCCACCATTGAGGAACCATTGCCCATTGCTGTCACTCCTCAAACCACCGGGATCAGCTGCAACGGGGCCGGCGACGGAGCCATCGCCCTCACGGTCACGGGCGGCACCGGGCCTTATCAGTTTGACTGGACCGGTCCGGCGGGATTCTCATCCTCAGACCGGGACATCTCCGATCTGGGACCCGGAAGCTACACCCTCAGGGTGCAGGATGCCAGCCTTTGCACGGCGGACTTCCCGGACCTGGTCACCCTGACCGAACCGGATCCCATCGTGGTCACCTACCGGTTCCACATCGACCCCACCTGTTTCGGGGGAAGCAACGGATCCATCTCGGTGACCGTCTCCGGAGGAACCGGACCGCTCTCCTTCAACTGGACCGACGAGACAGGGACCACCGCAGATACCGTTCAGAATCCTGTGGGTCTGGCTGCCGGAACCTACACCCTGTCGGTAACCGATGCCAACGGTTGTCCGTTAACCGTCCCGGATCTGGCCACCCTCATTGAACCGCCCCTCCTGGTCACTTCCCTCACAGGCGCCGATGTCACCTGCCACGGGGGATCGGACGGCTCCGTCACGGCAGCTGCATCGGGAGGGACCGCACCATATGAGTACTCCATTGCGGGCGATATCGAGGGGACCTACCAGGGATCACCCACCTTCACGTCGCTGACCGCAGGAACCCACACGGTCTGGACCAGGGATGATAATTTCTGTGTCACCACCGCTGAGATCACCCTCCTCTCCCCCGATACCATGGTGATCAATGAAGAGACGGTCTCCGGTGCGATCCTGTGTCACGGAGATTCCTCGGTACAGATCACCATCGGGGAGGTCACCGGGGGAACGGCTCCCTATACCTATTCCATCAATGGAGGTGCCGATTTCTACAGTTCTCCCACCTTCACCGGCCTGCCAGCCGACAACTACCAGACTGTGGTCAGGGATGCGCGCGGCTGCACCGTTAACGGAACGCTGCACCTGATCAGTCAGCCCGGTCCCCTTGAATTCAGCAGTATCACCCTCTTTGACATTGCTACCTGCTCCGATGCCACCGACGGCGGGATCCAGGCCGCTGCCCGGGGGGGAACGGGCACGATCACTTATACGCTGAACGGGACAGAAAGCAACACAAGCGGTGAGTTCACCGGTCTGCCAGCCGGGATCCACCGGATTGCAATCACCGATGTCAACGGCTGCAGTACCGATTCGGCAGTCACCCTGACGGCACCCCCGCCGGTGGTGTTCGATCAGATCGACCTGGTCCATGTGACGGGCTGTTTCGGCGACAGCACCGGATCGATCGGCATAACGGCCTCGGGAGGGATCCCGCCCCTGAGGTATTCCATCGACGGCGTTAATTTCGTCGCCAGCAGGAATTTCAATGACCTGAAAGCCGGTACCTACACGGTGACGGTTCAGGACCGCAACGGATGCATGACCGACAGTACCGTTACCCTTACCGAACCCGGTCCCATCACCATCGGACCCTCCACGGTGATCCCGGTGACCTGCGCAGGAGCTGCCGACGGCAGGATTGAAATGACAGTCACAGGGGGTACCGCTCCGCTGGAATATACCCTGATGCCCGCAGGAACCGTCAACAGCGACGGGCTGTTCACGGGACTGGCACCTGACATTTACACGGTCCTGGTCACCGACAGCGAAGGATGCGCCCCTGTCGCCTCCGATCCGATCTTCGTGACGGAACCCCCGCCCCTGGTCTCCGACTCGGTATCGTTCACTCCCATCAGCTGCAACAGTGCGGCGGACGGTACGATCATCCTGTACGCCTCCGGAGGGACGCGGCCCTACCAGTACAGCGTGGACAACCAGTCCACCTGGTCCGGCGACAGCCTTTTCTCCGGGCTGGTCCCGGGCAGCTACGAACTGTTCATCAGGGATGCAAACCTCTGTACGGAACCTGCGGGCAGCGTCACACTGGATGATCCCCCGGCCCTTGCACTTGCGGTGACCACCACCGATGTGGCCACCTGCTGGTACGACAGTACGGGATCCGTCGAAGCCTCCGGCAGCGGCGGCACCGGGATCCTGCTCTATTCCATCGACGGGAGCAGTTACCAGGATTCGGGGATCTTCACAGACCTGCCCGCCGGCACCTACACGGTTACCCTGCTGGACGGCTCAGGCTGCTCCATCACGGAGGAGGCAGTTATCGGCGCCCCTGAAGCAGTGTCCGCCACCATTACGAAAACCGACGCCTTCTTCGGCAACCCGGGTTCCATCACCATCAGCGATGCCTCCGGAGGATTGCCCCCCTATACGTACAGCATCCAGGGAACCGGGGGTCCGTTCACCACCGATACCGTATACCCCGCCCTGGCAGTGGGCACCTATGAGGTGATTGTCAGGGACCAGAACGGGTGTGATTACATGGAGCAGGTGGAAATCCTGGATGTACCACCGCTGCAGGTCACCGTCAATGCAACAGACGTAAGCTGTCACGGTGCAGGGGACGGATCCATCGAAATGGTCCCGCAGAATGCAGCAGGAGCGGTTGAATACTCCATAGACAGCGGGATCACCTTTGTGCCCGGGCCGTTGTTCGAGAACCTGGCCGGAAACATGACCTACCATTTGATGGCCAGGGACGAGGAGGGAAAACTGTTCATGGATTCGGTCACCCTGTCCGAACCCTCCGAGTTGCTGCTTACCGGGAACGTTACCCCGGCCGAGTGCAATGCGTTCAGTGCGACCGGAGCCATTTCCATCGCTGTATCGGGCGGTGCAGGCGGCTATTCGTTCCTCTGGAGCGACGGCAGTACACAGGAGGACCGCCCGGGGATCGTGGCGGGCACCTATGTGCTGACCACCACCGATGCCAACGGGTGTGCCAGGTTGGATACCTTTGCCGTGGGCAGCCTGATTAACGTGACCGCTGATGCGGGCGCGGACACGACCGTGTGTTACGGCGGTTCCCTGCAGCTGAACGGGCAGGGGAGCCATACCCCCTCATGGGATCCCTCACCGTTCCTCTCCGACCCCTCCGTTGCCGATCCGGTGGCCAGCGGAATAACCGAAGAGACCTCCTTTGTACTGACCATTACCGAGGAGACCAGCCCCTACGGATGCTATGACACGGACACTGTATATGTCACCCTCTATCCCCGGGTGGCGATCAGTGCCTCGCCCGATACCCTGATCATGTCGGGTGCTTCTGTCCGGCTGAATGTAAGCGGCGGACCCTTCACAGCATACCGGTGGGAGCCCCCAGCATGGCTGGACAACAGCAGTATTCCGGATCCGCTGGCCACTCCGGAAGAACCGGTCTGGTACCGGGTGTACGCCACCAGTGAATACGGGTGCGAGGAGATGGATTCGCTGTTCATTGACGTGATCGAAGAATTGAAGATCTACAATGTGTTCTCTCCCAACGGCGACGGCGTAAATGACTATTTCGAGATCGATTTCGCAGAGAATTTCCCCGACATGCGGGTGGAGATATACAGCCGGTGGGGCGACCTCCTCTATTCCACGGTGGGATATGACAGCGGCAGCCGCTGGGACGGGACCACACGCGGTACCGAAGCCCCTGTGGGAACCTATTATTATATCATCATCCCTTACAGTGGTGCCAGGCCCATCACGGGAAATGTAACGATTATCAGGTGACATGAAAAGAGCCGCAGCAATCATATTGTTCGTGATCACCGCCGCCACCGGGCAGGTATGGGGACAGCAGCTGCCCCATTACACCCAGTACATGTTCAACGACTTTGTGATCAATCCGGCTGTGGCCGGCGTGCACAACCATTACCAGATCCGCACCAACCATCGTTTTCAATGGGTCGGCCTCGTTGATCCCCCCATGACCAATTCACTGGCGTTCTATGGTCCGCACGCCAGACTGGACATGGGATATGGTGCCTACATCTACAACGATGTCACAGGGCCCACCAGCAGGACCGGACTCACCGGATCGTACGCCTACAACATTGCAGTGACCCCGGACATCCGCCTCTCCATGGGAATTTCGGCCAGCATCATGCAGTTCCGGGTGGACGGGACACAGCTCGATCCCAAAGATGTGTCTGACATCGCCATCCTTGAAGCGGTCAGCACCTCCTACCTCCCCGATGCAGGGATCGGGCTCTACCTCTATGCAGAGAATTTCTATGTGGGACTTTCGGCAGCACAGCTCCTGAACAACAGCATCAAGATCTTCGACAACAGGAACGGGCTGAACCGGCTGAAGACCCACATCAACCTGATCGGGGCTTACCAGTTCAGGCTCGATACCGACTGGATCCTGGAGCCCTCGGTCATGGTGAAGGGGACCGCCCCCAAAGAGCTCAATATGGATGTGACCGCACGGGTGGAGTGGCAGAAAAGTTTCTGGATGGCGGTGTCCTACCGGCACAGGGAATCGGTGGGTATCCTGCTGGGCTACAGCTATGACGAAATGCTCTTCTTCGGGTACGCCTACGATATCGGGATCTCCACCCTGCGGAAATACAATACCGGCACACATGAAATCATGATCGGGTACCGTTTTAAAGATATCAAATAGGATAAATGCGAACCCGGGCCGGAATTCTGGTAATTCTCACCACCTTGCTGGTGCTTTCCGGATGTCTTCAGAAAAAGAGCATCAGGGGAGATGCTTTCGTGGAGCGGGAGAAACTGGTGGACATGCTGGTGGATATCCATCTGGCCGAGGGCATTTCCAATGACCGGAAGTTCCACCGGAGGTTCGAGGCGGACAGCGTGGACATGCTTGGGCCGATCCTGTTGAAATACGGCGTTACCAGGCAGAAGTTCGATACCACCATGTATACCTACAGCCGCTATCCGGAACTGATGGATGAGGTGTACAACGAGGTCCTGATCAGGCTCAATGTGATGCTGGATGAAAATGACCAGGAAGGGGAGGCTAATAGATCAGAAGAGTAGCCAGGACCGTGGCAAACCCCAGCACAAAACCGCTGTATACCTCACCGGGGCGGTTCACCCCCTCCACCAGCCTTGCGGTCCCCACCACTCCCCCCGCCAGCAGGGTAATCAGCAGGTAGCCCTCCAGCGGTGTTCCGTACAGGATGATCAGTGCGATGACCAATCCGACCATGCCGCCCAGTCCCGCCGTATGCATGGAGATCTGCACCTTCACACTGACGAGGGTCAGCAGCGCCAGGGTGGCGGTCACCGAGAGCACATATCCCTGAATGATCCTGTTCAGGGGCAGCCTCAGAAAATAGACGCAGGTGATCACATACAGGATCAGAATGATGATGCGCGGCACCCACTTTTCTTCGATGATGCTCCCTTTCTGGTTCAGCATCAGGTTCCTGTAAAAGAAGATCGGCAACATCATCAGCGGGAAAACCAGGGTCCCCAGGGCCAGCACGAACAGGATCGCCCTTTTTGCCGCGGGATCAAGCAGTGAGACATAACTTCCGGAATTGAGGATCAGAAGAAGGCCCAGGGAGGGCATCAACAGCGGGTGGAACAAAAGGGAGATCGCAGAAGCCACTTTCTTCATAAAAAAAGGTTTTAGAGCTCCTTGCGCAACCTGGCCACCGGAAGGCCAAGCTGTTCCCTGTATTTGGCCACAGTACGCCGGGCAATCTGATATCCCTTTTCATTCAGGATGGCGGACAACTTATCGTCCGTAAGCGGTTTGCGCTTATCCTCGTTATCGATGCAATCCTGGAGGATCTTCTTGATCTCCCGGGTGGACACCTCCTCTCCGCTGTCGGTTTGCATCCCTTCGGAGAAAAAGTACTTCAGGGGATAGATCCCGAAGTGGGTCTGGATGTACTTGCTGTTCACCACCCTTGAAATGGTGGAGATGTCCAGGTTGGTCATGTCGGCAATGTCTTTCAGGATCATGGGCCGCATCCGGGTCTCGTCCCCCTCGATGAAATAGTTGCGCTGGTATTCAAGGATGGCGTTCATGGTCAGCAGCATGGTATTCTGCCGCTGCCGGATGGCGTCGATGAACCATTTGGCCGAATCGAGCTTCTGCTTCACAAAGGTTATGGCGTCTTTCTCCTCCTTGCTGGCATTGGCCTTGTTGGCGCTGTAACTCTCAAACATCTCGGCATAGGTCTTGCTGACCCTCAGCTCCGGTACATTGTTGCTGTTGAGATAAAGCTGCAGTTCCCCTTCGTTCTCCTCCAGGATGAAGTCTGGAACGATGTGGTGAAACGATTTGACCTGGGAATCGCCCACCGCGCCACCCGGCTTGGGATTCAGTTTAAGGATCTCTTCCAGGGCCGCTTTCAGCTGCTCTTCCGTGATACTGAGCCGTTGGACGATCTTGTCGTAATGCTTGTTGGTGAATTCATCGAAATGGTTTTTCAGGATGGTCTGTGCCAGGCGGATCACCGGTTGTTCCATGTCCTTTCTTTCGATCTGCAGCAGGAGGCATTCCTGCAGGCTCCTGGCCCCCACTCCCGCAGGGTCGAATTCCTGGATGATCATGAGCACCGCGTGCAGTTCCTCGTACCCGGTCTCCAGTCCCACCGAGAAAGCCAGGTCGTCGGCGATCGCTTCCAGTTCCCTCCGCAGATACCCGTCATCGTCGATGTTCCCCAGGACATATTCGGCAAGCACCTCCTGTTTCTCGGTGAGTTTCCTTAGTCCCAGCTGGCTTTTGAGTTGTTCCCGGAAAGTGCTCCCCATGGTGAACGGAATCTCTTCCCGTTTGTCATCGGCCGAATAATTCTGGGCATTCAGGCGGTAGCTGGGGATCTCGTCATCTTCCATATAGTCCTCCAGCGAGAATTCATCCTGCTGGTCCGCCTGGGTATCCTCCTTGCCATCCTCCTCCTGGCTGTAGAGCTCCTCCTCGGCCCCCTCCTCCAGTACCGGATTCTCTTCCATCTCCTTTTTGATCCGCTGTTCCAGTTGCATGGCAGGGATCTCCAGCAGCTTGATCATCTGTATCTGCTGCGGGGATAGCTTCTGAAGCAGTTTCTGCTGGAGGTTCTGTTTAAGCATCACTGATTGTCTAAAACTCTGCGCTTTTCGGTGTTCTCGGAAAAGGGATCACATCCCGTATGTTGCTCATCCCCGTGATAAACATGAGCAGGCGTTCAAAGCCCAATCCGAAACCACTGTGCTCCACTGTTCCAAATTTACGAGTTTCCAGGTACCACCACAATTCCTTTTCCGGAATATTCATCGCCCGCATCCGGCTGACCAGCTTCTGGTAATCCTCCTCCCGCTGGGACCCTCCGATGATCTCCCCGATCATCGGGAACAGGACATCCATGGCCCTGACCGTCTTCCCGTCACTGTTCTGTTTCATATAGAAGGCTTTGATATCCATCGGATAATCGATCAGGATCACGGGCCGTTTGAAATGCTGCTCCACCAGGTAGCGCTCGTGCTCGGCCTGCAGGTCCAGTCCCCACTCCACGGGGAATTCGAATTTCTTCCCCGACTTTTTCAGGATCTCAATGGCTTCCGAGTAAGTTTTTCTTTCAAACGGGTGCTCCAGGATAAACCTGAGACGCTCCAGCAATCCCTTGTCCACCATTTTATTGAGAAAGTCGATGTCGTCCTGGCAATTCTCCAGGGTATACCGGATCAGGAATTTCAGGAAATCCTCCGCCAGGTCCATGTTGTCATGGATATTGTAAAAGGCCATTTCGGGTTCGATCATCCAGAACTCGGCCACATGCCTGGGGGTGTTTGAATTCTCCGCCCTGAAGGTGGGTCCGAAGGTGTAGATGGACGAGAGTGCAAGGGCCCCCAGTTCCCCCTCCAGCTGACCCGACACGGTCAGGTTGGTGGGCCTTCCGAAGAAGTCACGTGAAAAATCCACTGCACCGCGGTCATCCCTGGGCACATCGTCCAGGTCCAGGGTGGTGACCCGGAACATGGCTCCCGCCCCTTCTGCATCGGAAGCGGTAATGATCGGGGTGTGCAGGTAGTAAAACCCGCGGTCATTGAAGTAGCGGTGGATCGCAAAGGCCAGCGCATGCCGGATCCTGAACACGGCACCAAAGGTATTGGTCCTGAAGCGAAGGTGGGCGATCTCCCTGAGGAACTCGAAGGAGTGCCCTTTCTTCTGAAGCGGATAGGTGGCCGGATCGGCATCCCCCAGCACCTCGATCTGACCGGCCTGTATTTCCACGGATTGGCCCTTACCCATGGAACGTACCAGCCTGCCGGTCACGCTGATGCTGGCCCCGGTGGTGATCCTTTTCATGACTGCTTCAGGAAACAGGGAAGGATCGGCCACCACCTGGATGTTGTGGATGGTGGTTCCGTCGTTCACGGCAATGAACGCCACCTGGCTGCTTCCCCTCCGGGTCCGTACCCAGCCCTTCAATAGTACCTCCCGGTCCACCTCCCCGGAACCAAGTAACTCTTTTACAGTCGATCTCTTCATACCTGCCTGTTTTGATCAGGCTACTAAAATACAATTTTATCAATTTGCAGACGTTAACTTTACAATCTAAAAAGATTCGACTACTTTTGCCAGTGACCAAAAAAAACTCCATGGAACAAGAGAAGAAGTCCATCATGGTAACCTGGGATTTTTCTGCTGTTTCCTATCATGCGCTCAAGCATGCCATCAAGCTTGCACACATTGTCAAGAACGACATATTGCTGTTTCATATCGTGAAGGATGCCGCAGAGGAAGAGGGTGCCAGAAAGAGGATGGACGAGGTGGTGGAAGAGATTCGGAAAGAGATGGCCGAGGAGGTGACCTATCACATCCATCAGGGCAGGATTTTCAAGGAGATCGCCGACTTTGCATCTGAAGAAAGCAACAGGATCAACCTGGTGGTCATGGGGACCCATGGAATGAAAGGCAGCCAGAAGCTGTTCGGCAGCTGGGCCCTGCGGGTCATTGCAGGCTCGGCCGTTCCCTTCATCGTGGTGCAGGAAGAGCCCGCGCAGAAGGTCAGGTACACCGATATCGTTTTCCCCATCGACTTCAAATCGGAGAATAAGGAGAAGCTACAGTGGGCCATCTTCCTGGGCAAGTACCTGAATTCAAAAATTCACCTGTACAAAGCACCGGTGATGGACAAGGACCTGCAGAAAAAGGTGAACGTGAACCTGAATTTTGCCATCCGCTTCCTGATACAGAACAACATTGAGTATGAGATCCATACCTCGACCCGTTCGCGCAATTTTCAGAAGGAGCTGCTGGCGTTTTCCAAAAAGATCCAGGCCGACCTGATCCTGATCACCACCACCAAGCACATCACCAAGGTCGATTATATTTTCGGCGCCAAAGAGCAATACCTGCTCTCCAACAATGAAAAGATCCCCGTGATGTGCGTGAATCCCAAGTCCAACTTCGCCAAAGTGGGCCAGTTCATGTACGGCTAACCCCTAACCCCTAACCCCTAACTCCTAACTCCTAACCGCTAACCACTAACCTTCCTTGTCCCTCACCATCCACAACATCACCAAGCGTTTTGGAGCCCAGACGGCGGTGGACCGGGTCTCTTTCAGTGTGGGTTCAGGGGAAATCGTGGGATTTATCGGGCCCAACGGTGCCGGAAAGTCCACCACCATGAA
Source organism: uncultured Bacteroides sp. (assembly GCA_964575865.1). Classification (GTDB taxonomy): domain Bacteria; phylum Bacteroidota; class Bacteroidia; order Bacteroidales. The sequence continues at coordinate 25,958 of CAZNSZ010000004.1, read as the reverse complement.
GATCATCACCGGCACCCTTCCGCCCGACGAAGGATCGGTCACCATCAGGGAGATGCCTGTCCGGGAGCATTCCATGGAGATCCGGAGGATCATCGGTTACCTGCCCGAACACAACCCCCTCTACCCGGAACTCTATATCCGCGAATACCTGGAACATGTGGCAGGATTGTACCGGATACCAAGGCAAAAGGCAGGGAAGCGGATCGATGAGGTAGTGGGGATGACCGGGCTGTCGCCCGAGATCGGGAAGAAGATCGGGGCTCTTTCGAAAGGATACAGGCAAAGGGTGGGACTCGCCCAGGCCCTGATCCACGATCCTGAGATCCTGATCCTGGATGAACCCACATCGGGACTCGATCCGAACCAGCTGGTGGAGATCCGGGGACTGATCTCCACCATCGGTAAAACAAAGACCATCCTGCTCTCCACCCACATCCTGCAGGAGGTGGAGGCCATCTGCGACAGGGTGGTCATCATCAGTAAGGGGAGGATCGTTGCGGATGAAGCCGCCGGTTCCCTGAGGGGACGAAGCGAAGGGCAAGTGCGGACCATCTTACTGGAAACGGATGCTCCCATCGATACGGGGAACTGGGAACAGCTCCCGTTTATCCATCGCGTCCGGCACCTGGAAGGGAACCAGTTCCTCCTGGAATCCATCGAGGCAAGGGATATCCGGGGCGAAGTATCAAAATACGCAATCAATCAAGGGCTTACCATCCTGTCCCTTCACCTGCGTGAGAAAAGCCTGGAAGAGGTGTTCCGGGAGATCACCAATCAGTAACATTCTGATAGTTATACAGATGGCCATTAAACAAAATGGCATTGTATTTGTTTACATTATTTATATATTTGTCGACTCAGTTTGTTAACCAAATGATTGCCTTATGAAATTACGAGTTTTCGCCATTCTCGGAGGAGTAATAATGGCCGGTTCACTTTCCGCCCAGACCCTCACGGATGTGATCAATGAATTCAACGAAGGCGTTGCCAAGATCAACACACAGGAATATATCGCCTCACTGGATCATTTCAACCAGGTACTCACCCTTGCCGAAGCAGTGGGTGATTCCGCCACTGACCTGAAAGTAAAAGCGGAAGAGCAGATCCCGCTGGCCTATTACAGGCAGGCCACGCTGTTCCTCAAGCGCAGGCAGTTCGATAATGCCATCCCCTATCTGGAGAAGACCATTGAGACTGCCGATTCCTACGCCAACAATGACGACTCAAAGCAGAAAGCCACCAGGTACCTGATGCAGTCCTACATGGTGGAGGGACAGCGCACTTACAAGAACAAATCCTACGATGAGGCCCTCGGCTATTTTGACAAGGCCCTTGAGATGAATCCTGACCTTTTCCAGGCACACCAGGGTAAAGGAATGGTCTATATGGACCAGGACGAACCTGAAATGATGCTGCAGGAGTTCAACATGGCCAAGGAAGGTGCCAGTTCCAACAACGACATGGAAACGGTGAATCAGATCAACGGGGTGATCGATGCCTATTACAACAAATTCATCATGGAAGAGATGGAGATGGTCGATCCCGAAGAACTGGATTACACCTACGTGGTGGAGGCCTGTGAAAAAGCCCTGGAGGCCAATCCGAACAATCCCCGTGCCCTTTACCACATGGCCCTTGTCAAAAACAAGGATGTACAATACGATGCAGCCATTGAATATGCCGTAAAGGCGCTGGAGAACGAAACGGAGCCCGTATGGATCTCCGCCATCAACTTTGAGCTTGGAAGCGCATACCAGAACACCGTGGAGTATGAAAAGGCATGTGAGGCTCTGAAAAATGTGGTGGAAGAGCCATTTCTCAGCAGGGCCGAACGGAAAATGAGCTCGATCCCCGGTTGTCAGTAACCTGCATCCGCCGAAACATCACAGAGAGCAGCGTGAAAACGCTGCTTTTTTTTTGCCACATGACCGAAATTTATTTCCTTTGTCGGTCCGCTGTGGATAGATTTGACTGATTGCAACCACACAAAAACAATGCTAAAACAGGATCCCCTCTGCAATTGGTCCCCTCTTTCGCTTCGGTCATGAACGTTTAAACTTGTGAAGAAATGGCCTATTTGTTTACTTCAGAATCGGTTTCGGAAGGACATCCCGACAAGATAGCCGATCAGATCTCGGATGCGCTCCTGGATGAATTCCTGGCCTATGATCCGCAGTCGAAAGTAGCCTGCGAGACACTGGTCACCACCGGGCAGGTGGTCCTGGCGGGGGAGGTCCACACCACCACCTATATCGATGTACAAAAAGTCGCCCGGGAGGTCATCTGTGATATCGGGTATACACAGAGTGCCTACCAGTTCGAGTGCAATTCCTGCGGAGTGATGACCATCATCCATGAGCAGTCTCCCGATATCAACCGCGGGGTGGACCGGGGTGATCCCATGAACCAGGGAGCGGGGGACCAGGGCATGATGTTCGGGTATGCCACCAGTGAAACGGACGATTTCATGCCCCTTCCACTGGAGCTGAGTCACCGCATTCTGCTGGAGCTGGCCGCCATCCGGAAAGAGAAGGAAGTCATGACCTACCTGAGACCGGATGCCAAATCGCAGGTGACCATTGAATACAGTGACGATGATATACCGATCAGGGTACACACCATTGTCCTTTCCACACAGCACGACGAGTTCGATCCCGATGATGAAAAGATGCTGGGTCAGATCCGGAAGGATGTCAGGGAGATCCTGATCCCGAGGATGGTCCGCAAGCTCCCGGAACGGCTGAAGGGGCTGTTCACCGAAGAATTCATTCTTCATGTCAATCCCACGGGTAAATTCGTGATCGGAGGCCCGCACGGGGATACGGGGCTGACCGGAAGAAAGATTATCGTGGATACCTACGGAGGGAAAGGGGCCCACGGGGGCGGTGCCTTTTCGGGCAAGGATCCTTCCAAAGTGGACCGGTCCGCTGCCTACGCCGCCAGGCACATTGCCAAGAACCTGGTAGCTGCCGGTGTTTCGGATGAGATCCTGGTTCAGCTCTCCTATGCCATCGGCGTGGTGGAACCCATCGGGGTCTTTGTCAATACCTATGGGAAAAAGAAGGTGAACATGACCGACGGGGAGATCGCCCGCAGGATCCAGGAACTGTACGACCTGAGACCCGCCGCCATTGAGCAGCGGCTGAAGCTGAGGAATCCCATTTACCGGGAAACCGCCTCTTACGGCCACATGGGCCGCACCCCCCGGATGGTGACAAAAAAATTCTCCTCCCAGTATTTCGACGAGCGCATCGTAGAGGTGGAACTGTTCACCTGGGAAAAGCTGGACCTGACCGACCAGTTCAAAAAAGCCTTCAACCTCCCCTAACTCCTAACTACTTTCTATGTTCTCAGGTATCGTCGAAGAAGCAGCCACCGTCACCGCACTGAAAAAAGAGCAGGACAACCTGCACATCACCCTGCGGTGCTCCTTTGTGAATGAGCTGAAGATCGATCAGAGCATCTCCCACAACGGGGTCTGCCTGACGGTGGTGGACGTCAGTGAGGGAACCTACACCGTGACGGCCATCAGGGAAACCCTGCTGAAGTCCAACCTGGGTTTGTTGAAAGCAGGGGACAAGGTCAACCTGGAGCGCAGCACCAGGCTGGACGCCAGGCTGGACGGACACATGGTCCAGGGTCATGTGGACCTGACGGCTACCTGTACCGGGGTGACCGAAGCCGAGGGAAGCTGGTACTATACCTTTGCATATACCCCCACCAGCGACGAGCACATCACGGTGGAGAAGGGATCGGTTTCAGTCAACGGGGTCAGCCTGACGGTGGTCAATTCACAGGACCGCTCTTTCCAGGTGGCGATCATCCCCTATACCTACGAGGTGACCAACTTTCATCAGTTGCAACCGGGAAGCGTGGTGAATATCGAATTCGACATCATCGGAAAGTACATTGCCCGCATCCTGAAAAACCAGCTGGGCAAATAATCGTCATCCCCACCCACCCCCATGAACGGCATATGTTTTAGAGTACCCGGTGCCAACCACGGCTGAGGGTACACTTTTGTATATTTGATTTTCAAATTTGCCACCATGCACACCATCCTCATCCTGGGAGCGGGCCTCTCCTCCGACACCCTGATCGGGTATTTCCTTGACCATTCAGCCGGGCAGTGGAAAGTCAGGGTGGGAGATATCGACCCGGAAAAAGCACATCAAAGGATCCACGGCCATCCTTCCGGCGAAGCCTTTGCCTTCGATGTGTTCCACCCGGGGCAGCGCCGCACTGAGATCGCTGCAGCCTCCATCGTGATCAGTCTTTTGCCTGCCCGCATGCACCACCTGGTTGCGGAAACCTGTGTGGAGACGGCCAGGAACCTGGTCACCGCCTCCTACCTGACCCCGGCCATCCGTGCACTCGATCAGGCGGCCAGGGAGAAGGGGATCGTCCTGATGAACGAATGCGGAGTGGATCCGGGGATCGATCACATGTCAGCCATGCAGGGGATCCACCGGATCGCGGAGGAAGGGGAACGGCTGCTGGCTTTTGAATCGAGTACCGGCGGACTGGTGGCACCCGGCTACGAAAACAATCCCTGGCAATACAAATTCACATGGAATCCCAGGAATGTGGTCCTTGCCGGGAACGAAGGGGCCCGGTTCCTGCACAATGGCAAATTCAAGTACATCCCCTACCACAAGGTCTTCCGGCGGACCGAGACCATTCAGGTACCCGGACTGGGAGCCTTTGAGGTCTATGGCAACAGGGATTCCCTGGCCTACCGGCAGACCTACGGGCTGGAAAACCTGGAGACCATGTTCCGGGGGACCATCCGCAGACCGGGATTCTGCGAAGCGTGGGATATTTTCGTGCAGCTGGGGGCAACCGATGACAGCTATGTCATGGAGGATACGGAGAACATGACCTACCGGGAGTTCATCAACAGTTTCATGGCCTACGATATTGAACTCCCCATCGAGACCAAACTGGCCAGGTACATGGGCTTCCGGGAAGATTCAGAAATGATGAAGCGCCTGCAATGGCTGGGGGTATTTGAAAACAGGAAAATAGGCGTGCCCGGTCTGACCCCCGCCAAGGTGCTGCAGAAGATCCTTGAGGAGCGATGGAAACTGGAAAAGGGCGATAAGGACATGATCGTGATGCAGCACCAGTTTGATTTCCTGAAGAGGGGTGAACACCTGAAACGATACTCCACCATGGTGTATATCGGCGACGAGGCCCCCCGGACAGCCATGTCAGCCACCGTGGGGCTCCCGCTGGCCATGACCGCCCGCAGGATCCTCGAAGGGAGCTACCAGCGAAAAGGGGTCCAGCTGCCCATCACTCCGGACATTTATCAGCCGGTGCTGGAGGAACTTGAAACGTACGGGATCCGGTTTGAAGAACAGGAGGTCCGC
>CAZNSZ010000004.1:0-20483 GCA_964575865.1 uncultured Bacteroides sp. | reverse complement strand
GGAATTCATTGAACATGACCCTGTTCAAATCCCCCACCGCTATTCGCTGAAAGAGGATATCGAAATTGCCGGCCTGCTGACAGCCACCATTTCCTGGGGAAACCGTGCATCCATCTTAAGGAGTGCGAATCGTATGATGGATCTGATGGGGAATTCGCCCCATGATTTCGTGGTCAGCCACAAACCCCGGCACCTGGAAAGGCTTGAAGGATTTGTCCACCGCACCTTCAATGCACCGGACTTCGCCAGCTTCATCGGGTTCTTCAGGCACCTGTACACCCGTAAAGACGGCATTGAAGGCATATTCAACCGGTACAGGACAGCGACCTCGTTGCAACCGGCCATCCATCAATTCAAAAAAGAATTCTTATCCCTGCCCCACCTGCCCCGCACCCGCAAGCATCTGCCCGATCCCCTTAACGGATCCGCGGCAAAACGCATGAACATGTTCCTGCGGTGGATGGTACGGAAAGACCAGGCAGGAGTGGATTTCGGAATCTGGACCCAAATCCCTCCCTCCATCCTGTCCTGTCCGCTGGATGTGCATACCGGGCATGCCGCCAGGTATCTGGGATTGTTGAATCGGCCCCGGAACGATGCCAGGGCAGTGGCTGAATTAGACACTGCCCTGCGTGCTTTCGATCCCGGCGATCCTGTAAAATACGACTATGCCCTCTTCGGGCTGGGTATTCATGAAAAAGCAGCGATGGCTACTTTTTCAGTAAATCCCTGATCTCGGTCAGGAGTACTTCTTCCTTTGAAGGTGCAGGAGGTGCAGCAGGAGCTTCCTCCTCTTTCTTCTCCATCCGCTCCTTCATTTTGTTATACCCTTTCACCACCATGAAAATGGCCAGGGCCACGATCAGGAAGGTGATGATGGTGTTCAGGAAGAGGCCGTAGCTGATGGCCACTTCCGGGACTTCCACATCGCCGTTCATGGTCGCTTCCTGCAAAACGATCTTCAGCTCCGAAAAATCGACATTTCCGAGCAGCAGCCCGATGGGGGGCATGATGATGTGGTCCACCAGTGATTTGACAATGGCCCCGAAATAGACGGCCATGATCAGACCGACCGCCATTTCCACCACATTCCCCTTGCTGATGAATTTCTTAAATTCCTGTAACATGTGTTTAGGGTTAAGTGAAACGTGGGAATAAATTACGAAAAAATCCAATCCGTACTATCCTTCCACCCGTCCGTCCCTCATGGTGATGGTGCGGTCCGCCATGCCGGCCAGTTCCCTGTCGTGGGTGACGATCACCAGGGTTTTTCCGAATTTTTCGCGGAGGGTCATGAACAGCCGGTGCAGCTCTTTTTTGTTTTCCGTATCCAGGTTGCCCGAAGGTTCATCGGCCAGGATCACTCCGGGATCGTTGATCAGCGCCCGCGCCACCGCCACCCGCTGCTGTTCTCCTCCTGAAAGCTCCGCGGGCTTGTGGTCCAGGCGAGCGGTCAACCCGAGGAAATCAAGCAGTTCCAGGGCCCTCGCCTCCACCTCCCTGCGGGGACGGTTGGCGATATATCCGGGAATGCACACGTTCTCAAAGGCACTGAATTCAGGAAGCAGCTGATGGAACTGGAAAACAAATCCGATGGTCTGGTTCCTGAAACGGGCCAGCTGGTTGCTGGCCAGCTGATCGGTCCGGGTACCATCGATGGTTACCGTTCCTCCGTCCTGCCTGCTGAGGGTTCCGAGAATCTGCAGCAGGGTGGTTTTTCCCGCACCCGAAGCACCGACCACAGAGACCACTTCTCCGTTGCTCACCTTCAGGGAAATCCCCTTTAGCACCTGAAGGCTGCCATAGGATTTGGTAATATGTTCGGCAAGGATCATGATCAAAAGATCAGGTAAATATACAACAGATAGAGCAGAATCATCACGGTTCCTTCCAGCCTGCTGATCCTGGAGCGGATGGAGGGAAGCATGACCAGGAGCAGGAGCAGGGAGGTTCCGAGCATCCATGGGATGTCGAAACGGGCAATGGCGGGATCGACCCTCACCGGCTGAATGATCCCGGTCAGTCCGAGCACAAGCAGAATATTCATCATGTTGGACCCGATGATGTTCCCGACCGATATCTCGGTCTCCTTTTTCAGTGCGGCGATAACGCTGGTGGCCAGTTCCGGGATGCTGGTGCCAACGGCCACCATGGTGATGGAGATCACCCGCTGTGAAATGCCCAGGTCTTCGGCAATCAGTGCAGCGTTCTTCACCAGCAGATCGGCACCGAAGGCCAGTCCCAGGCAGGAGGCCACAAAAATCAGGGCCGCTGCCCACCAGGGCATGGATGGCGAAGAGGAGGGATCGGATCCATGGTCATGGTTCCTCCTTGACTGGCGCACCGTATACAGCACGTACAGAAGCAGAAGGCCGGAAAAAATGAGGCCTTCGGTCCTTTCCAGCCACCCGTTCAGGGTAAATACGAAGAGCAGCAGGGAAACGAACATCATGATGGGCCAGTCACGCCTGACGGATGTCACCGGTACCGGAATGGGAAAGATCACAGCGGTGATGGCCAGCACCAGCAGGATGTTGGCGATGTTGCTCCCCACCACATTCCCCATGGCGATTTCGGGGTATCCTGCCACAGCCGCCCGCAGGCTGACCAGGAGCTCGGGTGCGGAGGTCCCCACCGCAACCACGGTGAGACCGATCAGCATCCTGGGGATGCGCAGCAACCCTGAAATAACCACACTGCTTTCAACCAGGTATTTGCCGCTGAGGAACAGAATCAGCAGTCCGGCCAGCAAGAAAAGGTAAACAGATAGCATGAACAGAAGCTGGGACTAATCCATGTCCAGGTTTTTTTTGACCCCCCTGGCGATCTCGTCCGCATCCTTGGTAAGGTTCCTCTTGATCTCATCGGCATCCTTTGTGAGGTTCTTTTTGATCTCCTTGAAATCCTTTGAGATTTCCGGTGTGCTGGACTCAAACTCCTTTTTGATATCATCGGTGGCCCGCCTGAACTCCTTCATCCCCTTGCCAAAGGTGCGCGCAAGTTTGGGAATTTCCTTCGACCCAAACAGCAACAACGCGATCAGCAATGCAAAGATGATTTCCTGCCCGCTGATAAAAAGAAAGATCCCAAACATTGGTAGATACGGTTTATGCAAAGATAGTAATTCCGGGATATATCCCTGCGCAGGGAACCATGACAAAAAAAGGGCCATACCTGCTGGTACAGCCCCCGGACGTAGTTGGAAAAATCAGGGGTAATCCTAATTGGTTGAGATCTGCAGCATATAGTGCCCTTCAGCCTTGTCTGCCTTGATCACATAATTCCATGAGCCGGTGTATTTCTTCTCCTCACCCTCGTTAATGGATACGGACTGGGAGTAATTGATGTCGGCGGATGAGTTGATCACCAGTTCCTTGAACACCTTGCCGTCCGGATATTCAATGGTGATGGCGATCTCACCGGCATCCACCGATCCGTTGATCATGCACCGCAGCTGCCGGATGTTCTCCTCCACATCGAAGGTCCCTTTGGACGTGTTGGTGGTTCCTTCGAAATTTTTTCTGAGGGTGAGCTGGGACTGGGAGCCCCGGCCCGTGGAACCGAAATAGATCTGGCCGTCCGGGAACACCCATGCACCCGGTGCCCTTTCGCGGATCCTTGCAGCCTCACGGGCACGCTCCTCCAGGTCTTTCTGCTGGTCAGCGAATTGTTCCTGGAATTTTTTCATCTGCTCCTGCTGCTCCTCCAGCATCTTTTTGCGGTATTGCATCTCCTGTTCCTGGATCTCCTTTCTGATCTCCTCCTCGGTCTTCTCATCCTGGGCGGAAACCACCACCGGGCCTGCCACAACAATGAGAAGCATCACCAGCATTCTGATGGGGTATAAAGTTTTCATATCCTTACCTGTTAATTAGTTGCTCTCTGTATACAAAAGTACGGCACCGGGCCGTACAAGTTGGTTAATGCTGTGTTAACGGTTGGTTAACGATTGCCGAAAGGTATTATCTTAGCTCTCAAAGGGATTGGAATGAAGAACCGGCTCCTTATCGTGCTTTCCGCGCTGGCTCTGCTGGTGCTTATGGTGGTTCAGGTGGTCCTGATTACGGAGACCTACCAGACCAAGAAAGAGCAGTTTGATTATGAGTTCGGCGACCTGGTCAAATCGGGAATGCTTGCCTTCAACAACGAGGCCGAATCGTTCGGACTTGACTCGGTACTCTATGCCCTGGACAACCTGGCCGTGGATTACCTGTTTGCCGAGCCCGATACCATCAAGCAAAGTGCCCCGCGGGCGTTTTACGGCATACTGATGGCGTACCGGGATCCGGTTAGGTTCCTGCGCTCCTATATTGCCGCTGCCGGAGAATCCCCCGATTTCACCTACCATGTAGTCCTCAGGGAGCTTGTGCTGATGGATATGGACCACCAGCAGCGGATCTACCCCGATTCGGTTTCCCTGCCCCCGCCCCCGGACGAAGCGCTCCTGGCAGGCTCCTACACCTACGAACGGAATTTCTTCAGGATCTCCTACGAAGTGTTCGTCAATTTCAACAACCGCTCCCGGATGATCCTCAAAGAGATGTGGCTGATCCTCTGCCTGGCCCTGCTGACCCTCCTGTTCGTTTTCACCATCTTCTACCTGACCCTCCGGAACATGCTGCTCCAGACCCGTCTGTCGGAGATGAAAACCGATTTCATCAACAACATGACCCATGAGCTGAAAACACCACTGTCGACCATCTCGGTAGCCTCCAGCGCACTGGGGGACCGGTCGGTCATCCAGCAGGAAGAGAAGGTGGAAGAACTCTCCTCCCTCATCAAGCGCCAGAACAGGCACCTTTCGGAAATGATCGACCGCATTCTGGATATCCACATATGGGAGAGGGACGAGGTCAAGCTGAAGCCGAAGGAGATCGGGACAGAAAAATGGATCATGCAGCTGGTGAAGGGTTTTCAGCTGGAACAGGGCAAATCCGCCCCGGCCATCGAGACCTCCTTCGCCCTGGAGCATCCCCTCCACAGGTTCGACGAAGTGCATATGGCCACCGTACTGAACAACCTCTTCTCCAATGCGGTCAGGTATGGCAACCATCCCTGCAGGATCCGCCTGGATGCGGAAGATTCAGATGGATCCCTCAGGATCGCTGTTGCGGACAACGGCCCCGGCATCAGGAAGGAGGAGCTGAAACACATTTTCGAAAAATTCTACCGGGGCGCCGAATCCAAACAACGCGTCATCAGGGGGCTCGGGCTGGGCCTCTATTATGTGAAGCAGATCGTGGAGGCGCACGGGGGCACCATCACGGTCCGCAGCAACCCCGGCAAGGGGACCACTTTCATCATTCAAATACCGATCAACAATGGACCTGCTACTGGTTGAAGACGACATTGACCTGCAAAAGGTGCTTGCGCAGTACCTGGAACTGTCCGGTTTTACCGTGCATACTGCCAATCATGGGAAACACGGGCTGGAGGTGTTCAAATCGGTCCACACCGACCTGTGCATCCTCGATGTGATGATGCCTGTGATGGACGGATTTGCCCTTGCCGGTGAGATCAGGGCCCTGGATCCCGGAATGCCCGTCATATTCCTTACGGCCAAAAACCAGAAAGAGGACCGCCTCCGGGGATTAAAGATCGGAGCGGACGATTACATCACCAAGCCCTTTGAGGCGGAAGAACTGGTGCTCCGGATCCGGAATATCCTGCGACGGTCGGGGAAAGAGAACCTGAAGGCCCTGTCGCTGGGTTGCCTCCAGATCAGGTTCAGTGAACTGGTCATCGACGACGGGAAGCAAACCTTCCATATGACCCCCCGGGAGGCGGAACTCCTGAAATACCTGGCGGATCATCAGAATGAACTGCTCAAGAGGGAGGAGATCCTGGAGGAACTCTGGGGCCAGAACGATTATTTCCTGGGGCGCAGCATGGATGTATTCATTTCGCGGCTCAGAAAATACCTCCAGGCCGAGCCCTCGGTATCCCTGGAAACAAAAAGGGGTGTGGGATTCATATTCAGGGTCGGCTCCCACACCCCCGATGCGTTCAGCTGAACGGACCCTATTTCCTGACGGTCCCTTTCAGCACCCTGATGTTCTCTCCCTTCTTGATGGTGTCATACACCACCGGAGTGGCAATGAACAGCGAAGAATAGGTCCCCACGACGATCCCGATCAGCAGGGCAAAGGTGAATCCGCGGATCACTTCCCCTCCGAAGAGGAAGATGGCCAGGATCACGAAGAAGGTACTCAGCGAGGTGCTGAAGGTACGGCTCAGCGTGCTGTTGAGGGCCGTGTTGAAGATCTCCCTCCGTTCCCGTTTTCGCTGCAGCCCCACATATTCCCTGATCCGGTCGAATACCACCACCGTATCGTTGATGGAGTACCCCACCACGGTGAGGATCGCGGCAATAAAGGATTGATCCAGCTCCAGGGAGAAGGGCATGATCCCCTTCAGCAGGGAGAAAAGACCGATGACGATGACCACGTCATGGAAGAGCGCAGCCACGGCTCCCAGCCCGAACTGCCAGTTGCGGAACCGGGCCAGGATATAGAGGAAGATGATCAGCAGCGAGGCGAACACCACGATCACCGCACTCCGTTTAATGTCGTCGGCGATGGTGGGTCCCACCTTGTGCGAGCTGACGACATAGTCCTGGGTATTCAGGAACCTGTCCAGTGTGGCATCGCTGTCCAGGTAGGACTGCAATCCCTGGAACATCTCCGCCTTGATGATGGAATCGACCTCGGGACGGTCATCATTGATCAGGTGTTTGGTGGTGATCCTGACTGTATTGCGGGTTCCGTAGGTGATCACTGTGGGAGCCTCTCCGAACGCCTCCTCCAGGTCAGTGGCAATATCGAGGGTGGAGACCTCCTGGTTGAAGGTGACCACATAGTTGCGCCCCCCCGAGAAGTCCACCCCCAGGTTGAGCCCCCTGGTGGCCAGTGAAACGATCCCGGCAACAATGACGAACCCGGAAATCACATAAAACGTCTTCCGCCTGCCCAGGAAATCGATCTTGGTGTTTTTAAAGGCATTGCGGGTCAACTTGGTATCATAGGTAATCTCACGCCCTTTCGAAAGCATCCTTTCGAAGATCAGCCTGGTAAGGATGATGGCGCTGAACAGGGAGGTGAGGATCCCGATGACCAGCGTGGTGGCAAAGCCTTTGATGGGACCCGTTCCGAAGAAGAACAGGATCAGACCGGTAAGGAAGGTGGTCAGCTGGGCATCGAAAATGGCACTGTAGGCGTTCCGGTAACCGTCCTTGATGGCTGTCTTCAGATTCTTTCCGGCAGCCAGCTCCTCCCGGATACGTTCATAGATCAGCACGTTGGCGTCAACCGACATACCGATGGTGAGCACAATACCGGCGATCCCCGGGAGGGTAAGTACTGCCTGCAGGGAAGCGAGCACCCCGATCAGGAAGAACATGTTGGCCAGCAGGGCCAGGTCGGCCACCAGGCCTCCCCGGCGGCTGTAGTAGAAAAGCATGTATGCCAGTACCACAACGAATGCGATCAGGAAGGAATTGAGTCCGTCCCTTACCGACTTGGCACCCAGTGAGGGCCCGATGACCTCGCTGGATTCGATGCGGGCACGTGCAGGCATTTTCCCGGATTTGAGGATATTCGAAAGGTCGTCCGCTTCCGCCTGGCTGAAGTTCCCGGAGATGGAGGAACTTCCCCCCTTGATCTCCTCGCTCACCGTGGGAGCCGAATAGACCAGACCGTCCAGAACGATGGCCAGTGCTTCGCCCACATTCTCGCGGGTCAGGTTGGCCCACCGCTTGGCCCCTTCGGAGTTCATGTTCATGCTCACGTTGAATTCCCCGGTATAGGGGTCGTTCCCCACCCTGGCATCGGTCACGAATTTCCCGTCCATGGCCGGCTGGTTGTTCCTGGTCGATTTAAGGGCATGGAGGCGGATAAACTGCTGATCCTCCCCATCGGGCTGGAAATGCCATGCAAAATGCATATCGGAAGGGAACAGCTGCCGGATCCGCGGCATGGAGAGGTACTGGTTCACGGTGGCAGTATCTTTCAGCATCACCACACCCACTGCCGATCCCGGAATGAAATTGCGCTGGTTGTCCAGGTAGGGAGTGAGCACGGCAAGCAGGGGATTCTCACGGTAAAACTGCATCTCCTGGTCGTCGAACACCCCGGTGGAATCGAGGTCAGACAACAGGTCCAGCCCTGTGGTATCCAGCAGGAGTTCGTCCTGGGGAATATCGAGCAGGGACTCCTGTTCACCCGCCACCGTTTCGCCGGTTCCCTCCTGTTCCGGTGCAACCAGACCGGAACCTTCTTCCGTCTGCATGATATCGGCAAGGATCCGGTTGGCCTCCTCGAGGTAGGTCCATGCTTCCGCGTTCTGGTAAGTGGTCCAGAATTCCAGGTTGGCGGTTCCGGTGAGCAGCTTGGTGACCCGCTCGGGCTCTTTCACCCCTGGCAGCTCCACCAGGATCCTTCCCTGTCGCTCCAGCTTCTGAATGTTCAGCTGGACCACCCCGAAGCGGTCAATCCTGTTTCTCAGAACATTGTATGAGTTGTCAATGGCACCCTCCGCCTCTTCTTTCAGGTAGGTGACCACCTGATCATTGGTGGTGTTGAAGTCGATCTGCCCCCTGGTTTCGGGTGTCATAAAGAACTGGGCCAGCTGCGCCCCGGGGTTGAGTTCCTCGAAAGCCTCCGCGAACAGGTCAACGAAGTCGCTCTGACTGTTGGTCTTCTTCTGCCTGGCCAGGGCCATGGTCTCGGTGAATACCGGATCGGTCAGGAACTGGGGTGCCGTCAGCGAACGGATGATGTCTTCCACCGCAATTTCCAGGATCACGTTCATCCCTCCCTTGAGGTCCAGTCCCAGGTTGATCTCCCTCTCCTTACAATCCTGATAGGTGTATTTCTTGAACAACACATTGTACACCACTTCTCCCCTCATGGAGTCCAGGTAGGACCGCTCCAGGCGGACATCCCCCCGGGCATATTCCCTGGCATCCTTTTCCACCCGCTGGGCGAAGAAAGTGAAGAGAAGCTGGTAGATACTGACCAACGCCAGCACAATGGTAAAGAACCTGATAGCACCTTTATTTTGCATTTTTAACTTGTTTATTGATAGTTACTTGGTTGTCTTTTTCGAATAGGCCGCAAATATAGCACTTATTTTTTGCACTAAAGAAGGGATGCATGAAAAAATGCGCAATTGATACCGGGTCAATTGCGCATTAATACAGGGAATTGTGTTTTCCCGGATCCCCTTCCGGGGAACGCCTCAGAATAACTTCAGGTCGTCCAGAACCTGCATGACCTGTCTGACACTGCTGGCGGAGGTATTCAGTAATTCCTTTTCATCACTGTTGAGCTTAATCTCAATGACTTCCTCCACCCCGTTTTTCCCCAGTTTTACAGGCACTCCCAGGTAGAGGTTGTTCAATCCGAATTCCCCCTGCAGGTAGGCACACACAGGGAAAATCCGGTGCTGATCATCCACGATGGCCTCCACCATTTCCGCGGCCGCAGCGCCCGGGGCATACCATGCGGATGTTCCCATCAGTTTGACCAGTTCGCCGCCTCCTTTGCGGGTGCGGTCCACAATCTGATCGATCACCTCCTTGTCCAGCAATTCTGTGACCGGAATGCCGCGGACCGAGGTATACCTGGGCAACGGGACCATGGTGTCCCCGTGCCCTCCCATGAGCATGGCGCAAATATCATTGGGCGAACCCTTCAGCGCGTCGGCAAGAAAGGCCCTGTAGCGGCCCGTATCGAGGATCCCGGCCATTCCGAATACGCGGTGATGATCGATCCCGGCAGCCAGGTAGGCGGTATAGGTCATCACATCAAGCGGATTGGAGACCACGATGATGATGGCATCGGGGGAATGTTTGATCGATTTCTCAGTCACCTCTTTCACGATTTCCGCATTGGTCTTGATCAGATCGTCCCGTGACATCCCGGGCTTGCGGGGAAGGCCCGAAGTGATCACAATGATGCCGGATCCGGCAGTCTTCTCATAATCGCCGGTGGTTCCGGTGACCCTGGTGTTGAAGCGATTAATGGCAGAGGATTGCCAGATATCCAGTGCCTTCCCTTCTGCCATGCCTTCTTTAATATCCAGCAGGACCACCTCCCGGGCCAGGTCTTTCTTAGCAACAACGTTGGCGACTGTGGCGCCCACATTGCCGGCTCCGATGACTGTAACTTTGTTCATGTGATTGGTTTTTAGGTTAAATATTCTGATTAAGGACTGATTCAATGGGCTAAACATATAAAAATAATCATTTCTTCCCTCCCTGTCCATTGTTATAAAGCATGTGGCCGCAGGTTACTTGACAATGCAAGGGAAAAGTGGTAAATTGACAGGAAACCCAACCCCTCTCCTGCCCCATGAAGATCGACCTCTCAAAATACCTCGACGACTGGTACAAGGAGGACCCGGGCAAGAACCTCTACCCGGGACCGGTGGTGACCCTGTCCAGGGAGGTGGGGTGTCCCGCTAAAAAAATAGCAGCATGCCTGACCGAACGGTTGAACGGGCTTTCCAAAAGCAGGGCCAAGGATCATCCCTGGCGGTGGATCAGCAAGGAGATCATGCTGGAATCGGCACGCGAACTCCAGGTCGATTCCAGCCAGATCCAGCATGTGTTCGATTATAAAAGCAGGGGGGTGCTGGAGGATCTGTTGCTGGCACAATCAAGGGATTTCTACCAGTCCGACCTGAAGATCCGGACCACCATCGCCAAGGTGATCCGGAATTTCGCCAACAAAGGCAACGCCATTATTGTGGGACGGGGCGGGGTGGCCATCACCCGGGACATCCCCAAATCAATCCATGTATTCCTGGAGGCTCCGCTGGAATGGAGAGCGCTGCGGGTTGCCGAAAAGTTCGACTACACCATTGACCAGGCACGGAGTTATGCACAGAGCATCGATAAGAAAAGAAGCCATTTCAGGGACTTCTTCCAGGGAAAGGGGAACGATTACAGCCGCTTCGATATCAAATTGAACTGCATGACCCTTTCCATGGAGGAGATCATTGATATTCTGATAGGTGCACTGAAGGCGCGCACCATGATCTGACCGCTTACCGGCCGACCAGTACCTTCCCGGTCATTTCCGAAGGCCGGTCGACACCCATGATATGAAGCAGGGTGGGCGCCACATCGGCCAGGATCCCTTCTTCGACGCGGGTATAGTCATCCGATACCAGGATGCACGGCACCGGATTGAGCGAATGGGCCGTATTGGCCGATCCATCCGGATTGACGGCATTATCCGCATTGCCATGGTCTGCAATGATCAATACCTCATACCCGTTCGCCCTGGCCGCTTCGACCACTTTCCCCACACACTCATCCACAGCCATGATCGCTTTCTTGATCGCTTCATACACCCCGGTATGCCCCACCATATCGCCGTTGGCAAAATTGAGACAGATGAAATCGGGGTGATCCTCGTTCATGGATCTGATCACCGCATCCCTGACACCGAAAGCGCTCATCTCCGGCTGCAGGTCATAGGTGGGCACTTTGGGGGAATTGATCAGGATGCGGCGCTCATTCTCAAACTCCTCTTCGCGCCCCCCGGAAAAAAAGAAGGTGACATGGGCATATTTCTCGGTTTCCGCGATCCTTAACTGTGATAGTCCCGCCCGGGACACCACTTCGCCCATGGTATTGGTGACATTCTCCTTGTCGTAGATCACATGCAGGCCTTTGAAGGTCGCATCGTAGGGGGTCATGGTGCAGTAATGAAGGGGAATGGTTTTCATCCCGTACTCCTCCATATCCTTCTGCGTAAGCACAATGGTCAGTTCCCTGGCCCGGTCGTTCCTGAAATTGAAAAAAACCACCACGTCACCCCCGCGGATGGTCCCCACCGGATTCCCGTCACCGTCCACCCGGACGATGGGTTTGATGAATTCATCGGTAACGCCTTCGTCGTAGGACTCCTGGATGGCCTGCACCATATCACCGGCCGGCTTTCCCTTTCCGTTTACCACCAGGTCATACGCCTCCTTGATCCGCTCCCACCGTTTGTCACGGTCCATGGCATAATAGCGGCCAATGAACGAGGCCAGGGTCCCGTTGGAGTTGGACAGGTGCTCTTCCAGGTTTTTCACATACCCTTTTCCGCTTCTCGGATCGGTATCCCTGCCGTCACCGAATCCGTGGACGAATACCTTTTCGATCCCGTATTCACCGGTCATATCACACAACTTATAGAGGTGCCTGTCCAGCGAATGAACGCCCCCGTCGGAAAGCAATCCCATGAAGTGTACCTGTTTCCCCTCATCACGTGCATAGGTGAAGGCCCTGACCAGGGTTTCGTTTTCCGTGATCGAGTTGTCGCGGATGGCACGGTTGATCTTTACCAGGTCCTGGTAAACCACCCGTCCTGCACCGATGTTGAGGTGACCCACTTCCGAATTCCCCATCTGCCCGTCAGGAAGGCCCACATCCTCGCCCGAAGCGAACAGCCGCGAGGTGGGGTATTCCTTCTGGAGCCGGTCCATGTTGGGAGTTGGAACCTGGCTGATCACATCGGTTGTGTCACCTTTTCCGATCCCCCAGCCGTCGAGGATCATTAACAATGCTTTTCTGGTACCCATGATGGTGATGCTTTAAATGTGGGGTTGAGCGCACAAAGATAATTCTATTTGTAAAACAATCACCGGGACCCGATGTTTACTAATAAGAGATGATCAGGAACATGCCCGGACGATCTGACATATGGACAAAAATCAGGGAGTGGAAGCAACGTGTGTGGGGCGGCCCCTTCAGCGATACACGCAGTTATCTTTTTGCGCGGCAGTTTGCCGCACGGAGCTACCAGATGATCAGGGAAGGAGCACGGTCACTGGGACAGGAGGCCGAACAGACCGAACAGATGGCCCGCTCGTTCTTCCGCATGCTGGAGTCCCGGCTGGACCTGAGCGGCAGAACGACCCCGCCCTCGGAAGAGGAAGTAAGGGCCGCCATCGAACAGCTGAAGGACGTGGGGCGCTTTTCACTGTTCACCACCCTGGTCATTCTGCCCGGCGGGGTGGTGTCACTGGTGGGACTGGAACTGCTCGCCCGCAAGTTCGGCATCAGGGGGTTCAACCTTATCCCCGATTCCTTCCGGAAAAAAAGGGGGCCCCATCTGCCCGCCCGATAAAAAAGTGTATTTTGTGGACTACGAATCCCAGGCCGACCTGAAAATTTTCGTGGTGAAATACGGGTCCGGGTCAGGCTGGGAAACCCATGGAAAATGACACCTGCTATGCCAGCATCCAACAGAAAGAAATTCACCCTGATCTCCCTTCCCGGTTCCATCCTGATGTTCATACTGGCATTTCCGGCGACGGCCCAGTCTTCCGGACCCGGAGCGGAATGGCCCCAGTGGATGGGACCTGACCGTTCGGGCAGGTGGGTGAACGGACCCGTGCTGGACTCGCTTACCCCGGGACATGTTACCACTGTCTGGGAAACCGCGGTTGGTCCCGGATACAGCGGTCCGACAGTCTGGGATGGAAGGGTATACCTGATGGATTACCACCGCGGAGAGGAAAGGGTCCACTGTTTCGATGCAGCAACTGGACATACGCTGTGGTCCCACGCCTATCCCGTTGTTTACAATGTGGGCTATCCCACAGGACCACGGACCTCTGTACAGATCTTTCATGGTAAAGCCTATTCCCTGGGGACCATGGGGCACCTCGGTTGTTTCGATGCCTCCACCGGAGAGGTCATCTGGAAGGTGGACGGACAGGAGAAGTACCGGAGCCGGATCCCCACCTGGGGGCTTGCATCCCATCCCATCTTGTTCAGGGACCTGTTGATCGTTCAAATGGGCGGGGAACCGGATGCATGCCTGGTGGCCCTTGACCGGAGCACCGGTAAAGAGGTATGGAGGGCCCTGCCCGATGAAGCCTCCTATTCCGGGCCCGTCCTGATCCGTCAGGCAGGGAAAGAGGTCCTGGTATGCTGGACCGGCGAACGTTTCGCAGGACTGAACCCCTCTTCCGGGGATGTTTACTGGTCGGTCCCTTTCCGGCCGGAGAATATGATCATGAATGTGGCCCAGCCCGTGTATGATCCGCCGTACCTGTTCTGCAGTGCGTTTTTTGATGGGTCTTATCTGCTGGAGCTGAACCAGGAGCAGCTGGAAGCCTCCCTGGTGTACCACCGGGTGGGAGCGAACGAACGCAATACCGATGCCCTTCACTGTTGTATCTCCACGCCGCTGGTGAAAGACGGGTTTGTTTACGGCATCGACAGCTATGGCCAGGCACGCTGCCTGGAGCTGCTCTCCGGGGACCGCGTCTGGGAAGTACTCACCCTGGTTCCCGGGGCCCGGTGGGCCAATGTGCACCTGGTCCCGCAGGGGAACCGGGTATGGGGATTCAATGAGGCAGGGGAATTGTTGCTGGGCGCGCTCTCCCCGGAAGGATACCGGGACCTGGGCAGGGTGAAGGTCATCGATCCGGTCCGGATCTCACCCAATCCGAGGAACGGGGTCTGCTGGGCGCATCCTGCATTTTCCGGGAACCGCGTGTACCTCCGCAGTGATGCAAAACTGATTTGCATTGAAATAAATAATGAGTAGTTTTAGAGCCACTACAACGCTAAAACTACCATTTGTATGAGCGGCTTCTTTGGCGCCATCTCTCACCAGAGTTGTGTTTACGAAGTATATTACGGGACCGATTATCACTCGCACCTGGGCACCAAGCGGGCAGGTATGGTTTTCTACAATGAGCGCGAGGGATTCCGCAGGGCGATACACAGCCTGGAAAACGGATATTTCAGAAATAAATTCGAATCGGACCTTCCCCATTTCGAAGGGAACAGGGGCATCGGGGTGATCAGCGATACCGATCCCCAGCCCATCCTGTTCAACTCGCACATGGGACGTTTTGCGGTCTGCTCCGTGAGCCGCATGGTGAACCTGGCCGACCTGGAACACTATTTCCTGAAAAAGAAGAAGCACTTCACTGAAAATTTCGAGGGCAATGTGAATCCCACCGAGGTGGTGGCCAACCTGATCTGCGAAGCGGATGATTTCGTATCGGGGATCCGGAATGTATACGAGCATGTACAGGGGTCCTGCTCCATGCTCCTGCTCACCCCCCGTTCGATGATCGCCGCCAGGGACCGGCTGGGCAGAACCCCGGTCATCATCGGTAAAAAGGAGGGAGCCTATGCGGTGGCCTCCGAAACAACCGCTTTTCCCAATACGGGGTATGAGATCGAATATTATCTGGGGCCGGGGGAGATCGTTGAGGTCACCGAGGATGGATACCGGATCCTGAAACCGGCGGAGGAGAGGATGCAGATCTGCGCCTTCCTCTGGGTCTATTACGGATATCCCCCCTCCTTCTATGAGGGGATCAATGTGGACGAGGTCAGGTACCGCTGTGGTGCGGCACTGGCAAGGCGGGATACGGTGGAGGCGGATTTCGTATGCGGCATTCCCGACTCAGGAGTGGGCCACGCCATCGGGTACGGCAATGCCAACGGTTTGCCATACAAGCGGGCCTACTCCAAATACACCCCCACCTGGCCGAGGAGTTTTATGCCGCAGCGCCAGGAAATGCGGGATCTGGTGGCTAAAATGAAACTGATCCCCAACAAGCAGCTGATCGAAGGAAAGCGGATGGTCTTCTGCGACGACTCCATTGTCCGGGGAACGCAGCTCAAGGACAACACCAAGGACCTCCGCCTGGCCGGTGCCAGGGAGGTGCATATGCGGATCGCCTGTCCGCCCCTTACCTTCCCCTGCAACTTCCTCAACTTCTCCCAGTCGCGTTCCACCATGGAGCTGGCCACCAGGAAGGCCATCAAGCAACTGGAGGGAGAGGAAAAGGACCTGGAAACCTATGCCGACCCAACTTCGGACAAATACAGGGCCATGGTCGAACAGATCGCCAGGAACCTGGATATCGATTCCCTGATGTACCAGGACCTGGGAGACCTGGTGGAAGCCATCGGCCTCCCGAAAGAGAAACTCTGCACCCACTGCTGGGATGGTTCCAGTTATTACTGACCGGAAGGACGGGAAATCACCCGGAATAGTTATCTTGCGGGATATCCACTCCCCCGCACATGATCCCTACACGTACCTTTGACTTCCTGGAGCGTTCCCTCCGGCTCTTCCCCGGTAAAAATGTCCTGGCGGAAAAAACCGGCTCCCGCTGGACCTTCACCACTTCGGAACAATACCACGAGCAGGCCCACCAGTTCGCCTGCGGATTGCTCTCCATGGGATTCCGTCGTGGATCCAGGATCGTTACCATCACCCATAACCGCCCGCAATGGAATGTGGCGGACATGGGCATGGCCATGGCAGGGATGATCCATGTGCCGGTCTATACCTCCATGACCCGGGAGGAATACCGCCACATCATCTCCCATTCGGAAGCCTCCATGGTGATGGTATCGGGACAGAAACTGCTGGACATGATCGCACCGGTGGTCCGGGACCTGCCCGGGAAGGTCCGCCTCTGTACCTTTGATCCCCTGGAAGACGTCCCTTACTGGCTGGAGATCGCCGATCAGGGCCGGGAGGCAGGGCCGGCCTGCAGGGAAAAGCTGGAGGAGGTGAAGGCCTCCATCAGACCCGGGGATCTGGCCTCCATCATCTATACCTCCGGGACCACCGGGGTTTCAAAAGGAGTGATGCTCTCCCATGAGAACCTGGTCAGGAATGCCCTGGCCGCAGCCGGCATCTTTCAGATGGGACCGGAGGACCGGTACCTCAGCATCATTCCGGTGTGCCACGTGGGAGGAAGGATGGGGAACTACCAGACACAATATGCCGGCTCCTGCATCTATTATGCGGAGAACATGGGAACCATTGCCGCCAACCTGAAGGAGATCAGGGCCACCGGGTTCGATGCGGTTCCGAGGATCCTGGAGAAAATCTTCGACAATGTCATGGCCAGGGGACGGGGACTGAAAGGGATGAAGAGGCACCTGTTTTTCTGGGCAGTGAATCTCGGGCTGCGCTACCGGCTGCCGGGTGAGACGGGCTGGTGGTATAAGCGGAAGCTGAAACTGGCAGACCGGCTGATTTTCAGCAAATGGCGGGAAGCGCTGGGCGGGGAAGCACGCCTGGTGGGTTGCGGCGGAGCCAGCCTGCAGCCGCGCCTGGAACGGATCTTCTGGGCCAGCGGGCTCAGGATCATCAACATGTACGGATTGACAGAGACCTCCCCCATCATCACCATCAACAGGCAGCGACGCCCCGGATTGAAGCTGGGAACGGTCGGATGTGCCATCGACGGTGTGGAGGTCCGCATAGCGCCGGACGGGGAGATCCTCTGCAGGGGCCACAACGTAATGCTCGGGTATTACAAGGACGACCGGCTGACACAGGAGGTCATCGATTCCGACGGGTGGTTCCATACGGGGGACCTGGGGCACCTGGATGAGGAGGGTTTCCTGAAGATCACCGACCGGAAAAAAGAGATCTTTAAACTCTCCAGCGGAAAATATGTGGCACCACAGCCCCTGGAAAACAGGCTGAAGGAGTCCCCCTTCATCGATCAGGTCATGGTGGTGGGAGAACACCAGAAGTTCGCCAGTGCCCTGATCGTTCCCGATTTTACCTACCTGAAGGAGTGGTGCCTTTCTAAAAACATGGAGGGAATGGACGATCCCGGGCTGATGGTCTGTCATCCCGAGGTGATCGCCGCATACAACCGCGAAGTGGCCGGGATCAACAAAACACTCAGCGATTGGGAACGCATCAGCCGCCTCCGGCTGGTGGCGGATGTCTGGTCACCGGGAACCGGTGAACTTTCTGCCAGCCTGAAGCTTAAAAGAAAAGAGGTGGAGGCCAGGTACCGGCCACTCCTGGATGACATCTACCAGAGGCAATCCTGACCCCCCCCGCACTGTCCATGCAGATCACCGAAGTCACCAGCAGGAAAACCAGAAGGGCCTTTCACCGGGTTCCGAAGGTGTTGCACCGAAACGATCCGAACTGGGTGTGTCCGCTGGACAAGGAAATTGAATCGATCTTCGATGCCGGAAAAAATTCCTATTTCAATCACGGGGAAGCGACCCGATGGATACTGACGGATCACCGGGGAATCCTGATTGGCAGGGTGGCCGCCTTTGTGGACAGGAGAAGTGCCTTCAGGCAGGACCAGCCCACGGGTGGAATGGGTTTTTTTGAGTGCATCAACGACCGGCGGGCAGCCTTCCTGTTGTTCGATGAAGCTGTGAATTGGCTGAAAAAAAGGGGCATGGAAGCCATGGACGGCCCCATCAATTTCGGAGAGACCGACAAGTACTGGGGATTGCTGGTGGAAGGATTCACCCATCCCTCCTATGAGATCGCCTACAACCCCCCCTATTACAGGGAACTGTTCGAATCTTTCGGTTTCCGCACCTATTACCGTCAGGAAGGCTTCCACCTGGATGTAACCAAACCGCTGCCCCCCAGGTTCCGGAAAATCGCCGAATGGATCGCAGGGAAGCCCGAATATGAATTCCGGCACTTCCGGTGGAAGGAGATGGACCGGTACGTGACCGACTTTGCCGCCGTATTCAACCGGACGTGGGCCTCCTTCAAGGAGAATTTTGAGGTGCTGGAGGTCTCCTACATCAAGCGGACCCTCCGCAAAGCCAGACCGATCCTCGAGGAGGAGTTCATCTGGCTGGCCTACCATGAGGGGAAGCCCATCGCCATCTACCTGATGTACCCCGATCTGAACCAGATCCTGAAGCACCTGAACGGCAGGCTCCATCCACTGGCCCTGATCCGTTTCCTCTGGCTCAGGTCCCGCCACACCATGACCAGGGCCCGGGGGGTCCTGATGGGGGTGGTTCCCGAATACCAGGGGAAAGGCGTGGAGGCCGGGATCATCATGAACCTGGTGCGGGTATTCCAGCGGAAACCCCATTACCGGGAAATCGAATTCTCCTGGGTGGGGGACTTCAATCCGAAAATGAGAAAAATTTTTCTCTCCGTAGGAAGTGTGCCCGTCAAACATTATATTACATACCGGTACCTTTTCAATCCCGATGCACCCTACAAAAGGTATCCCATTCCGGGTGAAAAAGCTGAGAACGGACATTGAAAAGGAACCTCAAATGCGATTGTTATGGATTATGATGTGATTGTGATCGGTGCCGGGCTGGGCGGATTGACCGCAGGGGCCAAACTGGCCGTAGAAGGGCAAAAGGTCCTGGTACTGGAGCAGCATGACCGGCCCGGGGGATGTGCCACCACCTTCAGGCGCAGGGAGTATACCATGGAGGTGGGGCTGCACGAAATGGACGGGCTCCACCCTGAGGATACCAAAACCAGGATTTTCCGGGATCTGGGGATCTTCGACCGGGTCACCTTCCTGGAGCTGCCGGAATTCTACCGGTTTTACAATGTGCGGAATGACCTGGTGATGCCCCACGATCCGGTCAGGGCCTCAGACATGCTGAAGCATGCGTTTCCCGGGGAGGAAAAAGGCATCGATGCTTATTTCCATCACCTGCTCAATTCACGGAAGGTCATGGTTCAGCACCGTGGCCAGCCAGAGAAAAGCATCGGGGTTTTCCTGGATGAGATCATCACCAACGATGACCTGAAACTGGTGCTTCTGGGCAACCTGGCCTATTTTCACGACGATCCCTACTCCCTCTCATGGCTCTATTACCTGAATGCGCAGGGCAGTTATTTCCGGGGCAGGGCCAATTTTATCCGGGGCGGATCGCAACAGCTGTCCAATGCCCTCGCTGATATCATCACGGCCCGCGGGGGTGAGGTGAAGATGAACAGCCTGGTGGTCTCCGTGGACTACAAAGGGGGGCTCCCTTCCGGAGTGACCTACCGGGAGGTCCGGGGAAAGAGCCAGGGAACCCATTCGGTCACCGCCGGGGAGCTGATCGTGAACGCAGCGGTCCCGACGCTGGCAACAGAACTCCTCTCTCCCTCCGACGGCAAGAAACTGACCGAACACATGGCCGGGAACCACATCGGGGCCTCCCTGCTGACGGTCTATTTCGGGTTTAAGAAGCCGCTCCGGGAACTGGGGAATTCCCACTACTCGACCTTTGTCTTCGATCCATCGGTCAATTTCCAGCAGGACATCCTGGAGAACAACCACGCCGATTTTGGAAAGAGGAGCTTCACGCTGGTGGACTACAGCCAGGTGGATGCCGGGCTGGCACCGGAAGGAAAAGGGGTGGGGGCCGTTTGCTGCGTGGATTACCCGGAGGAGTGGGAGCACCTGGACAAGGAGGAGTACCAGCGGTTGAAAGGGGATGTGGCCGATACATTCATGGAACGCTGTGAACTGCTCATCCCCGGCTTCATGGATGCGGTGGACTATGCCGAAGTGGGGACCTCCCTGACCGTGGAACGGTTTACGCGAAATCCCCGGGGAGCCGTATACGGATTCGCCCAGCACCCGGGAAAACCCGTGGACTATCTGAGCGCACTGCCGGAGCACGTGCACATTGCTTCTGCCTGGGGTAAATACGGAGGCGGGTTTTCGGGTGCCATCCTCAGCGGATACCAGACGGCCCT
>CAZNSZ010000003.1:23392-92523 GCA_964575865.1 uncultured Bacteroides sp. | reverse complement strand
GTGGATGCCCATATTGTTGCCTGATCACCTTCCACATGTGCAAGCACCGCATAGGGTTCCATGGGGGCATGGGCCACGTAGTGGTTGAAGAATCCGGATGTGATGATCTTAACGGCCGATGCGCTTCCTTCGGCGACGCTTCCCCCTTCCACATAGGTCCGCCCTTCTGAAGCGGTCCTGTTCAGATGGTCGAAGATCGTTCGGTCATTGACGGATTCTTCAGGTACATCCCATTCCGCCGATACCAGTTTCAATGCAGATTCTGCCGCCGCCCGTCTCTCATGAAGCACGGCCACCAGATCCTTTTCCTGTACGACAAACGTTCCTTCGGCATTTTCAGCAGCTGACACATCCACAGTGAGCAGTGTTGCACCGTGGGCGGGAGGGCGGAGGAGCCTGGCATGCAACATGCCGGGGAGGGTCAGGTCGGCAGTGAATTTCGCTTCCCCTTTCACCTTTTGCCTGGCATCGGTCCTCATCATCCGCCTGCCGGAAACGGTATGGTCGGAAACTTTCTTAATGTCCACCCCGGAGATCTGCCGTTCGATCCGCTTCCCCCTGACCAGTTCCCCATAAGTTACCTTTTCCTGACCATTCCCTTTGACGGTGATCACTCCGTCTTGTACCACCAGATCTTCCGGAGGGATGCCCATTTTTTCCGAGGCCATCTGCAGCAGGATGGCCCGGGCTTCGGCTCCTGCCTTTCTCAGCGGGGGACCGTAATACTTGGTGCTCCGGGATCCTGTTGTTCCGCTGTCCCACGGGCAAAGAGAGGTATCACCCATTACCATGTCGATGCTATCCACCGCCACATCGAGCTCCTCCGCGAGCATCTGTGCCATGGAGGTGATGATCCCCTGTCCCATTTCAATTTTGGAACAGAAGAGGGATACCCTTCCGTTTTCCCCGATTTTCAGATAGGCGTTCAGGTCGGCAGGATATCCCCTGCCCGGCTGCGGAAGAGCGGACCCGGTCAGAGGGACCGGGGCCATGAGTATGAAAAGACCGTTGCCTGTAATTTTCAAAAAGTCCCGCCGCGACCAGGTAGTGGATTTGGCGGCACTGTTCATTTTTCTTTTCATCCGGTCAATGCGCTTTGCCCCAAGTTACCGAATATTTGTACCCGAATCAACCGCAGATTCGAAGGGCATTGATTCAGTGATGGCCGTTCTCCGGCTAATCCCCTTCCAGCGGCCTGAAATCCGGGAATCCGCTTGCTGTCCAGCTGACCACCCTTGCCCGGGTGGCCCGGTTGGGATCAGACAGTTCGTGCCCTTGAATATCCCTGTAATCCCTGGCATGATACATCATGACCACCGTCTCTCCATCCTCCGCAGTGGTGAAGGAATTGTGACCAGGTCCGTATCGCATCAACTCAACGTTGGTGTAAAAAACAGGTCCCGGGGATTTGTTCCAGCTGGATGCGTGCAGCAGGTCGGCGTCTTCATCGGTCCACAGCAGCCCCATACAATAGTGGTGGTTGGTGGCGCTGGCCGAATAGGTCACGAAAATCCTTCCGTCCCTTTTAATCACCGCAGGTCCTTCGTTAACCTGATATTTCATCTTCTCCCAGCTGAAGTCAGGTTCGGAGATCACCACCTCCGGTCCGGTCAGCGTGATGGGATCTTTCATCTCCGAGATCACCAGCGCGGTCCCGTGTTCACCTCCCGATACATTCTGTGCCCAGATCAGATACCTTCTCCCCATGTGCTCGAAGGTGGTGGCATCCAGGGAAAAGGATTCAATGGCGGTTTCGATCCTTCCTTCCTCCTTCCAGGACCCCTCCATGGGATCCTCTGACGGATTGGAAAGTACCCACATTCGGATGTTCCAGATGTTTTCTGCCTCGCCTGCGGCAAAATAGATGTACCAGGTTCCGTTAATCCGGTGCAGTTCGGGAGCCCAGATGTGATGTCCCATCACCCCGGTTTCGTGTTTTACCCATATGGTTTTTTCCGTTGCATTTTTCAATCCGTTGATGCTGCCCGCCCTCCTGATCACGATGCGGTCGTATTCGGGAACAGTGGCCACCAGGTAATAGGTCCCGTCCCCGGACCTGTGCACCCAGGGATCGGCCCGCTGTTCCGCGATCGGATTTTCGAATTCCGGTGTTTGCGAGAAAAGCGGGAGATACAATGCCAGGGAAATGGCTGGGAGCAACAGGATGCTTTTATAGCGCATGTTCGGTCTGTGGGTATGGTTCTCTGTTTTTCAATTAGAATGAATTGATCACCAGCATGCCCGTATGCTCAAACTGGTCCATGAGCGGAAGGGCCCGGACCGCCTCTTCGAGCGAGATGGTTTTTTGAATGAGCAGGGCAGGATCCATTTTCCGGCTCAGGATCATCTCGAGCATCTCCGGGTACCTGAATGCCTGCATCCCATGACTTCCGATGATTTCCAGCTCATTGGCGATCACTTTGTCCATGGGGACCTTTGGATGCTGATGGTCGCCGGTCATCAGCCCCACCTGTATGTGCTTCCCACGCTTCCTCAAACCGGCGATGGAGTTGAAGCAGGTCTCCTGGCTTCCAAGTGCATCGATGGATACATGGGCCCCGCCCCCGGTAAGTGTTTTGACCCGGTCGATGATGTGGTCATCACCGGTGGCATTGATCGTTTCAGATGCTCCCACTTCCCTTGCCAGGGAAAGGTTTTCATCCCGGATATCCACCGCAACCACCCTGGCTCCCAGCGCAGCTGCGATCATCACGGCGGAGAGTCCGACCCCGCCGCAACCATGCACCACCACAGACTGTCCGCCACACACCCCGGCCTGATCCACGATCGCCCTGAAGGAGGTAATGAACCGGCAGCCCAGCGAGGCGGCTGTGGCATCTTCCATCTCATCAGGAAGCGGAACCAGGTTGGTGTCGGCATGATCCAGCCTCACGTATTCTGCAAAGGAGCCCCAGTGGGTGAATCCAGGCTGTGACTGGTGATCGCATACCTGGTGGTTCCCAGAGAGGCACTGAACACAGGCGCCACACCCGCATACGAACGGGACAGTCACCCTTTCTCCGGGTCTGAATTTCCGGACCTCCTTCCCGACAGATTCGATCACTCCGGCCAGTTCATGCCCGGGCACATGGGGCAGGGTTATGTCCGGGTCATGTCCCATCCATCCATGCCAGTCGCTTCGGCACAGCCCGGTGGCCTTCACCCTGACCACCACGCCATGGGGTTCGGGAACGGGATCGGGAACGTTCCGGATTTGCAACGGGCCCCTGAATTGATCGTAGATAATGGCTCTCATTTTCTTTCTCCTTTCTAACGGGCATCTTCCGGAGCCTGGCCGGTGACGAGGATGACCATAATGGAGTAGATATCTGCAAAAACCATGTTCAACATCACCACGATCCACAACTGGGATAGGGTCGTTTTCACATCGTTTTGACGGTTTTTCTGTTCCGGGTGGAGCGTTTGATCCATTTTGCAGGAATTATTTGATGCCGGCATTACACAACTTCAGACGGAATATAAAAGTTACCAGGTTTGCTTTTCAATTGGCTGAATTTTCCAGTGAGATAGGCCTTGTCTATGTTCCTTTTATTGAGCCAGTCTGCCACTGCTCCCTGAATGAATCTCCAATACAAGCCGTTCATCAGGAATGATCTGGTATGCCCCGAATTTTGCCACTACTGTGTCGATCTGCCTTGTAAAACAAAATTATGGAATACAGTAAAAATAGATAATTCCTGTGAACTGACACTGTCAGAACGACTCTGCAACTGCCGCTTATTTTATCAGCTCCTTAAAGGCAGACCCAAAGATCAGATAACTGGTATTTCCACCGATCGTACCTTCGTTCTGACCCCAGAGGAATGGCCAGTCGTCGTAGTTTTCAAAGTGATCGGGTTTCCGGAAAAGGATTCCCGGAGCCACATTGCCCGGAATAAATGAGAAATCCGCCCTGTTGTTGCCATAGAAGACCTCTTTTGGGCGTGCAGCGCCCACTGTGGCAACCAGGGAATAATTGTGGTAAGGATGGCATCCGAACAGCCAGCTGGTTGTTTTGAACGCGTGGCGGGCATCGATGATATCTGGAAAGTAGGAGTTTGCAAAGCAAATGGTGGTTCCAAAGCTTACAATACTTCCGCCTCCGGCCCAGTTGCCAAGACCGATGGGGACTCCATAGGGATTATCCTTTTCGAGCTCTTGGATATATTCTTTGTAATTAAATACATAAGGCCGGAGTTTCTCTTTATAGGAAGCATCCATGTGTGGTATGGCATGTAGCGCAGTCAGAATAACGTAACTTAGATTGCGCTCCAGCGCCGGCCATAGAAGTTCCTTAAATTTATCGGCATACTGCAGTTCCCCGGTTGTAATGTAAAGTTGAAGGTTGGTGGATACATCTGCCGATCGTCCCCACCTGCCGGGGCGATCCTGCGGCTGATCGGCAAGTAATTCCGTGGCCTCCTGCAGCAGTCTTTTCGATTGGTGCAATGCCCGATCCGCCAGATCGTCGTTATATCCTTTCAGCACCCGGCTTGCAGAGGCAAACATCGCTGCTGCCCTGAGGTCGAGGCCGGGATTGCGGGTGGTGAAAGCCCACATATCATCCTTCACCCCGCTCGAACGGCCGTCCGGTGCAACTTCGTAGGGACCGAGGTCCGGATTGTATGGAAGCCCGTCCGTAATCGAGGCTGCATCACCCAGGTGATGGTAATTGTCGAGCACAGCGTTGGAGAGCGTTTGGGCCATATGGCCGATGATCTCTGCCTGAGCCACCAGGTTCATTGTTCCATGTTCGATATACTGCAGTATATCCGGTGTCCCATCGGGACGGTGAAGATCCACATAACGTTGATCCTCATTGACATAGGTCTGATCGCGCAGGGGTTTGAAGTATTCCCATGTCTGGACCAGGTTCTCCACCACGAAAATGTTCGATCCTGTCTCGATATCAAAATCTCCGGCATCAAAAAACCCGCCGATGTTTAAACCGGGGATCGTTTCCAGCGCCTCATACTCGGTATCGGTTGTCGGACCCTGGCCATGAAGGTCGAAGTGATCGGTGTTCGGCGGAGCCTGGAGGTACCCTTCCTTAAAAGGTTCGCCGTGCCACACCCGGTAAGCCTCGTTCACAAACATGTGATTCATATGGATCGGGATCCATATATCACTGGTGGCGTCGGTGATCCAGTCGTACACATTGTTATCTATGATGAAGTTATTGGTTTTGAAGTCGCCATACTGGATAAAATATATTCCGGGTGAAGTGACTGAAGAAAAATCAAACTTCACATAGTGGTATTTATAATAGTCACCCCACGGTGTGATATTGCCACTGAAAACTTCCGTTGCTTTTCCGTCGCTGCCAATCTGAACTACCGAAGCCTTTGAAAGGGGGGTATCTTTCTTGTCCAGTTCAATTACAGAGATTTTTTGCTGTGAAGGGAGGTAGCCCACCTGGGAGAAGCCGATATTGGGCTCTCTGATCCAGCCATCAATGGCATTTGGTTCAACTGTCCAGGTCAACACCCTGCCTGTCTTTCCTGCCGGAAGCAGACTGCGCACCACATACCAGCCGTTTTGTGCCAGTACACGGCCGTCGTAAAGCATCAGATCGGCATCCTGGGAGGTAATTTTTACCAGCCGTTCCGGTTCCTCGGGAGCAAGAAGGATGGTGCGGCCTGTTTCAAGGGGAAGCGGATCGATAAACCTGCCGGTCCCCCGGTCATCGGAAGTCACATACCCCTTGTACTGCTCCGGTTTTTCACTGTTGGGCCTCGTTATGGTGTTCCCGGCCACATAGCGGGGAAACCGGTTGGGGCGCCCGTCCATCAGGTAGGTCTTCCCCCAGTATTGCGAGGGCAGAAACTCAAGATTAAATCCGGCATTCCCCTCGAGGGCATCAGGTACAGGTTTGTCAAGGTAAACAGATATTTCGACACCTTTTCCCTTTGCGGTAACAACCACCCGCGAATTAAAATCGTACGCTTCATACCTCAACTCGGAGGCAATGGTTTGTGAAGCTTGGTCCACCGTCCGGGTGGGTATTGCAGGAACGAGATCCCATTGTTCCGGAGTACTGGAGAGTCTCACCGCACCGCCCTGAGCGGTCCTTACCCCATGGTGGATCAATTCTATACCGGCGGTCTTCTCGTCGTTGAAACCTCCGGTGAAAAGGTTGCTGTACACCAGGATATTGACGCCCTGCATCTCGAAATATTCAAGTTCATTGAGCTTCAGGTCCTGACTCGAACCATCATTGCATGCCGCCGACAGCAGTACGATAATTGCGAAAAATGTTTGTCTTTTCATGTTGAA
Organism: uncultured Bacteroides sp.; assembly: GCA_964575865.1. GTDB lineage: Bacteria > Bacteroidota > Bacteroidia > Bacteroidales. The sequence continues at coordinate 86,247 of CAZNSZ010000003.1, read as the reverse complement.
TGAATATGATTAACCGGCTGGCGATCTGATAATAAAACACAGCTCCCCGGATGCCAAAGCATAAAAGTTAATAAAACTGTCTAAAATGTGATGCAAACAAGCCTTTTTTCCTTCATTCCTGGCCAATTATTGCAAGGACTGCAATCGCAGCCAAAACGGCAATTTATAAGCTCATTTCAGGGATAGGAGTTGCAAAACGATAATGATAGCGAAGATAACAAATTGAGGAAGGGTGATTTTAAAGATCTCTCTGTGCAGAAAACCTGCTATTATCAAACTGGTGAAAAAGTTAATCAGGATTATTCCCGCAGGAATATGAGCTGAAATTCCGGGCAACTGAATGAGGGAAGCCGAAACCAAAACCTGAATGATTCCTACGGCAAACAGCAAGATTCCACCCTGATAAATCATGATTCTTAATGATCCGATCATTACGGAATCACTTGTAATTTTTTTAAGTTCTGGAATTTGTTTCTTCTCACCATAGATAATGTGAGCGATACTGATGATGATGATCATAATTCCTGCTGAAAGTCCCATCGGTTATAGATTTTGCGGTTGTGAGCGTTAAAAACCAATAACACATAAACATCCCCTGGCGTAAATAGTTTTATAAGAAAGCGTTAATGAAATCACAACTGATCGTTGGCTACGGGACATCTGAAAATGGATTCAATTGGCTCAGCAATTCCTGACCGGAATCAATCGTTTTCTTCGGGCATGTAATTGAGCCGGTACAATTCGTCAAAGTGTCCCTTGTGATCGTGGACCTCATTTTGACTGGCGTACTGGTTCCATTCTTCGATCAACTGCCTTTTTATCTCCGGGAATTGAGCCGATAGGTCCGTGGCCTCGGCCGGGTCATTTTCAAGATCGTATAACTCCCAGTTCCCGCTTCCCATAGGCTCGGGCAAGCGAAGGAGTTTCCAATTTCCTTTGATGTAGGCTTTCATTTCAAAGAGCTCCCATCCAAATCCGTCGCCCGAGTGAACAGTGACCGAATCTCCCACAAGAACCGGGATAATGGATTTGCCTGTTGCAGGGTGAATGCGTCGTCCCCTGTACTGGTCGGGATAGGGAGTCTCAGCCAGTTCCAGCACCGTCGGCATGAGATCGGTAACATGAACAAACCCATGATTCCACTGACCGGCATGAACTGCCTGCCCCGGCATTTTAATGATCAGGGGAACCCGGATGCCCCCTTCACTGGCAAAGCTTTTAAAATACCGGAAGGGGGAGGAGGATGCCTGTGCCCAGCCGGCTCCCGTTTCGATGTAAGAGTTTTTCAGTCCCCGGTTCCCGAGCGAATTATCAAAGGTGCTGATATAGGCGCCATCTTCGTTTCCGGGATAGAGGGATGCCGTGGCGCCGTTTGCACCATTATCGGACATAAAGATGATCAGGGTGTTATCGTACATCCCTTCTTTTTTCAGGTACTCGAAAACACGCCCCACACTCATATCCAGGTATTCAAGCATACCCGCGTAGACTTCCATATTTCTAGAAAGCTCTTTCTGATGGTCCCCGGGCAGAGAATCCCAGGCGGGGATGGCAGGGTTCTTTGAAAACCGGTATACATCCTTTGAAATGAGTCCCAGGGATTTAAGGTTCTCCAGCCGCTCCACCCACAGGGAATCCCATCCCATGTCGAACTTTCCCCTGTATTTGTCGATATATTCCCCGGGCGCATGCAGCGGGTCGTGAACAGCGGTATAGGATAAATAGGAGAAGAACGGCTTCTGATCGCCTTTATGTTTGTCGATAAAGGCGATCAGAGAATCGGTATAATTCCTGGATGAATAAAAATCTTCCGGCAGTCCAACCGGTAAGCCGTTCCGGGTGTAATCCATATGCTGCAGGGGTGACAACGCCCTCTGGTCATCCCAGTGACTGCCTCCGCCGGTTCCGAGGATAAAAGTCTCTTCAAAGCCCCTGTCAAATGGGTCTTTGCCAGGCCCTTCACCCAGATGCCATTTGCCGACCATATAGGTGTGGTATCCGTTTTCACGCAGTACTTCAGGAATGGTGACCACCTGCTGGCTCAGGTAACCCTGGTAGCCAGGCAGGTTAAATGCACTCAGTTCAGGATAATCCATTTCAGACATGATCCCCAGGCCCGCCACATGGTTGTCGTTTCCCGTCAGCAACGATGCCCGGGTGGGGGAACAGGTGGGCTGGACATGGAAATTTGAAAAGGAGATCCCTTCCTGCGCCAGTCCGCTCAGGACCGGTGTATGGATGTTGCCCCCGAAAGAGGCGATATCGCTGTATCCCAGATCATCGGCAACAATGAGCAGGATATTCGGTCTATTGTCACCGCCTCCTTTTCCGTCCATTGACGATGTGCAACCGGAGATGGCTATCGCCAGGAAAACCATCCCTGTTAACAGGCTCATGAACTTCATCTTCATTTTTTTTGTTTTTCAAATACCATAAACAGATGAAGGATGGATTTTGATCATTGGGATCTGCTGATACATGTTTAAATTCGGTTTATGTATATTGAAATTCGTTTTTTTCATATGACTGCTGCAGTTCCCAATTGAAACATGTATAACCAGGACTTACGGAAGGGCAAATCCCATCCTTACGATGAACCCGTAGCCGGCATGAAGGGAAAATATATTACCGATTGTATTTCGTCTGTTGAAGACCTGAACAGAGCATTTGAGTCCATCTTCAAAGGGAGTACGTTCGACTGCAAACCATTTGACAAGGACCTCTCTTCCATCGGCGAAGGAATTGTAATAGAGGATTTCTTTATCGGGAACTTCAAAGGCTATAACATCGAATCCATCCATGGGACCAGCATGAAAGACTGTGTGATCTCAATGCCGCGCTTCGGGCATTTCGACACCCAGGCAGTTCATCAACGAGTGAAGAACAAAGCACGGGAAACCGGGAACGTATTGACCGCGGTTGATGAAGTGCTGTACTACAATTCTTCGGCAGAGGTGAACAATTATATGGTCATTATCAATCACCAGGACCTGATCAACATGCTGGACATGAAATACGGTGTCCGGGAATTATCCGGGTACTTTCAGAAGATCAATTTTCTGGATGAGAAAGTCAAGGCGCTCTTCTACTACATCGGGTCGACCATCCATGTTGTGAAGACCTTCTCCAGCCTGAGGGAATCGCTGGTGGCAAAGATGAACATCAGGGAAATCAGCCTGCTGATGGCCGCCGATCTGATGGGGGACCTGTTACAGAAAAAAAGTCTGCTGAACGAGTCGCCGGATAAGAGGCTGGTGTTCAAAGCGGAGGAGATTATGGAAAGCCACTGTGCGGATATTTCCACCATTCAGGAGGTAGCCGACAGGGTGTTTACCACTCCTCGGAATCTGCAGAAAGCCTTTAAAAAGCACCGTAACTACACTCCGATGCAATTCCTTAAAGAACGAAAGTTGTTGAAGGCCAATCAGATCCTGAAGGATGGGCCTCAACAGACCTCCGTTAAGCATGTGGCGATCGGTGTGGGTATCTTCGATGTGAACCGCTTTGGGAAATACTACTTTGACCGGTTTGGAGAATTACCCAGTGAGACACTCAAAAAGAAAGTCCGTTGAGCCACGGAAGCTGCCTCCTGCATATCCTGCTTCGCATCCAGCTGTAAAATTCATTTTTCAGTTCCATTGGCGTCCTTTTGTATATCTGCCAGTATGCTTTTTCCCTGTCAGCTATCGGATAAAACTTTTTAAAATTTTCAAGGCCCCAGTTATCAATCAGATACTTAACGAATAAGCCCGATATATTATATGCGATAGGCCAGTAATTCTCGGCAGGACCACCCCAGAAATCCTGAAAATTGCCTCTTATAATCAGGTTAATTATGTCATAGTCAGGAAATCGGGTTAATACTTCAATGTTCCGATGTATTCGTGATGAATCAAGCAATTGTTGATAATACTCCTGAATTCCCTCATTTAAGAATGATTGCTCTCCGGGTGATCCGACACTGGTATTCCATAACATATGAGAGGTTTCATGTTTTATCATTTCCAGATCCAACCCATTTGTATGGATCCCATTAAAGGCCACCGTGTTGATCATGAGATCCTTTTCCAATGTATCGCATCCGGTCATATAGAAGAAGTTGGTAAACAATCTCGTTGAATTCGCATCGTCATGCAGGAAAGCATTAATTGTAAAGTCAGGATAGGGTATTTTCATTCGTTCGCAGATGTCTGTTACTACAGAATCATCGATTCTTGTATCCCTGGGGAAATTCTTATCTACAAAAAGATTAAAGAACTTTGATGATGATTGATTGAAGTTGGATACCCTTAATTGATCAATATCAATTCTGCTATCATCCGGAAAGCCATATTCTGATAATAGGCCGTTCCGGAATATGATATATTTATAGAATCCTGCCGCGGTGTTCTCTATTTCTCTGATGATCTTGATAGAATTGCCAGTGAAAATCCTCCTGTTCTTTGAGATGTAATACATTGCATCAGCATCATTTGTATACTTCCGATTTGAAAACTTGAATCCAAAGGCCAGTTGCTTGATGGGCAGATTGAAAACCTCCCAGTTTTCGAAGTCATTGATATTACCATAAATGTCTAATCCTTTTGAAAAATCATCCTGAACAAGCTCAGATTCTGTTTTTACCAGAGAATCGGGATATTGGGCTTTATAGAAGCTTAGGACCTTGTTGAATTCAATGGGATCAGAAGGGGCATCAGGTATCACTAGTAATTTCTTGGTGTTCTTGTAGAACTCCTTCTCTATACTGGTTTCTCCACTGCAATCAGGCCTTGGCAATGTTTTAACATATATATATTCGGTTGTACAGCTAAAAAGAATTATACACAGAATTAGTCCCGAGAAGCTTAGTGGTCGTTTCATTTTTACTTAAAAGTGATTGGTCGTTCAAAATGTAATTGAATTGTCTAAAATATTGAGTATATGAACTTAAGTCAATGATCAAGTAAATCCACAGGGCTTGCTGACCGATCTCCTCATCCCTCATCACATTAACCCCTGTAACCAAATCTTAATCATTATGAAATACGGAGTACATCGTGTAACGCTTGTTGGGGAGTAGTTTATTTGTACTTATTATTCTTGAGGCTATTAACCAAGTTGGCAGTCTATCAGTGAAATAGAACAATGTTATAACGAACATAGCAGCATAACGTTTTAACATTTTTCTGTATATTTGTATCTATGAAAACTGATTTAAAACGAGCTACTGTTTACCTGGATCCAAGGATTCATAGAGCCCTTAAGATCAAGGCTGCACAGGCATCAAGATCGATATCGGACCTGGTAAATGAGGCTATTCGAAATTCCCTCGCTGAGGACTTTGAAGACCTTGAAGCTTTTGAAAGCCGTCTCAATGAACCCAACCTGGATTTTGAATATGTGCTGAAAGAATTAAGGTCTAGTGGGAAAATATAAAATCTACATTAAACCCACTGCCGTAAAGGAACTTCAGAAGATCCCAAAACGAGATCTATCCAGGATAATTGGCAAGATCCGAAGCCTTTCATCAAATCCAAGACCTCCGGGTTGTGAGAAACTTACTGCAGATGAAAAATATCGCATACGGCAAGGCAGATACAGGATTGTATATTCCATTGAGGATGATAAACTGGTTGTCCTGGTTATAAAAATAGGTCACAGGAAAGACATCTACAGATAGTTGACCGATCTCCCCGCCCCTCATCACATCAACCCCCGTAACCAAATCTTAAGCAATATGAAATACGGAGTTAATCGTGTAACGCTCGTAGGGGTGCAGTTTATTTGTACTAGTTCTGGTTCTGAGGAAATGCACTATAGGTTTTAGTATCTTTGAATAAAAGTCTAAAATGAAACAGTCAGATATACGAACTAACCTCCATCAACTCATTGATGAGATTGAAAATGATCAACTATTAATTAAACTCTATGATTTACTTTCGAAATCCAAAGACCAGAATGAAGGTGATTTATGGAATCAACTCTCGGATGAGCAGAGGAAAGAATTATTAATTTCAGAATCTGAGTCAAAATACAAAGAAAACTTGGTCGACCACGAAAAGCAAAAGGCGAAGCATAAGAAATGGCTTTAGAGATACGCTGGACCACCAGAGCGGATATTAAGCTTGATCAAATAATCATTTATCTAGAAACAAAGTGGGGAGAAAGTGTTGTAATGGCTTTTATGAGAAAGCTTTATGATTTTCTGGAGATTTTGACTGAATTCCCTGAAATAGGTGCCATGCAATACCCTGAGAAGAATATCAGGGGCTTTTCTATTACTAAACACGTCAGTATATTTTACATGATCGAAGGTGATCAAATCATATTACTCGATCTCTTTGATAACAGATCTGACCCGAAAAAGAAAGATGATTTATGAACGTGATTTAAGCGCGATCTCATTTCTCACTGCTCCATCAACGATATCCCCACTCCTCGCCACATTAACTTCTGTAACCAAATCTTTAGCATTATGAAATATGGTGTAAACAGAGTAACGCTCGTAGGGAACGTGGGTGAGGCCCCCCGCGTGTCCGAACGGGACGGCCAGGCTTTTGTGGCCAACTTCCCGCTGGCCACCAACGAGGTCTGGAAGGATAAGGAAGGGGAGGAGGTGCGTCGGACCGAATGGCACCGGATTGTGGTCTGGAACCGGCCTGCCGAGATCGTGAAACAGCATGTGAAAAAAGGGGATGCCCTTTATGTGGAAGGGAAAATTTCCACCAACTCCTGGGAGGACCCGGAAGGGAACCGCCATTTCAGTACGGAGATCGTCTGTGACAATTTCCTGTTTCTCTCCCCCAGGAATGCGGATTCGCCGAAACCGGCGAAGGAATCCAGGGCTGCAGTGGAGCCCATGCCTGAGGAGGAAACCACAGGGAGCTGATCAGGACCTAAGGGGCCGGATCCGGCTTCCCCTTTCCGTCAGGATCATTTTTAAGCTTCCTGGAATAGAATATGGAGATGCTGAGGGAGATGACAGCGATCAGCAGCAATGCCACAACCCGGTATCCCAGGCTGATGCTCTTCAGGTCCACGATGAACACATAGAATACGGTAACGATCATGGTCCCGATGGCCAGCCAGCGGTACTTGATGTTATGCAGCAGAAGGCTGAGCAGGAAAAATACCACTGCCGACAACACCCAGGAGAGTGAAATGAAATGGGCCGGGATGACTTCGTGCAGGCTGTACAGCCATACGGAAGCCCCGGTGATGAGATAGGTGTTCCGGATCAGTTCGGTCCGGATCTCCAGCCTTTTCTTTTTCCAGTTCAACACCCTTGCAGTCACCAGTGCCACCAGGGCGAAGCTGAAATTGACCGGGTGTTCATTTTCAGGCAGGGCAAGGTAGGTGATCAGCAATCCGAGCACCAGGAGGGTGTTCATGACCACCATGAACCGTGAGCGGAACCAGAGGGCAACCGATACTACCAGCAGGCTCTGCAGTGCCAGCGCCAGAAATGCCCTGGGGAATCCGAATGCCCCCGCCACGCATATACTCAGTGCGATGAAGCCGTATATGGCGTACAGGGCGGAAATCCTTTTCCATACACCACGGGACTGCAACCAGACGGCGAATCCCATGCAGCATGCTGCGATCACACCGAACAGAAGGAAATAGTCATCGGGAAAGAAGGCCAGTACCGAAATGGTCAGGATGGTGGAAAAGCCCATTCCGTTCAGGAGTATGGCAGCATTGATCGTCCCCTCTTTGAAACGTTCCGACCGGGGGAGCACGGTCAGGAAGGTGTACGCCATCGCACATGCAAAAAGGTACAGGAAACTGAACTGGTGGGAGGTGATGACGCCGGTCTGATGGGTCACAAAGGGATCTCCCAGGATCCAGATCAGGAAGGTAAAATAGACCAGTATAACGGAAGTGATCAGAGCGGCCCCCCAGTTGTACCGGTAGGTCACAAAGAGGGCACTCCATGCCACTGCCACCATCAGCGGGAGCATCAGGTGGGTCTGGTTACTGGCAATGGCTGCCACCGTGGCCATGATCCAGGTGATGATGGCGAGCACCTGGGACTCCCTTTTCAGGGTGAGGTAAAACATGACGCCGATCACTGCAAGCACAATGCCTTCTCCGATCAACGCATTGCCGGTCAGCCGGTTCCCGGGAAGGAGATAGACCTGCATGGCAATCATGAAGAGCAGGATGTGGCCATTGTATCCGAACAATCCCGACAGGTAGGGAAAGGAGGGCCGGGTCAGGTACCCTGCAAGGTAAACGGCAGCAACTGAAACGAGTCCCAGGACAAGGGACAGCAGCTCCTGCTCCCTGATCCGGAGGAACTGTGTGAGGAAAAGGATCCCGAAAAGCAGCACAAAGTTGCCCAGCCAGGCCATGCCGTACTCGCCTATCCGGGATTCCACCGATTCGACGGGCTCTGCACTGCTCTTTTTCAGCTGCCGGTCATCCTCTTCTGGATCAGCAGCGATCCTGACGGTGAAGGAGGGTTCACTGACCGGGGAGCCGGCTTCCAGTTGCCCGACCCGTTGCTCCAGCTCCTCTATCCGCTGCCGGAGTTCCTCCAGCCGGTGGTCAAGATGTTCGGGTGGTGCTTTCATCCGGGAGTGTTTTTTAGGGTTCAGAGAGGGCTTCCTGTTTTTTCCATGGAGGCATCAGCCAGAGCAGGAATGCCAGGATGCCGAAGGGCAGGGCCATCCACATGATGGCCATGAAAAGGCCCTCGGAACCGGCAAGGGAAAGTTTGAAATCGGTGAATCCGTGGAAGCCTTTGGAAAAGAGCTGGCCGCCGATTACCACATTCCAGCGCATGAAAAAGATCCCCATCAGCACCAGGATGCCGGAAGCCAGGTAGATGGTTTTCCGGATGCGTTCTTCCATTTTGGTTACCTGAAGGATCCCCAGGGCAATCAGCGGTACCAGGGTCCCGAGGCCGATCTGGAATCCGAACAGGGTGTAGTTCAGCCTGCCGTTCACCAGGACGTGGAGGATATCGAACGATTCCTCTGCTTCGTAGATCCGGTGCACCTGGTCAAGGGATTCGAGGGCGAAGTCGAGGATCAGCATGTAAAAGAGATACCTGCCCACCATATCGAGGCAGGCCATGTCGATTTTCACTTTGCGGATCGCAGAAACCGCCATGTAGAGGACCATCACCAGGGCGATGCCGGAGACCATGGCAGAGAAGAGGAAGATCACAGGCATCAGCACGGTGGACCACCAGGGGTTGGCTTTGATGGACCCGAAAATGAATCCCACATACCCGTGCAGGAGGAAGGCGGACGGGATCCCTATGATGGTGATGATGTAGCCCAGCCGTTCGTCCCAGCTGATTGTCCTTGGCGAGAGGTCGCTGACCCCGAGGCTCAGCACCCGGTAGACATGCTTCATGAACCCGGTTTTTTCCTTCGACCAGCGAACAAAATCGGCCCGGTAATCGAACCAGATCTCCAGCAACAGGACCACCATCAGGTACCAGAGGTAGACGAATCCGAAGATGGCCATGGCCGATTTGGCATGGGGGGTGATCATGATCTCGTAGGCGCGGCCCGGCTGTCCCAGATGGGAGACCAGGGGCAGCGGGGCGCATATCAGGAAGGCGAGTGCGGTGAGCAGTGCCAGTTGATAGGTGGGACGGAGAACTTTGACCTTGAACACGCGTTCAAGTGAGGCCAGGATGAAGGCCCCGGCTACCAGCCCGGTGATGTAAGGATAAAGGACCACCAGGATCCCCCACTGGAGGGCAATCTCGTTGGGGTAGATGTATCCTTCCACCTGGGAGAGCATGTCATAGAGGTGTTGCGTGTGGTCCATATCAGCTGATTTCTGCGGTGAGCGCGTTATAGAATAATTTAGATCCCGTATTGAGGTGCGGCTTCAGGACCTGGTAGTCGTGTTCGCGCAAGAATTTCACAAGCTTGCTTTCCCTGTCACGCAGGTCACCATATAACCTGGCCCCGGTGGGACAGATTTCCATGCAGACCGGATCGGTACCCTCCTTGAGCCGGTGGTAACAGAGGGTACATTTATCGGCCACTTTCTTTTCAGGATGGATGTACCGGCAGCCGTAAGGACATGCCTGGACGCAATAGGCGCAACCGATGCAATACTTTTCATCCACCAGCGCCACCCCGTCAGGACTTTCAAAGGTGGCTCCCACCGGGCACACCTGGGTACAGGGGGATTTGGCGCAGTGGTTGCACATTTTGGGGACGAAAAAGGTCTTGAAGATCTCCTCTTCGGGGACCGGCTGGGTGAAACCGTCGATGCTTCCGTTGGGGGACTGGATCAGCACCTCCCCGTCGTGGAGAATGGTATACTGTTCCACCCAGGTCCTGAAATAAAAGGGCTCGTCAGGGACGTCGTTTTCCATCTTGCAGCCCTTCGCGCACATTCCGCACCCGATGCACTGTGTGATATCGATCCCGACCCCCCACCAGGGGCCCTCCTCCGGGGGAGGATCAGAGGCCATGAGCAGCATTTGGAACGGTTTTATGGCCGAGGTCAGCAGGATGGCACCGGCAGCGGCCGAAGAGGCCTTCATGAATTTTCGCCTGGATGATTTCATTGGAGTCCCTCCCATACTTGATGCGGGTGATGACAATCGGAACAATTCTCGAATTCAGGATTGTGGGTGACCGGGTCGACCTGGAAGACCACCTCGGCCGGACGTGCGGGATTCAGCTGATGGCATTTCAGGCAGAGTGCCCGTTCGGTGAGCTTCTCAATATTATCGGCCGAGGGTTCTTCTGTGTGGGCCAGCCCCTCACCATGACAGATGATGCAGGAAAGCGCCGCGTGTACGTCATTTTCGATCACTTCCTGCACGTCCCAGTGACACTCCACACACATCGCTTTGCTGGCGACCCTTTTTTCCTGGGCCGCTATTTCATTGAGGGCATCTCCACGGTAGTGGCCATACTGGCCGAATGATTCAGGTATCAGAAAATGGCGCACCAGCAGGAACAGACCGACGAATACAATGAAGATGGGAATCAGGCGTTTTAGTTGTGGTGGCATATATAAACTGTATTGAATAATACATATAAGATGTGAATAATAATACAGAATAATATTGGGTTATCAATTCGTTTCATTATATTAATTGCCTAATTCACAGCTTATTTAGACTGTTATTAAATAAGAATCATGATTACAGAAATCCAGCATCCTCAGGAATCGGCCAGGGAAAAACAGATGCCGGTCTATACCCTCGGTGTTACCGCACAGTTATCGGGGATCCCGGCGCATTCCATCCGGCAGTATATCGACAGGGGCCTTCTGATCCCCTTCAAACGCGAGTCGAAACGCCACCTCTTTTCAGACCAGGATATTGCGCGGTTAAAGCAGATCCATACCATGATCCATGAAAAGGGGCTGAATTTTGCCGGGATCAGGGCGCTGATGGCCATTGTGCCCTGCTGGGCCCTTCGTCCGTGCAGTGTGGAGGACCGGGCAGGCTGCAATGCCTATATGGCTTCCTCCTTTCCCTGCTGGGAAGCTTCTGAGAAAGGGAGGGTATGCCGCAACGAGAATTGCAGGGAATGTACGGTTTACCAGATCTTCAGCCGGGAAAGTGATCTGAAGGGGGTGATCAGGGCACTTGTCTGAAGGGGCTTTCGGGGGATCAGATGGACTGGTCTTCCAGGAGCGCAATGGCTTCTTCCACCAGGCGGATGTGGTTGTCCAGTTCGAAACTGTATTCCTGGTAAAGGTCCCTCGCGGCGTAAAGGTTTTCCAGGGCAACCTCATATTTTCCCTTGATGTAATACCCGTATCCCATCTGGTGGATGTAGATGGCATTGTCCGGATCCGCTTCGATCGCTTTTTTCATAAGGGCCATGCCTTCATCGATCCGCAGCGCGTTCATGATCAGTACCCAGGCCAATGACCCCATCTTTTCCACATTCTCCGGATCATAATGATAGGCAATGGAGAAGTATTTTTCTGCTTCCAGATAATCCTCATTCAGGTAGAGCCTGCCCAGGTAATAAGCGATATCCGATTCATTCACCCGTTTATCCCGGAGAACCGAAACCAGCTGGTCCCTGTATGCCTCCTCCTCGGTGAACCGCATGCGGTAATGGGCACAGATCAGGTAACGGCCGAGGATGGCGGGCCCGTGGGGGTGGTATTCCGAAAGCATATCGAGGATCTCATGCTCCTTCTGATGCCTCTCTGTCTTGTGATAGCAGAAACTGAGGCTGATGTAGATCTGTTCCAGGGTAGCCATCTGTTCCGCCGGATAGCGTTCCAGACCCTTGTTCAGCGCATCGGCGGCCAGGTAATACTCTTTGATCTTGATGTACTCCATACCCAGGTTGAACCACTGGTGGTACAAGCCGGGATCGAGTTCAAGGATCTCTTCGATGATGGGGATCAGTTCGAACGGGGAACGGTGCTCGTTGACGCCGTTCAGATACCTCAGGTTCAGGTTGAAAAGCATCGAATCCCGCTGTTGTTCCAGGATGGAGTCAGAGACGGTTCCCGGGTCACCGGTTTCAGGTCCCTGAGGGAGGACTTGCGCAGGTGTAACAAAAAGGAGCGCCGCGATAAAAAAGAAGAATACCCTGTATCCCTGGTGCATCATGACCGCAAGGTACGAACGGGGCTTCAAATTCCCAATAACAGGGGACTTATTAACAACTCTACGGGCCGGTGAATCCGCACGGATCAGTGTTCTCCGTATGCTTCGATCGGTTCACAGGAACAGACCAGGTTGCGGTCACCGTACCCGTCATTGATGCGGCTCACGTAGGGCCAGAATTTGTTCTCTTCCACCCAGGGGAGCGGGAAGGCAGCCTTTTTCCTGGAATAGGGCCTGTCCCATTCATCCCCCATCAGCACCCCGGCCGTATGGGGGGCGTAACGCAGCACACTTTCACCTGCCTTCACTTTCCCTTCTGCGATCTCCATGATATCCCGGTGGATATCGATCATGGCCTCGATGAACCGGTCCAGCTCCGCTTTCGATTCGCTCTCGGTGGGTTCCATCATCAGCGTCCCATGTACCGGGAACGAGAGGGTGGGGGCATGGAAGCCATAATCCATCAGGCGTTTGGCGATATCGGCTTCAGTGATATCTGCCAGGGTTTTGAATTTCCTGCAATCGAGGATCATTTCATGTGCCACGGTCCCGTTCTTTCCGGTGTAAAGGATGTCGTAGTGATCCTTCAGGGAGGCGGCCACGTAGTTGGCATTCAGGATCGCCATGCGGGTCGCTTCGGTCAGTCCCTTTCCGCCCAGAAGCCGGATATAGGCATGTGAAATCGCCAGGATACCCGCGCTGCCGTAGGGGGCGGCTGAGACGCTGCCGATGCCCCTGATCCCTCCGGTTTCCACCAGCGGATGGGTGGGGAGGTATTCCACCAGGTGATTGGCCACCCCGATGGGCCCCACGCCGGGTCCTCCGCCTCCATGGGGTATGGCAAAGGTTTTATGGAGGTTCAGGTGACAGACATCCGCCCCAATATGGGCCGGACTGGTGAGCCCCACCTGTGCATTCATGTTGGCCCCGTCCATGTAGACCTGTCCGCCGTGGGCATGCACCACATCAATGATCTCCCGGATATTCTCTTCAAACACACCATGGGTGGAGGGGTAGGTGATCATGATCGAGGAGAGCGTATCTCCCGCTTCGCCGGCCAGCTGTCTGAGGTGATCCGTATCGATGTTTCCCCGTTCGTCGCACCGGACCACCTTCACATCCAGGCCGGCCATTACCGCACTGGCCGGATTGGTGCCATGGGCCGACGCCGGGATCAGGACCACTTTCCGCTGCAGGTCTCCGTGGTCCGCATGGTAGGCCTGGATCACCATCAGGCCGGTATACTCGCCCGAAGCACCTGAGTTGGGCTGGAACGAGATGGTATCAAAGCCGGTGATCTCTTTCAGTGCATGCTCCAGCTCATGAATAAGCTGGTGGTAGCCCTCCGTCTGGGTGATGGGTACGAAGGGATGAACGGAGGCGAATTCCGGCCAGGAGACCGGAAAGAGCTGTGCCGCCGCATTCAGTTTCATGGTACATGAACCGAGGGATATCATCGATTGCGTCAGCGAAATATCCCTTTTCTCCAGTTTACGGATGTAGCGCATCAGTTCAGTTTCGGACCTGTACTGGTGGAAAACCTTCTGGTTCATGAAGGAGGTTTTCCTTGCCAGTGAGGGATCGAATCCTGTAACAGGGTCCACCTGCTCCCGGAAGTGGATCCCTTTCTGTACCGCTATGGAGAAGACCTCAAGGATTGCATTGAGTCTTTCCACAGTGGCCGATTCGTCCGTGGACAGCTGCACATGGCCCTCATCCGGGTAATAGAGATTGATCTCCTTCTCCTCTGCAATGGACCTCAGGGCCTCCGAATCGAGGCCTTCCGGAAGAGCTATGCGCAGAGTATCAAAGAAGCTTTCGTGTACGATCCGGTAGCCCAGTTCTTTCAACTGGGAGGCCAGGTAGCAGGTCCCTGAATGGATGTTGGTGGCGATCCGTTTCAGTCCCCCGGGACCATGGTATACCCCGTACATCCCTGCCATGCTTGCCAGCAGTGCCTGGGCCGTACAGATGTTGGAGGTGGCCCTCTCCCTCTTGATATGCTGTTCCCTGGTTTGCAGGGCCATCCGGAGGGCCGGCTTCTCGTACATATCGATGGAGACCCCGATGATCCTTCCCGGAATGAACCGTTTGTACGTTTCACGGGTGGCAAAGAATGCTGCATGGGGTCCGCCGTAGAACATGGGGATCCCGAAACGCTGAGAACTTCCCACCACCACATCGGCACCCCATTCGCCGGGGGGAGTGACCAGCACCAGGCTCATCAGGTCCGCAGCCACGGCCACGGAAACGCCCATCTCCCGGGCCTTTGCCGTAAACGGCCCGTGGTCCTTCAGCTGACCATCCCCGCCGGGATACTGGAGCAGACACCCGAACATCAGCGGATCCAGGGCTTCTTCCCCGGCGGAGACCTGTACCAGATCAATCCCAAGCGGTGCTGCCCTGGTTTCCAGGACGCTTTTCGTCTGCGGAAAAATGTTCTCGTCCACCAGGAATCGGACACGGCCCTCATTGATGGCAGACCTCGACCGCGCATTGAAGAGCATGATCATTGCCTCTGCGGCAGCGGTGGCTTCATCGAGAAGGGATGCATTGGCAATTTCCATCCCGGTGAGTTCCATCACCATGGTCTGAAAGTTCAGCAGTGCTTCCAGTCTTCCCTGTGAGATCTCAGCCTGGTAAGGGGTGTACGAGGTATACCAGTTGGGATTCTCCAGGATATTGCGCTGGATGACCGGAGGCAGGTGGGTGTTGTAGTATCCGAGACCGATGTATGTTTTAAAAAGGCTGTTCTTCGATGCTGTTTCCCTCAGCTGTTCAAGGTAGGCATGTTCCTCCACTCCTTCCGGAAGCCGGAGGGGGGTATCCTGGTATATGGATGCGGGAATGGTTCGCTCCACGAGCTTCTCTACGGAAGGTACTCCAATCACTTTCAGCATCTCCCTGACCTCCTCATCACGGGGTCCCAGGTGTCGGCTGCTAAACGGTTCGGACTTCATACGAAAACATGTTTCAATGGAAGCCCAAAGATAAGGAATCGGCCCGTGAAAAACGGGTGCCCAAAAGATGTTATTCAGTGATCTTCAGAAAGGGATTTTCCGCCAGTTCCTCCCCGATGGTGGATGCAGGACCGTGGCCCGGATATACCACCGTATCCGGCGGCAGGGTGAGCAATTGTTCACGGATCGATGCAATGAGCTGATCGTAATTCCCGCCCGGCAGGTCTGTCCTTCCGATGCTTCCCTGGAAAAGGGCGTCGCCAGTGACCACGAATCCCCCGTCGGGAGAATAAAAGGCCATGCTTCCCGGGGAATGGCCGGGCACATGAAGGGCCGTGAGGGTATGCCCGCCCAGGGAGATCCGGTCCTGGTGGCTGATCACCCGGCTGATCCTGTTCGGGGATTCCAGTTTCAGTCCGAATACCTCCCCCATGAGCGGGGCCTGCCTCAGGTTGCGGTTTTCGGCATCATGAGCCCTCAGCCCGAATCCAAACCTGTTTTCAATGTGCAGTACCCCGAGCAGGTGATCCACATGGCAGTGTGTATTGACCTGGCCGGTCAGGGTCAGGTTGCTCTCTGCGATCAGCCGGTCGAATGATTCGGTCTCTTCACCCGGCTGGAAGGCCGGATCGATCACAAGGCAATGGCCCTCCCCATCACGGACAAGGTAGGTATTGACCTGAAACGCATTGTAAACAAGGGTGTCTATATGGAGCATGTCACTTGTTTTTTCCCCGGAGCAGGGGGACGAATGAGAAATAGCCGTGTTCGCTTCTTTCGAAATCCGATTCGGATTTCCGGATCACCCTGACCATCCGCTGTCCCGAACGGTCCCCCTCGGGCACCACAAGGATCCCCCCGATGCTCAGCTGATCCAGCAGTATCCGGGGGATTTCCGGGGCAGCGGCCGTGATCAGGATCCTTTCGAAAGGCGCGTATGCGGGCAGTCCTTCGTAGCCGTCCCCGTAGAAATAGATCGGTTTGTAATTCAAAGGCCCCAGTGTTTTCTGCGCCTCCAGAAAAAGCTGGTGCTGACGCTCAATGGTGTATACCCGGGCCCCCAGCTCCAGCAGCACGGCGGTCTGATACCCCGAGCCGGTACCCACCTCCAGGACTTTCTGGTGCCGCCTGACCTCCAGCAGTTCCGTCTGAAAGGCCACGGTATAGGGTTGGGAGATGGTCTGACCGGCTGCAATGGGGAACGCCTTGTCGGTGTATGAGAAATTGATGAAGCTGCTGTCCATAAAAAGATGCCTGGGTACCCTGTCCATGGCCTCCAGGACCGATTCATCCGAGATGCCTTTGGAACGGATGGAATCTATCAATTTCTTCCTCAGTCCTTTATGTCTGAAACTGTCCACCACTTGCGATTCAAAGTCCAAATATAAACCATATTCTTGAACATAATTCCTCAAATTTTGAGCCCCGGATGCAATTAAAGGGATACAATTGCAGTTATATCAAACAGAGGTCGACCCATTGATGAAGAACCACAGGTACCAGCGATTTCTCTACATATTGTTCGATTTTCTTGCTGCATCCGCGGCCTGGATCCTCTTTTATATTTTCCGAAAAGTAGAGATTGAACCCCAGGTATTCGGGATCGATATTCCCATTACCCTGGGCTCACGCTTCTGGGCAGGGGCCATCGGGCTTCCATTCGCATGGATCGTGTTCTATTATTTCACGGGATTTTACAACAACCTCTTCCGGCGCTCGCGGCTGGATGACTTCACCCGGACCTTCATCACTGCCCTGCTGGGGGTGACCACCATATTCTTCCTGTTGATCCTGGATGACACCATCGTTGACTACACCAACTATTACCAGCTCTTTTTCACCCTTTTCATCCTCCATTTTTTCCTGACCCTGGTGCCCAGGATGATCCTCACCGGAAGGACTGTCCGGCAGGTCCACCAGCGCAGGATCGGGTTCAGGACCGTGATGATCGGCAGCAACGAAAATGCAGTGGATGTCTACCTGGATATCAGGGATCAGAAAAAATCGAGCGGTCATGAGATTCTCGGGTTCATCAACATCCATGAGAAAGTGCACTACCAGCTGCAGGACTACCTGCCCCACCTGGGTGGACAGGAGCAGATGGAGGCCATCCTGAGGGAGCAGGGTGTGGAGGAGGTGATCATTGCCCTGGAACCTTCCGAGCATGGCAAAATTGAGGATATCGTCAACAGGCTCTCCTTCCTGGATATCCGTGTGAGCGCCATTCCCAGCATGACGGACATCCTGACCGGGAAGGTAAAGAGCTCCACCATTTTCGGGACACCGCTCCTGGAGGTAAACCACGAGCTGATGCCCGCATGGCAGCAGAATGTCAAGCAAATACTTGATCTGGTGCTGGCTGCGGTATCCCTCGTCGTATTGCTGCCCCTGAACATCTTTCTGATCATCGGAGTCAAACTTTCCTCACCCGGTCCGGTGCTCTACAGCCAGGACAGGGTGGGGCGGTTCGGAAGGCACTTCAGGATCTACAAGTTCCGCTCCATGTACCACAACGCAGAGGAAAATGGCCCTGAACTCTCTTCCAAACATGATCCCAGGGTGACCCGGTTCGGGCAGTTCATGCGGAAGCACCGCCTGGATGAGATCCCCAATTTCATCAATGTCCTCAAGGGGGAAATGTCGCTGGTGGGACCGCGTCCCGAAAGGGAATATTTCATCAGGAAGATCACCCAGCAGGCACCCCACTACGTGCACCTCCACAAGGTCAAACCCGGGATTACCTCCTGGGGCCAGGTCAAATACGGCTATGCGGAGAATGTAGAGGAGATGATCAAGCGGCTGAGGTACGATATCCTTTATATCGAGAACATGTCGCTTTTCGTCGACTTCAAGATCCTTTTCTATACCGCCATCACCGTATTCAAGGGAAGGGGGGTCTGATCCCCTCCCCTTGAAGTGTTGATCAGAGCAATCCCCTTCCTTTGAGCAGGGGCTCAATGGTCGGTTCTGTTCCCCTGAAACGGATGTACATGGTCATTTCGTCGTCGGAACCGCCCTTCTCCAGGATATTTTCCCGGAAAGAGGTGGCCACCGTCTGATCGAACAGGCTGGTTTCGAGGAATGCATTAAATGCATCCTTGTCCAGCACCTCTGCCCATATGTAGCTGTAATACCCCGCAGAGTATCCGCCTGAGAAGATGTGCTGGAAATAGGTGGATTTATACCTGGGAATAATGGCATCGATCAGCCCGATCCGGTTCATGCTGGTTTCCTCAAAGCGGTTCACATCCAGATTCCCCGCATCGCGGAGGGTATGATAATCCATATCCAGGATCGATGCAGCCACATATTCAACGGTGGTAAAGCCCTGGTTGAATTTACCGGCGGCTTCCATCTTCTTCAGCAGCTCTTCCGGGATCGCCTCTCCGGTTTCGAAGTGAACGGCATAGGTTTTCAGGACATCGGGATGAGCCGCCCAGTTCTCCATGATCTGAGAGGGTAACTCAACGAAATCCCTGGCTACCGAGCTCCCTGAGGTGGTCAGGTAGTCGCACCTGGTCAGCATGGAATGCAGGGCGTGCCCGAACTCATGGAAAAAGGTGAGTACCTCATCAAAACTGAGAAGGGCCGGTCTTCCGCCGGTGGGCCTGGTGAAGTTCATGACGATCAGGTGTACCGGGGTGATCCTCTCCCCGTCTGCCGTGTGTGCCTGCCGGATGCTTGTACTCCACGCGCCCCCGCGTTTCCCGGGCCTGGGGTGAAAGTCCATATAGAGGATGCCCAGGTGGGATCCGTCACGCTCCTTCACCTCGTAAGCCACCACCTCCTCATGGTAGGCCGGCAGGTCCTCCCTGATCTCGAAGGTGAGCCCGTAGAGTTGATTGACCACGTCGAAAAGGCCGGTCTTAACTGTTTCGAGGCTGAAATAGGATCTGAGCTCCTCTTCGTCGAGGTCATAAGCGGATTTCCGTATCTTTTCGGCGTAGTACCACCAGTCCCACGACTCCAGCTTGAATCCCCCGCCTTCGCCTGCGATCATGGCCTGCATCATTTCAGCCTCCTCCTTTGCTTTTTGGAGCGCGGGCTCCCAGATCTGCATCAGCAGGTCATACACATTTTCCGGTTTTTTGGCCATGCGTTCAGCCAGCATAAAGTCGGCATGTGTTTCATATCCGAGCAGGTTGGCCCGCTCAATGCGAAGATCCATGATCTCCCCGATGATCGCTTTGTTGTCATATTCATTGCCCCGGTTGCTCCGCATGAACATGGCCCTGTAGAGCTCCTCCCTCAGCTCGCGGTTCTCGGCGTACTGGAGGAACGGGATCCAGCTTGGCTTCTGCAAAGTGAAAAGCCATTTGCCCGGATATCCTGCCCTTTCGGCGGCCTCAGCGGCAGCAGACCGGACGGAGGCGGGCAGCCCGGCCAGGTCGGCCTCGTCTTCGATGACCAGTTCGTAACCATTGGTCTCGGCCAGCAGGTTGTTCCCGAACTGCAGTGTGAGCATGGAGAGCCGCTCGTCAATCTCACGGATCCTGGCCTTTCCCGCATCGTCCAGGTTGGCCCCGCCCCGCTCGAACATTTTATAGATCTCCTCCACCACACTCAGCTGTTCCTGGTTCAATTGAAGGGCGGACCGGTTGTCATAGACCGTTTTCACCCTTTCGAAGAGTGCCTGGTTCAGCAGCATGTCGCTCTGGTGGGCCGAAGTGACCGGTACCAGTACCCCGGCGATGGAGTCGATCTCATCACTGGTCTCTGCCGACCTGAGCCGGTAAAAAACCCCTCCCACCTTTCTGAGCACCTCACCGCTCAGGTCAAATGCGGCAATGGTGTTTTCGAACGAGGGGGCTTCGGGATTGGCCACGATGGCATCGATCTCCGCTTTCTGCTGGCTGATCCCTTCCTTGAAGGCAGGGATGAAATGTTCGTTCCGGATCTCATTAAAGGGTGGTACCCCGAACGGGGTCTCGTAGGGAGCTAAAAATGGGTTCATGTCAGTTTCGTTCTTCGTCGTGCAACCGGATAAAAGGATCATCGCTGTTGCCATGAGGGACAAGGTATTTTTCACGGTCGTTCAGATTGGTTGATAAAGGCCCAAAAGTAGTAAAAAAATAGGAGGGCTGTCATGTCGAGTAACAGCCCTCCTGGCAGAAACCTAAAGATTTTGATAATGTTGAAATCGCCTACAGCCGGTCAGGCAACAAACATCAGATTTTGTCTGTTTCAACAATTCGTCCGAGAATGTCCGCATAGGGGATCATCAGGTACTCTTTGCCATCGAATTCCAGTTCTGTGCCTGAAAAATTCTTGTAGAACACCACATCTCCCACCTCAATCTCGGGATCCTCGATCCCGCTCATAGCGACGACTTTGGCATACTGTGGTTTCTCCTTGACGGTATCGGGTATAATGATACCCGAAGCGGTCTTCTCTTCCTTGGCTCCCATTTCCAGAAGCACGTGTTGATTGATTGGCTGTAACTCTTTCATTTCATTTGGTTTTTAGGTTTGCAAACTGAGTCGAACTCATTCTATTTCAAGCAGCTGATTGATCCTGGCTTTATCGAAGCCCACAATCATCTGTCCGTTGATCTCCGTCTGCGGGACGCCCTGCTGGCCGCTCCTGCGGACCATTGCTTCCGCGGCAGCACTGTCGGAGGCCACATTGATCTCCCTGTACCGCACCTGGTGCGAGTCGAGGTAAGTCTTGAGGGTGGTGCACCACGAACAGGTGGGTGTGGTGTACACGGTGACGTTCTTTGCCTTTTTTCCCTCTTCCTGCCTGATGCTTCCCATTTCGCGGCCGCTGATGATCGATTCATAGGCGGCTTCGGTCTGGCATCCTTTGTAGATGTTCACCACCCTGCCTTTCTGAAATACAACCAGGCTGGGCGCTGTGTTCACGTTCAACCGTTCATGGATGTCCCTGACCCGGTTCACATCAGCGGTGAACAGCATTGATTCTTCACCCTCGTTGAGCCCGGAGATCCTTCTGAGCGCGCAGTCACTCTGCTCTGCTCCGCCCTTATAAAGCAGGAGAAACGCCCGCTCGAGGGGTTTCATGCCGGCTTCAAGTTCTCCGTATGAATGGATTGCATTTGTTTTCATGGTGCGTTTCTAAATATTTCCGCACAAAAATATAAAAAGGGGCTCATGTGGTTCAGTAACTTTTGTCACATATGGCGGAATAGTCGATGCGTCCGCGGGACAGGGTGATCATCCCCCGCTTTTCCATTTGCTTTAACAGCCTGGAAATAACTTCCCTGGAGCTGTTCATGGCGAGGGCCACCTCCTGGTGCGATCCTTCGAATACGGTGGACCCGGAGCTCTGATACCGGTCCAGGAAAAACTTCTCCAGCCGTTCGTCCATCTTCATGAAAGCGATCCCGTCGATGGTATTCAGCAGCTCATCAAAACGCATCTGCATGGACCGCATCACATATTCCTTCCATGTCTGGAACTCGCCGATCCAGCTGTCCAGCAATTCCACCGGGATCAGGATCACTGCGGTTTCCGTCTCGGTAATGGCCTTTACCCGGCTCCTTGTCCGGTCCATGCAGCAGATCAGGGAGACCGTGCACACCTCTCCGGGTCTCAGGTAGTAGAGCAGCAGCTCGTTTCCGGCATCGTCCGTGCGGCATACTTTGATCAGGCCGGAAATCACAATGGGGAAGGAGCGGATGTACTGATCCTCCCGGATCAGCTCCTGATCCTGCCCGAATTCCCTGAATATCCCGTTCTCACTGATGGCGGACCTGAGTCCCGACTCAAAGAACGGGAACCGTTTCCTCACAATCTCCTCGACCATTCCAAATTTTTTACGAAGGTAGGAAGATTGCGGCAAATACCCAGAGGCCAGGACTATTTGAAGGGTCTTTTACGGCGGATGGGCCCCGGACCTTCATTCCGGCCGGAATCACTTCTTTTGCCGGCGAAGCGGCTGTAGAGCATCAGGGCGATCCCTCCGAAGAAAGGGGTATACAGGATCCACCGGGGGATGTTGTTCAGGATGATCCCCCGGCTGGCACCCAGGGTGAGGAGCAACCCCACCAGTGCCAGGAACATGCCTGCCCGGTACCATTGTTTGGTCCTGTCCCCTGCTTTCCTGTTCAGTTCCTCCTCCAGGACCTTTTCATCGATCTTCCTCATAGCGCTCCGAAGCTCATCGCCCCGGAGACCGGAATCAGAGAGCTCTTTCCGGATCTGGCTGTAGCTTTCCCCCTCCAGCTTGCGCTGCACCATTTCATCGAGCACGTTCCCGGGGATCTCCATGTTGAGCTTCATTGATAAGTCCGAATATACATCAACGGCGGGGAAAATTCAACTGGTAGCGGACACATGCCTCCTACCTGCCCAGGAATTTTCTTTTGGTTCCACGGGTGGCCTCGCTGCCCTTGATGTTCCCGCCTCCCCACGAAAGTCCCGACTTTTTCTCCTTCATGGCGTATGAGACATCGGAGGGTTTTCGTTTGGAGGAACCGGGGCCGGGTCTGGGCCGGACCTGGGATTCCCGTTCCTGCCTCCGTTTCCGCTCTTCCCTTTGCTCCAGCATATTCATCATAAAGAACACCGCCAGGCTCAGTGCGACCAGGATGGCGATGAGGGCCTGAACGGTGGGATCCTGCAGCCGGTGGGTGATCCACGCAACCACGATCACCGTGATGGTGATCAGGATAACAAACAATCTGATGACTGATTTCATGGGTTGTTGTTTGGGGGTAAGGCGTTTCGGCTTTCTTCAAGTTTTTCGATGGATTCCATCAGCGAGGATTCGGGCTCGATGGTGTTGTAGATGCCCCAGTAGAGCGGGTCGAATTCAAATCGCTCGTCGGACAGCACCACACCTGGCCTGACCCTTTCGGAAGGATCGATGCGGAGCCGTTGTCCCGGGAGAATGTCCGTAATGGCCATCTCGATGGAAATGGCGTACCTGTCGCCGATCCATCTCCTCCTTTTCCTGACCCGGATCTCCAGTTCCGCCCTCACCTGGCTCACATGGTATTTCCCCTCATGCTGCCTGTATTCAACGTGGTATCTGGCCTGAAGGGGCCTGATCCGGATGGCGGGTGACCGGCTCACCAGGAACAGTCCCGGGGCTTTGTGGATCAGCGCGGGGTTGAATTCAAAATCGGCAGCCAGCAGGGCCAGGTTTTCCTGATCCAGGAAGAGCTGTCCCTGGAACAAGGGCTCCTGGATCCCGCTTCGCTGTTTAAAACTGATCACATACACCAGCCTGTCCCCGTGGACCACCAGGTCTGAAAATTCCAGTTCGTACCGTTCGGCGAAGTCGGGGAGGAGGAAATCGGGACGGTTTTTGATCACATCCAGGTTCAGTGACGTGCTGATACCGGAACGAAGCTTCACCATCACCGTATCCTGTGACGTCACATCAGTAATTTTTCTTCCCTTCTCGATCCTGACCGCATCCGTCTGAAGTTCCGAATCGTAAGGGGCTTTGGCCACATCCAGCACTGCTTCCGAGTAGACCAGCACATGCTGGCTCCTGCGCACAGACTCCCGGTAAAAGGCACTCATGGTGGCATGCTCGGTCAGGTAATTCCCGGGGATCCTTTGCATGGCCTCACTCAGAAGCAGGCCGGGATCTGAAAACCGGATGATGACCTCCTGCAGGGGAATGGTTTCCCTTTCCAGGGATATCACAAGTTTCTCCCCGGCGGGAAAGACCACCGGAACGATCTCCCTGTGGTAACCCATGTAGGAGGCAACCAGGATGGGATCGGACTGGGAACGGGGTATTTTAAAGGAAAACTCGCCTTCCTGGTTGGTGATCGATCCCAGGCTGGTGCCATAAAGCGCGATGGTCGCATAGGCCAGGGGATCCCCGGTCCTCCGGTCAATGACCTTTCCCTGCAGGATCGAACGGTCGATCTCCTCCAGCAGGGGAGCCGGCGGAGCCTGATTCTTCCGGTAAAGCACAATGTTCCTGTCGATGAGCCGGTAGGCAAGCCCCGGATCCTGCAGCAGGGAATCGAGGGTCTGCCGGAGGGGCAGGTTTTCCGCCCTGAATGAGATCCGTCTGGCACCGTCTACCAGATCCGCATCGTAGGTGAACCGGTAACCGGTCTGCAGCGTGATCCTGTCCAGCACTTCGTTGAGGGTTCCCTCTTCCAGCACCACGCTGACCTCCGCCGGGGGGATGCTGTCCTGGGCACGCAGCAGCGCGGGATACCCCTGGATGAGGACAAAAAGGGATACGGCCAGACGGATTGTTCTGTGCCAGTACCTCCTGATTGTTTCATCCATATGCGTTCTCAATTGGACAGATGGTAGCCGTCCTCCCCGTGGGTTACGGTGACCCCGAAGGCAGCACCGATGGTCTCCAGTATGGCGTCGATGGACTGTTCACTGTATGAAGTGGTGATCTTCATCTGGTTCGGTGCCAGGTCCCCGGTATGGATCCGCACATGGTACGAATCTGCCAGTTCGCGGAGGACTTCCAGCAAATCTGCTTCCACAAATTTAAACTCTTTTGTCTTCCAGGAAAGATAATTGGGATCCTTTAGGGAGCCCGACGTCAGTTCCTGCCGGCTGGAGGCTCCCAGCTGGCCCGGACCGAGGGTAATAGAACGGCCGGACTCCTCCAGGGACATCCGCACCCTTCCGGATTCCACATAAACCTCCATCTCTTCATCCTGTGCCGACGGTTTGATGTTGAAAGCGGTTCCCAGGACCGTGACCCTGACTTTTCCAGAATGCACGGTGAAGGGATTCTGGGGATCGGACATGACTTCGAAAAACGCTTCGCCGCTGAGCCTCACACTCCGCTCCCGGTCGAAACGTGCGGGATAGGTCAGGGAAGCTCCCTGGTTCAGGAATACCCTGCTGCCGTCGGGCAGATCCACTGCGTTGATCCCCTGCTGTGCAGTGTGGCGCTGTTCAGTGTTCCCCCTGGGGTCATGCAGGAGCCCGAAATAGACAGCGGGGATGCCCACTGCCAGGATCAGGACGATCACTGCGGCGATCCGAAGGGCGTAGGGCCGCCAGGCGGATCGCTCCTCGAAGGGGGGATGGTCCAGCAGACCATCGTCTTTCAGCCTTTGGTGCAGCTTCTCCCAGGCTTTCGACGAATCCCCCGGTTCGAAGGATTCGCCGCTGTCGAACCGGCTCCAGGTCTTTTCCATCATATTCAGTGCTTTTTTCTGACCGGGATCGGCTTCCAGTTTTTTCCTGAAAGCCAGTTCCTCCCTGGTACTCATTTCACCGGCCAGATACCGGGCCAGCGCCATATCTCTATTCTTGTTCATATTTCTGCAATGTTGTTCTCAGGGCCCTGAGGGCTTTGCCCATGTGCGCCTCCACAGTTTTCACCGAAATGGAAAGCGTGACGGCGATCTCACGGTATTTCATTCCCTCCTGGCGGTTCAGCCTGAATATTTCACGGGTCCTTTCCGGCAGTTCTTCCAGGGTTTTCCATACCATGTCGGTAACCTCGTCAAATTCCATCTGATCCGAGGGATCAGGTCCCGGAACCTCCGCCAGCCTGCCAAGCTGCTCATCCATTGGCCTTTCCCGGTGTGCTTTTCGAAGGTACATCATGGCGTTGTTGTAAACCGACCGGTACAGGTATCCCTGCCAGCTTTTATTGATCCTGAGGGTCTCCCGGTTTTTCCAGAGGTTGTAGAACACATCCTGTACCAGTTCTTCGGCCACCCCGGGGTGGCGCACCAGGCTTTCGGCATAACGGCACATACCCGGGTGGTACCGGTGAAAAAGCATTTCAAATGAGGCGATGTCACCCCTGCGTATCTTTCTGAGCTGCTGTTGATCTTTCAGGACCATGTTCGGATTTAGGAAGCGCTGTCTGGCAATGATTCGTACCGGGACAGTAAAGTTACACAATTCAGCCAGACAGCGCCCTGTTGCTGCTCAAAGATGGTTCCGCCGGTTCACCCGTTGCGTCGCAGGTATTGCCTGTTCAGCCGCCGGATGGCACTCTCAATGGACTGGTCGGGTTCGATCACATTGTACCCTTCCCAGAAGTCCTCATCGAAGAAGATATAGACCTTCTCATCCATCACATCCGTGGGCCGGAAGCGGTCCTTGGCAGCAAATTTTTCAATGCCTTCATAGGTCCGGTCGGTTATGGCCAGTTCTGACATGGTGGTGAATGTGGTATTGAACAGTTTCTTATTCCAGTCCACCTTGAACCTCACTTCAGCCCGGGCGTAGGTGAAATACCAGCGGTTTTCGTCGATGGTGTACTTGGCCCGGTATACGGCCCTTTCGGGAATGATGCTCATGCTCATGGGCTTGCGCTGAATAAACAGCCGGGCAGCCTCTTCTTCATTTTCCGTGTTAAGCTCGAATTCGGCTTCGGTGATGGCCAGTTTCTCCATGTCCACGTAGAGCTTGCCCAGGTAGTAGGGATCATCCACATGGGACTTCTGCTGGAAGGAGACCACGTAGTGGAGCCTTTCATCGATGGTGACCACATCGGTGAGCCTGAATTCGTAGATATCGTTGTACTGCTCGGACAGCAGGATATAGGGATTTTTCACCACATCGAGCAGCACCGCGGTATTGGGCCCTCCCTGCAGCTTGAAGAGCACGGTATCCATCCGCTCCACATCCGCACTTTTCCTGCCTTTGAAGAGCTTGACCTGGTCGGTCTGGAACACATTGGTATAGCTGCCCTTGAATATGTCCACCACCGCTTCAG
The DNA here is from genome assembly GCA_964575865.1 of uncultured Bacteroides sp. Taxonomy (GTDB): domain Bacteria; phylum Bacteroidota; class Bacteroidia; order Bacteroidales. The sequence continues at coordinate 59,103 of CAZNSZ010000003.1, read as the reverse complement.
AAATGGAAACGTAATTCCTTCCCCGTTCGATGGTTTCCCGGTAAAATCCCCTCATCATCATGGGCTCCTCACTGTAATTGTCCTTGATGTATGAAAGGGCGTCCATGATCAGGTTCAGGGCATCTTCGGGCCGGATGGTGATTTCCTGCAGCCGGATCGAACTTGGTTCCAGCAGGACGGTCAGTGTGCGTCCTTCCCTGAATTCACCCAGTGCGACGATTTTGTTGCTGTACCCGATATAGGAGATTTTCAGTGAGGATACGCTGGTTTCAATGGGAAGCTTGATGATGAATTCCCCGTCGATGTTTGTCACCGTGGCCGCATTGCTTCCGACGGCCTCAACGGTGGCAAAAGGAAGTGTGCGGTTGTTGTCTGCGTCAATGACCTGTCCCGAGAAAGCCCTGTAATTGAGTGTATCGAATACAAGGTCCTCGGCAGCTGACTGTGCGCGTACCCCCATGGAAAGGACCATGGCCAGTGCCATCAGCCAGAACCCTCTTTTTGTGTGTTGTGTTTTCATCCCTCTTCGGTTTTTGGTGAAAATTATTTGGTCTTTACCATAAGGATGCATGAACATCGGTTTACCCTATCTTGTTGTATCACTTTTAACATTTGGATCAGATGGGAAGAGCAAATCAGTGGAACACTTCTGATATTCCCTCACAGCAGGGAAGGACGGTGGTGGTGACCGGCGCCAACAGCGGACTGGGATACCACATCTCGATGGAGCTGGCTAAGAAAGGGGCCAGGGTCCTCATGGCATGCCGGAATACGGACAAAGGGGAACGTGCGCGGACCGCCCTCCTGAAAGAGGCGCCCGGAGCCGATGCGGAGGTTCGTCACCTCGACCTGGCCGACCTCGGTTCGGTGGAAGCCTTTGCAGACGCCATGAGCGGAGAAACCCGGATCGACCTGCTGATCAACAACGCAGGTTTGATGGCCATTCCCCTGAACCGGACCAGGCAGGGATTCGAGATGCAGTTCGGGGTGAACCACCTGGGCCATTTTGCCCTTACAGCGCGGTTGTGGCCGCTGTTGAAGGGTACGGACGGATCGCGGATCATCAATGTGAGCAGTGCTGCCCACCATTTCGGCAGGATCAGGTTCGGGGATATCCACTGGGAAAAGTCCTACAGCAAGTGGGGGGCGTACGGCATGAGCAAGCTGGCCAACCTGCTGTTCACCAGGGAACTGTCCCTGAGGATCACCGGGGCGGGAATGCCGGTGACCGCCGCTGCTGCCCACCCGGGATATGCAGGAACAGAATTACAGGCCAAAGGGGCCCTTATGGAGGGATCAGCCCTGAAGGCCCGGCTTTTTAACCTGGCCAACAGCCTGGTGGCACAGCCGGCCTCCATGGGAGCCCTCCCGGTATTGTATGCGGCCACCGCCCCAGGTGTGGAACAGGGAGCCTACTTCGGTCCGGGCGGCATGTTCGGCATGAGGGGATGGCCCGCACCGGACCGGCCAAACCCGAAGCGAATGAGCGATGAGGATGCCCGCCGGCTCTGGGAAATCTCAGAGGAACTGACCGGAACTCCATTCACCATCTGATGCCACGGGGCCGGCGAACAGGCTGCTGTTCCTGGCATGGATTTTGCGTTTTTCGCAAGGGGGATCTAACCCTCTGCGAAAAATCAGAAAACCCATGAAACAGTTCACTTTTATGCTTGGTCTGGCCGCCCTTCTGGCACTGAACGGATGCGGCTCATCCATGCGCGTTTACAGCGACAGGGATCCTGAAGGGCGGTTTGACCAGTACCGGACATACAGCTTTTTGGATTTCACCGAAGGAAACAAGAAGACCATTCCCGGCATGGAACTGGAAAGGATCCGGGTGGCCATGGCCAGGGAGCTGGAGAGCAGGGGACTGGCGTTCGTGGAGAATGGCGGCGATGTCTCCGTGAGGGTCACGGTTTACCACCGGCAGGCCATGGACCGGTATTACTGGTATTCCAACCGGCACGTGTATATGGAAAGGGCGGTAACGGTCGATATGTACGACAACCAGACCCAGCGTCATGTCTGGCACTCAACTGCAGTGGATGAGCTGGTCTATGATTCGGAGAAACGGGCCGGTGAGCTGCCCCTGGTCGCAGCCAGCATTTTTGCCAAATATCCGGTCCCGCCACCTGCGGCCCCCTGACCCGCAGTGTGAATGTCCTCCGGCGACATCCCTAAAAGTGGGTATTTTTGTCTAAATAGATCCGGACCTGATCGGGTGAATCCCCTGGTACCCTGTCACCTATCCCGATTGCTTATTTAGAATAATTCTGCTATACCTCGTCTTTCCTGCAGGCGTTTCCGCATTTCACCTAGTTTTATCCCCAAAAAAAGTGATGGTGAAAACGCGTTTGGTATGGAGTGGCATGGCCGCAGCGATGGTGCTGCTCATGGTGAAAGGAAAGGTCCTTGCACAGGAAGAAGTGAACACAGCCGGAAGGATGATGCAGCAGGAGCAGCGCCTGACGCTGGGGGGATATGCACAGATCGATTACAACCAGCCGCTGATGCAGGGAGCTTACAGCAACGGGACCCTTGATGTGCACAGGCTGGTGCTGATGCTTGGCTATAAGTTCGGCGACAGGGTTCAGTTCATCTCTGAAGTGGAACTGGAGCATGTGGAGGAGGTCTATGTGGAGCAGGCATTCCTGCAGGTGGAGATCCTTCCCTGGCTGAAGTTTCGCGGGGGACTGGTCCTGATCCCCATGGGGATCATCAATGAATACCATGAGCCCCCCACTTTCAACGGGGTGGAAAGGCCCAACCTGGACAAAATCATCGTGCCCACCACCTGGAGGGAGATCGGGGCCGGATTTACGGGGACCTTCCCTTCGGCGGCCATCTCGTACCAGGCTTATGTGGTGAACGGATTCAACGGCTATGACGGGACCGCCAGGCTCAGCGGGCCAAACGGGTTCAGGAGCGGCAGGCAGAAAGGGGCTGAATCGTTCATGAGCGCACCCAATGCAGCCTTCCGGGTCAATTATTTCGGTATTGCAGGATTACAGCTTGGCGTATCGGCATACGCGGGAAAAACGCAGTCGATCCTATACGATGGTGCGGGGAAAGCGGACCGGGTGGCCCTGGCACGGGCCGATTCGAGCAGGGTGGGCCTGACCATGCTGGGGGCAGATATCCGCTATACAACGGGAGGATGGCGGCTGAGGGGACAGGCCAATTACGGCTGGGTTTCAGGTGCGGGCACCTACAATGCCTTTACAGGGAGTGACCTGGGGAGTACCATGGGGGGGTGGTATGCCGAAGTGGCCTGTGACGTGTTCCACAGAGCGGACTGGACAGAGACGGAGCTTATCCCGTTCGTCAGGTTCGAACAATACAATACCCATGCTTCCGTGGAGGAGGGTGTCCTGCAGGACCCTGCCCTGAACAGGACCGACATCACCATGGGCATCGGGTGGAAAGTGACTCCGGGGGCAGTGCTCAAGGTGGACATGCAGCTGTTCGGAAACAAGGCCGAAGGATCCTACCGGGGCCAGTTCAATGCAGGCGTGGGGGTATGGTTCTGACCGGGGTATCATGAAAAGGAGATTTCAAATGACTGTCCTGCTGCTGGCATCACAGGCCATATGGCTGCTGGGCCAGCCGGAGTGCGTGCCCGGACGAAAAGAGATCCGAGAGGCTGAGAAACGATTCGGAGAACAAGTGATCCTGCAGCCGGTTCCCCTTCTGGATCAACAGGAAGCCCTTGCCGGAATTCTGCATCCCGGAGACTGTGTGTTCAGAATGACCGGAAGTTCAGGGAGAACGGGCTACCTGCTGTCAACCCGTGCCCCGGGCAGGTTCGATGCGTTCGATTATGCCATATTGTACAATGACTCGCTGGTGGTGGAGGGTGTGGTGGTCACACGGTACCGGTCCGACCACGGAGGGGCCATCGCCCATCCCCGGTGGCTGAGCCAGTTTCATGGATACCGGGGAGGTCCGCTTCACCTGGGCAAGGATATCGACGGGGTTTCCGGGGGAACCATCTCCGCCTCCTCCATGGTGGCAGACATGCAGCGGTGTCACAGGCTGATGTCCGCCCTGATCCTTCACTGATCCTCCGGATCCTTTTTACCGACCCCGAAGTCGCGCCGGACGAAGTCAATGAAATCCCGGTTCAGTTTCCTGCTGTCTTCCCGGGGCATGTTCAGGAACCTTTTCAGCAGCCTGTTGTCCACCAGCTCCGTCAGCAGGAACAGCTCGCACAGGGTGATGTAGAGGTCTTTCAGGTCGAAGGTGTAAAAGGGTTTGATGGTCACATAATCCAGGGATCCACCCCAGACGGCATTATCGATCAGATTGGCACCCAGCCCCGCCAGGAACAGGTGAATGAAGCCGTTGATCCAGAAGCTGTTCCTCTTGCGGCTCACATAGAACCTCCACACTTCGACGAACACCACCCCGATCAGGCTGAACAGGATGATATTGACCAGGTGCGATCCTTTCTTCAGCCCCAGGAGCACCCAGAGGTAAGAGCCCAGGGTGTTCTGGGCGGGCTCGATGTAAAAAACCGGTTCGATCAGCGGGATGGAGAGGGATTGCCAGTCGATGGAGAAGAGATAGATCTTGATCCCCTGGTCCAGTGCCACCGCAAAGCCCAGAAACACCCAGTTGATGCCTTTCTTTACGGCAAACATTTGCTGGAGCGCAGTGGCCAGGACAGCAATCACGCCCAGGAATGCCCCGGGAAGGAGCGAAAACTTCCACAGGTACTCCAGGTCATTGACCCCGTGTGTTAGTGTGTAGATCAGCATGACTGCCAGCCAGACGGAGAAGAAGACCAGGAAGTTTCTCAGGATTTTCACGGCCATGATGCATCACTTTGCAGGTTGAAAGTAATGAAATTTGGAAGATTTAAAATCTTTCCTTTAATTTGACAGGCAAATCAGAACCTCAAATGACCTTGATCCGCACAAACTGGTGGTGGCACTCCTGTTTCCGAAATGCCGGAGCATAGGGCCAGCCCGTTGTGCACAACGATACAAAAGGCTTCCACTTCGGCGGAAGCCTTTTTTTTTGTGCACCCTGCGGATCAGGGATATATGATACGAATTAATCACATGGATAACAACAAATGATGAAACGGGTACCGGTCAGGGTAGAAAGGCGCAAAATACTGGCAGATATCATCACGCCGGTAAGTATCTATTTAAAAGTCAGGGATATCTATCCCAATGCACTCTTGCTGGAAAGTTCTGACTATCACAGCAAGGAGAATTCATTTTCATTCATCTGCCTGGATCCCATCGCCGGTTTCAGGGTGGAACAGGGGAGGGCCACCACAGACCTGCCCGGTCACTCCCCGCAGGTAACCGTGGTGGACGGGGAGCAGACGGTGGTGGACCTGTTGAACCAGTTCCTGTCCAGTTTCGAGATGGAGCAAGGGGGAGCGGAGATGATGGTGGACGGGATTTTCGGATACTGTACCTACGACGCAGTGGAATACTTCGAACAGATCAGGTTCAGCTCCGATCAGCCACCGGGTGAGCGGATCCCGGAGATCCGTTACGATTTTTTCAGATTCGTGCTGGCGATCAACCACCTGACCAATGAACTGGTGCTCTTCGAACACCTGGTCAACGGAGGGGAGAGCGAGATCGGGCATGTGGCGGCACTGCTGCATAACCGGAACATTGCCACCTATGGATTCGATACCGAGGGGGACGAAACTTCAAACCTGACGGATGACGATTACCGGCAAATGGTGACCCGGGGAAAAGCGCACTGCCACAGGGGGGATGTGTTCCAGATCGTCCTTTCCAGGCAGTTCTCCCAGGCCTTCACCGGAGATGAGTTCAATGTTTACCGTGCGCTCCGTTCCATCAATCCTTCGCCCTACCTCTTCTATTTCGATTACGGCGACTACAGGATCTTCGGATCCTCTCCGGAAGCGCAGATCGAGGTGAAGGGGGGAAAGGCGTACATCAATCCCATCGCAGGGACTTTCAGGAGGACAGGGAATGATATGGAGGATCAGGAACTGGCCAGGAAGCTGTCAAGGGATGAAAAGGAGAATGCAGAGCATGTGATGCTGGTGGACCTGGCCCGGAACGACCTGAGCCGGACCACCTCCAGGGTAACCGTAGAGGAGTACAGGGAGATACAGTTCTATTCCCATGTGATCCACATGGTCTCCAGGGTATCGGGGATCCTGCCCGACACGGCCAATACCATCCGCATCATGGCGGAATCGTTTCCGGCCGGTACCCTTTCAGGGGCACCCAAGTACCGGGCCATGGAACTGATTGACCAGTACGAGGGCAAACGGCGCGGCTACTATGGCGGGACCATCGGATTCATCCGCTTCAACGGGGACATCAACCATGCCATCATGATCCGCTCGTTCCTCTCCCGGGACCACAGGCTCTATTACCAGGCCGGTGCGGGGGTGGTTTCCGAATCCACCGAGGAGGGGGAACTCCAGGAAGTGAACAACAAGCTTGCAGCCCTGAAATCGGCCATTGAAATGGCCAGAAAAATGTCTGACCTGAAATAGAATGTGATGAAAATACTGGTGGTGGATAATTATGACTCCTTTACCTACAACCTTGTCCAGTACATGGAAAGGGTGGAGGGAACGGAGGTGGTGGTCAGGCGCAATGACCGGATCAGCCTGGATGAAGTGGCTGACTTCGGGAAGATCGTGATCAGTCCGGGTCCCGGGATACCCGTGGAAGCGGGCATTACCCTTGACCTGATCCGGCGGTACGGTCCCGAAAAGAGCATCCTTGGCGTCTGCCTGGGTCACCAGGCCATCGCCGAAGCGTACGGTGGAACCCTGACCAACCTGGCCAGGGTATACCACGGTGTGGTGGGGAAGATGAAGCAGGTGGTCCCGGGGGACTACCTGCTGGAAGGGGTCCCGGCGGAATTTGAGGCAGGCCGTTACCACTCCTGGGTGGCTGACCGCGAAAGCCTGCCGGGGGAACTGGAAATTACCGTTGAGAATGACGAGGGAACCATCATGGCCATCAGGCACAGAACACATGACGTACGCGGGGTCCAGTTCCATCCCGAGTCAGTGCTCACCGAATACGGGGGAAGAATGATCCTGAACTGGCTGAGGCATCCCTCACGTCCGGCGTCACCATAAGCAACAACAACGATGAAAGAGATCCTGCAATACCTGTTCGATCAGAAGACCCTCGGAAAGGAGGAGGCCAAAACGGTGCTCCGGAACATGGCCGGGGGGAAATACAACGATGCCGAAATGGCGGCTTTCATAACGGTGTACCTCATGCGCAGCATCACGGTGGACGAGCTTGCGGGATTCAGGGATGCACTGCTGGAGCTGTGCAGCCCGGTGGACCTGTCGGGATTCAATACCATCGATGTCTGTGGTACAGGCGGAGATGAGAAGAATACCTTCAACATCTCGACCCTGGCCGCGTTCGTGGTGGCAGGGGCGGGGGAGAAGGTGGCCAAGCACGGGAACTACAGTGTCTCTTCCGCCTGCGGCTCCTCCAATGTACTGGAGTATTACGGCTACCGCTTCACCAGCGATCCGGACCGGCTGAAGCGGGAAACGGACCGTTACAACATCTGTTTTCTCCATGCGCCGCTCTTCAATCCCGCCATGAAAAATGTGGCACCCGTAAGGCGCAGCCTCCGCATCAAGACCTTTTTCAACATGCTGGGTCCCATGGTCAATCCAGCGTTCCCTCCCAATCAGCTGGTGGGTGTTTACAGCCTGGATGTGGCCCGGATCTACCACTACCTCTACCAGGGATCGGGAAAGAATTTCTGCATCATCCACGCCCTGGATGGTTATGACGAGATCTCACTGACAGGCCCGTTCCGGGCCCTTACCCGGCGATCCGAAAAAAGCCTGGTTCCCGCAGACCTGGGCATGGAAAGGATCGATCCATCCCGGATCCGCGGGGGGGACAGCGTGGAGGAAGCAGCCGGGGTGTTCCTGGATATCCTGGAAGGACGGGGGACCGAAGCCCAGGAAAATGTGGTGATCGCCAACGCGGCACTGGCCCTTCTCTGCATGGATGAGGGAAAGGGACTTGACAACTGCCTGGAACGGGCGACCCGTTCCCTGAGATCGGGGGCAGCCCTGAAGACATTTAAGAACCTTGTACAATAATCAACCCATGAATATCCTGCAGGCCATTACCGAGCATAAACGGATGGAGATCCTGAAACGGAAAAAAAGGCGGCCGCTGTCCGACCTCCGCACCTTTCCCCATTACGGGAGGGAGACCAATGGAGTGGATACCGCCGCTCTTGCAGCGGGACCGGGGATCATCGCCGAATTCAAACGGAAGTCCCCATCCCGGGGATGGATCCACCCCGATGCCGATCCGGTCCGGGTGGCGTCCGGCTACCGGAGAGCGGGGGCGGCTGCCATGAGTATCCTGACGGACCGCGATTTCTTCGGGGGCTCCTTCCGGGACCTGCGCATGGTCAGGGAGGCCGAGGAGGGGCTGGTGCTGCTCCGGAAGGATTTCATCATGGATCCCTACCAGCTTCACGAATCGCGTGCCTACGGGGCGGACATGGTCCTGCTGATAGCGGCCATGCTGGAAAAGCGCCAGGTGGAAGAGCTTTCCCTGGAGGCGCGTTCCCTCGGATTACAGGTTCTCTTTGAGGTACACGAGCTGGATGACCTGGACAAATACCACGGATCCATTTCCCTGGTAGGGGTCAATAACCGGGACCTAAAAACCTTCAAGGTGGATACGGAACTGGGCATGGAGCTGATCAGGCAGCTTCCGGAGGATGTGGTGGCGGTCTCTGAGAGCGGCCTGGGCACCGTTGAGGAGGTCCGCCGGCTTCACCGGGCCGGTTATTCGCTCTTCCTGATGGGAGAAAGGTTCATGAAACAGGATGATCCCGGACTGGCCTGCGGGGAGTTCATCCGGGACCTGCGGTCCGGAACAGAAAGCCACGGTGAATGAAAGGAAAAGGGAAGAAACAAGACAAGACGGGATCAATGGAAGTTCCTGAAGCCACATGGCCGTCCGGAAATCCGGGCAGGCCCCTGAAGGTGAAGATCTGCGGGCTTATGCAGCCCGGGAATGTGGAGGAGGTATGCGCCCTTGATCCCGATTTCATAGGGTATATCTTCGTTCCCGGATCGCCCAGGTATGTGGGGGAGGCCCCCGATCCGGCCCTCTTCCGGATCCCCGGGGCGGGTTCCGCCAGGGTGGGGGTATTCGTGGATGAACCGGTCACCCGGGTCCGGAAGCTGTTCGAATCGTGTCCGCTTGACCTGGTGCAGCTGCATGGATCCGAATCTCCCGCCTATTGCCGGGAACTCACCGATGCGGGGATCCCGCTGATCAAAGCCATCCATGCCGGGGGGAAGGGGGAGGCCTTCCTGCGGGACACAGGAGCAGCCCGAATCCGCTCCGGCGGAACCAACCTTCCTTCGGATTTTGTGGGGGTGGTCCATTACCTGCTGTTTGACAGCGGGAGCAGCGGTTCGGGAGGCAGCGGAATCCCATTTGACTGGAACCTTCTCGGGCAGATGGACATCAGCCTGCCCTTTCTGCTGGGAGGGGGGATCGGACCGGAGGATGCGGAGCGGGTAAGGCAGCTGGGGCACCCTGCCTTGTCCGGAGTGGACCTGAACAGCCGGTTCGAGTTGTCGCCGGGGATCAAGGATGTTAAGCTGCTGAAACCATTTATTGATGCAATCAGAAAACCGTTGAACTGAAAAAGTGAGCGAAATGAGATACCATGCGGACCGGAAAGGATTCTACGGGGAATTCGGGGGTGCCTATGTGCCCGAGATGCTGGTTCCCAATATCCGGGAGCTGGAGGAGCGCTACCTGGAGATCATCGGATCGGAAACGTTCCGAGAGAGGTTCAGGCAGCTGCTTCGGGATTACGCCGGCCGCCCCACCCCGCTTTATGAGGCGGAGAGGCTGTCGGCTCACTACCGGACCCGGATCTTCCTGAAACGGGAGGACCTGAACCATACCGGGGCCCACAAGATCAACAACACCATCGGTCAGATCCTCCTGGCCAGGCAGCTTGGCAAAAGCAGGATCATTGCAGAAACAGGCGCCGGTCAGCACGGTGTCGCCACCGCCACGGTCTGTGCCATGACAGGAGTGGAGTGCATCGTCTATATGGGGGCCCTGGATGTGGAACGGCAGTCCCCCAATGTAAAGAAGATGAAGATGCTGGGAGCCACGGTGGTCCCGGTCTACAGCGGGAACCGGACACTGAAGGACGCCACCAATGAAGCGATCCGGGACTGGATCCGAAACCCCGTCGATACCCATTACATCATCGGATCGGTGGTGGGCCCCCATCCCTATCCCGATATGGTGACCCGCTTTCAGTCCGTGATTTCCGAGGAATTGAAGGTGCAGCTGAAGGAAAAGACCGGACGGGACCATCCCGATTACCTGGTGGCCTGTGTGGGAGGGGGCAGCAACGCGGCAGGTGCCTATTACCATTACCTGGATGATGAACGGGTCCGGCTGATCTCGGCCGAGGCGGCCGGGCTCGGTATCGGGAGCGGACAGACCGCGGCCACCTCACTGCTGGGCTCGGTGGGGATCATCCATGGGAGCAGGACCCTGCTGATGCAGGACGACGACGGACAGATCATCGAACCCTACAGCGTCTCCGCCGGGCTGGATTATCCCGGGGTTGGACCGCTGCATGCCTGGCTGGCACAATCCGGCAGGGCAACGGTCCTGGCCGCCACCGACGAGGAGGCCCTGCAGGCGGCACTGCGCTGTACCCGGCTGGAAGGGATCATCCCGGCCCTGGAAACGGCACATGCGCTGGCTGTTCTGGACAAGCTGCAGCCGGGTGAGCAGGATACCGTGGTGGTCAACCTTTCAGGGAGGGGGGACAAGGACATGGAGACCTACATCAGGAGTCTTGGATTATGAATGATATGCCATGAACAGAATAGACCGCTTATTTCAGGAGAAAAAGTCAGGCATCCTTTCGGTTTACATCACCGCCGGGTATCCCGGATTGAATGATACGCTGCCAATGCTGAGGGCCCTGCAGGGATCCGGAGCCCATATGGTGGAGGTGGGGATCCCGTTTTCGGATCCCATGGCCGACGGGCCGGTCATCCAGAACAGCAGCCAGGCGGCCCTTCGCAACGGGATGAACCTGAACCTGTTGTTCGACCAGCTGGAAAAAGCCCGGCCGGAGATCCGCATCCCCCTGGTTTTGATGGGATATTTCAATCCCATCCACAGGATGGGGATGGACCGGTTCCTGAAGCGGTGCATGGGTGCCGGGATCGACGGCGTGATCATTCCCGACCTGCCGCCGGAAGAATATGAAACATACTACCGCACATCATTCGAAGAGCGGGGAATCCACCACATCCTGCTGATCACCCCCCATACCTCCGCAGAGCGGATCAGAAAAATCGCCTCGCTTTCACGCGGATTCCTGTACCTTGTTGCCGATGCAGCCACCACCGGGGCCCGGGGGGAGATCAGCGAACAGCAGGAACATTATTTCAGAAGGCTGGCAGACATGGACCTCTCCCTGCCGGGACTCATTGGATTCGGAATTTCCAGCCGCTCCACTTTTGAAACAGCATGCCGGCATGCGCAGGGTGCGATCATCGGAAGTGCCTTCATCGAAGCCCTGGGGAAAGAGGGGCCTCTGGAGGAGAAGATCAGTGGCTTCATGCGCCAGATCACCGGTCCTTAGGGTTCGGGAAAATCGAGCCAGAGGATCATCTTGATGCCGGTCCGCCATCCGGTCCAGTCCGAGGTGAGCAGTTCCCTTCCTCCCGCCGGATCGGTCAGGTCAGGTCCCCCGCCGCTTCCCTTCAGTTCACCGGGGATGTCCACCAGGTACCCGCCTTCAATGCCAAGGGAAAATCTTCCGAGGTTGTACAGCAGCTCCGCGAATGCGGAGAGCTGCGGACTGAAGGCCCTGTATTTGTTCTCCACACCGCTGGAGTAACCGGCGGCGACCAGGTAGGAGGAAACATCCATGCGGGTCATGTTCAGATCAATCCTGCCGTATACCGATAGTTCGAGCCTTTCCCCGGACAACGGGGTGTAGGCCGCCAGTGCCCCCAGGCGGTGTGAAACCGCCACAATGGTGGTCCGGATGGCTCCCGAATAATCCGAATAATCGGCCTTGCTCCCCGATGTGGAAAAGCCGTATGCGGCGCCAACCTTCACATGCGGGTAGAGCCTCTTCACCATCCCTGCCGATGTGGAGGTATAGGCAGGGAATGAACTGATCACCCTGGCTTCCACCGGGTAGGTCTCCATGATCGATTCCAGCAGGTATTTCATATCATCCATCCGGTAGGTGCCCAGACCAACAGTGGCGGTGACCCCCAGGTTCTGGGCGTTCAATCCTGTGGCTCCCCCGCAGAGGGCAAGAACACAGCTCCAGATGATCACGGTTCTTTTCATGGTTCCCTCACTCAGTGGAAAATGATCCCGTAACTCCTGCGCGCCGCAATGGCTTCCAGCCCGATGAGATCGGCAAGGCTGTTGGTGTTGGTGCTGTAATAGAAGAACAGGTACAGGGTATCGGGCCCCGGGAACGGGACATCGTCATGCTGCAGCCAGAAGGAATACTGAACGGAATCGGAGCCGTTAATCCAGGTGTCGGCCAGGTAGGCTTCCATCAGGTAGAACTCACCGTTTTCGATCTCCACCTCGTAACGCACTTCCATGCTGTCACTGACAACGGGACCCGCAAGGGTGTCCAGATTCACGGATACGTTAAATTCGGGGGGTTCGCCGGGTACCGGCTCTGCGAAATAGATCCCGTTTTCGCTGTAATGGCAGGAACTCAGCCAGAGGACCAGTCCCGCCAGCAGGATGTTTTTCGCGAGGCGCATAAGTGCCGGTAAATGTAGCCAAAAAATGCAAATAATGTTAAAAAACCGGTCTGGATCAAAACATTTTTAATATGATATTGTTTAATTCATTGTTGAAAACGTTAAACAAAAAACCGATATAGCAATGAAAAACACAACCTTGACCCTGATGGCAGCAGCCATGATGATGTCCGCTTCACTGCGGGCTTCCAACGAGATTGCCGGAGAAGACAATGCAGCGAAAGGACCGGCCTTCGCCTACAATACCTCGGCCAGTACCGTCTACTGGGAGGGTACCAAACCGGGAGGAATGCACCACGGCACCATCGAGGTGGTCAGCGGGAATGCCTCAACAGACGGCGAAATGATCACCGGAGGTTCTTTCGAACTGGACATGACCACCATCCGCAATGAGGATGTACAGAACGACGGCATGCGCGAACGGCTGGTCAATCACCTGCTTTCGGAGGATTTCTTTTATGTGGAGAAGTACCCCAAGGCCTCTTTTGTCATCACCGGCGTGGAACAGATGCCGGGTGAATCCTCCATGCATATGGTCACGGGGGACCTGACCATCCGCGGCAACACCAACCAGATCACGTTCCCCGCAGAGATTACCATGGAGGACCAGGTGATCCGGGCGCGCACCGGGAAGATCGTTCTGGACCGCACCCGGTGGGAAGTGAACCACATGTCCAAATCCGTTTTCGCGAGCATGAAGGATAACTTCATCGATGATGAAATGGTCGTAAAACTGGACGTGCTCCTGGACCGCAACTAGGTCCGGTTAGAGAGGGCATTGTCGATGACCTGCTGCAGCACTTTTTCCATGGGTGTGCCCGTGACGGCCACCTGTTTGGGGATGATGCTTTCAGGTGACATCCCCGGAATGGAATTGAGCTCCAGGAAGTAGACCTGGTTCCCCTTGATGATGAAATCGACCCTGACGATCCCTGATGAGTTGGTCAGTTCATACACCTGCATGGCCAGTTCTTTGCACAGGGTCTCCAGTCCCGGTTTGATCCTGGCAGGTGTGATCTCCTGGGCCTTGCCTTCGGTGTACTTGGCTTCGTAGTCGAAAAAATCGTTGCTGGAGACGATCTCGGTGAGGGGAAATACCGTAAACCCTTTCCTGGTTTTGAGCAATCCGCAGGTGACCTCGGTCCCCTTGATATACCGCTCCACAAGGGCCTCCTGATCCTCCCTCAGTGCTTCGTTGAGCGCAGCCTGCAGGTTTTCGAACCGGACCACTTTGGTTGTTCCGAAGCTGGATCCGCCGCTGTTCGGTTTGACAAAGCAGGGCAGTCCCACTTTTTCAGCCACCTCTTCCAGGTCGGTCTCCATGTTCTTTCTCACCAGGCTCGATTCGGGTGTGAGGATCTGGTGCTGCCTGAGGAAACTTTTGCAGGTGTATTTGTTGAAGGTAAGGGCTGAGGAGAGGTGGTTGGAACAACTGTAGGGGATCCCCGACATGTCGAAGCATCCCTGCAGCTTTCCGTCTTCTCCCGGAGTGCCGTGGATGGTGTTCCAGGCAAACTCCATCTGAATGCGTCCCTGCCCGCCTGTAAAACTGAAATCGTTCTTATCCAGGGCGATACGCTGATCCCCGTCGAGGACCGTCCACTGGTTCCTCCTTACTTCCACCAGATAGCAGTTATGTCCGGCGGCCTCCAGCCACCTTTTCACCTGTCCGGCGCTTTTCATGGAGATCCCGTACTCAGAGGAATCCCCGCCTGCGAAAACTGCAATGTTCATCGTCTCGGTTCAATCAAGAAATGTCCTCAGATAAATTTACAATCTAATTTACATAACACATTGATGCAGAGGCATCCATTTTGACGAACGGGACCATATATCCACGAACTGGTTCCATGGATGGGACAGGACCCGGTTTAATCGTTTCTCCCCTTCAGGTAGGTTCTCCACCGGTCCAGCACCTGACTGAATCCTTCCGGAAGCGGGGCCTCGAAAAGGACCTCCTCCCCGCTGGCGGGATGGACAAATCCCAGGGTGCTCGCGTGAAGGGCCTGACCGGGAAGCAGGTTGAAGCACCCGGTTACGAACTGTTTGTATTTCGAGAAGGTGGTCCCGCGAAGCACGCGGTTGCCCCCGTACTCAGGATCGTTGAAGACCGGGTGTGCAATGAACTGAAAGTGTACCCTGATCTGGTGGGTACGGCCTGTCTCCAGCCGGCATTCCACCAGGTTCACATAACCCAGTTTTTCCACCACGCGGTAGTGGGTGACCGCTTCCTTTCCCTGCGACCCGTCGGGGAAAACATGCATCAGTTTCCTGTCCCTCGGATTCCTGCCGATGTGGCCCCTGATGGTCCCCTCCTCCTGTCCGGGTGATCCCCACACCAGCGCCAGGTAGGTTCTGCGGGTGGTCTTATGAAAGAACTGACGGGCCAGCCTGCTCAGTGCAAGTTCCGTCTTGGCCACCACCAGCAGTCCCGAGGTGTTCTTATCGATCCGGTGGACCAGTCCGGGACGTTCTTCATCCGGGCTGAACAGCGGGTGATCCTTCAGGTGGTGTAACAGGGCATTCACCAGGGTGCCGGCCGGGTTGCCCACGCCGGGGTGGACCACCATGCCCGCTTCCTTGTTGACCACCAGCAGGTGTTCATCCTCGTACACGATCTCCAGGGGGATATCTTCCGGGACCAGCTCAAAATTCCTCGGGGGATGGGGAAGCAGGATGGAGATGGCATCTTCCGGCTTCACCCGGTAACTCGGTTTCACCGGCTTCTCGTTCACCAGGATGTTCCCTGCCCCTGCAGCTGCCTGTATCCGGGTCCTGGAGGCCCCCTCCAGCCTGTTGAAAAGAAATTTATCGATCCTTACCGGTGATTGTCCCGGGTCTGCCTGAATCCGGTAATGCTCGAACAGTTCATTGTTCTCTTCCTGTTCCCCGTGCATGATTCAGCGGTTGATCACCAGTTTGGAGCGGAAGGTTGTGGCTCCCGAGGCGATCCTCATGTGATAAATGCCTGGAGCGAGGCCCGATACATCCAGGCTCTCGCCGGGTGTCAGGTTCATGGGGATCCTCCGGCCGGCTGTATCGAACAGTTCCAGTGTGACGATACCGGGGGGGAATCCCCGGGGCCAGTCGATAAAGACCCTGTCGGTGGCGGGATTGGGATAGATATGGAGGGATACCTGGTCCTGCCGCTGATGTTCGGCGGCGGTGGGCTCGCTGTAGAGAAACGGCCTGAACATGATGACCCCGGGAGCCTGACTGGATTCCCAATTGCCCTGGAAATTATAGAACATCACCGGGGCGGAGGGACGGCTGTTGCGGTCCAGTCCCACGTTCAGCAGGTACTGGTTGTACTGCAGCCAGCCCACAAAAAAGGGCCCGTCCACGGGAACCGGCTGTGAGAAGTCGTACCGGACCAGTCCGTCATACGATCCCGAATACCTGGGTGTGTGATCGTTCCCGTCTTCCCAGATCAGGTTTCCCGGCCGTCCGTCCACCTCATCCCATACCATCAGCTTGAAATAATAATCCATGTTCAGGGAATCATAGACATGGTTGAAATAGATGTAGACTCCCCCCAGCATGTCCTGCTGGTAGGCGCGGTATCTGACCGCCACCATGCCGTTCCGGGTCCCTCCCCCGCGCAGTCCGTACCCCGCTTCAGGGGTGCCGTCGTCATAGGCATAATAGTTGCTGAAGACCTGGTCGTGCACCACGGTGTCGTTGACTTTTGGATCGAATTCGTCGGTCCGGAGGGCTGCACGGAATCGGAGCAGTGCCGAATCGCCCCGGTTGAATTCCAGGGGATAGAAATATCCGAAATTGACAATGGTGTCCTGCTGGGCAGGAATGTCCTGTGCAGTGGGTTCCACCGGATTATGGATCTCGTTGTAGTAAGGTTCCAGGATGGTGAGCGACCTGGTGATGTTGCGGGGGATGGTGTCGTTGTTGCGGTAACGGGCGAAGGCGTACTGGTCCAGCACGGTATTGTACGCCTCCTCAAAATGGGACCAGGGGACCGAGGTGAGGTCCTTCAGGATCGAGTTGAGGGGGGTGGTGAACGCCACATCCCTCATCACCGTGTCGGCCCGGAAGCGGTTCCTGTCCAGCCTGATGTAATCGAGGTGCCAGTAATCCACGTTGCTGCGCATGTCCGGATAGTCGCTGTTGCGGGCCAGGCTTGCCCGGTTGCGGAACCGGAACCGGAATCCCTCCTTCAGGAAAATCGTATCGGTGACCGGGATCATCACCTGGCGGAAGGCATGCAGGTTCCCTCCCGGGATGCTCCAGACGGGGACCCACCTTGCCGAATCGGGCGCAAAAAAATCGACCATCAGGGAGTCCTGTTCCTCGGGGGGATCACACAATCCGGCCGGCTGGTAGAGAAAGCTGAGATAAATGCTGTCGGAGACCGGAAAGTCAAGCCCGATGGGGTGGGAGGTGAGGGTATCCGCAACGAAGGTGTTGGGATCGAGCACCGCCCCGGCATACAGGCTTCCGTCGGTATCCAGTGCATCCAGAGTGGCCACCCCGTTGGTGACCGGTTCAATGGCGAAGTTGTTGTTGACAAACGCGTAAGCGTCGCTCCAGAGACCTGGGTCCGGGATGCCGTAGCCCCGGCTGAAATCATCGAAAAGCGGCAGGGAAAGCATTTCCGCGCGGGCACTTTTCTTCCCACCCTCCCATGTCTTCACGGCACGGGCTGCCGCGGGATTGTCATAGAGGGGAAGGATCACTTCCTGGGCCCGTGCCGCCGGCAGCATTCCTGCCACCGTGCACCAGGCAGCCAAAGCTCTGGTCAATTTATTCATCCAAGATTTCTGTCTCTTCACCTGCCTGCAGGGTATCCGCCACCGGGAGCAGGGTCGAATCCACCGTCAGCCAGATGTCCACTTCCAGTCCCATGTTCAGCCTCCTGAATGCTTCGAATTCAGGATACTGCCGCCAGATAAATGCCCGGGCACTGTCCTCACCGTCTTCAATGCTCTCGTCAAAGGTGATGGCCCCGATATTCAGGTAGTGGTCAGCGATCACCCCGGTGGCTGCTTCCAGTCCCAGTCCCACCAAATCGGGAACCCGGGTGGTCTCGTTGCTCAGACCCATTCCCAGCACCAGATCAATGACCGATCCCCTTGTGATTTCAGTGCCTTCATTAATAACGGAGTCGCGATGCATTTGTTGTAACACGTTGTTGATGGCGTAGTCCGGCCTGTATTCGATGTCGCCCAGTTCGAGGCCCGCATTCTGAAGGGCCAGCCTCGCCTGCCTGATGGAGAGTCCCACCAGCCTGGGCATGGTGACCGTTTCCGGATTGACCGCATTCATGGTCAGAAAGATCTTGCGGTTCTTTTTGACTTCCGAGGTTGCGCGTGGATTCTGCTTCAGCACCGTTCCCCTGGGCATCTCCGAGGAGAAGACCGAATCCACCACCTCGTAGCGAAGCTCCCGGGCAGCGGTGACGTCCTCCACCTCCTCCAGGGTCAGTCCGGATAAGTCGGGGACGGTGATGGTGTGCCCGTGGTGGGTATATATCCTGAGCCAGAGCATGGTCCCTGTCAGTATCAGGAGGGTGATCCCGGCTGCGATCCCCAGGTGGCGCAGGAATTTTTTGGTGGTTAAGAACCTCAGGAAATTCATTGTCAAAGGTTTGTGCAAATATACAAATCATTCATCACCCTGAACCGGACACGGTGACCAGTCCGGTTTCGGTGATCACCGACGATTCCTGGTAAGTTTCGTAATCGGTGTTGATGGCCCACAGGTCATGCCGGCTCCCTTCCAGGATATTTTCCGCTACACGCATGCCCATTAAAATACTATGGTCCTGGTTGTTATATTTATAAGCGCCGTACCGGCCGATGGCATGCAATCCCCCCACCGTATTCAGGTAAGCTTCCACCGGTTTCATGACCTCCCGGTACCCCCTGAAATAGACGGGATAGCACCGGGGGAGACGGACTACCTGCCCCTGGCTGACCTCTCCGTCCCTCACCAGTCCGGTCTGAACGATCTCATTCCTGGCTTTGCCGATCAGCTGCTCAGGTTCCATTTTCCAGAGCGGATCGTCAAAATAGCACCAGTACTCCAGACAGAGGATGGAAGCATCCGATGATCCGTAAACAGAAGGAAGCCAGTTCCTGAAGTTGGTTACCCTGCCCACTTCCACAGACGGATCATGGACATAGAGCCACTGGTCCGTGAACAGGTCGCTCCGGTCCACCTTCAGGTATACCAGGATCGTATTCCGGAATGTGAGTTTCCCGGCCAGTTCTCTGATCTCCGGAGGTGCCTCGGGCAGTCTTTCCAGCAGCTGCGAGATGGGCATGGTAGAGATGATCTCATCGTATTCAGGTTGTTCGCCCGATTCCAGCTGGATGGCACACGCCCTCCCGCCCCGGGTGATCACCCGTTCCACGCCCTGGTCCAGGTGCACCCTGCCGCCACGGGACCCGATGCTTCGCTGCATCGATTCATACACTGAGCCGGTCCCGCCGTGCGGATAGGCGAATTGTTCCACCAGGGTGGCATGCATGTTTCCCTTCCCCTGGATCAGGGCATTCCGGATGGCTTCGAACAGCGAGAGTTTTTTGATCCGCTGGGCAGCGAAGTCGGAATCCAGATCCGTACACGGGATCCCCCAGAGCTTTTCGGAATAGGTTTTAAAGAAGATGGTATAGAGCCGCCTCCCGAACCTGCTGGTCACCCATCCCTCGAAGGTGGAGGTGTCCCGGGTGGGAAAAAGCCGTTCGATGCCGTAGCTGACCAGGCACCGCCCCGCTTCAATTATCCCGAGCCCCCTGAGCGCATTGAAGGCCTTGATGGGGTAATCGAAAAAACGTTTTTTATAATAGATGCGGGTCTGCCGGTTCACGATCCCGTACTTGTCACCGACCACTTCGAGCCAGAGGGCATTGATGCCGGGGTCGTGGCTGAAAAACCTGTGTGGCCCCAGGTCCACCCGCTGATCCCACAGGTCGAGGCTCCGGGAAAGCCCCCCCACCCGGTCGCTTTTTTCGTACACATCGAGCTGTGTGACCTCCTTCCCAAGTTTTTTTGAGATCTGGTACGCTGCTGTCATCCCCGCCGGTCCGGCCCCGATAATTGCCACCTTCATCTTTACAACCGATTTAACTGGGCCCGCACGGTGTTGGCCATTTCCGTGTCCCCGAAATATTCGTATACCTCTGCCAGCCTCTCATATGCTGCCTTGAACCTGCCATTATAACGGATGGCCTGCCGGAAGTTGTATACGGCATTGTCCTTATCGTTCTTCATGCCGTAGCAGAGCCCCAGGTTGTAGTACCCCGAATAGAATTTATAATTGGACTGGATGGCCAGGTTGATCACCTGAATGGCCTGGTCCAGAAGCTCCCACTGCTGATTGATCTCTGCCTCCACCACATAGGAGTATCCTTTCAGGTTCAGGGCCTTGTCGTAATCGGGGTAGAACTCCAGCAGGCGGTCCATGAGGGCCCTGGTCTCCCCGAACCGGGTAAATGCCAGGTAGGCATTGCCCAGCTCAAGGTGGGCCGCCTCGTTGTGGTTGTCATAGTTGATGGCGCTTTCCAGGTAGTGGAGGGCCTGCGCCATTTTATCCCGGTCCTGGTCCCTGATCCCCTCGGCCAGCAGACTGGAGCCGTAATAATCGTCCCTGTTCCGCCGCTCCACAATGGCTGCCACCACCACATCGTCGACCCTGATCTCGGCGATGGTGTTTTTCGGGGGCCATAACCCATGGTTGAGCTGATAGGGGTGGATGTAGTTGCAATAGAGGATGGCATAGTCCCAGTCGTATTTGCCCCGGTCGTAATAGCGGCTGTAAAACGGGGCCACCTGGTCGGTATGGTTCCTGAAATAATAACCGATGTCAGCGTTGCTGACCACCCGGACCGTGTCGCCCGGACCGCCCGACGCCTCGGGCAGAACGTTCCTGATGAAATAGTCGCTTGCGGGTTTGAGGCTGTTGGAGTAGTAGTCGGTTTCGAATTTCCCGTAAGTATGGTTGATGCCCCCGGCCCACTCATTGAAATAGATGTAGGTATTGGGATGGTTCACGATGGTATGCCGCAGGGGGTGGATCAGCCCTGCAGCGACCAGGACCACGGCGGCTGTCCTCACCCACCTGTTCCCGGCCCTCCTGATCAGGGTGGTGATTGACATGGCCGACAGGGCCAGCATGGAGGGATAGACGAACATCATGTGCCGCCAGCCTCCATAGACATTCGATTCCCGGTAGATGATGAATAGAACGGGAAACAGGACGGTAAACCAGAGCATGAATGTCCAGAACCCCTGTCTTTCCCTTTTCTCCAGGATCCAGGTGAAGGATGAAAGGAGCCATCCCAGCAGGACGACCACCGGAACAGTGATCCAGATATTCTGGGGGATGTAATGCCATGGGAGCCGGTCGGACCAGTAGATGAGCCCGTCGTAAAGGACCCGGATCGAGACCTGGATATTGGACATCACCTTGAACGCCTGGATCGGATGGTTGACGATATCCTGCAGCGCATAGGGCCAGGTCAGCAGGCTCAGCAGGTACCCGGAGAGAGAGATCAGCACCAGGGAAAGCAATCCCTTCATGGCGAAACGCCACCAGCCCGCCGAAAAGAATTTCCAGGGCCAGCGGTGCAGCAGCAGGTAAAGACCGGAAAACATGAACAGGTAAGGAACCAGCAGGAGCCCTCCGATCCTGATCCCGTTGGTCCACCCGATCCCCACCGCGATCCAGACAGCCGACCTGACGCTGATCCGCGGGAGCTTCTTCAGGAAGAGGATCATGTGATAGAGTGTGAAGATATTCCCCAGCGCAAAGGGGATATCCATGGGATTGTTGAAGGCGTGTCCGAGGAAACGGGGGGAGAGGAACATGAGGATCAGCGCGAGCCATCCCCCGGCATAGCCGGCAAACAGCTTCACAAGCAACCCGGTGAACAGGATGGCAGCTGCCCCGGTAAGGGCCACCATCACATGCCGCGCTTCATAGGCAGACTCCTCCAGGTGAAAGGTGCGGATCACCAGGTAGGTGAAGAAATCGAAAGACTGACCGTAGTAATTCAGTTTCAGCCTCGGATCATCCAGGGCCGCGGGATCATCTTCGGTAAAATAGCGGTACACCTTGATGGCATGCTGGTAGTGCTTCTCATCGTCCCCTGAAAGACCGGCATCCAGGCTCAGGATCGGGAGCAGGATGAAAATCAGGACACCTGTCAGCAGGAACGCGGTACGGAAAAGCGGATGCTCCCGGATAAAAAACAGGTTCTTCAGCGAGGGATCCTTCCACTCCCTGAACGGCACCACCGTATTCCAGGCGAGGCTCAGCCCGATCCGCTTTTTCAGCGGGGGCCTGCGCAGTGAATGTGCGCGTACTGAAATATCCTGGTGGATCACCCATTCTTCCGAAGCGAACCCCAGCTTATTCAATACCATGGTGGCCAGGCCGGGTTCAGGAAATGCCTCGTTCCCGAGGGCGGTCACCATGTACCTCACAGCAGCCGATGGAAGGATGATCCCCGCATTGCCCTCACTCATTTTGCCTTTGAATGTGATCTGGTAGAACCGCTTTTCCCCATCGGGATCCGGCAGGTCCTTTCGGAAAAACTCGTTGGGATTCAAATGGCTTTCCAGGATCCCCGGATTCAGGATCACCGAATAGCTCCCCCCTTCCGCTTCAAGCAGTTCAAGGTTGGAAGGATGCCTCACATCGAGGCCCTTCACCAGCTGGTGTTCAGGGCAGTCCGGGGCCCCTCCGTGGTGAAGGCAATAGATCATGGTCCTGGAGGAATACTCCTGCCTGATCTTATCGGCAAATTCCAGCAGGTATTCCGGCGAGACCGAGGGGCTTCCCGAACATGGAAAAATGAACTGGAGGGAATGCGTCGGCTTCGGCGCCTGCTGCGACCTCTTGCTTCTGCTTGTTCTGGGAACTCGTTTCGCCATTACGGGGGATTGATCTCCGTGCGAAAATACAAATAATCAGCTAATGTGCGGGCAAAAAAATAACCAACCGGGAGCCGGTCGGTTATGATCAGTTCTGGCAGCCAGGGTGCCTATACCTTGTGTTTCTTCTCGTCAGAAACGGTCAGTTTCTTGCGGCCTTTTTTGCGCCTGCCGGATAAGATGGAGCGTCCGCTTGCAGACGACATCCTTTCCCTGAATCCGTGTTTGTTCTTCCTTTTCCTGTTGGATGGCTGAAATGTACGCTTCATAACAACACTGTTTTGAGCGTGCAAAAGTAGTCATTTTTTTAGATAAACAATCTTTTTTTCAGAAAAAAAAGGTTCGGCAAACCAGCGTGAAACGGGGAAAACCTCAACGCGGTCCTGAAACTGACGGAGCTCCTCCGACAGATCCCCTCCTTTCAGGGCGATGAGCCCTCCGGGAATGGCCGGATCGCCCCCGGCACGGATCAGCGGTGCCGTCCACCTGTGCAGTTCCGGAAAAGGTGCCACAGCCCTTGAAACCACGCAATCGGCCCTTATGGAAAGCGCTTCAACCCTGGCCTGCACCGCTTCCACATTCTGCAGTCCCAGCGATGCCGACAGCTCCCTCACCAGCCTGATTTTCTTGCCGATGGAATCGACCAGTGTGAATCGCGCGCCGGGGAACATGATGGCCAGCGGGATACCCGGGAATCCCCCGCCCGTCCCCGCATCGATCACCTCGGATCCCGCGGGAAATGAGAACAGCCTGGCAATGGCGAGTGAGTGCAGCACATGCCGTTCTTCCAGTCCGCCGATGTCTCTCCTGGAGATCACATTCACCTGCCTGTTCAGCCGGGGGAGGAGTTCTAGAAGGTGTTTGAAGCGTTCCTGCTTCTCTGGATCGGTTTCGGGAAAATATTTGAGGATCAACCGCATCGGTCAGGGCTTCTCCTGGGAGCGGTTGAGGATATTCAGCAACAGCTCCCTGGCCCTGAAAAGCTGAGCTTTCACCGTTCCGATGGGAATATCCAGCTCGGCTGCGATCTCGTCATAGGAATACTCCTTGAAATAGCGCAGTTCCACAAGCGTCCTGTACCTGGGCTTCAGACGGGAAACCACTTTACGCATATGCTTGATCTTCTGCTTGTTGATCATGTAGGATTCGGGATCCATGCCATCCGACTGGATCAGTGCGGAGGGAGAAAGGGATTCCTCCCCGTCCACCGTCTGGTCGAGGGAAACATGGCTGGCCCTTTTCTTCCTGATGAAATCGATGCAGTTGTTGGTGGCGATCTTGAACAGCCAGGTGGAAAATGCGAAATTGGGGGTGTATTGATCGATGTTCTTGAAGGCTTTGCCAAATGCTTCAATGGTCAGGTCTTCCGCATCGATGGGACTGTTGACCATCTTCAGCAGCATAAAGTAGATGGCATCGCGGTACCTTCCCAGGAGTTCCCCGTAGGCCAGCTGATCCCCTTTCCGGGCACGGTGTACCAGTTCAATGTCCTGCTGGGCTTTAAGGGAAAGGTTGGTATTCACCTCCATGGCTGATACTTAGTTACAAAAACACCGCTTAACCAGATGATCCCGAGAACCAGTGGAAGCGCGGGATCAAGCAGCAGCGAAGGTAGCAATAAATATTTTTCGTCCAAACTGCGCATGACCAATTTGAGGACCACCAGCCGGGTGATGAGCCAGAGGCCAAAGAGTCCAAGAATGAGGGTATTCCAGGGGGAGATGACCGACAGGATCACCAGGGTGGTGTAGAGCAGGATCCTGGTCAGGTATTCCACCCCCAGGCGAAGGCGGGTATCCCTTCTGTAATGTGATCCGGCGGACAGATGCCGCTGTTTCTGATGGATCCATCCCCTGAGGTTCAGGTGGGGGACCGACCTGGTATGGGCCTCCCTTTCAGTGACCACCGCCGTATTGTGGTGCCCGGCATGCTGATTGACGAACAGGTCATCATCACCGGAAGCCAGGTGGTAGTGTCCGGCGAAACCCCTGTGATCGAAAAAGAGGGATTTTTCATACGCCAGGTTCCTGCCGACGCCCATGTAGGGACGCCCGGCGATGGCACGGGAGAAATACTGCATGGCCGTAAAAACGGTTTCGTACCGTATGATCAGGTTAAGGATGCCCTTCCGGGGTTCATACCCGCCATAGCCCAGTACGATCTTCTTTTCACTGCTCAGCCGGGAGGCCATCCGCTGGAGCCACTGATCAGATACCGGATAGCAATCGGCATCGGTCAGGACCACGTGGTCGTACCTGGCCGCTTTCAGACCAATGGTAAGTGCCAGTTTTTTCCCGTGGGAGAACTTTTCGTTCATGGGGAGGTGGGTGGTGCGCAGGTTGGGATACCGGGCCGACATCTCAGCGAGCAGATCCTCCGTACCGTCGGTGGAAGCGTCGTTGACCACCACCACCTCAAATTCAGGGTAATCCTGCTCCAGTACCCCGGGCAGGAACGCTCTCAGGTTCTCCTCCTCATTTTTGGCGCAGATCACCACGGAGACCGGTTTTTTCGTCCTGCGGCTTTTCCCCGGGTTGTGCCGGGGAAACTTCAGGTAGAGGAACAGGTAGAGTCCCCACTGGTAAAAAAGCGAGATGAGGAATACTCCGAGGAGGATCCAGCCGGTCACACCGGTCTGTCGGATGAGTGCATCCCAGTTCATTCCTCAAATTTAGGCGGCAACCGCATACGTGGAAAAGTGTGTTTTCAACAATTGCTTATCTTTGGTGATTCTCTTCCTTTTGATGGACTTCGAAATCATACACAGGGACCCGTCAAGTCAGGCCAGGACCGGCGTTCTGAGGACCGGACATTCGGAGATCAGGACCCCGGTTTTCATGCCGGTCGGTACGGCAGGAACCGTGAAGGGGGTTCACCAGCGGGAGCTTGAAAAGGATCTGGATGCCCCGATCATTCTCGGGAACACCTATCACCTGTACCTCCGGCCTGGAACGGAGGTCCTGGAAGGGGCAGGAGGGCTGCACCGGTTCATGAACTGGGACCGATCGATCCTGACCGACAGTGGCGGTTACCAGGTGTTTTCCCTGGCATCCAACCGGAAACTGCGGCCCGAGGGCGCCCGGTTCCAGTCCCACATCGACGGATCGAAACACCTGTTCACCCCGGAAAACATCGTTGACATCCAGCGTACCATCGGCTCGGATATCATGATGGCCTTCGATGAGTGCACCTCCTGGCCTGCAGACCACAAGCATGCCAGGTCCTCCATGGAACTGACCCATCACTGGCTGGACAGGGGGTGGGAGAGGTTCCGGGAGACTGAACCCCTGTACGGACACCACCAGGACTTTTTTCCCATCGTGCAGGGAAGCGTATATGCCGACCTGCGGAGGGAATCTGCCACCAGGGTGGCGGAAAAGGGGGCAGCGGGAAATGCCATCGGCGGACTGTCTGTGGGAGAACCGGCCGAAGAGATGTATGCCATGCTGGAGGTGGTGGGGGGGATCCTCCCGGATGACCGGCCCCGCTACCTGATGGGCGTGGGGACCCCGGTCAATATTCTGGAATCCATCGCACTGGGTATCGATATGTTCGATTGCGTGATGCCCACCAGGAACGGGCGAAACGGCATGCTCTTTACCGACCGGGGCATCATCAATATCAAGAACAGGAAATGGAGCAATGATTATACGCCCATTGACGAAGAGGCACATAGTTATGTGGACACACAATATTCAAAGGCATACCTGCGTCATCTGATCATATCGGGAGAAATGCTCGGAGCGCAGGTAGCCACGCTCCACAACCTGGGTTTTTACCTGTGGCTGGTCAGACAGGCACGACACGAAATCAGCAGCGGAACGTTCAGCGCATGGAAGGAAAGGATCATACCGGCTTTAAGCACAAGATTATAAGGTTCTTCGGGCTGAAAATGCTTGATATGTACGTGATCAGGAAATTCCTGAGCTCCTTTCTGTTATCCATTGCCCTGATCCTCTCCATCGCTGTGATTTTCGACCTGTCCGAGAAGATCGACGACTTCCTGGAGAGCGGGGCCAGCCTCAACGCCATCCTCTTCGATTATTACCTGAACTTCATCCCCTATTTTGCGGTGCTCTTCAGCTCCCTGTTCGCTTTCATCGCAGTCATTTATTTTACCTCGCGGATGGCCTACAATACGGAGATCATCGCCATCCTCAGCAGCGGTATGAGTTTCAGGCGCCTGCTTCTTCCCTACATGATCTCGGCCACCCTGATCGCCCTGGCCTCCTTTTACCTCAGCGACCAGGTGATCCCCAGTGCCAACAAGGTGAAGCTCGACTTCGAGGAGCAATACGTGAGAAAAAGACCGGTCAGTTTCAAGACCACCAACTTCCACCGCCAGATCGAGCCGGGGATCTATGTGTATCTTCAGAACTACAGCAATGTGTCGAAGGTGGGGTACCAGTTCACCATCGAGAAATTCGAGGACGGGCAGCTGGTCTCAAAAATGTTCGCCGATCAGATCCGCTGGGATACGGCGTCCAACAAATGGGAAGCCAGGAGGTACTACATCCGGACCATCGACGGGCTCCACGAGACCCTGGAGGAGGGGAGGGTGATCGATACCACACTGGCCATGCATCCGGATGATTTCCAGATGAGGCTCAATATAGTGGAAACCATGAGCCTCAAGGAACTGGATGAATTTATCAACAAGCAGCTGATGCAGGGAGAGACCAATGTGACGGCATACCAGATTGAACGGCACAACAGGATCGCCTTCCCGTTCTCCACGTTTGTGCTGACGCTGATAGGGGTGGCCGTTTCATCCAGAAAACTGAGGGGGGGCATCGGTCTTCAGATCGCCATCGGGGTGGTGATCAGTTTTGTATACATCCTCTTCCAGCAGTTTTCCAAACAGTTCGCCATCGGCGGATTGCTGCCGGTGATGCTGGCGGTGTGGCTGCCCAACATCTTTTTCCTGGCCGTGGCGGTCATGCTCATGCGCATGGCACCGCGGTAGGGGATATTCTGTAACAGTTTTATAAACACCATTGTTTTTCGTAAGATTGTAGCCGGATTTTTAAATCACACCACATGGCATCTACAAAAAAGGTACAGGAACTGATCAAAAGACGGGAAGAAGTCCTTCAGGGGGGTGGCGAACAGGCCATCCAGAAACAGGTTGCCATGGGCAAGATGACCGCCCGTGAAAGGATCGTGAAACTCCTTGACGAAGGTTCGTTCAATGAGTATGACCTGTTTGTGGAGCATGAAGCCAGGGATTTCGGCATGGACCGGAAGAAGCTTCACGGCGACGGGGTGATCACGGGAACGGGAACCATCGGGGGCAGGCCTGTCTGCATTTTTGCACAGGATTTCACAGTTGCCGGAGGATCCCTGGGATTCATGCATGCCCGGAAGATCACCAAGATCATGGACCACTCGCTGAAAATGCGGATGCCGCTGATCGGGATCAACGATTCGGGAGGGGCGCGCATCCAGGAAGGGGTCAATTCCCTGGCCGGTTATGGAGAGATCTTTTTCAGGAACACCCTGGCTTCCGGTGTGATCCCTCAGATCTCGGTGATCCTGGGGCCCTGTGCCGGGGGGGCGGTCTATTCTCCCGCCCTGACCGATTTCGTCTTTGTGGTCGACTCCATTTCAAAAATGTTCATCACCGGTCCCGAGGTGATCAAAACGGTGCTGGGTGAGGACATCACCATGGAGGAACTGGGCGGTGCAAGGGTGCACAGCGAAATCACCGGCAATGCGCATTTCTTTTCGGAAACCGAAGATGAATGTTTCGAACAGATCAAGACCCTGTTCAGTTACCTTCCCTGGTCCAATACCGATGTGCCGGAGCGAAAGAAGGTCCAGGAACCGCTGAAAAAATACAACATATCCAAGATCGTCCCCGCTGAGAAGCGACAGCCGTACGATGTCCGCAACGTGATCCGTGCGGTTACCGACGGGTCCGATTTTCTGGAGATCCAGGAGAGCTGGGCTGCCAACATGGTCATCGGTTTCGGGACACTGGGCGGAAGGACGGTAGGTTTCGTGGCCAACCAGCCCATGGTGCTGGCCGGGGTCCTTGATGTGGACTCCTCGGACAAGGCGGCGCGCTTTATCAGGTATTGCGATGCCTTCAACATCCCCATTGTCACTTTCGTGGACCTGCCCGGCTACCTTCCGGGGGTGGACCAGGAACATGCCGGGGTGATCCGGCACGGGGCCAAGGTGCTGTATGCCTACAGCGAAGCCACGGTCCCCAAAATGACCGTGATCCTTCGGAAGGCTTACGGTGGCGGATACATCGCCATGAATTCCAGGCACCTCAGGGCCGACTTCGTATTTGCCTGGCCCGATGCGGAAGTGGCGGTCATGGGACCGGAGGGGGCCGCCAATATTATTTTCCGCAGGGAGATCGCTGCAGCGGAAGATCCGGACAAGGTGAGGAAACAGAAGGTGCAGGAGTACATCGATAAATTTGCCAATCCCTACGTGGCTGCCGCAAAAGGCTATATCGACTCGGTGATCGAACCGGCCGAAACACGCAGGTCCCTGCTCCATGCCCTTGAAGTCTCCGGGCAGAAGAGTGTGGGTATGCCGGCCAAAAAACATGGAATCCCCCCGTTTTAACCTGAACAGATGAGCAACAAGAAACCGGAAGAAAAAGCCGGACGCGGCAACGCAGAAAAAGCCGGGCAGAAGCCCGCCCTCCCCATGGAGGAACTGGTCATCGGGGGAGCCTCCTATCTTACCCACCTTACCCGCAAGTTCAGGAACAGGGTTCCCTGGGTCCGTCCCGATCACAGGAAGGTGCTCTCGGTGATTCCCGGGACCATTCAGAAGATCCTTGTAAAGGAGGGGATGGAAGTGGAACACGGGACCCCCCTGCTGATCCTTGAAGCCATGAAAATGAGGAATGAGGTGCGCTCACCTGTCCCGGGCCGGGTGAAGCGGATCCACGTGTCTGAAGGGGATCTGGTGGCCAAGGCACAGCTGCTGGTGGAGATCAGGTGATCAGCCCGTTACCAGCGGTCCCTTCCACAACACCCGCCGGGCCAGCTCCCCGGTGAACCCGGTTGATTCCCGGAAAATCCCGTACATGGCCGATCCGCTTCCGCTCAGTGAAGCATAGAGGGCGCCGGAACTGTAAATGGAGGCCTTCATCTCCGCCAAATCCGGAAAACGCCTGAAAACAGATGATTCGAAGTCATTCACCACGGTGTGTTTCCATTTTTCCACGGGCTGACCCAGCAGATCGGGTAGATGTTCCCTCTCTGCGTGCGGGATGATCCCCCGGTAGGCCTCTGCGGTGGCGATATGGATACCCGGGTGGAACAATGCGAGCCAGTATCCCTGCAGTTCAAGGCTGACAGGGCTCAGGCGTTCACCCCTCCCTTCTGCCAGCATGGCCCCCTCATGGAGAAAAAAAGGACAGTCGCTCCCAATGGAGGCTGCCAGGGAATGCAACACTTCAGGGGAGCATGGATCATCGATCATGCTGTTGATCGCCAGCAGGGTGTGCGTGGCATCGGAGGACCCTCCCCCCAGTCCGGCCCCCACCGGAATCTGCTTGTGGAGGTGTATGTGCAGGGGCGGAACGCTGGTCAGCCCGGAGATCTTTTCCCATGCCCTGACGCAGAGGTTGGTCCCGGCCTCCTCTTCCAGCGGGATTCCCGTCTGGGTGAAC
The DNA here is from genome assembly GCA_964575865.1 of uncultured Bacteroides sp. GTDB lineage: Bacteria > Bacteroidota > Bacteroidia > Bacteroidales. Next base: position 28,753 of record CAZNSZ010000003.1, on the reverse strand, counting down.
CGGAGTTCCCCGGGGGATCCCCGCTGAAGGGTGAGCTCCAGGATATCGCACAGGCCGGTGCGGAGCATCACGGTCTGCAGGTTGTGAAAACCGTCGGCCCTGCGCTCCAGGACATGGAGCCCCACATTGATCTTGGCCGGTGCAAAGGCGATCATGGCCATCAAAGATAGGCCATTTTTCAACATTTGTTAATGATAACTATTGAAGCGGTGTGCAAAAATCCGGGACAGGGATTTCCCCTGCGCTGTGGCGGGATGGTTACCTTTATGGCCCCATTCACTATACCATGGCAAAACAACAGGTTCCCCCTTCAAAAAAGAATCCGGCCATCGCCCTGGATTACGGAAAAATACCGCCACAGGCACTTGATCTGGAAGAGGCCGTGCTGGGGGCCATCATGCTGGAGAAGGATGCCATCCTTTCGGTGCTCGATATCCTGGAGCCCGGAAGCTTTTACAAGGAGGCCCACCAGCAGATCTATGAAGTGGCCCAGACCCTTTCACAGCAGGAGAAGCCCATCGACCTGCTGACCGTGACCGAGGAGCTCCGCAAACTGGAGAAGCTGGAAGCGGTGGGTGGTGCTTCCTTTATTGCCCAGCTCACCTCGCGTGTGGGATCGGCGGCCCACCTGGAGTACCATGCCAGGATCGTGGCACAGAAATATATCCAGCGGGAACTGATCAGGGTCTCCTCCTCCATTCAGGAAAAGGCATTCGATGAGGGTACCGATGTGGATGACCTGCTGGACTACTCGGAACGTGAGTTACTTGACATTGCCGAGGGGCATATCAAGAAAGAGACCATTAAGATCAACCACCTCCTGAAAGCAGCCATTGAGCAGATTGAGGAAGCTGGGAAAAGAAAGGACAGCCTGAGCGGTACACCCTCCGGATTCACAAAACTGGACCGCCTCACTTCAGGCTGGCAGAAATCGGACCTGATCATCCTGGCAGCCAGACCCTCCATGGGAAAAACCGCATTTGTGCTCTCCATGGCCCGCAACATGGCCGTGGACCACAACAGGCCGGTGGCCTTCTTTTCCCTGGAGATGTCCTCTATTCAGCTTGTAAACAGGCTGATCATCGGAGAGACCCAGCTATCTTCGGACAAGATCCGTACCGGAAGGCTGGAGAACTATGAATGGGAGCAGCTGGAATACAAAATCAAGGACCTGGAGAAGGCCCCCATCTACGTGGACGATACCCCTGCCATCTCCATTTTTGAATTCCGGGCCAAGTGCAGGCGCCTGAAGCAGAAGTACGACATACAGGCAGTGGTGATCGACTACCTGCAGCTGATGACCGGGGCGAAGGATGCGGGAAGCCGCGAGCAGGAGGTAAGCAACATCAGCCGCTCCCTGAAAAGTGTGGCCAAGGAGCTTGATATCCCTGTCATTGCCCTCTCTCAGCTGAACCGGAGCGTGGAAATGCGGTCAGGGAACAAGCGACCCCAGCTGTCTGACCTCAGGGAATCGGGGGCTATTGAACAGGACGCGGACCTGGTGATCTTCATTCACAGGCCGGAATATTATGGCATCGATGTGGATGAGGAGGGGAACTCCCTGAAAGGGATCGCGGAGATCATCGTGGCCAAGCACCGGAACGGGCCAACGGGCGATATCCAGCTGAAATTCGTCAGGGAGTATGCCAAGTTTGTGGACCTGGACGACACCCTGGCCCTGGTTGAGGATGACGAGAATGGATTTGTCATCGGATCCAGGATGAACCACGAGGAGAGCGGGCCGGGCAGGTCCAATGATGACCTGGATGTGAACAGCGGATTTGACGGTCCCGCGCCCTTTTAGGGTTCGCAGGGTAATGACTTATGAACGGGGATCTTCCTTTGAAAACTCGTTGTTGAACGGAACGGTCATCCACATTTCCAGAACAGTGGCATCCTCAAGAATGTCATTGCCGAAAGGCACCGTCATCCAGGACTCCAGCACTGCTGACTCCTCCTGGAAGCCGCTGATCATGTCATTGCCGAAAGGCACCGTCATCCAGGACTCCAGGCAGTTACCCGTCTCGATCCAGTCTCCGGTCGCATTCATTTCAGTGATGAACGGGGTGGACATCCACCGCTCCAGCATCACCTCTTCGCCACGGTCGCTGGCCAGCAGGGAAATGGAAAGAAGGCTTCCTGCCACCAGGGCGGCAATTCTCCTGCGGATTTGACTGGATGTGTACATTGTATTTGAAATGATCCTTTTCATAGCTTTTTGTTTAATGATAAAACTTAAACATTAAACAAAAGAGTTTCAAAAAGGTTTAAACGGAGTTGTTAAAATCATGTAAAAAATAGAAACCGCCCGTTTTCGGGCGGCTTGGAGATATATCATTTTTCGCAAATAATTGGCCTCGCTCTGGTCATCCTCGCTTTACCTACTTCCTGGAGTTGGCCATCCATGCACCACCGTTACAGCCTTCGGTGATCTCGAAAGGGGCAGACATCCAGGATTCCAATGCGAGCGGTTCTTCTGCCAGTTCCTCCTCAAAAGGAACGGCCATCCAGGATTCGAGGCCGATGGGTTCCTCGGCAAGTGTCTGGTTAAAAGGGCTGGACATCCATGCTTCAACGGCCAGCAGCTCCTCGACCACGTACCCTTCGAAGGGAACTGTCATCCATGTTTCCAGTGCCGGGCCCGTCTCCAGGGTGGTTTCACCCAGGGGCGCGGCCATCCAGTTCTCCAGGGCAATGATCTCCTCGGTAAGCTCCTCTTCGAACGGGACTGTCATCCAGTTCTCCACAGTTGATTCACGCTCATAGATTATCTCCGCATTTTCGAAGAAGAAGCTCATGGAGACCTCGGGCGCTTCATAATAGCCCCTTGATCCGCCGGATTTCAGCCATCCGTGCACATTGTTTAAAAATGAATCCATCCGGTTCTCTCCCACGCGGTAATCGGCGTGGCTGACCTTGACCTGCTCATGTTTTCCGGGAAACAGCCGCTCTTTCCAGCTGGATGGCTGTCCATATGCGGCTGTGACCATTGCAGCCAGGATGATGCCCAGGATTGTATGTTTTGTTTTCATGACGCTTGCATTTTTTTGCGGTCTGTCTAACCTATATCACATGATGTGCCAAAAGTCATAACAATAAGACAATCAAATATATAAAACAGGTTTTAACATTTTTACCATTTGCCGGATACCGAACGGATGCGAAACAGGGGTGTGCGGAACCGAACGACTGTTAATGACCAGTCCCGGTTTTTAACATTCCCATGAATTCACTTCCATTCCATGCATCTTTTTTTTCTGTTGTTTGTCCTTTAGATAAACTCATAGCAATTAGGTTTAATTCAAAAATTCAGTTTATGAAATCATTAACAATAGCCGGGGTCCTTTTGCTGGTGGGAAGTCTGACAGGATGCTACTACTTCGGCCCCTGCATTGACGGATCGGGTCCCATCGTCACCGAGGTGAGGGAGTTCGGAGCATTTACCGGTGTGACCAATACGGGTTCATTCGATGTATACATCTATCCCGCAGATGATTACCATGTGGAGGTTAAGGCGCAGGGGAACCTGATCCCCATCATTGAAACCTATGTGTCGGGTTACAACCTGACCATCAGGACCAAGGAGGGGAGTTGTTTCCGGTCGGACCAGCCGGTGGAGGTCTTTGTCTGGATGCCTGAGCTGGAAGATCTGACCCTGTCGGGATCCGGCAAGATTTTCGCACAGTCGGCACACGGATCCGTGTTCGAGTGTTTCAACTCGGGTTCGGGGCACCTGGTTGTGGACACTGTGACCGCCCGCGACTTTACGGCGGGGAATTCCGGTTCAGGACTGGTAAGGATCGGAGAAGCAACGGCCACGGAAACCGGCCTGCTCCAGTCAGGATCGGGGACCATCGATGGCGGATCCCTCTCCGGTTGCAGCCAGCTCAAGATCAGGCACAGTTCGTCGGGAAGGGTCAGGGCAGCCCTGACGGACGGGAATGTGGTGGATGTGGTCCTCAGCGGATCCGGAAAGATCGACCTGACGGGGGATGCCGTGACGGCCGGGTATATCCTGAACTCATCGGGCAGGATCGATGCCCTCGAGCTCAGGGTGGTGGATGCAGAGGCCACCAATACCGGGTCTGGAAACATCTACCTCTATGCGGAGCAGTTTCTGGATGCTGTCATCACCGGGTCCGGCAACATCATATACCGCGGGAATCCTTCGGTCAGTGTGAATGTCACCGGTTCGGGAAGCCTGAGGCGTTACTGAGCGCTCCTGGCCGCTCCTTCCACCACCAGGACCAGTTCGCCCCGGGGAGGATGGTTGTCAAAATGGTCCCGAAGCTCCTGCAACGTTCCCCTCCTGGTTTCTTCATGGAGTTTGGTGAGCTCACGGCTTAGCGAAGCCCTGCGACCGGCCCCGAAATGCTCGGAAAGCTGGTCCAGGGTTTTCAACAACCGGTGCGGGGATTCATAGAAGATCATGGTCCTTTTTTCGGCTGAGAGTTCCCTCAGCCGTGTCAGCCGCCCCTTCTTCGCGGGCAGGAAACCTTCAAAAACGAAGCGGTCACAGGGGAGTCCCGAGAGGACCAGCGCCGGAACAAAGGCAGTGGGCCCGGGCAGCGACTCCACCGGAATGCCCGCTTCCAGGCAGCTGCGTACCAGCAGGAAACCCGGATCCGAAATGGCCGGTGTGCCCGCATCGGTGACCAGGGCCATGGAGATCCCGCCTTCAAGATCCCTGACCAGGCTTTCCATAGCACGGTGTTCGTTGAATTTGTGGTGTGACCTGACCGGTTTTTTGATCTGAAAATGCCTTAGGAGGATCCCTGTTTTCCGGGTATCCTCCGCAAGGATCTGGTGGACCCCCTGTAACACCTCGATGGCCCTGAAGGTCATGTCACCCAGGTTTCCGATGGGGGTAGGGACCAGGTAGAGTTTGGACATCTCAGACCGGGGTGTACCTTCTTTTGATCAGGCCTTCGAGAATGCCGATCCCTTCGTGCTCGGGATTTTCCGGAAACCTTTGCTGCAACAGCTGGCTGGCGTTCTGAAAATCACCGGCCTCATCCAGTTGCTGAACCAGTTCCCTGAAACTGTCGGCATTTCCTTCAAACAATTCACGGATGATCAGGAACCGGTCATTGATCCCGATGTTCCTGTGGATGCTGTCAATGGGCTTTCCGGCCAGCCTGGACTCGGTGCCTGCCGGCCGCTTCCCGGCAAGGTTGTCGTTGATGCTTGAGGAGGCTGAAAACCTTTCTGCGAGGATCGGTTTCGATCCCGGGGGAGGAGCCGGCACAACTTTCGGAGCAGCTTTCGAAACTTCTTTCTGCACATCCCCCACCGGATCCCCTTTCACTTCATCCGAAGCTTCTTCCTGCGGCACTGATTGCTTTTCGTCCTGCGGCACTG
>CAZNSZ010000003.1:0-23292 GCA_964575865.1 uncultured Bacteroides sp. | reverse complement strand
TCCTGCGGCACTGATTGCTTTTCGTCCTGCGGCACTGCCTGCGTTTCTTCCTCCGGTTCCGGGAGGGATTCAGTGACTGAACGTACCTGCCGGGTTTCTTCTTTCTCCGCCTGTTCCTGTTCAGGGTGATCGGGCTGGGGGATACCGGTACCGATCAGCTCCTGGTACCGGTCCTCCCGGATCATGGTGAGCACCTCGTAAACGTTTCTCAGTTTCGAGAGTGCCAGGTCCAGGTCGATGCGGTGGCTGCCTTCAGAATTTTGAAGGTTCCCCACCAATTTTCCTATATCTTGTATATCTTTGGTCAGAATCTCCAGGGTGTGTCTCAATTCCATGATCAGTCTGCACTTTAGGTGATTGGGTCCTTACAAAGGTAACGATAATCTTCAGATTTTCTTGTGCGATGTTTCTTGAAAACACGGTAGATAAGACCAGAAGACACGGCTGGATTGAGGTGATCACCGGTTCCATGTTTTCAGGGAAAACCGAGGAGCTGATCAGGCGTCTCAGGCGGGCTGAAATCGCCCGCCAGAAGGTGATGATCTTTAAACCAAGGATCGAGGTCCGTTATTCGGAAGAGGAAGTGGTTTCACATGACGAAAACGCCATTCCGAGCACGCCGGTGGATTCTTCCGCCAGCATCGTTCTGCTGGCGAGCGGCGTGGAGGTGGTGGGGATCGATGAAGCACAGTTTTTTGATGACGGGCTTGTGAGTGTATGCAACCAGCTGGCAAACAGTGGGATCAGGGTTATTGTGGCCGGTCTGGACATGGATTTCCGGGGGGCTCCCTTCGGACCTGTCCCCAGGTTGATGGCCATTGCCGAATATGTGACCAAGGTTCATGCGATCTGTGTCAGGTGTGGCAGCCTGGCCCAGTTCACTCACCGCATGTCCGAACAGGATCAACTGATCGTTCTGGGCGAAACGGATATCTACGAACCGCTCTGCAGGGCCTGTTATGCAAAAACCAATTCGGGGGGATAGCCGTTCATGGGGTTCCGGTTGACAATCAATGCACTCTCGGAGATCCTGGGCGGCCAGGTGGCGGGAGACGGCTCCCTGCCCATCACCGGTCTGGTCACCGACAGCCGTACAGCTGTTCCCTCCGCGGACACACTATTCGTTGCCCTCACGGGGGAACAGCATGACGGGCATGATTATATCCGGGAGCTATTTGACCGGGGAATGAGGGCTTTTCTCGTTTCCAGGGTACCGGCAGGGGATCCGTTCCCAGGAGCCGGTTTCTGCCTGGTCGCCGATACCCTCTCCGGGCTGCAGGGACTGGCCGCTTACCGGAGGGAGCGGTATGCGGGCCGGGTGGCCGCCCTTACGGGGAGCAATGGAAAGACCATTGTGAAGGAGTGGATCTTTCAGCTGCTCGGCGGAACGCTGAAAATCCACCGGAGCCCGAAAAGCTATAACAGCCAGGTAGGGGTCCCCCTTTCCGTATGGATGACAGGGGAACAGCACGAGATGGCGGTGATCGAGGCGGGGATCTCCATGCCGGGGGAGATGGAGCGGTTGCAGGGGATCATCCGGCCACATTGCGGAGTATTCACCAACCTGGGGGGGGCACACCAGGAAAATTTTCAAAGCCTGGAGCACAAACTGACCGAAAAGCTGAAGCTTTTCAGGGAGTGCGAATGGGTGGTCTGCAGGAGTGAACATGAGGTGGCAGGAAAACGCATCTCCTCCCGACTCTCATCCATGGGGATCAGGGCAGTGGACTGGAGCCTGGCGGGAGAGGCGGCCTACCGCTACCGGATCACGAAGCAGGCGGGTAAACAGGCGATTTTCCATGCCCACACACCATCTGCCGGTTTTTCCTTTCAGCTTCCCTTCAGCGACGAGGCTTCCGTGGAAAACGCCCTCCATGCCCTCACCTTTGCACTGGAGTCGGGTCTGTCCCCTGAGCAGGCGGCCCTGGCCATTGAAAACCTGGAACCGGTCAACATGAGGCTGGAAATCCTCCAGGGTGACCAGGGCAGTGTGCTGATCAATGATGCCTACAATTCCGATACCATGGGCATATGGGCTGCGCTGGACCTGATGGACCGTCAGGACCGTGCCAGAAAACGCGTGGTGATCCTCTCCGACCTGCTGCAGAGCGGGAGGGAGCACCGGGAATTGTACGGGGAAGTGGCCGGAATGATGAGGGAGCGCGGGATCGCCCGGTTCATCGGTATCGGGCCTGCCCTGATGCAACAAAGGGACCTGTTTCCGCAAGACGCCCTCTTTTTTCACGATACATCGGATTTCCTGAACAGGGCGGACCGCTCCCTGTTCCGCAACGGAGTCGTCCTGATCAAGGGATCCCGCAGGTTCGGGTTCGAACGGATTGCTTCAGAACTGCAGCTCAAGGTGCACCAGACCGTCCTTGAGATCGACCTCAATGCCATGGCCGGCAACCTCAACGCCTACCGGTCCAGGCTGGGGGAAGGCGTGAAAACCATGGTGATGGTCAAGGCCCTCTCCTACGGAAGCGGGCATGTGGAGATCTCCAACCTGCTGCAGTACCACCAGGTGGACTACCTGGCAGTGGCTTTCATCGACGAAGGGGTGGAGCTCCGAAAGGCAGGCATCCACCTCCCGGTCATGGTCCTCAATCCCGATCCCTCCGGCTTCGATCCCATGCTGGAATACCAGCTGGAGCCGGAGATTTACAGCATGCGGATCCTGGAAGCGCTTCAACGGACACTCCGGTACAGGGGAATGACCGGTTATCCCATCCACCTGAAGCTGGATACCGGCATGCACAGGCTTGGTTTCCAGATGGAGGAAATTGAAACGCTGCTCCGCTGGCTGCAAAGGGAACAGTTCCGGGTCGCCACCGTTTTCAGTCACCTGGCTGCCAGCGGAGAGCCGGAACATGACGAATTCACACATCAACAGATCGCCCTGTTCGAAGCGATGGCAGACCGGATTGAGGCGTCCACCGGCAGCACATTCGACCGCCACCTGCTCAATTCGTCCGGTATCGAAAGGTTCCCCGGGGCACACTACCAGATGGTCCGTCTGGGAATCGGACTGCACGGGATCGGTAACCTGCCGGGCCTGCAGCCGGTCAGCACCTTCAGAACAACCATTTCCCAGATCCGGGAGGTGATGCCTGGCGAGAGTGTGGGGTACTCCAGGAGGGGCAGGGTAGAGAAAAGAAGCAGGATCGCCACCCTGCCCGTGGGGTATGCCGACGGATTTCACCGCAACCTTGGCAACGGGATCGGCAAGGTGTGGATCGGTGGCAGGGAGGTCCCGGTGATCGGGGATGTCTGTATGGATATGACCATGGTGGATGTGACGGGAACCGGGGCCGCGGAAGGAGATCCGGTGGAGATTTTCGGAAGGAACCGGTCCGTCTCAGAAATGGCCCGACTGGCAGGGACCATTCCCTATGAGATCCTGACCTCGGTTCCCGAGCGTGTTAAAAGGGTATATTTGCACGAATAGATCATGAAGGTCCAGCTATCGGTTGTCATCATCACCTACAACGAGGAACGGAACATAGGCCGGTGCCTCGATTCCCTCATGGGTGTGGCCGATGAGACCGTGGTGGTGGACAGCTATTCCACGGACCGGACGGAAGAGATCTGCAGGCAATATCCCGTCAGGTTCATCAAACACAGGTTTTACGGGCACATCGAACAGAAGAACTGGGCCATTCTCCAGGCCTCTTCGCCCTACATTCTTTCCCTGGATGCTGACGAGGTGCTTTCCGATGAACTGAGGGCTTCCATCCTCCAGGTAAAGGAGAACTGGACCCACGACGGGTATTATTTCAACAGGCTCACCAATTACTGCGGGAAGTGGATCCGGCATACCAGCTGGTACCCGTCCCGCAAACTGAGAATGTGGGACGCCCGGAAAGGACGGTGGGGCGGGTTCAACCCCCATGACCGTTTTTATCTGGAACGCGGATCCACCAGGAAGTTCCTGAAGGGTGACATCCTTCATTACAGCTATTATACCGTCAGCGAACACCTGGTGCAGATGAACACCTTTTCAACCATCCTGGCCAGGTCCTATTATGACCGCGGCAGGCGGGTCTATTTCTTTTCGCTGCTACTCCATCCCCTCTGGAGGTTCCTGAAGGATTTCTTTGTCAAGACAGGATTCCTGGACGGTTATTACGGATTCATCGTCAGCGTGAACTCGGCCCATGAGGTGTTCATGAAGTATGTGAAGCTGAACAACATATACCGGGATGAGCGGCGGAATAAAAAGAAGGTGGTCTGCCTGTTCAACTCCCAGTCCACCTGGGGAGGCGGGGAAAAATGGCATGTGGACGTGGCCCGGGAACTGAAGCGAAGGGATATTCAGGTCTTCTATATCTCATCTCCCGGAAGTCCCATGTCCCTGCGTATGGCAGAGATGGGGATCCGGGGGTTTCAGAAGAAGATCTCCAACCTCAGCTTCCTGAACCCATTCAAGCTGGCGAGTCTTGCCAGGCTCATGAAAAGGGAGAATGTGGGCTCCATCGTGATGAACCTTTCAGGGGACATGAAGGTCGCCAGCAATGCGGCTAGAATGGCCGGTGTACCCAGGATCATTTACCGGCGGGGGAGCGCCATACCCATTAAGAACTCATTCCTCAACCGTTACCTGTTCAGGAAGGTGGTCACGCACATCATTGCCAATTCCAGGGAGGTCAAGCGGACCATTCTGATCAACAACCAGTCACTTGTTCCGGAGGAGAAGATCTCCATCATATACAACGGAGTGAACCTGGAGCGTTTTTCAGCCCGGTCCGGATCCATGGTTTCGAGAAGGGACGGGGAGATCGTCCTGGGATGCGCCGGCCGTTTGTCCGAGGAGAAGGGGCATGTCCACCTGCTGGAGCTGCTGGAGCTGCTCTCCGGGAGCCCGTTCCGTTTCAGGCTTGTGCTTGCCGGTGAAGGCCGCCTGATGCACATGCTGCAGCGGCGGGCAAGAAAGCTCGGCCTGGAGGATCGGGTTGACTTTCTCGGGTTTGTGCGGGACATGCCTGGCTTTTTCAATTCCATCGATATTTTTCTGCTGCCATCCCATTCGGAAGGATTCAGCAATGCGGTGATGGAAGCCATGGCCAGTGCCAAGCCGGTAGTAGCCTTTGATGTGGGTTCCACGGCGGAAGTGATCGTTGACGGAAAAACCGGGTATATCGTGTGGAGCAAATCGGTGGGGGAAATGGCTGAAAGGGTCCTGGAACTATCTTCAGATCAGAAGCTCAGGGAAGGGATGGGGCTCGAAGCCAGGCGTAGGATGGAGGAATCCTTCGCCTTCAGTTCCTGTGTGGAAAGTATCATTGATAAGATCAGGCCCGGCCCGGGGTGACCGGATCCCCTTTCTCTTCCAGGTACCGCTGATAGGAGTGTTTCCATCTCCTGTGCGACCAGAGCCAGTAAGCGGGTTCTTCCCTGATCAGTTCTTCCAGGATCCGCACATGGGCATCGGTGATCGCAAACGGTTCCATGGACCGTGGATCGTCGCAGACCGGAACCACCTCTACTTCATACCTTCCCCTTTTTATTTTCCTGATCTTCAGAAACACCACTACAGCGTTCATCTTCCTGGCCAGTTTCTCGGTCCCCAGGAACATGGGTGTATGGCGCCCAAGGAATTCGGTCCAGTACTGGATCTGGTGGAACATGGGCCGCTGATCCGCCAGAAACAGTGTCAGCGCGGGGATCCCGTCGCGGTAATGTTCGATCATTTTTCTGGCGATCTGCTCCATGGGGTGGGTGATCACCCTGAAGTGTTCCCTGTTTCTCCGGACCATCCGGTCAAAATAGGGGTTGCGCAGGGGCCGGTAGGCCGCCAGTACCCGGTATGAGGTCACCAGCCCAAGCGAGCTGAGGTATTCCCAGTTTCCGTAATGCCCCAGTACGGCGATCATCTGACGGCCCTGCCGGTGATACGCTTCCAGAACTTCCGGGTTCCTGTATGTGATCCGCTTCAGCAGTTTTTCCGAAGAGTAGAAATGGGAAATGGCGGTCTCCAGGATCAGGTCACTGAGGTGCCGGTAAAACTTGCGTTCCGTTTCCCTGATCTGCCGGCGGCTGAATTCGGGGAACGCTTTTTCCAGGTTGTCCCGGACAACACCTTTGCGGTATCCGGCCACACGGTAAAGAAGGAAAGAAACAAAGTCGGAAACGAGGTAGAAAAGCGGCCCGGGAAGCAGGTGGAGCACCTGGATGAGCAGGGATGTGAAGATGTAGCCCAGGTACTTCATTCCAGCTTATCCCGTCCTATCCCAGTTCGCTGATGCGCTCCAGCTTGGGCAGATCCAGAATCCTGATTTTCCTCCCGTCGATGGAGATCACACCTTCCTGTGCAAATGTGGAGAGGGTTCGGATGGCATTGGAGGTGGTCATGTTGGAGAGGTTGGCCACATCTTCCCTCGACAGGTAGATCTTGATGGTCTTACCGTCGTCCTCATACCCGTAGGTGTCTTTCAGAAAGATCAGCGACTCGGCCAGCCTGCCCCGGATGTGCTTCTGGGTCAGGGTCACTGTGCGGTCGTGTGAAAAGCCCAGTTCCGAAGCGAAGGACTGAATGATGCTCATGCTCAGGTCCGCATTGCTGCGCATCACCCGGTAGACACTCTCCTTGTCCACGACGCATGAAACACAATCTTCGATCGCCACGGCGGTGGCCGTATGGTTCTCTTCGGCGAACAACGCCCTGTACCCGATGAATCCGACCGGCTTGGCCATCCTCACGATCTGTTCCCGGCCCCCCACGCCTTCCTTGAAAATCTTCACTTTTCCTTCAGCAAGGATCATCAGCCCCACGGGTTTGTCGCCTTCTTTGAAAATAATCTCGCCCTTTTTATAAAAGGCGCAGGTATAATTCTGTTTGAGGAATTCCTTTTCCTTGGCAGTCAGCACATTGAATACAGATTTCGGATGATCTATACAGTCGTCTGCATTGTAGCTCCTTTCCTGCATTATTTATCAATTGTTAAGTCGTACTGTGTTGAAGAACACACAAAAATAGAAAAAATAAATCACATGGCAGGTTGCCGATCCGTTTAATACCTGGCCACCAGCGGCAGCCTTCGTCCGCCCCCGAATGCCTTGGAGGAGATCCTCAGGATGGGAGGGGTTTGATACCGCTTGTACTCATTCTGGTTAATCAGCCGCACGATCCTGTTCACCGTCTCCTGGTCCAGTCCCAGTTCAGCCACCCTGCCCGGGGACAGCTGTTTTTCGATATAGGCCTCCAGCACCTGGTCCAGCAATTCGTAGGGGGGAAGTGAATCGGAATCCTTCTGGCCGGGTTTCAGTTCGGCGGAAGGGGGCTTGGTGAGGATGTTCGCAGGGATCAGCTCACCGTTCCGGTTGATGTGCCGGGCCAGCCTGTATACATCGGTCTTGTATACGTCACCCAGCACGGAGAGACCCCCGCTCATGTCCCCGTACAGGGTTCCGTATCCCACGGCAGTCTCGCTCTTGTTGCTGGTATTGAGGAGAATGTGCCCGAATTTGTTGGACAGGGCCATCAACAGGGTCCCCCGGATCCTTGCCTGGATATTTTCTTCGGTGATGTCTTCGGGGAGCCCGCTGAAAACCGGGGTAAGTGTGGAACGGAACTCCGCGAACACCTGTTCGATGGACAGGATATCGTACCTGACCCCCAGGTTATCGGCCAGGGCGACCGAATCGGTGATGCTGTGCGCGGAAGAGTACTGGGAAGGCAGCAGCAGTACATGGAGGTTTTCAGGTCCCAGGGCCTGGGCGGCAAGCACAAGGGTCACCGCCGAATCGATCCCTCCCGAGAGGCCCAGTGTGGCCTTCTCAAAGCCAAGTTTGCCAAAGTAATCGGCGATGCCGCACACCAGTGCTTCGAAGATCATGGGGATCCGGTCGGGGAGCTCATGGCTGGTTGAAAGAGGAGCACTCTGTTGCAGTGTCTCCAGCTCCACCACGGCCACCTCCTCACTGAAGTAATCCCATTTTTTCACGATTTCTCCTTCCCTGTTAATGGCCAGTGATCCCCCTTCAAAGATCAGTTCGGTCTGTGCACCCACCTGGTTGCAGTAGATTACCGGGATCCCGTAGCGGCGTGCCTTGCCTGTAAAGATCTCCTGTTTGACCTTCATTTTCCTGTGCGAAAATGGGGAGGCGGCCATATTGATCACCACATCGGGCCCCAGTTCCATCAGCTTTTCCAGGGGATTCAGGGTGTAGAGCCTGCTCCGCGAAAAGGCGCCTTCAAACGGTTGTTCGTCCCACAGGTCCTCACAGATGGTCACCGCAAAAGAGATCCCCCTGAAGGAGAGGAGCCTGAATTCCGTGTTGGGCTCGAAGTACCTGTACTCGTCGAAAATATCGTAGGTGGGCAGCAGCGATTTCCTGAACACCTGTTCCACCTTTCCTCCATGGAGGAAAAAGGCGGCATTGAACAGCAGCTTTCCCTCCGGGTGGGGATTGTATTCAGGGGCACCCGCCAGCACTCCCACCGAAGGATCGATGCGGGTGGCCAGCTCGAGCAGGGCGCGGTTGCAGGAGGCTACGAATTCCTCGCGCTCCAGCAGATCCAGCGGGGGATAACCGCAGACGGAGAGTTCTGAAAAAACCACCATCTCCGCACCACGCCGGACCGCATCGCCCACTGCTCCGGCCATCTTTTGAAGGTTTCCCTCAAAATCGCCGATCAGGAAGTTCAGCTGAGCCAGGGCAATTTTCATGGCCGCTAAAAAAGGATCCCCAGGTGAAGCGATAAGGACCTGAGGCTCACATTGGCCCTGTCATTGTCGGTCACATCGGTCAGCCCGGCACTCCAGCGCAATCCTCCCACCAGGGCCGTATTCCCCCCGAGCCGGTATTCCACCCCCAGTCCGGCATGATAGCCCAAACAGAACAGGCGGGTTGTTTCGCGGATGTTTTCATCGTCCAGGGTCCCGTCTTCCGAGATCCCGGTGGCATTGATGTTGATCATGGGATTGAATCCCAGCTGCAGGTAAAAGGTGGTATAGCCGAGTTCCTCGGTTTTCAGTTTCAGACCCACGGGAAAGTCCAGGTACTGCAGCTTGTGTCTGACCGACTGGCCTGGCATTACATAGATGGAGTCCTCCTTGGAAACAAACAGGGTGGAATCCGCATACAGGAGCGAGCCCCCCAGGTTGTTGAGCCCGAAGCCCAGGCTGAGGGCATAGTGGTCCTGAAAGAACAGGTCCGCGTTCAGACCGGTTTGCATGTGGAACCTCGATCCGTCCGGATCAACCTCCTTCTCGTCTGAACTTAACCAGGTGATCTGCGGACTCGCATGCACGCTCATTTTCACCTGGGTCTGGCCGGCCAGCGGAGCGATCCCCCACAGAAACAGCAGTGCCGGAATGATTTGCCTCATTTTTGTCATGTTAGTCACATAATCGTTAATTTTGTCCTCTTCTCAGGGGATCAAATTTACAACTTATGACGAGACCTCTTCCATGGTTCCTTTTTTTTCTGGTGCTGCTTGCGGCAACCACGGCAGGGTGCAACCGGTCCCGGCTGGATGTGAACGTATCGGGCATCGAAGCCAGGGTGGAGGTGGAGCGGTTTGACCGGGAGGTGTTCGGGATGTCTGCCGACACCATCGATGCGGCCATCGGCTATTTTTATGATGCCTATGGTGATTTCTTTGATGTATTCAACGTGCACGTGATCAATATCGGCCAGGCTTCATCCAGGCGTTATCCCGGCTACCTGTCCATGTTCATCCATGACCCGGTCAACCGCGAGGTTTATGAATACACCGACAGGATATTCAGCTCCATGGAAGGGATCAATGCACAGCTGACAGGCGGATTCAGGCATTACCTCTACCATTACCCCGACTCGCTGCTGCCGAGGGTCATCGGCTACGTGAGCCGTTTCAACCAGGGATTGTTCACGGTCGGGCGTTTCGTTGGGGTGGGACTGGACCAGTACCTGGGCAGCGACTGCGACTATTACGCACAGATGGGGACTCCCCGTTACCTTGCCCGCAAAAAAAGCCCCGAACGGATCCCCGTGGATGTCATGTTCGCATGGGCCACCCGGCTATTCCCCTTCAACGATTCGGTGGATAATGTACTTACCCGGATGATCCACCAGGGGTTGCTCTACTATTTCCTCGACGGGATGTTCCCTGGTATGGATGACGGGTTGAAGCTGGGGTTTACGCAGGATCAGCTCCGCTGGTGCATCAACAACGAAGAACAGATGTGGACCCATTTGGTGGAAGAGAAGCTGTTATTCTCCAGTGATCCGCTGGTGATCCGCAAGCTGATCGAGGATGCCCCCCACACCAGCTACTATACAACGGAGTCGCCCGGCCGTGCGGCTGTCTGGCAGGGATTACAGATTGTCAGGGCATTTGCGGAGCGCCAGCCCAGGCTCACATTCACCGAAGTGATGGCCCGGCGGGATTACCAGGAGATGCTCAGGTTGTCCCGATACAACCCCTGAGGTCTTCCCTGCCCGGGGTTCAGACCTTCCGGGATCTGCCCCGCGCCAGTGACGCGAACACCCCTCCCGTGCAGAGCACCACAAATATGAGGAAGGTGGTTTTCATTCCAGACATGAATTCCGGGGCCAGGACGGCAGTTAACTGCCTGTTGCCAATGAATACCTGCAGGATCAGGGTGGCGATTCCCATGCTGATCATCTGACCCGTAAGCCGCATGGTGCCCACCGTAGCGGAAGCCACTCCCAGGTGACGCTTGCTGACAGAGCTCATGATCGCATTGGTGTTGGGCGAGGAAAAAAGCCCGAATCCGAATCCGACCACCACCAGGTTCAGTACCAGGTAGGGGATCCCGGTCTCGCCGGAAAGGAAGGAAAGAAGGACCAGTCCCCCCACGATAACCGCCATGCCCGTGGAGGAGAGGATGCGGGGATCGTACCGGTCCGACATTTTACCCGAAAGGGAGGCCACCAGGGCCATGGTGGCAGGCTGGGTGACCAGGACCATCCCGGCATCCCTGGGGGCCATGCCCAGGACCACCTGGAGGTAGAGGCTCAGCAGGAAGGTGATGGCGAAGGTGGTGGCATAATTGATCAGGGCAGCCAGGTTTGAAAATGCGAACAGCCTGTTGGAGGTGAACAGGGCCATGTTGAACACCGGGTATTCCGTCCTCAACTCCATCATCACGAACAGGACAATCCCGGAGAGTCCTGCCGCTACAAGGAGGACAGGGACCGTTCCCGGCAGTTTTGAGAATCCGAACATGAATGCAGACATGGAGACCAGGTAAACCAGCGATCCCCTCAGGTCGAACCGTTCCCCGCCGGCATCGGCCCACTCCTGGCGGACATACCTCCAGGTGATCCAGGCCACCATTACCTCGAAGGGGATGGTGATGTAGAAGATGCTTCTCCATCCCAGGTACTGGGTGAGCAACCCGCCCAGCACCGGTGCCAGAGAGAGTCCGATGTATACCGAGGTGACCGCTATACCGATGGCCTTACCCCGCTCGCCCGGGGGGTATACCGATGTGATGATGGCCATCCCCGTGCCGAACACCATGGCGCTTCCGATCCCCTGGAAAACCCTTGCGATGATCAGCATGGCGCCGGAGCTGGCAAGGGCACACCCCAGGGAAGTGATGGCGATGATCACATTGCCTGTCAGGAAGACGATCCTTCTTCCCCGTATATCGGCCAGCTTTCCCAGGGGGACCAGGAATGTGGCCGATGAAAGCAGGAAGGCCATGGCCACCCAGCTCATTCCAACGGTTCCCATGGAGAGATCGCCTGCGATCGCGGGGAGGGCGATGTTGATGGCGGCCCCCAGGAAGGGATTGATGAAGGATGTAACGATGATCAGAAACAGGATCAGTTTCCTGGAACCGCCTTGCTCCGATGTCATCAGGCTACCTGTAAGTGGTTACCCTTTCGTCACTGATCACTCCCGCCCAGTTGAGTCCAAACGCGAAATCGTACATGTTCCCGTCGGCATCGGTATAGCAAGTCATGTCCCTGGGTGTATCCTCGTATTGTGATTCCACGGTTTTCATACCGGCAGGCATCTGGAACGGCAGCAGTCCCGATGGCTCCGCACTCCCTGTCAGCAGCTCCATCAGCGCCTGGTCCTGGACGCCCATATGGATCAGAATGGCGTCTGCAAGGGGTTCTATTTCGCTGAATATCATTGGTTTTGATACATCGATCACCACAATCACCGGCTTTTCGCCCATGGCTTCCCTGGCTTCCTGTACCATGGTCAGGTCATAGCTGTTCCGGGTGGTCACGGTTTTATCCCTGTAGGTGCGGTTGGTAAAGGACTCAAAGGGGCTGCCCCCGGCAATGGAGGGATCTCTGGCGGTTTCAGCAGTGTAGGGGCTGTACTGCAGGGAGATGGGCACATATCCGTTGCCTCCCTTCTCCTGGTCCCCCCCGTCGTACCCCGTACCACCATCCGGACTCTGGATTCCCACCAGTGCAAGGTCTGCCTCACCGGGGTTGTCCACGATTTCGAAGTAGTTATCCACGATGGCCGCGCTGAATGCGTCCTCCCACCTTTCCGGGGTTTGCATACCGAACCAGTTGCTTCCCGGTGCGATATACCGCTGCGGGATGTATACCTTCAACAGATTTTCCACCGGCAGGATCCCCCGGTGGTTCTTGAGCATAACGACAGACCTTAACTGTGCTTCGTACCCTGCCTTCATAAACTCAGGATTGCCAACGGTCCGGGCGGTCTCTTCAGGATCCAGGTAAGGATTCTCGAAGAGCCCCACCCTGAAGATGTTCCTAAGGAGCCTGCGGGCCGACAACTCGAACCTTTCCCTCATCTCCTTCTCACCCAGTTCTGAGACGCCCATCCGGTATGCCTCCATTACGGGGCCCATGTCGTTGTTCCCTCCGAACTGATCACAGCCCGCCCGGATGACCAGGTAATGGCGTTCGGCCACACTGAGTGTCTCCGCACCCCAGCTCTTCCCCGCGAATTCGTCCACCGTTTCCACATCCCCGGTGACGCCCCAGTCAGTGCAGACGACACCCTCGTATCCGTATTTGTCCCTGAGCAGGTCCTGGATGATATACCGGTTGTATGCATTGCCCACCTGTTCACCATAGGTTTGGTCCACCCCGACGGAGATGGTATAATAGGGCATCACGGCCGAGGCCATCCCGGTGGGCCCATCCAGCTTGAAGGCCCCCTCGGTAAATGGCTGAAGGTGATCCTCCAGCCTTCCTCCCGGATAAACGGCATACGCCCCGTATCCGAAATGACCGTCGCGGCCTCCCTCCTCGGGACCTCCTCCCGGCCAGTGCTTCACCATGGCATTCACCGAGTGATAGCCCCATCCGTTTTCAATGGCGGCCTCCCCTTCGGACGTCTGGAATCCGTCCACGTAGGCACGAGCCATATCGGTGGCCAGGTCCGGATCCTCACCCATGGTCCCGTCGAACCGGCTCCACCTGGGTTCCGTGGCCAGGTCGATCTGCGGGGAAAGGGAGGTGGCGATCCCCAGTGCCCGGTATTCCACCGAGGCGATCTCCCCGAACTGTTTCATCAGACCCGGATCGAAGGTGGCTGCGATCCCAAGCGTACCCGGCCACATGGAGATCTCCCCGCCAGCGCCGGCATTGTACTCCGCATAGGAATCACTTCCGTGTCGGGGATCTGAACTGGTATTCACAGGAATTCCCAGGCCGGTCCCCTCCACCAGCCGCTGGGCATGGTTGTTCCAGCGGGCGGCAACTTCAGGGCTCTGTACAGAGGTGATCAGAACATGCCTCAGGTGGTCCTCGGTGAGGAAGCGCTTCTGGTCATCGGAAAGATCTTCGGGTGCAGCGCCGCTCTCGTTGAAGGGTTTTCCCCCGTAGGTGGCGCCGAACCTCCCCCTGCCCCCTG
Organism: uncultured Bacteroides sp.; assembly: GCA_964575865.1. Classification (GTDB taxonomy): domain Bacteria; phylum Bacteroidota; class Bacteroidia; order Bacteroidales. The sequence continues at coordinate 9,485 of CAZNSZ010000003.1, read as the reverse complement.
CCGGGATGGCCTGGTGGGAGCTGTACAGCATCAGGCCGGCGATCTGCTCCACGGACATTCGGGTGACCAGGTCACCGATCCTTTTCTCCGTCGGGATCCGCCAGTCCTCGTAGGGATCGAGCACGCCGTTCCGGTTGAGGTCCTTGAACGCAAAGCCCCGTTCCTCTACCAGGGTGACTCCCGAGGAGGGACTGTATCCGATGGTTTGTCCGCCGCGGTTGTGCACCAGGGTGTACCCCTCCTTCTCTTCAAGGGTGTATCTGGGACCGCATCCGGTGGTGAGCAGAAAGAAAGCTGCAGCACACAGCATGCCGATTCTGACAGTGGGTTTCATTGTGATGGGTTTTTGGGTTTTTGCGAGAGTCAAATATAACCTTTTATCGGTCAACTCCGCGGGGAGGCATCCTGTTCAGGATGATCCCCAGCCCGAAATCACCGGCGCCGTCCAGGTGAAACCGTGATTCGCTGTACGTGATGCCGGGACCGAAACTGATGTTCCAGTACCACCTATTGCCCAGGGTTCGCTGAAAACCGATTACCCCTCCAATGGTGAACCTGATGTCGGGAAACTCCAGTATAAATGGAGCCCCCAGGTACCATCCGGAATAGTAGTCGGTCCGCTTCCCCCTGGCTGCGCGCTGTTCAAGATTGAAATAATACTTCGGCTCCAGGGTGATGCTGGGAGAGAACCTCGGTTGATACACCAGATCCCCCTGCGGGTTTTCTGAATAGAAAGAAGCGCGTACCCAGAATCCTGTGGTCAGGGTGAACACATCCGACGGGGCAAATTCGGCTATTATTTTTGGGGAAATCAGGCTGATGCGGGCAATGACCGACGGAGAAGGAGGATCCATGGTGAATGAACCTTCCTGACCGCTCAGCGAGGAGCCCAAGAGCATTAATGTCAGCAACAAACAGGTAGTTTTCATGATGGTAATTGTGTACCGCAAATTTTGCAATAAGCTGCATCGGGATCGTGTTTGCCCTGTCCGCACTCCACACAACTCCTGGGCGTGGACTTCTCTCCGCTCCTTGCGGCCCTTCCCAGTTCCATGGAGATGATCCCGGTGGGGACCGCGATGATGGAGTACCCGGTGAGCATGGCCACCGAAGCCAGCAATTTACCCAGGACCGTTGCGGGGGCGATGTCCCCGTATCCTACTGTGGTGATGGTGACAATGGCCCAGTATACACTCTGGGGGATGGAGGTGAAGCCGTTTTCCTCTCCCTCGATCAGGTAAAGGAGGGAGCCCAGGATCAACACCAGGGTCAGGACCACGCCGAAAAACACCACGATCTTGTACATGCTGGACTGGAGTGCCCTGATCAGCACAGATGCCTCTTTCAGGTACCTTCCGAGCTTGAAGATCCGGAACATTCTGAGGAGGCGAAGGGCCCTGATGGTGAGTAAAAAGGTAGCCTGGTCGAAAAACAGGCCCAGGTAGGTGGGTAGAATGGCCAGCAGGTCAATGATCCCGTAAAAACTGGTGATGTACCTCCAGGGACGGGGGGCACTGTAGATGCGGAGAAGATATTCTACCGAGAAGAGCAGTGTGAAGAACCATTCGGTGGCCGTAAAAAAAGGCTGGTGGGTATCACGAAGGCTGGAGACACTTTCGAGGATTACGATGGTCACGCTGATGATGATCATCCAGAGCAGGATCACATCGAAGGTTTTTCCAGCCGGCGTGTCCGTACCGAAAATAACGGCGAATATTTTCTTTCTCAGCCTCATTCACCCAAAGTTATGATTTTTAGGATAAAAAAAAGACCGCCCATCACGGGCGGTCTGATATTCGTTCGGTGAAAACCGGCAACCTATTCAGGGCTGATCGCTTCAACCGGACATACATCCGCGCAGGCACCGCAGTCGGTACAAAGATCCGGGTCAATGACATAGATGTCACCTTCGCTGATCGCTTCAACCGGGCACTCATCGATACATGTACCGCATGCCGTGCAGTCATCTGAAATTACGTAAGCCATATCTGATTCGATTTAAATTCTTACCCGGCAAATTTAATGGCAATTTTTTTTATTGCAATCCCGGCAGGAAGATTAATTATCAAAAGGTGCAATTTGGAGGAGTTCTATGGTGAGGAGAGACATCAGTGAAACCCCTGTCCTGAGGGCAGATTCGTCCACCCTGAATCCTGCCGTATGGAGGGGGTAGACCAAGGATGATCCAGGAGCCTTCACCCCCAGGCGATACAGCATGCCCGGGATCGACTGGGTGAACCAGGCGAAATCCTCTGCGGTCATCCGGATCCCCATCTCTTCCACGTTTTCCGGTCCGAGCATCCGTGTGGCGATCCCCTGCGCAGCCCGGGTGATCCCTTCATGGTTGGTCAACACCGGATACCCATGCCTGATTTCCACTTCGCACGATCCCCCCATGCTGGAGGCGATCCCCTCCGCAATCCTCCTGATCAATTCGTGGGCCTCGCTGCGCCAGGGCTCGTTCATGGTCCGGAAGGTCCCTTCCAGTGTGACATGGTCAGGGATCACATTCACCGCACCGTCGGCGGTCACCTTCCCGAAAGAAAGCACCGTCGGTGTATCGCTGGGGGCCTTGCGGTGGATCTCCTGCTGAAGCGAGATCAGGATGTGTGAGGCCATCAGGACGGGATCCGCTATGTTCCTGGGCAATGCTCCGTGCCCCCCTTTCCCCCGGACCGTGAGGTAGATCTCGTCGCTGGAGGCCATGTAGACCCCCGGTTTGAATCCCACCTTCCCGGCATCCATGTCCGGCATCACATGCTGTGCGATGATCAGATCGGGTACCTTATCCCTGAAGATCCCCTCCTCAAGCATCAGCTTCGCCCCTCCCGGGACCTTCTCTTCACCGGGCTGAAATACAAAAAGGATGTCACCGGCGATCCGGTCCCTGAGCTGATCGAGCACCCGGATGGTCCCCAGCATGGAAGCCATGTGGACATCGTGTCCGCAGGCGTGCATGACCCCGGGCTGACGGGACCTGAAAGGGAGGTCTGTTTCTTCATTCAGCGGAAGGGCATCCATGTCGGTACGCAGGGCGATGGTCCGACCCTTCTGCTTCCCTTCGATCCATGCCACCAGGCCGGTCTCCACCAGAGGGAAGCGGAAAGGGATCCCCCAGCTGTCCAGCAGGCCCCTGATATAGGCGGAGGTTTCTTTCTCCTGGAAGGAAAGCTCGGGATGGCTGTGTAGGTGCCTTCTGATTCCGGTTACCTCCTCCATCAATGTAGGGGTAATCAGCTGCTGGATGTGGATGGCAAGTTCCATGGGTCGGATCGCTCTGTGTTTCGTCAGGGTTAGAAATCCAGGCTCAGTGAAAGGTAGAACATGCGGGGCTGAACCTGCATGTTTTCGACACCCCAGGCCCAGTCGAGGCGGATGAAGTACCCCAGCAGTTTGCTTCGCACGCCCACCCCGTAACCGGCCACAATGGGGTCGCGGTTGGCATCCAGGGTGATGGTCATGGGGCCATTGGTGATCACCTCCCTGTCCCATGCGTTATCCTCGGTAAAGGGGTGCAGCCCGCTCCAGGCTGCCCCCACATCGGCGAATCCCACCACCTGGAAATTGTTGAGGAACCCGGAGGCGAGGGGGTGACCGGCCAGGTACCTGAAGATGGGCCAGCGAAGCTCCGTGTTAAAGACCGCAAAGTGACTACCGTTCCTGATGTTCTGGGAAAAACCCCTCAGGTTGGTGGCCAGTGCCTGGTATGCATAATTCTTGGTATAATCGATGGCCACCGAGCGGTCGAAGGTGGGGACCCTTGACTGGAACAGGTTCATCCAGTTATCCACGCTGCCCAGGTAATAGATCAGCGGGCTTCTCCCGAAAGAACCGCTGGCGGCAAACCGGTTGGCCCAGATGAGTGAACGGTGGATCCGGGTGTAGTGCCTGAAGTCCCCTCCAACCACAAACAGGTCCGATTTGGCAGCATTGATCTGCCGGTACGCTTCCCCGAAGATCTTGAAGCGTGTTCCGGTCCGCAGGTTGATGCCCAGGATCCGGGTATTGTCGAAGATTAATTCTCCTTTCAATCCGCCCCACACCTTGACGATATTGGGTTCATTGAGGTTTGTGAGATCCACCGACAGAAAAACCGTATTGTCATGGCGGAAAGAGGCGGTCCCCTTCACGGCCAGCGTCTGGTTCAGCGGCCATTTCAGGGATCCCAGCAGTTCATGGGTAAAGGTCTTGATGTTAGGCTGGTAGGAATCTGAGTCGGAGGTATAATTCTTAAATACCTGCCTGTGGAACACCAGCTGTTTGTCCAGCCGTTTTTTCAGGTTCTCGAAACTGAGCAGGTATTCGTTGCTGTCGAAATCGGTGGCAAACCGGACCCCCCCGATCAGCCGGTAATCCTCGAACAGGTCGTTGGCCCCCACTTTGAAGAGCAGGTTCAGCCCCGGATTGTAATAGAATGCGCCGCCTGTAAATGCCTGGTAGGAGGAATTCAGGAAACTGAAGTCGATCTGGTTGACCAGCAGGTTGGGATAGAAAGCGGTGTTGTAATCGATGTACATCAGGTTCTCGTTCCTTCCCGAATCCAGCACCAGGTTCAGGTTCCTGCTGGCCAGCTGGTTGTTGTAATAGTTGAGTTTCTCCCGTTCAAAGATGTAGTTGTTGATGTCGATCCGGAACTCCTGGAACGCAATGGTATCGCCGTCCACCACCAGCCTGTTGTTGGCGATGTCCTTCATGGACACCACCTTTTTCTGGATATGGTGTACCGAATCTTCCTGTACCAGCCGCTCCACGTGCCGGTCTCTGTATTCGGTGGGGTCCAGCTCATCTCCGTATTCCCGGTCCATCTCCATGGGATAGAGGTACATGTGGTACCTTCCTTCATTGTAAACTATCTCCGCGATTTCCTCGGTTTCGGTATTGATGTCGTGCGAAAGGATGTTCCTTTTGTAGTTGGTAAGGGGGAAACTGTTGGCGAAATAGCGGTAATGGACCGTGGTATCCACCAGGCTGATGGTGCTGTCGTATTTGGCGAAGTAGCGGTTGATAATCCCGTTCTTGTCGCTCAGGTAAAAGAACTCATTGCGTGCCGGGGAGAGCGGCTGGTAATGGTTGATGTAGTTCCCCTCGGAGATCTTCTGCAACACCTGGTCTTTCCTGGCATAATCGTACACATAGACAGCAAATGCCGTGGTGGTGTTGTTCTCCGGATCCCCATCAAGGAACAGGGTGTCGATGCGCCTGTTCGAGACAAAGGAGATGTTGTCCATGTGGTTGATGAACCGGGGATGAAAATCATCCGCCAGGTCGTTGGTGACCCGTTCGTTGGTGGATGAGGCGATGTCATGCACCCAGATGTCGGTCTGTCCGTCGACCACCGCCGAGAAGACCAGCTTCCGGGAATCGGGGGAGAAGCTGAAGTCGAGGATCTTTTCAAAATAGAGCAGGTTCCTTGTGGTCAGGTCCCGGGTTTCCAGGTTGTAGAAATGGATTTTCAGGAATCCCTTCTCTTCGGTTACAAAACCGAGGATCCCGGAGGTGGGGTGCCAGGCCAGCACGGGGAAGGAGTAATCATTGATCTGGTCCAGCTTCTGTCCGCGTTTGTATATCCGGTTCTGTTTTTCGGTCTCCTCATGGTGGATCCAGATTTTGTACTGCCCTTTCTGGTTGGTCACATAGGCCACGTGCTTTCCGTCGGGACTGATCTTGATGTTCTGGTAGACCCTGCGTTTGTTGGGGCGCTTCAGGATCTGCCCTTCATCCGGAAGCTCCGCCTGTTCCTCGGTGGAGGTATAAAGCCCCAGGTAGTAAGCGGTCCAGTCAAGGGAGAGCTGTTTCAGCTTGCTTCCAAGGACATAATGGAACCCGCTCTCCGCATTCTTGTTGATCTTGGTGATATACAGGATCTGAGGGATGATACTGGCCCCGTACATGTCCGCGATGTATTTCCAGAAAGAGTGTCCGGCATAACGGGCATCCTCGTCCTGAAGATTGACGAATTTTTTGTATTTCCCTGAAACGATCCCATCCTTCACCCTGTTCTCAAGCTCATAGTCCCAGGGATTGGAAACGAAGGAGATCAGTCCCTCCAGGTACCATTCCGGCAGGTTGATCATGGTGCTGTTGGTCAGGTTGTCCCGCAGACCGTTTCCGAACATCATTTCTGTGAGCAGCACTTCGGCTACCGCAGCCCTGATCTGGCGCTCGAATTCCACATGGTCCCCGTCAAAATAGAGGAATACCTTGTTCTGAATGATCTGGGTGGTCCCACCGATGTTGTACTCCTCGTCTTCGGATACCAGCCCGATATTGCTCTGACGGAAATCCGACATCTTGTTATAAGTAAGGAAAATGAGCCGTCTCTCGATGTCGTAATCGAAAAACCTTTCGATGAGCGCCAGCTCCTTTTCCACAAAATCGGCCACATAAAGGGAGAGGTCAGTTCCGTTCTCGTAGGAATAGACATCGAAACGGTCGAAGCGGTAGAATTTCCAGTACCGGTCGTTGAACTGCACCCGGTTTTTTCCGAAATTCATCTGCATCCCGTTGTAAAACTGGGCACTGGCGGCCAGTGATGCCGTCATCAGCAGGATCAGGATCCCTATGTGCCTTTTGCTACTCATGCCTCCCAATACGGCCTAAAAGTAAACATAATTCACCATAATAGGGTTCAATTTCCGGACGGAACCCCTGCCGTATCACTTTCCCGGGCAGGGAGTAGCCGGATCAACCGTAACCCCTTCAAAAATTATGCAACTATTTATGGATAATTATCGTTAATTTTATAGTCAAATTGTATAACAGGGCAGTTCTATGAACTGACACATTAAAGTTATTGGTTATGAAACGAATGGTGTGGAGCGTTTGTTTGCTTGGGATTCTGATGCCGGTTCTGGCCCAGACGGTGGAACCGAAAATCGCATTTGTTAAGACCGAGCATGATTTCGGCACCTTTCAGGAGACGGATGGAAAGGTGACCTACAGGTTCGAATTTGTTAACTCGGGAGGAAGTACGCTGATCGTTCAGAACGTGACTGCATCCTGCGGCTGTACCGCGCCTGACTGGAGCCGTGAGCCGATCCCTCCGGGGGGAAAAGGATTCGTGGCTGCCACCTACAACCCGGCCGGCCGGCCCGGATCGTTCCGGAAATACATCACCGTCTATTCCAATTCAAATCCGGGTAATGCACGGCTCACCATCGTCGGTGAGGTGGTCCCGAAGCCCCGTACCATAGAGGATGATTACCGCTATTCCATGGGGCCGCTGCGGCTGAAATCGAATCACCTGGCCTTCGGGAATGTGGTCAGTACCGCCAAACCCGAGAAAAGCCTGGAGATCATCAATACCTCGGAAGCACCGCTGAAACTGGAGTTTGAACGGGTACCTTCCTACATTTCGCTGAGGGCAGAGCCTTCCACCCTGAAACCCGGGGAGAAAGGGATGCTGGTGGCCGATTACAATGTGCCTGCCCGCAAGGACTGGGGATTTGTGATCGACCGGATGGGGCTGAAGATCAACGGCACGTCCGACCGCAATTATGCCCTGGTGGTCAGTGCCAACATCGAGGAGGACTTTTCCTCGCTGTCGCCGCAAGAGCTGGCCAATGCTCCTGTCCTGAAAGTGGACGATCCGGAATTCAAATTCGGGACCATCAACCAGGGTGAGAAGGTAGAGCACACTTATGTGCTGACCAACGAAGGAAAATCGGACCTGGTGATCAGGAAAGTCTCCGCCTCATGCGGATGTACGGCGGTACAACCCGACAAGCAGGTCATCGCACCCGGGGAATCGGTGAACATCAAAACGGTCTTCAACTCTGCCGGAAAGGTGGGGAACCAGAACAAGACTGTAACGATCATTACCAACGATCCCAAGAAGAGCAAGATGATCCTCTGGGTGAAGGGCGAGGTCTCCAAAACTTGATAAGTCCGTAAAGTCTGTAAAGTCTGTAAAGTCTGTAAAGTCAAGGGTTGACTCTGGACTTGCTTTCGACTTTTGACTTTAGACATTCGACTAGCCAGCCGCAGGCTGGCGGCTTTCGACTTATTCTAACCTTTAACCCCTAACCACTCACAATAATTCTTCAATCGCCTGCCGCAGTTCCTCCCCGTGGAGGTTCTTGGCTGAGATGATCCCTTCCCGGTCGATGAGTACTGCATGAGGGATGGCAGATACCCCGTAGAGTTCGGCCCCTTCGGAATCCCAGTATTTCAGGTCGGATATGTGTGACCAGGTGAGCTGGTCGTCCGCAATGGCCTTCACCCAGCTGGCGCTGTCCCGGTCGAGTGATACCCCCAGGATGGTGAATCCGCGGTCACTGTAGTCGTTATAGATCTGCACCAGTTCGGGATTGGCCCGCCGGCAGGGTCCGCACCAGCTGGCCCAGAAATCGATCAGCAGGACATTCCCGTTGTGCACGTCGGAGACCTTCAGCATGGTTCCTTCAGGGGTCTCCAGCCCGAAATCGGTAAAGGGCTGACCCACCTTTACCGCCTTGAGCCGCTCAAGCTTGTTGGCCATGAACTGATACTCCTCCATTTGATGGAGAGCCGGATCGAGCCGGGTGAGCTGCACCTCAAGTCCGTCGGCATCATATTGATAGAAGGTTCCCCGAAGTGCCAGCACGGTGGCATAAGAGTCCGGATTCCCGGCGATGTAGGTCGAATCGTAACCGTCCAGCTGGTCGTAGAGTGCATAATAGACGTCCCGGAGGCTGTCGCTGTTTGTTCCGCTCCCTGCTTGCTGCTGGGCGATCAGCTGCTGCCTGATCCCATCCATTTTTTCCATGAGCGGTTTCGAGCCCTGGTTGTAGAGGTTCAGATCCTGCTGCGCTTTGCTGTCGGTATTGATCAATGGATCGGTCAGGGTCCCGCTGATCTCATAACTCTTATTCTCCATCAGCAGCTGAATGGATCCCTGTTCTCCGTCCACCGTGAGGTACATGTTTCGGATCCCGTCAATGGTACCTGACAATTGCGCCGGAGCACCAGCCTCTGCCTTGGCTGAATCAACTGTTACGTAATCCCTTCCTTCCCTGGCCATAAGCTTCACCCACTTGCCATCTGCACCTTCAAGTGCCACATTCAGCGTGTATTTCTCTTCGGGCTGGCTGCATGCCCCCAGCATCAGAAGGGCAACCAGCAGATAATTGATTCTATGCATCATGCTCTGTTTATTTTGTGGGGGCAATAATACAATTTATTGTTCAGTAAGAAAAAGGATTATGAGGGTTTGTTGGTTGTTTTGAATGTTTTCAGGATGGATCCGGCAGCCGCATGGGAGGTCATTGCCCCCCTGGAGACGTCCTGTTCGTAGCGGTCAAGCAGCGCTTTCATTTCCGGATCCCTGAACACCAGGTCGAAGATCCCGTTGCGGATCGCTTCATACAGCCAGTACCTGGTCTGTTCCGATCTCCTCTTTTCCAGGGTTCCGTCCTTTCTGAACCGTTCATAATACCCTTCCAGCAATTCATACACTTCACCGATGCCTGTCCGGTGCAGTGACGAACAGGTCATTACCCTGGGGA
>CAZNSZ010000002.1:74614-114784 GCA_964575865.1 uncultured Bacteroides sp. | reverse complement strand
CGGTCATTTGATGGCGATCACCGCACTGGACGGTCCTGTGAGTTCCATGCTGTACACATCCCTGAATCCGGCCTCCCGGGCCCACCCTTCAAAATCTGATGCGGAAAAATCGAATCCTTCGGTGGTTTCGATGAGCATATTCAGGGACATCATCAGCCCGAAACTGTTTTTCCGCCTTTCGTCATCGATGATATTCTCGATCACAACCAGTGCGCCGCCTGCAGGCAATGCATCCCAGGCTTTTCCGATGAGCATCTTCTTGTCCGGGAGGCCCCAGTCGTGAAGGATGTTCCCCATGGTGATGACGTCGGCGGGTGGCAGGGGATCTTTGAAGAAATCGCCGGTCACGATCCTCACCTTGTTGGCCACCCCCATGATGCTCACGTTTTCCAGTGCAATGGGACTTACCGGCGGAAGATCAAATGAGATGCAGCGCATGTGGGGATTGTGGGTGACCACCTGTGCGGATAACTGCGCACCGGCTCCTCCCACGTCACAGAGCGTCTGGTAGCGTGAAAAATCGAATTTGTGGGCAAAGGCCACAAAATTGCCCATCTGGGCACCGCTCATTGCATTCACAAATTCCCGGGTACGGTCCGGATCCGCATAGATTTTTTCGAAAAATGCCGCCTCTCCCAGCCTGGCTTCATTCTGGGGGGTCCCTTTTTTAAGTCCTTCCTCCAGGAAATTCCAGAAGGGGTAGAGCCTGTTGTTGGCCATCTCCAGGATGCCGCCGATGTAGGATAGCTTGTTCTTGTCCAGAAACTGACCGGCATCTGCCGAGTTGGCGTAGACTGCCGTTCCTTTGACTCCGCTTCTTTCAAGAAATCCGAGTGACACCAGGGAATCCAGAAAATCATAGACTCCCCGTTCATGGAGGCAGAGACGCCGCTTGATCTGGTTCCCTGTAAGGGGCTGGTGTGCCAGGTGGGTGAAGAGTTCCAGTTTAACTGCGGTGAGCAATATTTTCGAAGCCCAGAAACCCATTCCTACCTCGAAAATATGTGACGGATCCACCCTGACGGCTTCCCGCAATTCAGGTTGTTTTTCGTTCAAATGTGCCATGGTCGGTTGTTTGTTAGTGAAGTGAATGGTCCCTGAAAACTTACGATAATTATTTGGAATGAATCCAAATAAACAGGGGGATTAACAGAGATTTAACGGAGGGTTGAAGGATTCAGGGCCTGTCTCCCGGTGCGGCGGCAGCGGTGTCCAGGAGGATCAGATAGTCCACCAGCAGGTCGATCTCTTCCCCGGAAATATGCACTTCGGGCATGTCTTTGCTTTCATACCCCCTGACCTCTTCGTACCTGGGATCGGCGATGGCCCTCCTGAGGTAGGATCGGTCGGCCACCAGGGTGAGGGTGTCTCCCCCCCGCACCACCTCCACTTTTTTCATATAGAGGTTGTTGAGGGCGGGGCCATACACCTCTTTCCCGTCAAGTGAGTGGCAGGTGATGCAGGCATACTGGTGGAACAGCCTGTCGCCATCTTTCATCAGCCTGGCCCGGTCTTCGGCGGTCGTTCCCCTTCCGCAGCCCATCAGGAAAAGGCTGAGAAATGCCAAGGCAGAAAGGGATCGTGTAAAATGAATGGGCATCCCGTGTGATTCCTGTGAGGGGGCAAAAATAACATTTTCCCCCTATTCAATCGCGCCGAAATCCCTGTCGGTTATGGCCCTGAATTCGTCCAGCGGTTTGTCGTTCCCGTAATGGACCATGAGCTGTTGCAGATCCTCCTTCATCTGGCTGATGACGCCGGCATACCGGGGGTTGTCAATGGCGTTGGTCAGCTCGTGGGGATCAGTGTCCAGGTCGTAAAATTCCCATACATCGATGTTGTAATAGAAATGCACGAGCTTATAGCGCTGGTTCCTGATCCCGTAATGGGGCTGGACGTGGTGCCAGAAAGGGAACTCGTAATAGTGGTAGTACATGGATTGCCGCCACTCAGTTGGGGTCCGGCCTTCCAGATTACTGAAAAAGCTTGTTCCCTGCACCTCCCCGGGCGCTTCCAGTCCCGCCGCTTCGAGGATCATCGGGGCAAAATCGATGTTGGTGATGATGTCCCGGTTGACAGAGCCTGCAGCTATTTTTGCGGGATACCTGACCAGGAAGGGCATCCGCAGCGACTCTTCGTAGATGAACCTTTTATCGAACCACCCGTGTTCACCCAGGTAGAATCCCTGGTCAGCCGTATAGATCACCATGGTATTCCCGGCCAGCCCGTGTTTGTCCAGGAAATCGAGGACGCGGCCCACATTGTCGTCCACGGACCGGATACAGGCCAGGTAATCCTTGATGTAGGTCTGGTATTTCCATCTCCTGTTCTCCTCGGGGGTCAGGCTTCGATCCGGATAAACGACTTCATTTCTGCTGTTCCCGAAGGAATACCATTGCTGCAGTTCGGCTCCGGTCAGCCCCTCCGGGGGAGCAAGCTTCATGTCCCTCCTGTTGAGGTCGTCCATGGTCATTTCGGTGTCACCTGCAGTCTTCTCCCTTGTCCTGTAATCGTCATTGAATGTTTCCGGATAGGGCATCTCCGTATCCTCCCAAAGGTCCCGGTAGATGCTGTCCGGATCCCAGTTCCGGTGGGGCGCCTTGAACTGCAGCAGCAGGCAGAAAGGCCTATCGGCTGCTACTGCCGTTTCTAGCCATTCAAGGGCAAAATCCGTGGTCAGGTTGGTGGCGTATCCCTTTTCATTGACCGTGGTTCCGTTCTCATTGTATACCGGATCCCAGTAGAAACCCTGCTGGCCTCCCCCCTGGTGAAATTTATAGTAGTCAAATCCCCGGGGCTCCGAGCCCAGGTGCCACTTGCCGAACAGTGCGGTCTGGTATCCGTTCCTGTGGAGTTCCTCGGGAAAGGTCCACTGATCCGGGTTGAATTTGCCGCCGCTTTCATTCTTGTAATACCCGTTGATGTGGTTGTACTTCCCGGTGAGGATGCATGCCCTGCTTGGCCCGCAGATGGCATTGGTGCAGAATACATTATCCAGGCGCATGCCCTCCTCCGCCAGCCGGTCAATATGGGGCGTCGGGGCCAGCTCGTCATAGATTCCCCCGTAGGCAGTGATGGCCTGGGCGGCATGGTCATCGGACATGATAAAGACGATGTTGGGGCGGCTGTCAGGTACGGAATCACCTGCTGATCCTGACCGGCGGCCGGTGCAACCAACCATCAGAAGGGACAGGAACAGAAAGGGGAGGGGTAATAGGAATCGAGATTTCATGGTAGAAGTGGGGCGTACTGGATTCGAACCAGTGACCTCATGCGTGTGAAGCATGCGCTCTGAACCGACTGAGCTAACGCCCCTGAGGCCACAAAGATATCGAAATTTTATTTGATTGCGCACATCATGGTGGTGATCCGGTAAAGGATATTGTTAGTTTTGCAGCTTGATCCTTATCCGGAGCAGCATGCTGATCGTCTTTGATCTTGATTTTACCCTGTGGGATGCGGGGGGGACCTGGTGCGACCATACCATGCCCCCCTATCAGCGGGTGAACGGGCATATCCGGGATGGAGATGGCCGCATGATCACCCTCTATCCGGAGGTGCGGTCCATTCTGAATCACCTGAATGAAAAGGGGATTGACATGGCCCTGGCCAGCAGGACCCACAGTCCCGCGATTGCCAGGAGGCTGCTTGATCTTTTCGGGATCGGGCATTATTTCAGGCACCTCCAGATCTATCCGGGCAGCAAGGTCCGGCATTTCCGGTACCTGCACAGGGACAGCGGCCAGCCGTTTGAAAGGATGTATTTTTTCGATGATGAACACAGGAATATCACCGAGGTGGCTTCACTGGGTGTTCAGGCCAGGCTTGTCCATGGAGGACTGAGCTGGAATGAGATCCGTGAATTCGAAGATCTCCGGATTCTTTTATCGCAACGCTGAGCTGTATGCCGGGATCTGAGCCGACCTCCAACAGGATTATTGCGATCCTGAAGGATGGAAGGTGACATCAAGCTGCTGTACTTTCGGCTCCTTTTCAGGCGTCAGCGTAAAGTAGATCTCAATATTCCCCTTTTCCGTCCTGAGGTCAAAGGTCCCCCTCAGCTGGTTTTCAGGGCTCACAGGTCCGGTCCCGAGTATGGTTCCCGCCTGTTCCAGGATTTCCCGGATTTCAGACATCCTTGTGTCCCGGGACCGGTCCAGAAAGAAGTTTTCTGCCAGAATGCGTTGTTCAAGGCCGGGATCCCAGTGCCGGATCAGTTCGGAGATCTCCTGTTGCCGCCTGGAGAGGATATCCGATACCGGAAGCACCCTTTTTTCAAGGTCCCCGGATTCAAACAGGGTCCGGATGATCTGCAAAAGGGGCCATGGAGAGGTGTATGTCAGGTTGCAGAAGGCCAGAAGCCCGATGCCGTATTCCGGGAAGAACACATAATTGCTTCCGAATCCAGGCAGGGCACCCCCGTGACCGACGAGCTTCAGCCCATGGCAATCCTCAGTGATCCTCAATCCATACCCGTATCCCGTCATCTGGGCACACGGTTCAAGATCCCATCCAGTGGCACCGGGGTCCAGCTGGCAAACCCTGGGTATCTGCATATCCCTCAGGGTGCTTCGACCTACCGGTCCGGACTCGGGATCGCTCCTGGATGGCCAGGCAGAGAGATGGAATCCCACGTACTTGCTGAAATCTTCCAGTGTGGTGATCAGGCCCCCCATGGCACCAAAGGAACCGTCATGCAGCATGGGCTCCGGTTCCCATTGTTCGTCCTCCCAACGGTATCCCTGCACCAGCAAATCCTCCGGCACGCTGTCCAGCTCCCAGTAGCTGTTTTCCATCCCCAGAGGCAGCAGGATCTGCTCCCTGATATAATCCTGGTAGGGCATTCCAGAAACCACACCAATGACAAGCCCGAGGAGGGCATAACCGGTATTGCTGTATTCGAAATTCTGGGATACGGGATTGGAGAGTGAGAGTCCCCCCGCGACCAGGTCCTTCAGCATGCGGTCTGGCTCATCCAGCTGGCGGTCGCCCCAGGGATTGTCCTCCGGAAATCCGGCAGTCATGGTCAGCAGGTTCACTATGGTGACCGGCTTGGAGTCAGCAGTCAGGTATTCCAGCCGTGACATCTCGGGAACATATCTTTCTGCCGGATCAGACAGGGAGAGCTTCCCTTCATCCCGAAGCTTCAAAATGGCCATGGCAGTAAAGCTCTTTGTCATGGAAGCGATTCTGAATGCCGACCCGGCGGTTGCGGGCCGTTGCTGTTCAATATTTGCCAGTCCGGTGGCTGAAGCCAGGACCAGCTTGTCATCCACTACGACTCCCCATGCAATACCCGGGATATGACGGGCGATCCTGTACTCTTCAACCAGCCGGCTGATAGCTGGTTCCAGCGCTTTGACTTTTTCCACCCGGAGGTCGTTCCCGAAAACGGGAGGCCGGTAATGGTCCGATGTGATCCCTGCATCCGGAAAATGACCTTGGTGATTCTGATGTGCAGGATTCTGATTACACCCAAAATGGAATGCCAATCCAATGAACAGGCAACCACGATATACTGGCTTCATAAGCAGCGATTGTGTTTGAATGCTCCGGGAGGACAGCGCATGATGGCCATTCCCGGAGCGTGAATGAAAACAAGATAATAAAAAAATATGTAAATAATACTTGACAATAAGTAAAATATAATTAACTTTGAGTCGTATAAAGTATACACGGTGTCATATATATCATACTAATCACGGAAATCATGCATTATCACGAGAAACAGAATTATGTGAACATATTCAGTGGAATCCTCATCACCGCATTGTTTGCCTTGATCGTCTATCAGAAACATGCAACGGGGGCCATCGATATAACGGGTGACTACAGGACCTGGGGCATCCTGATGCTCATATTTGTAGGGATCTCCATCGTGACCAGGGTGGTTATCCAGATCATTTTTCATATCATCAATGCCATCCTCACCAGGGAAGAGAACGTTCCCAGGAAAGATGAACGGGATAAAATGATCGGATTGAAATCGGTACGGAACGCATACTATGCCCTGTCCGGGATCATGGTCCTGACCATATTGCTGCTGGCTGTGGGAATGCCTGTTTACGGAGTGTTCATCGCATTTGTTCTCGCGGGACTGTTCACAGAGCTCATAGAGAATATTTCACAGATCTGGTATTACAGGAAGGGGAGCTGATATGTCCGTAAACACCATCACCAACAACATCCGCAGGCTGCGCTTTGACCGGAACGAGATGACCCAGCAGGAACTGGCCGATGCCGTGGGCGTATCAAGGCAAACCATTGTAGCCATTGAAAAGGGGAATTATTCCCCCTCCCTCGAGCTGGCATTCAAAATTGCCAGGGAGTTCGGCCTGCCCCTTGAGGAGGTATTCAGCTATGGCCCCCGGCTCTAGCTTAACATCTTCAGGATCAAGTCAGCTCAGGCGAAGGAGGACTGCAATTTTTCGACCACAAGGATATAGTCGATCTTTGCCGTGGCTCCCATTCCCTGGAATGTGGGGCGAACGTTTGGAATGACCGAAACCAGCTCTCCACCCATCCTGCTGAGGAAATTCTCCAATTTCTCCTGCATCGTTTCAGCACTGACATCGATGCGGTGTACCCGGTACTTCATGATACCTTGTTTAATGCATTGTCTTTGTCACCAATGATCATATCAAGGTACAAAAAAGCCCCTGAATATGATCAGAGGCTCTGGTCACTGGTGTCACTTCTTAAAAACAAAGTAGACGGCCAGGATCAGGAAACAGAAACCAATGATGTGGTTCATCCGGAGGGTTTCGTTCCTGAAGGCCACCAGGGTAAAGAGGGTGAAGACCACCAGGGTCACAGCTTCCTGGATCACCTTCAGCTCCACCAGGCTGAACGGTCCCCCGTTCCCTTTGAATCCTATCCTGTTGGCAGGCACCTGGAAGAAATATTCGAACAGGGCCAGCCCCCAGCTGATCAGGATGACAGAGATCAGGCCAAGTTTACTGAACCATTTCCATTCATTGAATTTCAGGTGTCCGTACCATGCCATGGTCATGAACGAATTGGACAGAATCAGCAGTCCGATCGTCAGCAGCTGTTTCATTGAAAATGAGAGGTTAAGAAGTTGTTAAAGAAAGGGATTGGATGCAGTTGTCTGGCTGACCGTGCCAGGGCTTGGATGCTCAGGGGGGGCTTTTTTGCCCATCCCCTAAGCGTTGATCCATCCGGCCACCGTTTCGGGGCTCAGGCCGGGCAGGTCCAGTTTGTTCTTTTTCTTGTGGCCATTCAGGTCATTGGCCAGTTTCCCTGGCTTTTCAACGGCCCTGAGTTTCTCCGCCGTGTCGAACCCCAGCGCCATCAGGGGTTCCACCCATTCCTCCGGCACCCCCAGCCCCATCAACTCCTTCTTTTGACTTTCGACTTTTGACTTTCGACTCGCCGAAGGCGCCTCCGGACGCATCTGCGGGAAAAACAGAACCTCCTGGATGCTCGACTGGTTGGTCATCAGCATGACCAGCCGGTCCATGCCCAGCCCCATGCCGGATGTGGGGGGCATGCCGTATTCCAGTGCGCGGACAAAGTCCATATCGATGAACATGGCCTCGTCGTCTCCCTTCTCCGAAAGCCTCATCTGTTCCTGGAAGCGCTCCAGCTGGTCAACGGGATCGTTCAGCTCGGTGTATGCATTGCAGAGTTCCTTTCCGTTGACCATCAGTTCGAACCGCTCGGTGAGTTCCGGGTTGTCCCGGTGCTTTTTACACAGCGGTGACATCTCCACAGGGTAATCGATCACAAAAGTGGGCTGGATCATATGGGGTTCGGCCTTATCCCCGAAGATGGCATCGATGATCTTGCCTTTGCCCATGGTGGGATCGACCTCCACACCCAGGTTTTCGGCCACGTTCCTCAGGCCCGGTTCGTCCATTCCCGATATGTCAAATCCGGTGCTCTCCCGGATCGCCTCCAGCATGGTGACCCTCCTGAAAGGCCGTTTGAAATCGATCACATGGTCGCCCACCTGGACCCTGGTGGTCCCGTGCAGGTCCAGGGCTACCTTCTCGATCATCTCTTCGGTAAACTCCATCATCCAGCGGTAGTCCTTGTAGGCCACATAGATCTCCATGACGGTGAATTCGGGGTTGTGGGAGCGGTCCATCCCCTCGTTCCTGAAGTCTTTGGAGAATTCATAAACCCCGTCATACCCCCCCACGATCAGTTTCTTCAGGTAGAGCTCATCGGCGATGCGCAGGTAGAGGGGAATATCCAGGGTGTTGTGGTGGGTGACGAAAGGCCTGGCCGCCGCTCCTCCCGGGATCGGCTGCAGGATCGGGGTTTCCACCTCCAGGTATCCCCGGGAATTGAACAGTTCCCGCAACGAATTATATATTTTGGTCCGCTTAATGAACAGCTCCCTGGTTTCCGGATTGACGATCAGGTCCACATAACGCTGGCGGTATCTGAACTCGGGATCGGTGACCGCGTCGTATACCTTGCCTTCGGCCTCCTTCACGATGGGCAGCGGACGGATCGATTTGCTGAGCAGCACCAGTTCACTGACGTGCACCGAAATTTCACCCACCTGGGTCCGGAAGGCGAATCCGCGGATCCCGATAATGTCCCCGATATCCAGCAGTTTTTTGAAAACCGTATTGTACATGGTTTTGTCCTCTCCGGGACAGATGTCGTCCCTTCGCAGATAGATCTGGATTCTGCCCGATGAGTCCTGGATCTCTGCGAAAGAGGCATTGCCCATGATCCGCCGGCTCATGATTCTCCCGGCAAGGGTGATATCTTTGAGGGCCGGTTCTTCCGAGCCAAATAGGGTCTTCACCCGGGCAGCCGTATGGGTGATCTGAAATGTCTCCGGCGGGTATGGATTCACCCCGAGGTTCCTGAGCTGCTCCAGGGCTTCTCTCCTGATTTTCTGCTGTTCGCTGAGACCGGGATTCTGCATGGTGGATTTTCTTTTTCTGGGCACAAAGGTATAAAAAAGATTATGTTAATTTTGCAGTGGCAGAGGGGGAGAACGCCAGCCGTATTGCACGATCATCATGGAGAAAAACTGGGTTATAAAGGCACCGGGTAACGACGAAGATGTGGATGAGTTATCACGGGCACTGGGCATAGAACGCCCCCTTGCCCAGCTTCTTACACAACGCGGAATCACCACTTTTAATGATGCAAGGGATTTCTTCAGGCCCGACCTGGAAAACCTGCATGACCCCTTTTTGATGAAGGATATGGAGGTGGCCATCCAGCGGATCATGGCAGCCATCGAATCGGAAGAGAAGGTGATGGTGTACGGGGACTATGATGTGGACGGCACCACGGCCGTCGCCCTTGTTTATTCCTTCTTCAAAGGATATTTCAAGGATACCGATTATTACATCCCCGACCGGTACGAGGAGGGATACGGCATTTCGCAAAAAGGGATCGATTATGCCGGGGAGCAGGGGGTCAGCCTGGTCATTGCGCTGGATTGCGGGATCAAGGCAGTGGAGAAGATCGAGTACGCCCGCAGCAAGGGGATCGAATTCATCATCTGCGACCACCACAATCCGGGCGATGTGATCCCGGATGCTGTGGCGGTGCTGGATCCCAAACAGGAGGGGTGCCAGTACCCCTACAAGGAGCTTTCAGGCTGTGGTGTGGGATTGAAACTGGTGCAGGCATACTGCAGGAAATCGGGGATCCCGGATGACCGGATCTATGATTACCTGGACCTGGTGGTGGTCAGCATAGCCTCGGATATCGTGCCCATCACGGGTGAGAACAGGATCATGGCCTATTACGGGCTCAAAAAACTGAACGATAATCCGTCCATGGGGCTGAAGGCCATCAGGGAAGTGGCGGGGATCGATCAGAAAGAGATCGATATCGACGACATTGTCTATAAGATCGGTCCGAGGATCAATGCGGCAGGCCGCATGGAATCGGGGAAGAAATCGGTCGATCTGCTGGTTTGCGATCAGACGCGCGATGCCGACATCATCAGCAAAAAGATCAACAGCTTCAACCTGGACCGCAGGAACATCGACACGGAGATCACCCGCCAGGCCATCGATATGATCCGGAACAATCCGCTCCTCCAGAGCAAGAACTCTACGGTGCTCTACAATCCGGAGTGGCACAAGGGCGTGATCGGTATTGTGGCCTCCAGGCTTCTGGAACACTACTACAAACCCACGGTGATCCTCACCCGGTCAAACGGGATGGCCACGGGATCGGCCCGATCGGTGAACGGATTCGACCTATACCAGGCCATCGAATCATGCAGCGACCTGCTGGTGAACTTCGGGGGGCACAAGTATGCCGCAGGGCTGACCTTGCGGATCAAGGATGTCCCCGAGTTTACAGACAGGTTCGAGCAGATCGTGAGCGAGACCATCAGCCCGGAACAGCTGATCCCGGTGGTGGAAATCGATATCGAATTACAGCTGAAGGATATCAATGAGAAGTTTTTCAGGATCCTCAAGCAATTCACACCCTTCGGCCCGGAGAACACCGCCCCGGTGTTCCTGTCCGAGAATGTGGTGGACAACGGTTACGGACGCACGGTGGGTAACAACGGGGAGCATCTGAAAATGACCCTTATACAGGAGGAGGATCCATTCAAGGTCTTTCCGGCCATCGCCTTTCACCAGGGAAACCGTTACAGCAGGATCACCAACGGGGTTCCTTTCGATATCTGCTATCAACTCATGGAGAATGAGTTCAGAGGAACCACCAGTTTGCAGATCAACGTCCTGGATATGAAGTTTGATTAAAGGCGCATCCTTGCCTGCAGGGTCAATCCGTACGTGCGCGTCAGCGGGACCGCAGGACCTGAGGGGGATCCCCCCGGGTTTTTAATCCGGGCAGTGAGCTTTCCCGAAATGGTCAGGCGGGAACCTGCCCTGCAGGAAACCACCGCTGCAAATTTCTCTCCGGTTCCGTAGCATACCGGAAAATCAAAATGGTGGTACAGGCCGGGTTCATACAGGTAGATCCTGTTCTCCCAGCGGGATACCCTGAAGAGCACGGCCTGTATGGTCGCTTTGAACCGGGCGGACGGGGCCCAGCTGACCTGCTGGGCCGCTGCACAGTCCGGTGAGCGGGGGGCAGTTCCGGAGAACCAGGAGAGGACCAGCCTGGAATCGAATTGCCATCCCTGTTCCTGAAGGTGGCGGTAACGGAGGTCCAGCCTGGTCAACTGCAACCAGCGTGTGGGCGGGGCCCCGGATATTCCCGTGTTTGCCGTTTGCTGCCATCCCTTCCTCCATGTCCTGATGCTCCACCGGTGTTCTCCGGTTCCGGCATTGCGGAGGTGAATGCCATACCTGTAGGAGAATCCCGGGATCCTGGCCAGGTACCCTGGAGCCGGAAGCCTGAACAGTTCCACGGAAAGGTCTGCCACGAGGAGACGGCCCGCCTCCATGTTCCAGGTCCAGGCCACTCCCTGGTCGTTCCTTATCCTGCTTCCTTTTGCGTAAGCCGATGGGAACATGCCGTTGTAGGTTCTCCCGTAGTGGTGAATGACCCAGATTCCGGTCAGGAAATCACTGAACCGGAACCCTGCAGTCAGCAGGAATGCCATCCCGGATGCCCCGGAGCAGGCCACCTCCCCGGTGACCATCAGGCGGGTTCCGAAATAGCCCCCGTAGAAGCTGCCTGTACCGAAAACCGATGGACCGGGATCCGTTCCGAGGCTGTCCTTTCCTGCCCTGGTGAGGCCGTTCATGCGGCTTCCTCCCATTACCTGGAAATGCCACTCCCGATCTCTTCGCGATGCCACAAATCCCAGGTGTGACCGGTAACCAAGTGCGGCTCCACCGGTTTCCGAGGGGCTCCTGTGCAACCCGGTACTCCTTTCCCGTTCCTCCCAGTCCACCTGTGCACCCCCGGGACGGAAATCATGAAGTGAGAGATCCAACTGCCCCAGGGTGGACCACGCCATGAGGCGAAGCTTCCCGAGGTCAACCTGAGCGGCCAGGCCCGATCCGTACCTGGTTTCAGCCAGGGAAGCGAACGGGGTTGCCGAAGGGAGTGCCTGAGGCCGGAGGGACATGGCTGCCGGCGAATGAAGGAATCCTGTTCCGTTCACAAGGCCCCATCCGTGGTGGATCCGGAAGTTTCCAATGATCAGGGTTGCGGGGATCCTTCTTCCACGGTACGCCATATACCCGGTAAAATGTTCCGGCATTCCATTCAGGAAATAGCGTTCCCCGGGATCTTTTTCATAGGCGGCCCCCAGGGTAAGGAATCCGGTGGGATTCACCCTGATCCTGGCCGATACCCGGAATGGATCCCCCGGGTAACCCGCATCCTGCTCAAGGGAGTCGGCTGTGGCAACGTCTGAACCCGGGGGGCGTGTGGTGCTTCCTTCCAGTATCACTGTTCCCCCGGCTCCCCTGGAATGTGGCTGGGTGGAGGTTTTTCCTGCCACCATGTACGGTGCCATTTCCTGCACACCGGAATGGCTGAACCCGGGCAGACCGGCAAGCTCATAGATGGAATAGAGGGGGCCATAGCGCATTCTGTAACGCAACAACACTTCCACCTGGAACGGAGTGAACAACCCCGAGCGGTACAGGGCTTCCCTGTCCGCCAGGTTCAGGTCCACCGGATCCAGGATCATTTCTTCCCGGTTCTCCAGGAAGGACTCCGGGATCCGGACGTCCTCATCATTGTGCAGGGAGTTCTCCACTTCGTCGTGTACCTCCGGGGACTGTGCCGAGACATGGACGATACAGACCATCACAAGCAACAGGCAGTGGCCCGGACGGGATGGGCAGCAGTTACCAGGCACGGGTCAGCGCCGTTGAGGGAGTGACCCCGGTTTCCTGGCCAAAGGCCACAGCAGCCTGAAGGATCCAGTTCTGATGAATGAAGCTGCATCCCCAGCTGACGGTCAGCGGATCGGGGCGCAGCCCGAATTGCATCAGGAATCCCCGTTCCGAATCCCATTCCATCCCGGAACGCCAGCCAAATGTGTTCCCCGAAATGAAGACCACTTCCAGGTGGAAGGTGATTCCCTGCACTACCAGCAGGGATCCCCCCATGGCGAGCTTCAGGGGGAGCGCATGGTGGCCCGGACCTCCCGATTGCCATCCGGCCGCATGGGCCAGGTGTGATCCCCAGCGGAACCTGTCATGAACCTTCCACTGGACCCCGGCCGCAAAACTGAATCCCGGGTGGTGGAGCAACTGCTCCCCTGTGCTTTTGCTCCAGCCATGGATCCCCACCCCGGCCAGCCAACCGGAACTGAGCCTGATCCCGTAGGCCATCCAGAAGGAGGTGTGCCGCAGACCGGCGATCCCCCAGTGGATCAATGACGCTCCCAGGGCTCCGTGGGTCATTGCTGCCTGAATGGAGAGGGATGAAATACCCAGGTCTCCTGCAAGAAAAGGCCGCACATGATGGATGGAAAGGGTGGTTCGTTCCACATCGCCAAGCCCTGCCTGGTTGCCCTGTGGAAGGGAGGTCCCGGAGCGGCTCACAAACGTACCTCCCAGGGCCAGTGCACTGCAGTCTGCGGCAACGGCCTGCCCCTTCAGATGGAGCATGCACAAAAAAAAGACCGGGATCAGCAGTCCCGGTCTTTTTCTGTTCCACTTGGGTGGAAAGATCATGGATTCATCAGTTGGTTTTAAATTTGAACTTCACCTGTTTCATCTCTTCATTGGCCTTCACGATCTTACCGGCCAGGTTCTTTTTGAATGCCACCATTTTATCCAATACCACCGGATCTCCTGTCCCGATGATCTGCGCTGCAAGGATCCCTGCGTTCCTGGCGCCGTCAAGTCCGACGGTGGCAACAGGGATTCCGGGGGGCATCTGGAGAATGCTCAGTATGGAGTCCCAGCCATCAATGGAGATGGAAGCTTTTACGGGCACTCCGATGACCGGAAGCGGGGTAAGGGCTGCGATCACACCGGGAAGATGAGCCGCACCCCCGGCACCCGCGATGATGACCCTGATTCCCCGTTCAGCCGCCTTTTTCGCAAACTCCATGGCCTGGTCCGGTGTCCGGTGGGCCGACAGGGCATTCATTTCAAACGGGATTTCCATTTCGTCCAGGACCATGGCGGCCTGTTCCATGACGGGAAGATCGGATGTGCTTCCCATGATAATGCTTACTTTGGGATTCATAGGTTGATGTGTTTAAGATTGTCCTTATCAGCTAACCAATTTAAGATTAATTTTGTTCTACCTGAACCATTGATTAGTTTTGAAGTACGCACACCATGGATGAGAACCACACCATACAGGTGCATGACAAGCGCTTCAGGCTTTTTATTTCCGAAGAGGAGATCAGCCGGGAGGTCTCAAGGATTGCAGGAGAGATGAACAGGGACCTGGCCCACAAGGATCCCATTTTCCTGGGGATCCTCAACGGCGCCTTCATGTTCGCCAGCGACCTTTACAAGCAACTGGCTTTCCCCTGCCAGATCACGTTTCTGAAACTGGCTTCCTACAGCGGGACCTATTCCACAGGATCGGTGAAACAGCTGATCGGTATCGGCCAGGACCTGAAGGACCGCGTGGTGGTGGTGCTGGAGGATATTGTGGATACCGGGGTGACACTGGAGACCATCATCCGGCAGCTCTCCGGTTTTCAGCCCGCCGAGATCCGGGTGGCCACCCTCCTGCATAAACCGGCTGCCACGGTCAGGGAAGTGCACCTCGATTATGTGGGAATGGAGATCCCCAACGATTTCATCCTGGGATACGGACTCGATTACGACGGGTACGGCAGAAATTACAAGGAAATCTATCAGCTGATCGATTAATGCTGTAAATCTTTACTATTTTTGGAATCATTTTAAATAACCCGACAAAGCATGTTGAACATTGTCCTGTTTGGTCCCCCCGGATCGGGAAAAGGGACCCAGTCTGAGAAAATCATCGAAAAATACAAACTTGTGCATATTTCCACCGGCGACCTGCTCAGGGAAGAGGTGGCTGCGCGGACCGAATTGGGAGTAAGGGCCAAAGCCATCATGGACAGCGGTGAGCTGGTCTCCGATGACATCGTGATCGGGATGATCAGGAAGAAGGTGGAAGCAAACATCCAGGGTCCCGGATTCATATTTGACGGATTTCCGCGGACGGTGGAACAGGCCCGTGAACTGCGCAACCTGCTTACCGATCATGGCCAGGAAGTCACGGTCATGATCTCACTGGAGGTTCCCAGGGAGGAGCTGGTCAAAAGGCTTCTGAAAAGAGGCGAAGAGACCGGCCGGTCCGATGATAATATGGAGACCATCAACAACCGGATCGATGTCTACAACAAGCAGACCCTTCCCGTAGCCTACTATTACGAGAAGATGAGAAAACATGAGAAGGTTGAAGGGACCGGCTCCATCGACAAGATCTTTGGCCGGATCGTCCGGGTGATCGAAAAGTCCCGGCAATAGATATGAAGCATGTCCAGCCATGTCCAACGCGAACTTTGTCGATTATGTGAAGATCTTCTGCCGGTCAGGGAACGGGGGCAGCGGATCGGCACACCTTCACAGGGATAAGTTTACCCGGAAAGGGGGACCTGACGGAGGGGATGGCGGACGCGGGGGACATGTGATCCTCAGGGGAAATGACCAGCTCTGGACCCTGCTTCACCTCAAGTACCAGAAACACATCTATGCCTCCCACGGTGAAAGTGGAGGATCTTCGCTCAAGACCGGGGCCTCCGGGAAGGATGCCCATATCGAGGTGCCGCTCGGTACCGTGGCCAGGGAGGCTGAATCAGGCCGGGTGCTCTTTGAGATCACGGAACATGGTGAAGAACAGATCCTGATCAGCGGGGGCAGGGGAGGGCTGGGGAATGACCATTTCAAATCGCCCACGCACCAGACCCCGCGATTTGCGCAGCCGGGGGAGCCCGGACAGGAAGGATGGTTCATCCTGGAGCTGAAATTGCTGGCGGATGTGGGACTGGTGGGGTTTCCCAATGCGGGAAAATCAACATTGCTTTCTGCCATGTCGGCTGCCAGACCCAAGGTGGCCGACTATCCGTTCACCACCCTGGTTCCCAACCTGGGGATCGTCAAGTACAGGGATGATCGCTCCTTCGTCATGGCAGATATCCCGGGGATCATCGAAGGGGCCAGTGAGGGAAAGGGTCTGGGACACAGGTTTCTGAGACACATCGAACGCAACTCCATGCTGATATTCCTGATCCCCTCCGACTCCAGGGACATCCGGGAGGAGTACCAGGTCCTGTTGAACGAACTCGAAAAATACAATCCCGAACTGCTGGATAAACCGAGGTTGCTGGTGGTTTCCAAATCGGACCTTCTGGATGAAGAACTGAAGGAGGAGATCGCGAAGGATCTTCCCCGGGTCCGGTACCATTTCATCTCTTCGGTGGCCAACCACGGGCTTGTCAGCCTGAGCGACATCATCTGGCAGATGCTTAATTCCTGAGTGCGGATGGAGTGGCTGCTGAACCTGGATACCCGCCTTTTTCTGGCCATTAACGGATGGCACAGTCCGTGGTGGGATCCCGTCATGTGGTGGATCAGCGGAAAGTTCACATGGTGGCCCTTTTACCTGCTGCTGCTGGGCTACCTGGGAGTCACCAGAAGGTGGGGAGTGGTACTGGTGGTTCTTTTCCTGGCAGCAGGGATCACCCTGACGGACCAGACCTCGGTCCACCTGTTCAAGAATGTATTTCAGCGGTTACGGCCATGCCATGACCCGGCCCTGGAGGGAATGGTCCACCTGGTCCATAACAAGTGTGGCGGTTCCTACGGATTCATTTCCTCCCATGCGGCCAATGCTTTCGGGGTGGCGGTGATGGTGGCCGGATGGGTGCGGAAGGGGTGGATGACCCTGCTGATGATCACCTGGGCCACCCTGGTCGGGTACAGCAGGATATACCTGGGTGTTCATTTTCCGGGGGACGTGCTGGCAGGGGCCGTGTGGGGGGCTGCCTGCGGATGGCTGATATTGCGTCTCTACGGGTGGCTGCTAAAGAAATTACCGATAAAGTGGAGAGCGTATGTGGTGCATTAACAGTCCGGTTCATGATCCCTATTTTAACCTGGCTTCTGAAGAATTCCTGTTGAAATCGGTGAAGGAGGATGTGTTCCTGCTCTACAGGAACCATCCCGCCATGGTGGTGGGAAAACACCAGAACACCCTGGCGGAGATCAATCTCTCCTATGTGATGCAGCAAGGGATCAGCGTGGCCCGCCGCATCTCGGGTGGAGGAACCGTTTATCACGACCTGGGAAACCTCAATTTTGCTTTTATTACCACGGGTGAGGAGGGAAAGCTGGTGGATTACCGGCGGTATACCGGGCCGTTGATCGGAGCGATGGCTTCACTGGGTGTGAAAGTGACCCTGGGTCCGCGTAATGAATTGCTGGCCGGTAAGATGAAGATCTCAGGCACGGCCAGTCATGTGCATAAGACCAGGGTCCTCCACCACGGTACCCTGCTCTTCGATTCCCGGCTTGAACACCTCTCCGCCGCCCTCAAGGTGCATCCGGGGAGGTTCCGGGACAGGGCGGTCAGATCGGTGCCCGCCCGGGTCACCAACATCAGGGAACACCTGACCTCTGATATGGACGTGGAAGCATTCCAGCAGGCGGTATTCTCCCATGTCCTCGGTTCGGTGGAGGGTGCTGCACAAAGGGACTACAGCAGCGCTGAACTGGATGAGATCCGCGCCCTGGCGGAGCGGAAATACGCCACCTGGGAATGGAATTACGGCTATTCCCCCAGGTATGAATACCGGAGGAGCATCCCGTGTGGGGAAGGATTGGTCCATGTGCAGATGCAGGTGGAAAAAGGAATCATACGGGGGATAAGCCTGACCGGAGATTTCATGTCCACCAGGCAGGTGCATGCCCTTGAGGAAAGAATGAACGGGTGTATTCATGATCCGGAAACCCTCCGGTCCAGGCTGTCGGCCATCCGGGTTGAAGAGTATATCACGGGGCTCGATAACGAGGCCCTGCTGATGGCTTTGTTCTAGCCGGCATCCTCCTGCTTCAGCAGGTCGATCAGTTCTTCCGTGCGGAGGGATACCCCATTTACCGTATATCTGGCTTTCAGATAGTAAGGTTCCCTTTCCTTCAATTTATTGGTGATGTATTCTGTCAGCTCGGCCGGGGACTTCCCTTGGATCAGGGGGCGTTCGGTCCTGGAGCGCAGCAACCTTTCCCTCAAGGCTTCCGGATCAAGGCGGATGTAAATGGTTATCCCGTGCTCGTTCATCACATCGATCAGGCCGTGGTGACAGGGAGCACCCCCTCCGGTGGAGACCACGATCCCATTGCGCTGACAGAGTTCCCGGAGGATGTCCTGTTCCCATTTTCTGAAGACCTCTTCCCCGTGCTCCCTGAATATTTCCGGGACGGTCATTTCGGCGGTCTCTTCGATCAGTTGGTCCATGTCCACATGCACCAGGCCGGTTTTGCGGGCCAGTCTCGAACCATGGGTTGATTTCCCGGATCCCATGAATCCGATGAGAAAGATCCTGGAATGCATCTTACCATTCAAGGGTGAACTGTCCGTTGGGTTTATCCTTTTTGCCCTTAGCGGGGTCCCCCTTCTCTTCTTTGGGCTTGACGATTTCAAGGGGGACCTCATCGGGATCCTGGGCGGCCCCCTTTCCGGTTTCCTGACCTTTTTCTCCTTTCACTGATATTGTTTCAGTGGCCTCTTTCCTGGTACCTGCGGTGGTCATTTTTCCCGTTGCCTTCTTTCCCGTTGCCTTCTTTCCCGATACCTGCTTCTCTGTTATCTTCTTCTCTGTTATCTTCTTCTCCGTCTTTTTCTTCTCAGGGGCCCTTTTTTTTGCCTGGGTTGAATCTGCCGCTGTCTTCTCCGGGACTTCCTTTTCCGGGACTTCCTTCTCCGGGACTTCCGTTTCAGGTGCTCTTGCCACCGGTATTTCCTGTTCCGGATCTTCCTGTTGCCCTTCCGTTGCCTGTACTTCCATGGGTTCCAGTTCCTCGATCACCTTCACCTCATAATTGGAGAGTCTTTTACCCCGGGCCCTGAAGCTTTTTACCCCGATGAAATCGGCCACCTCAATGATCTCCGGGGTCCGGTCCCTGTTCTTTCCGCCGAATTTCAGTTCAAGCCTGGGATATTCTACTTCGGTGATCCGGATCAGTCTGGATTCGGGGTGCTCACCGATAAAGCGGGTGCTTTTTGCAGTGGGTTCGATGCGGAACCGCTTCACATAATAGTACTCATGTTCCCCGTCGTAGTAAGCTGCGGACCAGATCTTGCTTTCCCGGTATTTTTCGATCAGCAGGAGGTCATCCTCGAAATGGCTGCTCAGGTCGAATCCGGTGGTCCTGAATTGTCCCGATCTGGTGATCACCAGAATGAGGTCCTCCCCCGAAAACTCACCCAGGAATACTCCCCGGGCATCTACATTGAGGCGCATGACATCCTGGTCGAACCATATTTTCCGGCCACCCAGGGTGGAGACCCCTTTCTCCTTCATAACGATCTTCTGTACCGAAAACTTGGTCAGGATGTTGCCCATGGCCCCCCTTCCCTTGATGGCAAGCTCCGCAAAATCAAATTCAAATACCGGGTTTTTCAGTCTTGGCCTGGGCCGGAGGTATACCTTGATCACTTCGGCCTCTCCGTTTGGATTCGCACTGAAATACAAAATTTTGGTATTCTTGTGCTCCCGCGCGAAGTTGTACTGCTTGTCCCGGGTGATCCCGGTCACCGGCGCCCGCTTCATCATCACGTTGCCCGAGTTGCCGTCGAAATAGACGCAGTTGTAGATGGTCCTGCGGTCGTTCTTTTTAAAAACGGCGGCGTGGATGATGTCTTTTCCAACGAATTGTTTGTCGGTTACCCTGGTGATGGTATAGGTCCCGTCCTTCAGAAACACGATGATGTCGTCGATATCGGAACAATCACAGACATACGCATCTTTTTTCAGTGCGGTGCCGATGAAGCCGTCACTGGCATTCATGTAGAGTTTCTGGTTGGCCACCACCACCTTCGCGGCTTCGATATTGGCGAAATTCCGCAATTCGGTCCGGCGTTCCTTCCCTTTGCCGTATTTCTTTTTGATCTCCCTGAAATAGTTGATTGCATAGTCGATCAGGTGGGCCAGGTGGTTCCTGACCTCTTCCATCTCCTGTTCGATGGAGCGGATGTGCTCATCGGCCCGCTTCACATCGTACCTGGAGATCCGTTTGATTTTGATCTCCGTCAGTTTGATGATGTCGTCCCGGGTGACTTCCCGCAGCAGCAGCTTTTTATAGGGATCCAGGCCTTTGTCGATGGTTTCGATCACACTCTCCCAGGTCTCGCACTCCTCGATATCCCGGTAGATCCGTTTCTCGATAAAGATCTTCTCCAGGGAGGAGAGGTGCCAGTCCTCCTGCAGCTCCTTCAGCCGGATCTCCAGTTCCTGTTTCAGAAGCTCCTTGGTATGCTCGGCATTGGTCCTCAATACCTCGCTCACTCCCACAAACCTGGGTTTGTCATCATCGATCACACAGCAGTTGGGGGAGATGGAGACCTCGCAATCGGTGAAGGCATAGAGGGCATCGATGGTCTTGTCGGAGGAGACATTGGGTCCCAGGTGAACCAGAATCTCCACCTGCTCGGCCGTGTTGTCGTCGATCCGCCTGATCTTGATCTTTCCCTTTTCGGTGGCCTTGATGATGGATTCGATCAGCGCCCCGGTGGTCTTGCCATAGGGAAGGTCCCGGATCACCAGGGTTTTGTTATCGAGCTTTTCAATGCGGGCCCTGACCCTGATGGAACCGCCCCTCAGGCCGTCGTTGTACCGGCTGATCTCGGCCAGTCCCCCGGTGGGGAAATCGGGATACAGCTCGAATTCCTTTCCCTGGAAGTATTTGATGGCGGCATCGATCAGTTCGTTGAAGTTGTGGGGAAGGATCTTGGAAGAGAGCCCTACGGCAATCCCTTCGGTTCCAAGTGCCAGCAGCAGCGGGAACTTGACGGGAAGTGTTACCGGCTCTTTGTTGCGGCCGTCATAGGAAAGTTTCCATTCGGTGGTTTTCGGGTTGAAAAGCACCTCGTTGGCAAACGGGGAGAGCCTGGCTTCGATGTACCTGGAGGCAGCCGCGCCGTCCCCGGTGAGGACGTTTCCCCAGTTCCCCTGGGTGTCGATGAGCAACTCCTTCTGCCCCAGCTGGACCAGGGCATCCCCGATGGATGCGTCCCCGTGGGGGTGGTACTGCATGGTGCTGCCGATGATGTTGGCCACCTTGTTGTACCGGCCGTCATCCATCCGCTTCATGGCATGCAGGATTCTCCGCTGCACCGGCTTCAGCCCGTCGACGATATGGGGAACCGCCCGCTCCAGGATCACGTAGGAGGCGTAATCGATGAAATAGTCCTCATACATTCCGGTCAGGTGGGTGATCTTCACCTCATCCCCCGCATGTCCCTCTTCGGGCGTCGTATCCGGTGATTGATGATCGAATGGTGTCATGGTTGCTCAGTCCCCTGCTATAGTTTGTTCCCGGGGAGGGTTCAGGCCACCTCCACGGGATCCTCTTCAACCCGCAGCCTGTTTATGATAAAGTCCTGTCGCTCAGGAGTGTTTTTTCCCATATAGAAGGTCAGAAGGTCCTTCAGGTCGTCGTCCTTCTTCATGCGGACCGGCTGTAGCCGGATCTCGGGACCGATGAAGTGCTTGAACTCGTCGGGGGAGATCTCACCCAGCCCCTTGAACCTGGTGATCTCCGGATGCTTGCCCAGTTCGCCCACTGCCTGGAGTTTTTCCTCTACCGAATAACAGTAGCGTGTTTCCTGCTTGTTCCTTACCCTGAACAGGGGGGTCTGCAGGATGAACAGGTGCCCGTTCCGCACCAGGTTGGGGAAGAACTGAAGGAAGAAGGTCAGCAGGAGCAACCGGATGTGCATGCCGTCCACATCGGCATCGGTGGCGATCACCACGTTCTTGTAACGAAGCCCGTCCAGTCCGTCCTCAATGTTCAGGGCCGCCTGAAGCAGGTTGAATTCCTCGTTCTCGTACACCACCTTCTTGGTCAGGCCGAACGAGTTGAGGGGTTTGCCCCGAAGGCTGAACACCGCCTGGGTATTCACATCCCTCGATTTGGTGATGGACCCGGAGGCGGAGTCCCCTTCGGTGATGAACAGGGTGGATTCATTTTTACGGTCATCATTGCCGCTGTAGTGAACGCGGCAATCCCTCAGTTTTTTATTGTGAAGGCTCGCTTTTTTGGCCCGTTCCCTGGCCAGCTTCTTGATCCCGGAGATCGCCTTCCGTTCCTTTTCCGACTCCTGTATCTTTTTCAGCAGGATGTGGGCGGTCTCTCCGTGCTTGTGAAGGTAATCGTCCAGCTTCGAGGTGAGGAAATTCATGATGTAGTTACGCACCGATGGCCCTTTCGGCCCCATGTCCTTGGACCCGAGCTTGGTTTTGGTCTGGGATTCGAACACCGGTTCCTCCACCTTCAGGCTGATGGCGGCAATGATCGATGTACGGATGTCCGATGCATCAAAATCTTTCTTGTAGAAATCCCGGATGGTCTTTACCAGTGCCTCCTTGTAAGCCACCTGATGGGTCCCCCCCTGGGTGGTATGCTGACCATTCACAAAACTGAAATACTCCTCCGAGTACTGGTTCCCGTGGGTGATGGCCACCTCGATGTCCCCGTTCATCAGGTGGATGATCGGGTAGAGCCCCTCGCCGCTCATGTTCTCCTCCAGCAGGTCGCGCAGCCCGTTTTTTGACTGGAAACGCTGTCCGTTATAGAGGATCGTCAGACCCGTATTCAGGTAGGTGTAATTGCGGAGCATCGCTTCGACGTACTCGTCGATGAAACGAAATTTTCCGAACATGACCGGATCCGGTTCGAAGACGATCTCGGTGCCGTTTTTCTCGGGTGAGTTCCGCTGGGGATGGTTCTTCACAAGGGTCCCCTCGCTGAAATCGACCATTTTTTCCTTTCCTTCCCTGTACGACCCGATGGTGAAACGGGAAGAAAGCGCATTCACCGCCTTGATGCCCACCCCGTTCAGCCCCACCGATTTCTTGAAGACCTTGGAATCGTATTTGGCGCCTGTATTCATTTTGGATGCCACATCCACCACCTTCCCGAGCGGGATCCCCCGACCGTAGTCGCGGATCAACACCCGGTGCTCGTTGATCTCCACTTCAATGGTTTTTCCGAACCCCATCATGTACTCGTCGATGGAATTATCGATCACCTCCTTGAGGAGGATATAGATCCCGTCGTCGGGAGAGGATCCGTCGCCCAGTTTGCCGATATACATGCCGGGGCGCTTCCGGATATGCTCTCTCCAGTCAAGCGTCTGAATGGTTTCTTCGGAATAATTCGCCGTCATAACAGTTGTCCCCTAAACTGCACAAAGATAACCAAAAGTATGTGCGGCGCACCACCCAGTTTTCAACACGGAACTATGGATAAACAGTGAAAAACAGGCGTTCTCACACCCACTCCAGGGCCTTCACATTCATGCGGATACGCCGTCCCGGACGGTAGGTCTGCCTGCTGTCAAACTCCCATTCCCACTCCTCCTCCCGCAAACCTTTGGGTAAATCGCAAAATATCAGTGATTTGTGTGTTTCCTTTCCTTCATTGTCCACCTGGATCTCCACGGTATCGGTGATGAGGCAGCCCGGTATACCGCCGATCCAGGAGAGGTGATCCTCCTGAAGACGGCGCCTTACGGGAACAAGCTCGTTCTGTTGAAAAGGCCCGTGTTTCTGCAGGTAATCACAGACCAGTATATCCAGCTGGTTCAGGAGGTTGACGGAAATGAATGCCCCCGGAGAGCACGCACCCAGCGGCGGGGAGAAGGCAAGTGCATCAGCGACGGCTTCCGGGTCAATGCCTTTTCTCTTCCTGACACTGCTCCACACCTGTTCCACTGCTCCCCCTGTGAGGTCTGTTTCGATCAGCTCCACTTCCGGCATACCGGAAACCCTTTTTCGGATCTGCGGAGGATGGCGGATGTCGGCCAGGTAGATCTTCCGGTAGCGTTTGCGCATCTCTTCCAGGGGGACGTCCAGCAGCCAGCCGCTGCCAAGTACGGCCACCGATTCCGGGGTCCTGTCCATAAAAGCGGCGTTGATGAAAGCACGGGTTCGTTCCAGGTGGGGTGCCCAGCGGTTGCTTTCGCGGAGATAACGGTTCATGATCCCGTCCTGGTCCCGGAAGTATCCCATGCGCCTGAACGGCCTTTTTCTTGTTGTCATGGGCGTTCCTTCCCGCTTTCAAGTTGATCCAGACCCGTTTCCATGCGTTCCCTGACCAGGGCCATCAGTTCCCGGATATCCAGTCTTTCCACGTCCCGGGGCCCGATCTCGTCCAGTACCCTGATACGGATCTCTGCCCTCCCTTTGAGGACCCAGGATCCCCTGTCGAATGTTTTCTCGGAGCCGGAGTGTACGATGGGAATGATTCCGCAGCCTGTTTTTTTGGCCAGCAGGAAAGCCCCTTCTTTAAAGGGCCTCATGGTACCGCTGTGAGAACGGGTCCCTTCCGGGAAGATCAGGACGGAGGAGCCTTTGCGGATTTCCTCCTCGGCCTGTGAGAGAAACTGATGGCCCGATCGGACCGACTCCCTTGTGATGCGGATGGAGCGGGTCAGCGACAGCACCATGCCCACGAAAGGCAACCTGAAATTCTCGGCTTTGGAGGTCCATTTAAAGGGCCTGCGAAGCTTATAGAGGGCAAGGATGTCCACCAGTGAACGGTGGTTACTGACCATGACGACGGGTCTCCGGAAGGGGATCTTTTTTCTTCCTTCCAGCCTCAGTTTCCAGAAAGGGATCAGCGACTGGTAGTGCCATGCCCAGAAGGTCCCCATATAATGGGCCGCCACCCGGCGCCTGTCCCACCAGAAAGTGGCCCCCCAGACCAGCAGGAAAATGGGGGTGATCAGCAGGGAGGTCAGGATCATGGTGATCCAGGCCAGCAGGGAATAGGATTTGAGGAAAAAAGAGCGCATCTGCTCCTGGTTTGGGACCGAAAATACGAATTCTGAAGGAAGGCGGGACCGATATTTGATTATTTTTGCCCGCATGTCCATTCCCAGCCTCCGGCAGCATCGGCCCTTCACGCCCCTGGCGTTCCTGGTCATCCTGCTGCTGTCGGGGGGATGCATAGAGCGGTATTTTCCCGATGAGGAGGAGGTGCAGACCGGCATCCTGGTGGTTTCGGCACACCTGACGGACAGCCCCGGCCTTCAGACCATCGCGCTCTCCCGTTCCACCACGCTGGAATTTCCCTCATTTGACGCTGTGACGGGTTGTGTCGTGCAGGTGGAACAGGAAGAGGGGGGGGCTATATTGTTTGGCGAGAGCGAACCGGGGATCTACGAGGGATTCATAGAGCCTTCATGGCTTGTGCCCGGTGATGCCTACAGGCTTCAGATCATTACACCGGAGGGAGCGCGGTACGAATCCTCCTACGAAGTCCTTCATCCCCGGGGTCGGATCGATTCCCTCTATTTCCGGACGGAGCTGAGGCCCACCGCCGATCCGGCCGTTAACCTGGAGGGGCTGCGTTTCTACCTCGATTTTGAGGTCAGCCAGGATTCGGCACGTTATCTGCGGTGGCAGCTGATCGAGACCTGGGAGATGCACAATCCCGACTACACCAGCACCAGGATGTATGATACCGACCGAAGGACAAAAGAGATCCCCGATTCCATTGCCAACCGCATCTGCTGGATCACCATGGAAGTCCCCGAGATCCATACCCGCGACCTGGGGGGGGTGACCGGGAGCCTTTACCGGGCTTTGCCGCTGAACTTCGTCTCCACAGAGACCCAGCGGCTGCATCACGGGTACAGCCTGCTGGTGCGGCAGTATTCCCTGGGGGCCGGTGCATTCTGGTACTGGGACGAACTGGGCAAGAACATCCAGAGCAAAGGGACCCTTTTCGACAGCCAGCCTTCGCTGACGCCCAGCAATATCTGTAATGTGGAGGATGAGGATGAGCCGGTGATCGGCTATTTCAGTATCTCGGGCATTTCCGAACGCCGGATCATGGTGGAGGAGGTTCCGGGCCTGACCCTCAGGGAGGATCCTTTTTTCTGTGAGCCCGGGGCCCTCCCTTTCTCATTCGGAAGGCTATCCCCGGCATTCCTGCCCTATTTCATGGCCAGCAAGACGGTGAACGGATCGGTGGTCATGGGGGGGGTTCCGCGGGAATGCATCGACTGCAGGGAATATAAGGGAAGCACACATATCAAACCTGAATACTGGTAAGCAAATGAGGAAGGATGACCATGAGCGGCAGACCTGGCCGATTTTTCATTATTTTTACTTATATGGTGCCCTTAAGGCTCAGGCAGGAACTGTACCCCGGGTTTTTCCTGGTTCTGGTATTCCATCTGCTGATCAGCGGATGCATCGAACAGTATGTTCCAGATGATGAAGAGGTGAAGACAGGGATATTCGTAATTTCGGCAGATTTGACAGACAATCCGGGAAATCAGACCATTGCACTCTCGCGTTCCACCACGCTGCGGTTCCCCTCCTTTGACGCCGAATCGGGCTGCTTTGTGCAGGTAGAGCGGGAGGATGGCAGCATGATCCAGTTCTTTGAGATCCTTCCGGGAATCTATGAAGGGTTCATGGGGGAAGATTGGCTGATAACCGGTCAGGCATACAAGCTGCATATCATTACCCCGGAGGGAGCGCAGTATGAATCCTCCCACGAAGTCCTTCACCCGGGGGGCCGGATCGATTCCCTCTATTTCCGGACGGAGCTGCGACCCACCGAAGATCCGGACATTACCCTGGAGGGTATCCGTTTCTACCTCGATTTCGAGATCGACAACGATGCGGCCCGTTACCTGCGCTGGCAGCTGATCGAAACCTGGGAGATACACAACCCCGTATTTACCTCCCGCCGAATGTATGATACCGACAGAAAGATGAAACGGGTCCCCGATTTCATGGACAATCGTATTTGCTGGATCACAACGGAAATCCCTGAAATTTTTACCCGTGACCTGGGAGGCATTTCGGGAAAACATTACCTGGCCATGCCCCTCCATTATGTCTCCACGGAAACCCAGCGGCTGCATCACCAGTACAGTCTGCTGGTGCGGCAGTCTTCTCTCAGCGCTGAGGCTTTCAGGTACTGGGACGAGCTGGGCAAGAATCTCCAGAGCAAGGGAACCCTTTTCGACAGCCAGCCGTCGCTGACCCCGAGCAACATCTGTAATGTGGAGAATGAGGAGGAACTGGTGATCGGTTACTTCAGCCTGGCCGGTACCACAGAATCCAGAATCATTGTGGAGGAGGTCCCCGGCCTGACCATCAGTGAGAATACCAACTTTTGTGATCTCGGTAATTTCCCTTATTCGTATGCAAGGATCCCCCAGGAATTGCTGCCTTTATTTATTGCCGGTAAAATGATCGATGGCAATGAAATTTTCGGCATGGTGTCCCGGGAATGCATCGACTGCAGGGAATATAAGGGGAGCTCCAATGTTCAACCTGAATACTGGTAAGGGATGGCAGAGATGAATCAGAACGTATCACACCGTGCAGGTCAGGGCAGGATGCTCCTTCTGCTGACGGGACTATTGATGGTCCTTTCGATGCCTCTCCCGGGTCAGTCCGCGCTCAACCAGCCTTATCCGGAGATCCGCAGGGAGGCTGAACAGCGCTATTTCCCCAGTGATGAGATCATGAACGGTGAGAAGTACTATTATGCTTACCGCACCGACGACGGAACGCCGTTTTTTGAGGTCCCGGGAGATCCGCCGGCATCGGTGGAGATCGGTGGAAAAACCTACCAGGACCAGCGGATCAGTTACGACATGTACAATCAGCTGATGGTACTGGAATATGCCGACATATCCGGGGGCAAGGGTAACCTGGTCCTGAAACCGGAACGGATCGGGGAGGTGGAGATCGGTTCCTTTCTGTTCCGCTGGTTTGCCGGCGAAGAGGACGGAGGCAGGTACGGACAGGTCATCGGGGAAGGGGAATATGCAGTGGTTTTTTTCTGGGAGAAACAATACCTGCCGGATATGCGCAATGGTGAAGAACACTATTTTTTCAGTGCGCCGGTCCGGAAGAGTTACCTGAGGCACGGCGGGCAATTGTGCCCCTATAAGCGCAACGGCAGTTTGTTGCGGTGTTTCCCGGAAGAGATGAGGGATGCGGTCAAAGACCATCTGAAATCCCGCCATTTGAAAATCAGGAAAGCTTCCGATGAGGAGGTCCTGGATCTGATCAACGCCATCAACCATTGGAAAGGAAGTGACTAGGCTGCGAATGATCATCCTGATCCTGCTTGGATTCGCGCTGGCGGTCCCGGCCCAGGAACCTGCCCCGCGGGTCTCCGTCAGGCTCGATCATGCCCCGTTTTCCGAACTGGCTGATGTCCTGCAGAGGGATGCGGGGGTGATCCTTTATTACAGGCCCGGATGGGTGGAAGGGTTGGAGGTGTCGGTTATTGCAGATGATCAGGAAATCGGACAGGTCCTGGAGAGGGTGCTTCTTCCTGCCGGACTGCAGGTTGTGGTCCTGCCTCCTGACCGTTACATCGTGCTTCCCGGGCAGGTGCCGGTGACCGACTTCTCCTACCTCACCCTTTCCGGTACGGATTCGGCGCTGCTGGCAGAAGCAGAGGTTATGGGGCCGGAAGAGGGCGGATCTCTGAGAACCTCGCGGCCCGAGCAGCTGGTAGAGACCATCGTGGTGGGTGAGGAGGGATCGGGATCGGCCCGTTCGGTTGCCAGGATCAGGGGGAGGATCCTTGACCGGGAATCCGGGGAACCGGTCATCGGGGCGACCATGGTGCTCACAGGTTCGGGGAAAGGAACCGTATCGGACCAGACGGGTACGGTGACCATGGGACTGTTACCGGGCCGGTACGAAGCACGGTTCAGCTTCATCGGGATGGAGGGCTTCCACTGCATTCTCCAGGTGCATTCGGACGGGGAGTTCAGCATTGCCATGCAACCTGCGGTCATCTCCCTGAACGAAGTGCGGATCGTCGGGAACCAGTACCGCGACATCCATACCGCCGATGTGGGGGTGGAGCGGCTCTCCATGAAAACCCTGGAGCAGATGCCCCTGTTCATGGGTGAGAACGATGTGATCAGGATCTCCCGCCTGCTGCCGGGGATCACCAGCACCGGGGAGGCCTCCGCCGGGGTCAATGTGCGCGGGGGAAATGCAGACCAGAATCTCTTCTACATCAACCGGGTTCCGATCTACAACACCTCGCACATGTTCGGGTTCCTTTCGGCCTTCAACAGCGACATCATTCACGACTTCAGCGTCTACAAGGGGAATGTGCCGGTGAATTACGGGGGCCGGCTCTCATCGGTATTCAACATCGTTACCCGGAAGGGGAACCGAAGGGCATTCACTGCCCATGCGGGGATCAGCCCAGTTTCGGCCCATGCCACCCTTGAAGGCCCCCTGGTGAAAGAGCGGGTCTCACTGCTGGTGAGCGGAAGAACCTCCTATTCCGACTGGATCCTTAAGCGGATGGAGGACCCCCTGCTTCGGGAGAGCAATGCTTCCTTCTACGATATATCGGCAGCTCTGGATGTGAAGGCCGATGACCGCAACGAACTCAGTCTCTTCTATTACGGCAGCTCCGACCGGTTCGCCTACGGGGAGATCAGCGAATATTCCTACTCCAACCAGGGGGGGTCCCTCTCCTGGAAGCATACCTTTTCTCCGGCCCTTTCCTCAATGGTGACCGCAGCCATGGCGGGCTATTCTTTCAGCACCCTCCAGAACCAGGAACCCTCCCAGGCATACCGCCACCGGTATCGGCTCGCGCACTACGAGGTTCATAGTTCCTTTTCCTGGGTGCCCTCCCTTCACCATAACATCGATTTCGGTGGAGGGGTGATCTACTATGGTCTGGACAGGGGGAAGGTCCTGCCGGCCGCTGAAAGCTCACTGCGGGTTCCCGTGAACCTGGGACCCGAGCAGGGGGTGGAAGGGAATCTTTTTGTGAGCGACAACATCACCCTGCTTCCCTGGCTCACACTCTATGCCGGACTCCGCTACAGCTTCTACACCTACCTGGGTCCCGCCGAGGTGAGAAGCTATGCTGAAGGTGCCCCCGTAACGGATGCCAATGTGACCGATACCACCCGGTACGGGAGGGCTGAACCGGTCACTTTCAGCTCAGGGCCGGAGGTGAGAACGGCACTGAACATCCGGATGGGATCCCGGACGAGTCTCAAGCTGTCGTTCAGCCAGATGCGCCAGTATCTTTTCATGCTGAGCAATACAGTCACCATCTCGCCTACGGACCAGTGGAAACTGGCGGATGCCCATATCGCTCCCCCCCGGGGGTACCAGCTCACCACCGGGCTGCACCGCATCTGGCCCGGAGCGGGGATCTCCGCATCGGTGGAGCTATACTACAAAAAAACCAGGGACGTGGTCGAGTTCCGTGACGGGGCCAGTTTTACCGGTTCCCCCTTCACGGAGACGGCTGTGCTGCAGGGCACGCAGGAGGCCTACGGCATGGAGCTGATGCTGCAGAAGAGTGCAGGGAGGATCGACGGGTGGATCAATTACACCCTATCCCGTTCGCTGATGCAGGTGGAAGGGGAGCATGCCTTCGAATCGATCAACCGGGGGGAGCCTTACCCCTCCAATTATGACCGGCCCCATGTGCTGAACCTGGTCTGGAGCTACCACCTCTCCAGGAGGATTACCTTCGCCTCCAACCTGGTCTACATGACAGGCAGGCCGGTGACTTTTCCCTCCTCGCTCTACTTCATCAACAACAACGTTTTCATTGACTATTATGCCAAAAACCAGGTGCGGGTACCGGATTATTTCCGCATCGATGCCAGCCTGACCATCGAGGGGAACCTGAAGGCCGGCAAGCGGTTCCACAGCACCTGGAGCGTCAACGTTTACAACCTGCTGGGAAGGGAGAATCCGCAGTCGATCTTTTTTGAGCCCTATGAACGTTATCTGAACGGATTCTCCTTTTCGGTCATCGGGGTGCCGGTCTTCACCCTGTCGTGGAATGTGAAAATGGGGAATTATGAAAGCCAGTAGGGGGATGACATGAACCGGATCCGGACCATATGGCTGAACATCATGCTGACGGGAACCTTGCTGACCGTCTTCACCGGAACAGAAGCCTGGTCCCAGTCACCCGGCCAGTACCGGCTGGTGACCGACAGGAGCCTGTATGCGGCAGGTGAAGGGATCCGCTTCAGGGTATTCAACCTGAATGTGCCCGGGATCAGGGATCAGGGTTGGAGCACCGTGTACTACCTGGAACTGATCGCTCCCCGGGGGAACGCCCTGGTAAGCGGCAAGTGGTCCCTGAACGGCAGGGGGGCATCGGGGAGCCTTCAGATCCCCCGGGATCTGCCATCGGGCACCTATTATCTGAAGGGGTATACCCGCTGGATGAAAAATGAAGGGGCGGCCGCTTTCCAGTACCTGAGCCTGGAGATCATCAACCCGTACCGGAGGGAGCTGCTCCCAGCCGATACAGTTTCACCCTCCACCGTCGAATTGCGCCTGCAGGAAGCGGGAATCAGAAAGGGGGAGGCACTGGTTGCTATGCCCGCAGGGAGCTACACCCCGGGCGAACGCATCACCATGACGCTGCTGCGGGCCCTGGGAAGCAACCCGCTGGACTGCTCCGTTTCAGTGGCTGAGCGGGGGGCGATGGAGGGACAGCGGGAGAGCCTGCCTGTCTCTCCCGGTGTGGAGCCCCGGGAAGTGGCCTACCTGCCGGAAACCCGGGGGATCACCCTTTCCGGATCGGTCACGGAGAGAGGCACGAATGAGCCGGCCCCCTATGCCGTGGTCTACCTCTCCTCCCTGGGTGGGGACAATGAGTTTTACGCCACCTACGCGGATGGCCAGGGGAAGTTTTATTTCGCGTTGAACGACGGGGAAGGGGAGACGGACTATTTCATCTCTTCGAGCCTGGAGGAACGGACCGACGTGGCCCTCCGGGTGGACCAGGACTTTTCGGCCGAGCAGGTTGCGCTGCCTTCTTATCCCCTGCGATCTGTCCGTTCGGATCCGGAAGTTGTACGCAGGATGGCGCTTAACGCACAGGTCCGCGACCAGTACCGGACCGCAGCCCCCCCGCAGATGGGGACGGGGCCGGAAGTTAACGGCCGGTGGTTTTACGGTACACCCGACGTGACCGTGCGGTTCGGGGATTTTATTCAGCTGCCGGCGCTGGAGGAGTACTTCAATGAAGTGATCCCGCAGGTGGCCCTGCGAAGGAACGGAGGCAGCCGCAGCATGAGCGTCCGGGGCCCACATCCCGACCTGCAGTACTTCCCCCCGCTGGTCATGGTGGACGGAGTGGCCGTGTTCGATGTGGCCTCCGTCCTGGAGATCTCACCCAGGGCGGTGGACAGGGTGGAGATCGTCACGGCGCCCTACATCCGGGGCAATGTCACCTTCGGGGGCATCGTTCACCTGATCACCACGAACGGAAATATGGGAACCATGGACCTTCCCGCTTCGGGCCTGC
This sequence comes from uncultured Bacteroides sp., assembly GCA_964575865.1. Lineage (GTDB taxonomy): Bacteria > Bacteroidota > Bacteroidia > Bacteroidales. The sequence continues at coordinate 82,373 of CAZNSZ010000002.1, read as the reverse complement.
TGATCACATTCCGGAAGTTCACCCCGGAGCAGGACACGGAACCTGCCGGTGAACAACCCGGCCATCCCCTTCCCGATGTAAGGAACACCCTCTACTGGAATCCCTCGGTGTCCCTGGTGCCCGGAGAGGCAAGGACCCTCAGCTTCGATGCTCCCGATGCCCCCGGGGAATACGAGATCAGAATCACGGGGGTTGATCCCGGCGGCAGCTTCCACGGGGAGCGGCACAGGTTCAGGGTGGAGCAGGAGGATCAGCGGCGCTGACCGGCCATTTCCCGGATATGGGGACGGAACTGTTCCCAGAGGAAGTGTTCCCAGACCTGCCGAACCAGTTCCGGGGTCTCGTCCGTGAATTCACCGGATCCGTTGACATTCAGGGTGAGCAGGGTCCCGTCGTCGCCCGAAGGTTTCAGCGTATAGGTGCAGACCAGGGTGAGGGCCATCCCCGAGAGACCGAGCGGGCCTTCCATGCGCAGCATCTCTCCCCTCCTGGCAAATATCACCGTGGCATGCCTGGCTCCGTCGCCCGACTCATCGAAGATCTCATAAAACCCCCCTCCGGGCCGGGGTTCTATGTATAATTTGTATGGCCTTTCAGAAAAGGAGTGGTCCCACCATGCACTGATGTCTCCGGTCAGGTGGTCGTAAACGAAATCGGGATCTCCCGGGTAATCGAAGTTCATTTCGAACTGAAAGGTCCGGGCCGCCTCACCCTTCGGTCCCTGGCTGCACCCGGCAAGCAGTGCAGGCAGGAGCAGGATTATGGCTGAATATTTCATGAGCTGGTCGGTTTAGAGGTATAACAACCCGCACTCAGAAAGGTTAATTGCCGCGCCGGATCAAAGACGGAGGTACTCGAAACCGGGATGGCCCTTTTCCCCGGTGTCGTTATAGAAATCGATGAATCGCAGTTTGTAGTAATAGCCGTCCCTGTCCCTGATCACATAGCTCATTCCGGGCACAATGGTATAGACCCCCGCATCGAAATTGTAGTACTTCCATTCGTATCCGATCACATCGGCCCGGGTGGTCATTTCCAGGTCGATGGTGTCGGCCAGTGATAGTTCCGCGAAATCATGGATCGTGTCCAGAGCGGCAGTGACCCCGGCCGGGTTGAGCAGGACGCCGTTGACAATGTAGGGGTAGTTCTCCCCTTCGTTGGTCACCAGCATGGTGGTGTATTTGGAGAAGAGCAGGCTCCAGTCACCCGGGGGAGGAGCCACATCCACCACCCCCCGATCGAAAGAGAGATAGGTCCTCTCCTTCCGCGTGTCCCTGTGGATGTATACCAGCTGTTCCCCCGATCCGTCCGGACGGGCAAAACGGACCCTGTAATCCGGACCGGCGGTCTCGAACTGAACCTTGATGGTCCCCAGCAGGTTCCCCGACTCGTCCATTCCCCTGTCCACCAGGTACACCTCCCTGCGTGACCAGACCGAATCTTCGGCCTGCTCCAGCCACTCTCCGATGGCAGTACTGTCCGGATCCCCGTGGGAGGCATCGAATTTCATCTCCAGTTCACCGGGCACCGGCTGTTGCAGGAAGGAGGTATCGCCGGTATTGCCTGCGTACATGAATTTGGAGCTGTTCAGCCGGATGGTCCACGCACCTTCCGTGCAGGCAAAGGAGAGGTCCCAGGCGGTGACCGGTCCGGAGGCGGCCACCTCGTTATCTTTGAGGTCATAGAACACCTGGGTCCCGTATAGCCCGCCCATGGCCACTTCGCCCTCCAGCAGGTCCCCCTGTTCGTGGGCGGGCACCCTGGTGTCTTCCTTGAAACAGGAAGGCAGCAGCAGCGGCGGGAGCGCCCATATGAAGCAGATCAGCAGCCGTCGCATGTCAGTACCGGGTAAAGTTATAGTTGATTCCAAGGAAAAAGGTGCGGCCCCAGCCCACCAGCGACGAGACCCCGTCCCCTCCGCCGTGCCCGGTGCTCCCGCTGATCCCCACCAGCCGGGTATTGTCGAAGAGGTTTTTGACCCCGGTGCTGACCCTTACCTGCTGTTTGAACAGCCGGACCGACAGGTTGAGGTCCATGTTGTGGTAGGCGTCCAGGTAGTTCAGTGCGATCTCCTCATCCGTGATAAAGGTGTAAACCGGATATTTGCCCGAGTATTTGTAAAACACCGACAGGGTGGCCCGCTGCCTGAAAAATTTCAGGGACAGGTTGCCGATGGCGGAGGTGGAGAAGGTGAACTCACCGGACTGGTAATAGGAGTCTTTCCGCCCGATGTGGGAGATGCCCGCATCGACGGAAAGGTAGCGGGTGGGAACCATGCCGAGGGAAAGGTCCCCGCCCACCGATTCGAAATGATCGGTATTGGCATTCTTGTAATGGAGCGGATTGTCCGGATCGACCTGCACCAGGGAGATCCGGTCCTGGATCACGTTATAGTAGGCCTTTGCCTTGACTTCCAGTGGTCTGGAAGCGATTTCCGCATTCCCTGTAATGGCGAGGTTGAAGTTGTGCGACCGCTCGGCCACCAGGTCGTCGTTCCCTTCGATCTGGTGGTTGGAATCGTAGAATTGCAGGTACAGCTCCTTCAGGGAGGGAGCACGGAACCCCCTGGCGTAGGAGAGCCTGAAGGTGACTTTCGGGAGTGCATATTTGATGTTCAGGGAGGGAGTGACCGGTGATTTGTACTTGGTGTTGTACGAGGCACGCATGGCCGGCTGAAAAGTGAACCGGTCGGTGGGATGCCATTGCAGGCTGGTAAATACCGCATAATCCCCGATGGCCTCCTCGCCGTTCTGCATTCTTTTCCCGGCCCCGTGTTCGTAATTGATATCGAAGCCCGCCTGGGCGTCCAGTTTCGCCCCTTCAAAGGCATGGTTGATCCCTCCCCTTGCGGTGACGGAGTGGAAGGTGGAGGTGTCGTGTTCCTCCGGGTTGGAGACCATGACCGATTCCAGGGTGGTCAGGTCCTTGAGGTATTTCTCTTTCTTCCGGTCGTAATAGGAATGGGCCAGCAGGAGGTGGAGGTTGCTCCCCCCGGAAAGGGTGGAATTGAAATGGAGGCTGTTGTTGAAGCGGGTGGTATTGAACCAGGTGTCGTACCCTTTTTCATAATAGGGGGGAAAGGGCCGGCTCCGGTCCAGCAACCTTTCGCTGAAATAGTCCGCTTTGTACTTCAGGTTCACCCGTTCGTTACGGAAACTGTAGGTGCCACTGGCGTTGTACTGCTCCTTGGGCTTCCACTCCTTGTACCGGGAGGTGTCGACCAGTGAGTAACCCTGGAAGAAATTGCGCCCCCCGGTCAGTGAGAGTCCGTGTTTCCCGAACTGCCTGTCCAGGGAACCGTTGAGGTTATAGATCCCCACCGATTCGTAATAGCCGTGGATCCCGGCCCTGAAGCGGGCATATTTGTTCTCGCTGGTAATGATGTTCACCACCCCGGCCAGGGCATTGCTTCCGTAAATGACCGACATGGGACCCTCCACGATTTCGATGTGGTCCACGTTTTCCAGGTTGATCTGGCTCAGGTCGATGTTTCCGTCCAGCCGGCCGATCACCGGCACCCCGTCCACCAGGATCTTGACATTTTCCCCGGAGATCCCCTGCAGGTCCAGGGACGAACCGGTGGATGGATCGTTGTTGATCTTGAAGTTGAGCTCCTTGGAGAGCAGTTCGGCCATGGTATTGGCCGCCTGGTTCTCGATCCGCGGCTTTCCGATCAGCTTGATATCGTAGATCGACTGGTCCACCCGCACCGGCTTGTACTGGCCGGTCACCACCACCTCATCCAACCCGAAGTAGCTGGGATTCAGTTTAACTTCAAGAAGTTCCGAGATCTCTTCCGGTTCTGAAAGGTAGTTCTCATACCCCATGGCGGTAACGCTCAGCAGGGTATTGCGGTCCAGTGTGACGGTGGCCTCACCGTTCAGGTCCCCCACCACGTAAAGCTGGTTTCCGCTCTCTTTGTCTTCCAGGCAGATGTGGCAGAAAGGAACCGGTTTCCGGTCCCGGGCATCCACCACCCTGATCCTGGTCTCCTGTGCCAGGGTGGCCAGGACCAGGGTGAGATGCAAACAGGTGATGACCGCAATTCTCCGCTTCACGCCAACTTCACGATTTGGATCCGTTACTCCTTGATGAACCGCTGTACTTCCGTCCGGTCACCCGCCTTCAGCTGGAGGAAAAAGAGCCCCCGTTCCAGCGGTGTGATATCCAGCGACAGCTGACTGAATCCGGCCCCGTTGTGCCGTGTGGAGAGCACGTTCCGGCCGGTGACATCGAATACATTCACTTCCAGCTCCCCCTGGTAATCGTACACGAGGGTGATCCTGTCTGAAGCCGGGTTGGGATAGAGGTTCAGGAGGGACTCCGTTTCCGGTGCACGGCTGGAGACCGTGGAAAGCTCTTCCTGCACGAAAACGTATTTCCCTTCCGTGTAGTCGAATGCGGTGAAGTAGAGTTTGTAGTAGGTGGAGTCGTTCTCCCCGTACTTTTTGAGGAAATAGACCACAGTGGTATCCACCACGTAACTGAAAGTGGACATACTGAAGGATTTCCAGTCAGATCCGATCACATGGATATCGGAAGAGAAGTCCCCCTCCTCATACCCGGTATGGGTGGCCTGGTCGAGCCCCTCCTCCTTCACCTCCTGGGCCTCCACATGGAGCTCATTGGTCAGGACCCCGGAGACGACATAGGGAATGGTGTAATCATAGTACCGGGTAAACAGCAGGTCCCAGCTCTCCTTGGCCGGTTCCCGGTCCATGACCTCCATGTTGTCCAGTGAGTAGTAGACGAAGCTCTTGGCCTTGTAGTCTCCGGTATTCAGCGTCACGGTCTGCTCATCGCTGCCGTCCAGTCCCGCCACTCTGAAGGTCCAGGTGTTGGCTATGGCGCCCCGCTGGATGATGGCCAGCTTCTTATACGCCCCCGAGACGGTCTTCACCACGTAGAGGCTGTCGCCCGTTATGTTGTGGGTGGTCATGTTATAGATCCCCCATCCGTAATCGGGGTGACCGGTGGCGTTGTAGCTGAACGCCCCTTCATCGAAGGTCTCCAGGGAGTTGTACAGGGGATCCCAGGTCATCCCCGTGGTATCGAGGGCGGCCCAGTCGGCCGTATCGCCCAGGGGCCAGGTGTAGACCTCGGTCCCGCTGGCCAGGTTGGCCAGGATGCTCACGCTGAAATTACTGGTGGTGAATGCAAGGTCCCAGTGGTCCCTGGCTTCGGTGGCAACCACACCGCTCTCCAGGCTGTAAAAGACATCGTCGGGATAGCTGGCCCCGGTAACCACCTCATTTTCAACCTGGGCTGCAAGGGTCACAACCGACAGGATCATGACCATGGACAGTAGACTTCTTTTCATATTTGTTCGAATTGAATGGTGAGTTTTGTTTGAGGCGATGAAATTAGCCGCGAAATTTGAAGGAAATCTGAAGAAGAAGGGGGGACCGGCAAGCCGCTTTCATTTCATCGATATATGTCGATGTGAAAGGAGGTCGCTAAAGCTGGAAGGTATAGGTGAACTTCAGCAGAATGCTCCTGCTCTCGAAAGGGGGAAGGGTGGGGATCTCCCGGTCAAGCAGGGTATTCCGTCCCTCGTTGAACACCAGGTAGAGGTCGGTTCCCTCTTTCGGATTGTAACGGAAACGGAGATTGGAAAGGAACTGGTGGCTGGCGGTGTTGTACTGCAGGTATCCGGAAAAGGAGACCCGGGTACTCAGCATATAAAGCAATTGCAGTCCCGCGATGTGGTTGGTCAGCCGCTGGTCCCGTTCCGGAAAACGGACATAGTCGAACTGGTAGAATCCGCCCGCTTCCAGGGAGGCCCCCAGGTTCCAGAGGGGTTTGATCCCCGGGGATACCCGGACTCCGTCGTAGTACCCGCCCCCCTCGAACATCAGGATGGCACTCACAGCCCGGGACTGGGGCGGATAGAGCATCAGCTCGGCATTCGGGTAGGTGTAATTTCCCCGGGGGACCATCACCGGATCGAGGAGCTCGAAATCCTCCTCCAGGGTTTCCCGGTTGTAATGCAGGGCCACCTGTCCTCCCCATCCTTTTTTGGTGACGAAGGTCCACGTGGGACTGAACCGCTGGATCAGCAGGGTATGGTCCACCACGCTGTGGATGTTGAAATGCTGCAGCAGGATGCTGTGCGACTGCATCCTGGCCGAATCGGGGGAGATCCAGGTATACTTCAGGTCCTCCCGCAGGACCCAGTAGTCCCGGAACCTTTCCAGTCCCATGCCGGGTTCATAATCCACGCCGTGATACCCCCCTGCGAACATATAGGAAAATCCCTCCTGCCTTCGCCTTTCCCAGTACACCAGGAAACGGGAGGGATCCAGGGAGACCGGGTTGTTCTCAGTGGTATCCGTGAAGGATTGTGCCCACCGGACCGTCAGGTACTCGTCCCCGAAGAGGCGGATTACCCCGTCAAGCCCGTAGGCCACATTGTACCTGCCGTCCGTGCCGAGGCGGGAGGTAAGTATCCCACCCGCATAGGAATAGGGATTGAAGACCCTTTTTTTCAGGCGCAGGACCCCGAAGTTCTCCGGGGGAAGGTCCTCAAACGAGGCGGTCTGCAGGTCCATGAAACCGATGTCCCAGTCCTTCACCCTGCTGATCACCCGGGCGCCTCCCCAGATCCGGACGGGATTCCCGTCATACAGCCCGATCCGGCGGCTGTAGAAGAGGCTGGATCCCCCGCCCGTCTCAAAATTGAAGATGCTGCTCCGTTCCAGGAAGAAGGGCCTTTTTTCGGGGAACAACAGGCTGAACCTGGTCAGGTTGAACTGCTGCTGGTCCGCCTCCACCTGGGCGAAGTCGGTGTTGACCGTCACATCGAGGGTGGTATTGGGGGTGATTCCGTATTTGAGGTCCAGCCCGGGTTCCAGCTTCAGCTCCCTGGTGTAGTCATAGGCTGTTTCGGCATCGTTCAGATCATGGGACTGCTGGATGCCCGTGAGCAGGTAGGGGGAGATGTAAAGCGGTTTTTTCGCGGAGAGCCGCTCAAACTCCACCTCCGCGTACCGGGAAGGCTTCATGTGGCTGTAATCCCCCCACAGCAGGGGGATCTCCGGGTAGAGGTCCATCCGGTACCTTTCCGCGGACCACCGCATGACGCCCAGTCCCATGACCGTCTTTTCCTGTCCCGGTTCGAACCGGAGGCTGGAGACCGGGATGCGGACCTCTGCATACCAGCCGTCCTCATCCATGGAGGTCTTCACATCCCAGAAGGTGTTCCAGTTGATGTCCAGCGGGGGATCCTCGCCGGTGGGGGTGGCGTCGTTGAAGATGGTCCCGTCGAGCCTCAGGCCGTTGGGATTGGTGTAGAAGAACAGCGCATTTTCCTTGTCGTTGTATGTGTCCAGGGTGATGCCGAACCAGTCGCAGGACATGCCCATCATGTCCCTTTTCTTTCCCCGTGCCCGGATCGTCCGGGGATCCTTCACATGCAGGGCGGCAGCCAGGTAGACGTAATGGCGGTCATAGGTCATCCAAATGGAAGAGGGTTCAAAAGGGGTGTTACCGGAGACCGGCAGGTGGGTGAGCAGCGGGAAGGGTTCGATCCCTGTCCAGAGGGCCTCATCCGGGATCCCGTCGAACACGATCCCCGATTCCGTACGGGGGATCTTCCAGAGATCCTGTCCCTGCGTCTGTCCATGAATCTGTGCAATGAACGTTACGGAGCAGCAGCAGAGGGCAGCGAGCATGATGGGGAGCTTCTGCACTTCGGGAGGGTATGGTTGGGAGAAGAAAATTACGGATTTTCCCTTTGCCTGTCAAGCAACCCTTCCTC
>CAZNSZ010000002.1:0-74514 GCA_964575865.1 uncultured Bacteroides sp. | reverse complement strand
CGCTCTTCCAGGATGTCCATGGAGTCGCCGTGGGTGATCCCCAGCATGAATCCCCCCCCGGAACCATTCAGCTTGAGGTAGTATTCGTGTGAGACCTGTCCCTGAATCCACCGCTCCTCCTCGGAGGGTGGGATCATCGGACGGAAATGCTGCCATTGAAACCCGGAGATCAGGCTGACCAGCATGGCGGGATCGGCCTGACGGTATCCCAGGAGGGTTTCGATCAGCTGCTGGTTCAGCCGCAGGTACTCTTCCCTGACGGCTTGCTCGAAGCCGGGATCTTTCAGCTGCTCCAGGAAACGTTTCACCAGCGGTCCTGTTTCATACCGGATGCCCGAATCGAGCAGGAAAAAGCGGTATCCACCGGGAATCTGCCCGGGATGAAAATCCACCGGTTCGATGGTTCCGTCGGCTTTGAAATAGAGGGGGGTATCCCGGTAACAGGTGAGGGCATCCACTCCCGAACTTTTACCGTGGAAGTAGGATTCGATCAGTGCCAGGTCCTGTTTCTGCTGCGCCAGCTCCAGAAGGTCCGCACCTGGGAAGAAGAGGCGGTAGATCGCTGCACTGACCGCCCCCGACGAACCCAGGCCGTAGCCTGTGGGAATGGTCATTTCCATCCAGAAACGCTCCAGGTTCTCCTTGAAGAAGGGAAGGTCGGGCGGGGCGTGGAATGCGTTGCCGGGCAGGGATTCAATGTATGCAAAAAGCTGTTTGAGGTACGCGAGGGAACGGGAGGCTTCCTCCTGTTTCCCGGAAGGGACCTGCCGGGCATCCCTGATCCGGGCGTGGAAGGTATGGAAGGGGACCGTCAGGGCGCTGCCGCCGGTGACCACCCCGTACTCTCCGACCAGCATTACCTTCGCAGGGATCGTATGTCCGATGGCTTCTTTCATAGGCGCAAAGGACCTTTGCCCAAACGGTCTGCGATCATGGCCCCTGCCTCACAGTGCGGGATCAGTTCATTTCGGATGAATTGCCCGGTCTGCTCCTCATCAAGGCCGTCATAGATCAGGTGCACATTGGCTCCCGCATCCAGGGTGAAGGCGATCCTGGCGGAGGTGGATTCCCGGTAGGCCCTGATCTTCCTGATGATGGAGAGGGTGCCGGGCTGCATGAGCAGGTACCCCGGTTTACCGGTGAGCATCATGGCATGAAGGGTCAGCGCTTCCTCCTCCGCCAGAGCGATAAAAGTGTCCCAGTCCCCCTCCCGCAGTGCACGGCCCAGCAGATCCAGGTTCCTGCCCGCCTGGGTGAAACGTGCCTCTGCGAAGGGATTGCCTTCCATCAGGGCATGTCCCGCCGAGCTCGATACCTGCTTTTGTCCCGATTCCACGATCAGGATGGCATCTTTCAGCGTGCGGAAGGACGCATGGTAGGCCGTTACGGGGATGGCGAATTCGTCACTGGATCCGTCCCAGCCTTCCGCACTTCCCCAGAGTGAGAACTCCGGATAGATGGAACGGCAGGCACTTCCGGACCCCAGCCTGGCCAGGAATGAGGCCTTTTGCAGCGGATCTGTTCCACCGGCTGTCCCGGTGATCTGCTGCTCCATATCGGTCAGACAGAGCGCCAGGGCACCCATGGCCGATGCGCTTGAGGCGATCCCTGAAGAATGGGGAAAGGTGTTTTCCGAATCGATCTCCAGGGAGGTGTGGCCCAGCCATGGCAGCATGGGAAGAAGTGATTCAAGGTAGGACCGGATCCTTCTCTCGAAGGCCGGTGCGGGGAGCGACCCGAACCGGAAGATCAGTCCGGGTCCCTCTTTGCCGGGGTCATACCGGAAACGGATCCGTGTAAAGGTCCGGGCCTCCTGCAGGGTCATGCTCAGAGAGGGATTCATGGGCAGCTGTCCGGTCCGCTTGCCCCAGTATTTAATCAGGGCAATGTTGGAGGGACAGCTCCAGCCAACGGTGCCTTCCGCAGCGGGAAACCGGTTCCGGGAAAATCCGGCGGCAGATTCCAGGAGTTGCCTGTTAAGACTGAACTTTTTCATACACCAGTTCCTGATACGGAAAGATCACATCGATTCCCTTTCCGTGAAGGTAAGTAAAGAGCTCCTCGCGGGGAAGCGGGGAGGCGATCATCACAAAATCCCCGCCCCATGCCCCCAGCGATTTGACGCTTCCCCGCAGTTCCGGGAGCCGGGTGGAGGCCACCCGTTCCAATCCCATCAGTTCGGAAAGCACCTCTTCGTGCTCCTCCATCAGGGCCCTGAACTGGTTGAGCTCGCTTGCCTCCACCATCTGCTCGGTGAGCATGCTGAAGCGGTGAATGGCGGCGTAGCCGGGATTGAATCCGGGGGAGACCTGCCGGAGATGTGCTGCGGTGGACTGCTTGGATCCCAGCCAGGCAAAATAGAGCTGATCCGAGAAGGGGGGATGAAACCGGATGTGCCGGTAATGGGGACCGTCGTCCTTGAGCCAGTAGAGGATGGGACCGCTGGCAATGGCACAGGCCACATCGTACCCGGACCCTTCGGAGGTCATGAAATGGAGTTCAAGCGGGTTGACCTCGGCCCATTCGGAGAGGAGTGCGGTGAGTGTGGAGCTGCTTCCAAAACCCCAGCCGGGTGAGAATTCCAGGTGGGTTTCCACATCCCATTTGAAGAGATCTTCCTGAAAGGCCGGCATCAGGTCGATGCAGGCCCGCAGGAGGGTGCACAGGGATTCGGCCATGGCCCGGTCGCTGGTGGAGATCACCTTCATGTGAACGGGATCGAGGACGGCGCTGAACCAGAGATCCTCCCCGTAAAATGCCTTCCAGCTGAGCTTTCCCGGCTGGCGGGCCCTGTTCCTTGTCAGGGCCTGGCCCATGGTGAGGGGGACAGCCAGTGCCCTGGAACCGTGGAGCACCATGTATTCGGAGCTGATCAGCAACTTGCCGTGGGCATAGAGGGGATTCATGTTATGCCTGCTGTTTGCGTTGGTTTTCCAGAAATTCAGTTACGGCCGCATGGGAGACGGTCTGCCCCGTGAAGTGTTCCCTGGCCAGCTCCGCCTCTTCTGCGGTGGCATGCAGCTGTCTCAGGATGTTACCCAGGTGCATTTTCATGTGCCCATGCTGGATCCCGGTGGTCACCAGGGAACGGACCGCGCTGAAATTGTTGGCCAGCCCGGCGGCTGCGATGACCTGCATCAGCTCCTCCGCTCCCGGGTTTCCCAGCAGTTCCAGGGAAGCGGCAGCCAGGGGATGGGTGGAGGTGAGCCCTCCCACGGTCCCTACTGCCAGGGGGACCTCCAGGGTGAACCTGAATTGACTGCCATCCAGTTCCACGCTGGAAAGGCTCCGGTAACTGCCGTCCCGGGAGGCAAACGCATGGCCGCAGGCCTCAACGGCGCGGTAATCGTTTCCGGTGGCCATGACCACCGCATCCATGCCGTTGAAGATCCCCTTGTTGTGGGTGGTGGCGCGGTAGGGATCATTCCGGGCGATTTCCACGGCCAGGCGGAATCGCTGTGCCAGCTCCTCTCCGGAAAGGTTCGGGACCATTCCCCCGAACACACTGGTGTCGCCTTCCACGCTGCACACCACAAGGCATTCAGGGGTGTAATTGGAGAGGATCGCCATGATCACCCTGGCCTGTCCCTGTGCTCCGTGGTCACCGAGCAGGGAGGGGAGGTTGCCGGCCAGCTCTTCCAGCACGGAGTTGATGAAATTGGCCCCCATGGCATCCGCTGTCTGGAAGGTGACGAAGAGCTGGTAAACGCCCGGAAGCGAAGGTCCCGCGGTCCTGATCTCCATATGGCGGATCCCACCTCCCCGCTGCTCCATCTTTCGGGTCAGGGGAGTAACGGCTTCCTGCATCTGCGCTTTGGCCCGGCTGAAGGCCCGCTGCAGGTTACCGGGATCACCGTCCCAGCTGAAATGGACCTGTCCCGTCTTCACGGTTCCGGTAACCCGGGCGCGGAACCCGCCGTGCCGCGCCCAGAATTTGGCCGCATGGGAAGCAGCAGCCACCACTGAGCTCTCCTCGATGACCATGGGAACGGTGTAGAACCGGTCATTGATCAGAAAATTGGGGGCAAGGCCCAGGGGCAGGTAGTAGTTGGACACGGTATTTTCGCTGATCTCATCATAGATCTCCTGCAGGGCGGGATCGGGGTGAAGGTGGCTTTCGAACAGTTGAAGCGTCTCCCTGGAGACCTGGTGACGCGATGCGATCCAGGCCAGTTTCTGCTCCCTGGACATTTTTGAAAAACCTTCTACCATTGCTGCCATCTGATGGTCAAATTGGACGGTCCGTTGCCGCCATGATGGTTATTCCCGTATGGTGAGGTAGGCGTAGGCCATCTCCAGGCCGCGCACCTGTGACCGGATGAATTCACGCAGCTGGTCATAATCCTCCCGGGCATATTTGAGAAACGTGGATGCCATCCCGTAGATGGCGGGCAGAGCGGATTTCCGGACCAGGTAGTATCCGTCCAGGAAGCTCCGGATCCCGCCCGAGATGATGATCTCCCTGCAGACCGGTTCCTCCTCTTCCACGATCCTGTTGAGGGCATCCACCATGGACCGGGCATCCTCGCCGATCATGGAGAGGGGCTCAAAAAGCGGTCCGGAGGCATCCTCGTTGCGCAGCAGTTCCAGCCTGGCGAAATTGGTGCCCCCGAACGCTGCGAATTCAATGGCCTGCAGGGGAAGCCTGAGCAGCTGCCGGAGGCTTTCGGGCCCCATGCCCTGTCCCACCTCCTTGACGATCACCGGGTGCGGGAACTCCTCCAGGAAATTCTTGATGGTTTCCAGCGGGGACTCCTTCAGGATGTCCCCTTCAGGCTGGAACCACTCCTGCATGGGGTTCACATGAATGATCAGTCCGTCGGCCCGCAGCTTTTCAACCAGGGCGACCGCCTTCCCGGTGGATCCTTCCCTGACCAGTCCCTCGATCTGGGCGATGCCCAGGTTGGCCCAGAGGGGAAGATCCTCCCCGATAACCGGCCTCATGTCGAAGTCACCGAAATAGGTATCGTCGTCCATGATGATCCGGCACGATCCGAGTCCCATTCCCATCCCGAATTCGTTGCACGCCCTGGCCAGGTTGCGGTTGATGGTCCCTGCCAGCCGGGTTCCGCCGGTCATGCTGCTCACCCACATGGGAACCCGGTGTTCCCTTCCCAGAAAGGTGAACGGTTGTAATCCGGCCGGTGGATGGGCACTGAGCATGGGCTCGTAATGAAAGCGGCGGTCCATCTCCGGAGTGGTGGTCTGTGACCGGAATGCCAGCTCGATGTGATCCTTCTTTCTGCTTTCGAGGCTTTCCATGATGACGGTTTATCGGATCCCCAGGTGCCGCGAAATGACCAGCCGGAGGATCTCCGAGGTGCCTTCGCCGATCTCCAGAATCCGCTGGTCGCGGTAAAACCTTTCGATGTCATGATCTTTCATCAGCCCGTGTGCACCATGAATCTGAAGGGACTCGTTGGCAATTTCCCGGGCTATCTCAGAGGTGTACAGCTTGGCCATGGCGGCCTCTTTCCCGAAGGGAAGCTTCTGGTCCTTGAGCCAGCACGCTTTGTAAAGCAGGTTGCGCGCCAGTTCGATCTTGGTGGCCATGTCTGCCAGTTTGAAAGAGTTGATCTGAAAGCTGCGGATCGGCCTGCCGAACTGGATTCTCCTTGCGGCATAATCGAAGGCCATTTCATAGGCCCCCTGGGCCAGTCCCAGTCCCATGGCGGCAATGGACAGGCGTCCGCCATCGAGGGTAGCCAGCATGATCTTGGCACCCTGTCCCCGCTCACCCAGCAGGTTCTCTTCGGGCACGCGGACATTGTCGAACCAGACCTTTCCCGTATCGGCACCCCGCCACATCATTTTGGAGCGGATGGTCTCCACCCTGTAACCGGGCGTGTCCCTTTCCACCAGGATGACCGACAACTCTTTCCTGCGCTCTCCCGGGTTCCCCGTTACCGCCTGAACGGTAATCCCCCCTGACATGGCGGATGAGATGTTGGTGATGTATATTTTATGCCCGTTGATGGTCCAGCTTCCGTCCTCCGGTTCCGCGGTGGTTTCCGTGTTGTTGGAATCTGATCCGGCATTGGGCTCAGTGAGCCCGAACGCCCACAATTTCTTTCCCGAGGTGAGCATGGGCAGGAAACGCCGCTTCTGTTCCTCGGTGCCATAGGTGGCGATGGGGGCGATACCGAGGGAATTGTGTGCAGCCACTGTGGCTGCCTGGGATCCGTCCACCCGTGCCAGTTCCTCAACGGCAATGATATAAGAGAGGGTGTCGAGTCCCATTCCCCCGTAGGCTTCAGAGAGGTTGATCCGGAGCAGGCCCATATCGAACATTTTAGAGGTGATGTCGGAGGAAAACTCCACATCCTCATCGAGAACGGGGGCGACCGGTCTGATCTCCTTTTCGGCAAAGGCCCTCACCTGTTCCCTTAGCTGGTGGTGGCTGTCATTAAGCAATGGATCTTTCATTGGTGAAAGTGGGTTTTTAGATTGATCAGCAGGCTATGTAGCCTCTAAAGTAATCATTAATTGATTGGCCAGCACCTGTTCTCCGACCGCAATTCCGATGTTTTTAATGCGCGCTGCCCGGCTGGCCAGTATTTTGTTCTCCATTTTCATCGATTCGATGACCACAAGGGCCTCTCCCTCCTCCACCGTGTCCCCCTCCTTCACATTGATCTGAACGATCCTCCCGTTAAGGGGAGCGGTGATGTCATTTTTTTCTTCCCCGTTCCGTTTCCCGGCGGAATCAATGAAGCGCCGGTCAAGGATGTCCATGCGGCGGAACCTGATCAGGTGTCCGTCCAGGTCCAGGAGGACCTCCGAGCGGTCGGTGATCCCCCAGATCTTCAGCACCTGTGAACCGATCCGTATCCAGTAGTGGTTTCCCTGTTTGCGTTCAAGGGATACGGTAAGGTCGCGCCCTGGAAAATGAAGCCTCATGCGGGTGCGCCCCTTCAGCAGCTCGTAGGGTATCCGGTGGGTGTCCCGGTCGGTCATCAGGGTAATGTCGGGAAGGTGCCGCCAGTGTCCGATGGTGTTCCAGGGCCCGGTCCGGGGACTCTTCTGCTCCTGGGCGGGCTGAAGGGCGATCATGGTCGCTGCCGACAACAACAGTTCCATTCCCATCTCCTCCCGTTCTCTCTTCATGGATTCCAGCAGCGGATCCAGTTGCTGGTCCACCCACCGGGTGTGGACCTCGTTCTCCTCAAACGCCGTGGAACGCAACAGTCCGATCAGGAAGTCGCGGTTGGTTTTCAGTCCGGTGATCCGGACCTCTTTCAGTGTGGCGATCAGGTTCTTCCTGGCAAGTTCCCTGTCTCCCCCGCTGGCAATGACCTTGGCCAGCATGGGATCATAATAGGGCTCCACCAGGTTTCCCCGGGTAAATCCGCTGTCGGTCCTTGCCTCCGGCAATTCGGGAATCTCGAAGGTGTCGATGCGTCCGGTGGAGGGCATGAACTGCCTGCCCGGGTCTTCTGCATAGAGGCGTGCCTCAATGGCGTGTCCGCGGATCCCCAGGTCATCCTGGCCGAAGGAGAGATGATGGCCCTCGGCGATCCGGATCTGCTCCCTGACCAGGTCGATACCGGTAATCATTTCAGTGACAGGGTGCTCCACCTGAATGCGCGTATTCATTTCCAGGAAATAGAACTGCTGGCCGGCATCCATCAGGAACTCGATGGTCCCCGCATTGGTGTACCCGATCCCCCTGACCAGCCTGAGGGCCTCACGGGTTATCCTCTCCCTGGTCTCTCCGCTGATGAATCCGGAGGGGGCTTCCTCGATGATCTTCTGGTACCTGCGCTGCAGGGAACACTCCCTTTCGTAGAGGTGGACCGCATTCCCGTGCAGGTCGGCAATCACCTGTACCTCTATGTGCCGCGGGGCTTCCAGAAACCGCTCCACATAAAGCTCACCCGATCCGAAATAGCTGAGTGCCTCCCGGGAAGCCTCCCTGGCCTCTGCCTCCAGGCGGTCCGGTCCGGTTACGGTCCGCATTCCCTTTCCTCCACCACCACCGGCAGGTTTCACCAGCAACGGATATGGCAACTGGTCCTTAGCGGCGATGAGTTCCTCCAGCTCTCCGGTAAAGCCCTCAAGTACCGGAAGACCCAGCGCTTTTGCTTTCTCCCTGGCGTTGGACTTGTGTCCCATCAGGGCGATCACTTCCGGATCAGGCCCGATGAAGGCGATCCCCTCCTTCCTGCAGGCTTCCGCGAAGGCTGCATTTTCAGAGAGGAAACCGTACCCCGGATGGATGGCTTCCACCCGGGCGATCCGCGCCACCTCCAGAATCTTGCCCGTGTTCAGGTAGGTATCGGACAATGTCCCCGTTCCCAGCGAATACGCTTCATCCGCTTCGGTGACGAAAGGCAGGGTCCGGTCGAAATCCGAATGCACCACCACCGCCAGTTTATCCAGCCGGCGAATGGCACGAATGATCCTGAGGGCGATCTCGCCCCGGTTTGCCACCAGGATTTTATGAAAATTAGCGTGTTTCATCCCAGGAGGGTTTTCTTTTTTCAAAAAAGGCGTTCATCCCTTCCTGGCCTTCCGGGGAGGTCCGTTGAAGGGCGATCAGTTCGGCGGTCCACTGACTGATCTCATGACCGGCCGGGCTTCCTTCCAATCGTTCAAGCATGGTTTTGATCCCGGACATTGCCCCCGGCCCGTTCTGCAGAAGTTCTTTCAGCACCTGACCCGTTTTTGTTTCCAGCTCACCGGGCGGGCACAGGTGGTGAACCAGCCCGTAAGCGTGGGCATCTTCCCCGGTAAAACTCCTGCCCGACACCATCAGTTCTTTGGTACGGCTGTAGCCGAGCTTTCTGAGCACGAACGGGGCGATGGTGGCGGGGATCAAACCCAGCTTTGCCTCCGAGAAGGCGAAGAACGATCCGGATTCGGCCACAACGATGTCGGAAGCGGCCACCAGCCCGATGGCCCCGCCCATGGCACGGCCACGTACCGAGGTGACCACTACCAGCCTGGTGGCGGAAAGATCCTGAAACAGTGCGGCCAGTTCAAGGCTTTCGGAGCGGAGTTGCTCCTCCGGTTGCCGCAGCCCCTCCCGCATCCAGTTCAGATCGGCACCTGAACAGAAATGGGGCCCTGAGGAACCGATCCCGAGCAGCCGGATCTCACTGTCCGCTTCCAGCGTCCGGATCACTCCTGTCAGCTCCCTGATCATCCCGATGTGCATGGCATTGCGCACTTCGGGCCTGTGCAGGGTAACAGTGGCTACCGGCGGATCGATCTGTGTAATCAGGAACTGCTGCTTCATATCACATTCTGTAAACCCCTTTCCGGGGAGGATCGTACTGGTGGTTCAACGACATGGAGATGGCCATGGCCAGGATCCTCCGGGTATCTGCAGGGTCGATGATCCCGTCATCCCAGAGCCTGGAGGTGCTGTAATAGGCCGATCCCTCTTTCTCATACTTTTCGAGGATGGGGCTCCGGATGGCCTCGACCTCCTCATCGCTCATCTCCTTTCCGGATTGCCTTACCTGCTCCTTTTTGATGGAGGAGAGCACATCGGCTGCCTGTTCCCCGCCCATGACCGAAATCTTGGCATTGGGCCACATGAACAGCAGGCGGGGTTCGTAAGCACGGCCGGACATGGCATAATTCCCGGCTCCGAAAGAGCCCCCCACGATCACCGTGAACCTGGGGACCCGGGTATTGGCCACGGCATGGACCATTTTGGCACCGTCCTTGGCGATTCCGCCGTGCTCATACTGTTTGCCGATCATGAATCCGGAGATGTTCTGCAGGAAGATGATGGGCAGCCCCCGCTGGTCGCAGAGGTCGATGAAATGTGTCCCTTTCAGGGAGGATTCGGAAAAAAGGATCCCGTTGTTCCCGATGATGCCCACCGGGTATCCCATGATCCTGGCAAATCCGGTCACCAGCGTGGTTCCGTATTCCGCTTTGAACTCGGAGAATTCGCTGCCATCCACCAGCCGGGCGATGATCTCCCGCACATCCACGGGTTCCCGGCCCGATTCCGGCAATACCCCGTAGATCTCCTCCGGATCATAGAGCGGATCGGATACCGGATAAAGCTCCAGGGGCTGCCTGGGGGAAGGCTGAATGGTCTCGAAAATATCCCTGCACCGCTGAAGCGCATCCTGGTCGTTTTCCGCCAGGTGGTCCACCACACCCGAAATGGAAGCATGCACCTGTCCGCCTCCCAGTTCCTCGGCGGTCACCTCCTCTCCGGTGGCAGCCTTCACCAGCGGCGGTCCTCCCAGGAAAATGGTACCCTGTTCCCGGACGATGATGGTCTCATCGCTCATTGCCGGTACATAAGCTCCCCCGGCGGTGCATGATCCCATGACCACTGCCACCTGGGGGATCCCCGCTGCAGAGAGCCGCGCCTGGTAATAGAAGATCCTCCCGAAATCGTCCCGGTCCGGGAACACCTCGGCCTGGTTGGGAAGGAAGACCCCGCCCGAATCGACCAGGTAGACCAGGGGAAGCCTGTTCTGCAGGGCAATCTCCTGGGCGCGGAGGTGTTTTTTGATGGTCTCCTTGATGTAGGTCCCCCCCTTCACGGTGGCATCGTTGGCAATGATGACCGCTTCCTTGCCGTGAATCAGGCCGATGCCGGTCACGATCCCCGCCGAGGGAAACTGGTTGTCGTACTGGTCGAAGGCAGCCAGCGGGCTCAGTTCAAGGAACGGGGTATTGGGATCCACCAGGAGATTGATCCGGTCCCTGGCCAGCAGTTTTCCCCTGGCCAGGTGTTTTTCCCTGGCCCCGGGCGCACCGCCGCGGATCACCTTTGCGAGCTTGGTTTTCAGTCCCTCTGCCAGCTTCTTGTGGTACAGTTGCCTGCTGCTGAACTGTTCGGAGGCAGTGTTCAGATGGGTGGTCAGGGTCTTCACGGGATCGATTTTGTTACTGAAACGCTCCTGAGCACATTTTGTTTAAAGTAGAGCGCATATAGTTAAACAGAACGGTCTTTCTTACTCCGGTATCCCCGGTTGGGATCGATCTGCAGATAATTTGACAACCATCTGGTCCCTATGTAAAAGGGGATGGTATCGAAGAGTGCCGCGGTCATTTTGAAGACATAATTGGACAGGATCAGGATCACCAGACCGTGGGTCACCGTCTCACCCGGTGTGATGGAGATGGCGTTGGTGAAGAAATAGGTGATCATGATCACCGCTATGGAATCAACCATCTGGCTGGTCAGGGTGGATCCGTTGTTCCTCAGCCAGAGCGCCTTCCCTCCGGTCAGTCTCTTCAGCAGGTGGAACACGTGCACATCCACCAGCTGGGCCGTCAGGTAGGCAATCATCGACGCCATGGTGGCCATGCTGGTCCATTGCCTGATCTGAAAAAAGGTGCGGTCGGGGTGATCGATGAGGGGCAGGCCGTCCGGCCCCAGTTCTGTTCGCGGCGGAAGCACCCCGCCCAGCCAGAGGATGAAGAGCACCCAGATATTGAGGCCCAGTCCCACCCACACCAGCAGGCTTGCCCTTCTTTTGCCGTACAGTTCGGAGATGAAATCTGTGCAGAGGAAGGTAATGGGATAGGGCAGCACTCCCACGAAGACCACAAAAGGAATACGGACCGATCCGATGCTGAAGGAGAGGTCGATCTGCCTGGAGATCCCCAGGATATTCAGAATGGCCAGCGATCCGAGGAACAATCCGGAGAGGATAACGAACACGATTTCGCGCCTGACAGCGATCTTCCTGTTCTCTTCGATGTGGGGTTCAAACATGAATGCTGAATGCAAGTTTTAAAAATAGTGATAATTCTGCAACCACTGCTTCAGAACGTTCAACCGGGTCCCACTGTTCATTACTTGTTTCAAATGGTGTCCATTAATTTTCTTAATTGTACTGTTTATCAGATTCGCGAAAGCAACCCACATGAGGACAGGTATTGGCAGGTTGTTGCAGATCGGTCAGGGTGACCGCCCGTTGATCCTGGCACTGCTGGTGCAGTCTCTGGCCACCGGACTGTTTGCAGGCGGACTGGAGCTGGAAGCCAATGCGGCGTTCCTGGAGGCATTTGAGGCGGACCGGATCCCGCTGGCCATGATGATCTCCGGATTGACCGGGATCCTCATGGCCACTATCTACAGCTATTTCAGCAAACAGCTTGGTGTCCGGCCGTTCGGCATCCTGAACCTGGTGGCCGCACTGGCCATCACCGCGGCACTTTTCTTGGGATTCCACCTGCTGGATCCCGGCCATTTCGATTTCCTGGTATTCGTCTTTGCAGGGCCCCTCGCCCTGATCACCCTGCTCGGTTTCTGGATCACCGTCAGGGAATTCCTGTCTCCCAGCAGGAGCAAGCAGCTGCGGGGCCTGATCGAAGCCACCCTGGCCGGAGGGATGATCCTGGCTTTTGTGGCCACTCCCCTTCTGGTGCGCCTGGGCCTGCCCCTCAGGGAGATCCTCTACCTGGTCATGGCCAGTCTGATCGCGGCCACCGGTGCACAGCTCTTTGTCCTGAATAAAATCGGGAAAAGGCACACCCGGTTCAAGAAGCGGATCTTCAGCACCGGTCCCATCCGGCTTTTTTCTCACCGTTTCACGGGGTTGATCGCCTCTTTCGCCGTGATGGGGGTGGCGGTTACCGTGATGCTCCATTTCCTTTTTCTTTCGGTGACCGAGATCCGGTATCCGGGCGGGGTGGAGCTGGTCTATTTCCTGGGCTATTTTTCGGCTGTGGCCGCGGCACTGGCCTGGATGATGAAACGGTTCCTTTTCGGCTGGATCAAGCAGAAGTTCGGGATGCAGGTCACCCTGTTGCTGTCACCGGTCCTGCTTCTGCTCCTGACCATCGGTACGGCAGTGGCGGGTGAGCGGTACGGCTTCTCGGCAGAGGCCCATTTCTTCACCTATTTTTTCATCCTCGTGGTGCTTTCCAGGTTCTCCGGACGGACCATGAAGGATGCCCTGGAAGATCCCTCCCTGAACCTGATTTACAAAGCACTGGATCCCAGGGAGCGGCACCATGTCAAATCGGGGATCGAAGGAGTGCTGAGCCAGGTGGCCCTTTTCGCTGCAGGACTGCTTCTGGCATTTTTTGTGATGCTCAGTTTCGTGGAGATCTATCATGTGACCTATATCCTCTTCCTGTTCCTGCTCATCTGGTTTTTCGTGGGCCTCGCCCTTTACAAGCATTACCACAAACTCCTCAAGGTGACACTGGAATCGGACCGTTTTACCGAAGCGGTGGATGTGGGGCTTTCCCAGCTGGTCAAGGCTGACCTGGGAAGGACTGCATTTCCCGCCGAGGCCCTGGAATTCAATCCCTATTTCTTTCACTATACCTCCCGGGAGCACCTCATTGGTCTGCTTACCCACCCGCACGCAGGGGTACGTGAAAAGATCTGGGACCACCTGCTTCAATCCTCGCCCGGCCTTCCGGAACTGACCATCAACCAGCTGATGGTCAGGGAGAAGGTGCCGAGGATCAGGGAGCGGATCAGGATGCTGAGCAAACGGAAACTGCGGAGCCGCCTGGGCCTCCAGGAGGCGTTTATCAAGGAGCGGCTGGACAGGTTCATCAGGGAGAAGGCGGAGCCTGAGAACGTCATCGGGGAGGCCTTTAATTCGGGGGTGAGCAATGAGGTCTTCGCCGCCCTGTATCACGTGGCAGAGAAACGGGACCGTTCGTTCCTTCCAGAGGTTGTTTCCCTTTTCAGGGACAGGGATCCGGACATTCAGAGTGTGGCCATTTCCACTGCAGGGGTGATCCCGGAGGGGAACAGCGGAACCAGGCTGATCGAATTCCTCGATCATCCCCGGCACTATGCCATTGCATGGTCCGCTCTGGTGAAACAGGGAGAATCGGTCCTGGATGAACTGGAAACTGCCTTTTACAAGCCGGGGGCGGGGACCAGACTTCAGCTGCGCATCGTTTCTGTCATCTCGGCCATCGGAGGGGGACGTTCTGCACAGCTGCTGCTGGATAAACTGGATTACCATCACCGGGAGGTTTTTGCAGCGGTGGTGCGCGGCCTTTATGACAATCAGTTCCATGCTTCCGAGATCCAGGTGGCCCTGGTGCAGAATGCCATCATCCGGATGGTCCACAACGGGACCTGGAACATGGCCGCACGCATCTCCGTCCGGACGGACGATCCGGGAGGAAGCCTGGCTCAGGCCATCGAGCATGAGATCTGGGATGTGAACGAACTGATCCTGATGCTGATGTCTTTGATCTACGACCGCAAATCGGTGCAGCGGATCCGGGCCATTCTGCTCGACCGGCAGACGGACGACCGTGGAATGGCCATCGAATTGCTGGACCTGTTGCTTGGAGAACCGCTGAAATCGGTCCTTATCGCCTATTTTCATGATGTAACGGTGCGGGAAAAGATTGATAGACTGAGGGAACTGTACCCGATCCATATCTTCCCGGTGGAGATGTTGCTGAAGCGGATCCTCAACCGCGACGGTACCCAGATGGGAGATTATATCCGCATCTGCGTGCTTGAACGCATGGGGAATGTGGAGAGATTTTACGATGAACAACAAATTATCGCCCAGGGATTTCACCCGAATCCCAAAATACGTGAAACCGCAGCCCAAATATTGCGTAAAAATGAACCCGAGCGGTACCATATGGTGACGGAGCGGCTCGATTTTCCGGATAACAGTTTTCCGGGGCACGAAGACGCTGCCGGCTGGTATGTGAATACGACCATGAAACTGGCCGCATGGAAGTTGTTTATGAAGGTTGGAATAAATGCTCTTTTCAAACTGGTTTCGGAGCTCAGGCCATGGTCCGGTGAGCAGCTTTCGGAACCGGAGGACGTGGTGCTGGCACGATCGGCATCGGCAGAGGATTTTTCCCCGCTTTCATCGGGTATGGCAATTATTGCGGAACACCAACCGGAAATTCTGGAGCAAATTCGTTATCTTGGTGCGATCGGAACGTGCGAAGCCTACCTGATTGAAAGGGGAAAATTCATTGAACTATTGTTTGATGAGAGGAGTTTATTGCACGTTTTTTGTGATTTCCTGAACCGGAACGGTGGTTCATCGGTTTAGGGAACCGCAGCAATGAGATAAGGAATGTAGATATGGGCGAACCCTCCATAACCAATACCGGTGTGCTTGAAAGAAATCCATTCCCTGGCATCAGGTCATTTACCTCTGCCGAGGATAAATATTTCTTCGGTCGCGAATCGGCGGTCAATGAGGTGCTCGGCCTGCTGAAGACCAACAGGTTCTGTGCGCTGGTAGGGCCTTCGGGGAGTGGAAAGACCTCACTGATCCAGTCGGGGATCATTCCTGATCTGATCACCAGCAAGAAACAGGACTGGGTGCCCATCACCATCAGGCCCGGAATGAACCCCATAGAGAACCTGGCCCGCGGGTTCCAGCAGGTTTTTCCGCACCAGATCACCGAGACGGATGTACAGACATTCCTCACCAGCACCATGAGCCTGGCGGACCTTGTGGCCGGGAAAGGTCTGGAAGGCCACCATTTCTACCTGGTGGTGGATCAGTTTGAGGAACTGTTCATCAGCTGGCCCACCGTCAGGAAGAAAAAGAAAAGCGGAAGGCATCCGGAAACCACACGCCTGGTCGATCTGTTGCTGGGTGCGGTGGAGGCGGAACGCCCCGCCGTCTATGTGATGATCAGCATCCGTTCCGATTTCATGGATGCCTGTTCGCTTTACCGCTCCCTGGCGGAGCAGATGAACAAAAGCAAGTACCTGCTGGCCCCCATGACCAGGGATGCCCTGTCCAGGGCCATTGCAGGACCGGTCCGGCTGGCGGGGGCCAGCGTGGAGGCAGGGTTTGAGGAGTACCTGCTGGATGATCTGGAGGAGGTGGAACAGCCCCTGCCCATGCTTCAGCACGCGCTGATGCGCACATGGGACTACTGGAGCCACCACCGGAAAAGGGACCAGCCGATCACCATCAGTGACTACCAGTCCGTCGGCACCCTGAAAAACGCCCTGGGAGACCACCTGGAAGAGGCCTACCAGGAGTTGAACCAGTTCCAGAAGGAGATATGCGAACGGCTCTTCAAGTCGATCACCTACAAAGGCGAGCAGAACCAGGTCTTCCGGAAGCAGTCGGCCCTGAGCACCATAGCCAGGATTGCCCAGTGCAGCACGGAAGAGCTCACCGATGTGGTGGAGGTGTTCAGAAAGCCGGGAAGGGCATTCATTGCACCCCAGGCCCCGGTGGTCCTCGAAACGGAAAGTGAGATCGAGCTTTCACACGAGGCCCTTGTGCACCTCTGGCCCCGTTTACAGGAATGGGTGGACGAGGAGGCCGAGTCGATCAGCATGTACATGAAACTATCGGAGGCCTCTGCCCTTTACCAGCAGGGGAGGACCGAACTCTGGAGACCACCGGAGCTGCAGCAGGCCATTATCTGGAGAAACACACAGAAACCAAGTCCCGCCTGGGGGGTCCAGTACAATCCTGCGTTTGAAAGGGCCATGGTGTTCCTGACCACCAGCGAGGAGGAGCATGCCTGGGAACAGGAGCGCAAGATCGTCCTCCAGCGGCGGCGGCTGATCATGAACCGGGCCATTACGGTATTCCTCGGTCTCCTGGTGGTGGTGCTCGCCGTGGTCTTTTTCACCGGAAGGAACCGGCCTGCGGAAGAAGCGGCCCAGGACCCGGCCACAGAGACCTATGAGGATCTGGCCCAGGGGGAACAGTTTCCTTCCCGGATTCAGGAAAATCCCGGCGGGGAGTTGAGTGACAACGGGTCGGTACCTGAAACACTACCTGAAACGGCACCGGGAACGGTTGCGGAGACAACCGGCGGTGAGGCATTGAATGATCCGTCCGGGGAAGTGGAGGAGGAAGTCAACCGGCAGCGGGACCCGGTCACGATCGTTGAACAGCGGCAACCCGAACCGCAGCGCACAGAGGCCGTGGTGCCTCCGGACCGTGAAACTTCCGGCACTTCAGCGGCGGAAAGGGAGCGCAGGGAGCGGGAAGCAGCCGAAAGGGCCAGGCTTGATGCCAGAAGAAGGGCCCTGACCACCGCATCGCTGGTGGCCAGTCAGTCCATCAGCATCGACAGGGACCCGGAAGTACAGGGATTGCTGGCATACCAGGCTTACCGGCTGCATGAGAGGAACGGCGGGGATCCGTTCAATGCCGTGATCTATGACGGCCTGTACCAGGCCACCAAGAAACTGGTCTCACCGGCCTACAACATCTATCCCAACCTGAGGAATTCCATCAAGGGCATCGAGTGGTTGCGCAGGTCGGGCAGTATCCTGACCATCAGCAGCGACGGTTCGGTAAAGATCATGTCGGGCAACCTGGCCAACCGGGCTTCCCAGATCACACTGGCCAATACCGGGCTGAACAACGAGTGCCTGGCTGTAAGCCCCGACGGTCGGCTGGCAGTGGTGGGGACCAACGGAGGCGGACTGCTCTTCCTTGAACTGGAGAACAGGGGAACGGTGGTCCACAGCGATACGGAACAGGGCACCATTGTGCTGTTCCTTGAGAACCTGGGCAATTCGGGGAATTTTGTTTCCGCGGGGACGGAGAACAGGATCCTGTTATGGAACTACCAGAGCCGTGAAAGCAATGTCCTGGCCACCACCCCGTCGCGGCCTTCCGCACTGGCTGCCACAGCAGACGGGGGAAGGGTCGCATACGGAACCCGGGACGGCAAGCTGTTTATCGTCAATGCAGGCGGATCCGGCGAGCCTGCCCAGGTCACCGATTTCGGCAGCAACCATGTGCGTTCACTGGCTTTCAGCCCAAACGGGCAGGTACTGGTGGCCGGACTGCTGGACGGAAGCCTCCGGGTGCTGTCAGGCAACGGACGCCAGGTACAGTCCACGCTGAGCGGACCCGGAAGCAGGGTGAGCGATCTGGCATTCAGTCCCGATGGCCGTTTCATGGCCGCGGCATCCCATGACGGGAATGTCTACCTGTGGAGCAGTTCCGACTGGGGAGCGTCACCCCTTGTATTCTCGGAGAACAACGGTTTTGTACTGGCTGTTTGTTTCAGCGCGAACAGCCGTTATTTTTACAGCGGGAGCGTGGACTACCCCAGGCTGGTGGGAAGGCCTTCCGAGGCATCGGTGATGGTGGGTGATTTCTGTTCACTGCTGAGCCGGAACCTGACAGTGGCCGAATGGGACCAGTATTTCGGGGATGACTTCCCCTATGAAGCGACCTGTCCCGGTCTGAACCAATAAAACAACCCGACATGCGCAAATGGATTCTGATTGTATTTCCGCTTTTTCTCACAGGGTTCTCCCTGAAGGCACAGGATCCGGTCAGCTGCAACCAGCTGTTCCAGGATGCCAGGGAAGCCTATGATGCGGGGATGGTGGAACTGGTACCCGACCTGCTGGTACCGTGCCTCGAACCGGGCGGGCTTTCCGGAAGGGCACGTCAGGAGGCATACAAGCTGGTGATCAATGCCTACCTGTTCGATTTTCTTCCGGATGAGGCAGCCGGCATGATGGAGCGGTTCGTGGAGGAGTTCCCTGATTACAGGGGACAGGATACGGACCAGGCGGAATTCGTCCTCCTGCTGGACGCGAAGCTGAGGGAAAGGGGAATCGATCCTGACCTGCAGGAGGAGCCGGAAGTGGAGCAGGAGCCCGTGGTACAACGACCGGTCCAGCGGCCGGTGAGGCAGGAACCCGTCAGGCCCCCTTTTGAATACGGGAACTCCATGGGATTTCAGCTGGGATTCCTGGCCAGTTTTCCCCAGCTGCTGGAGCGGTTCAGTGTGGGCGATCCCACCCTGGATGAGGGAAGCTTCGGAATGTTGCCCGGTTTCCAGGCAGGGATGGTCATGAACCTGAGGCTGGGGGAGGTGGTGGAAACCGGTTTCGGGCTGCACTTCAACCGCACCAGTTTCTCCTACAATGCTGCTCCCCTCTCATTCGCCACCTATGAATACACAGAGCACCAGTACCACATCCAGGTCCCGGCTTCCTTCCTGTTCAGGCTGAATCCGCGTGCGGACCGCGTGAGCGTGTACCTCCGTGCCGGTGTGGCGGGCGATTACATGCTCAGTGCGTCAGGATCGGGAACAAGAAGCTACGAAGAGTTCCTCAGGGATGTGGAGGTGGAGCCGGTCCCGGTAAAAGATGCCAGGAGGTCCCTGAACCTGAGCGGTCTTGGCGGCATCGGGGTACGGATCCCGTTTGAGAACTCCTTCCTCTTCATCGAGGGGAGGTACACCTACGGGATTCTCCAGGTCAACCGGGAAGAAAACCGGTACGACAACCAGGACCTTACGTGGATCCTTTACCATGTGGACAGCGATTTCAGAATGCAACAGGTGAGCCTGCTCCTCGGCATGGCATGGAACCTTTAAAGATTGGCGGTTATGAAGCGGACACTCAAATTCATGGTCATTCCCCTGATGGCGGCGGCACTGCTCTCCTGTGAGCAGGAGATCTCGCCGGAGCAGGCGGATCAGTTCATAAAATTCTATGGCGATTACCTGATGGATGAGGGCCGGGACCTGGCTGCCCTTGACGACGGCGGGTACGCCATCTGCGGGACCGCCACCCTCCCGGACCTGGGGAAACGGATGGTTCTGATGGTCACCGACAGGTACGGGAACCTGAGATCGGGGTTTCCCAAGTTTTATCCGGAAACGGATATGGAGATGGAGACGGTCGCCAATTCCATCGTTACGATCCGCGGCGGACAGGGCGGATTTCTCCTGGCAGGATACATCGAGCGTCCCGTGGCGGGAACCGCCACCTTCCAGAAGGACATCTTCCTGGTGAAGGTTTCAAGCAACGGGACGGAGAGCTGGAACCGGATCTACGGTTCCGTTTATGACGAGGTGATCCTGAGCGCCACCGAGGGGATCTCCTCCGGCTTCATGCTGGCCGGCTACAAGGTCAGGGACGGAAGGTCGGACCTGCTGATCATGGGTGTGGAGCAGGAAGGGGATTCCGTCCGTCTCCCCTTTGATTATGTGAATCCCACCCCCAGGAACAACCAGGCAAATTTTATCATCACCTCGGGAAACAGGTACCTCTGTGCCTGTACCTTTGATAAATTCAATGAAACGGGAGGTGTGACCGATATCCTGGCCATCAGTTTTAACGATGACCTGAAGCCAAGTCCCAGGTTCCTAACTATGGGGGCTTCAAATGAAAAGGGAAGCTGTGTGATCGAGGACGCGCCCAACCAGTTCCTTTTCCTGGGGAACCGGATTGTATCAGGCCGCAGCGAGATCGTGATCCACCAGGTGGAGACCAATGACGGGACCACCATAGTCAACTCCGCATTGCTGACCACCATCTCCGAAAGTGACGTGGACCTGTCCGGGGAACGGATGGTGAAGACCGAAGACGGCAGGTACGCCATTGTGGGTACCAGGGAATCGGGAGGGGACAGGCAGATCTTCCTGCAGTTCCTCAATTCCGATTATATCCCCGACGGACAGGTGCTGTTCGGGGCGGCAGGCGACCAGTCCGGTGCCGATATCGAACTGTCGGAGGATGGCGGCACGGTGATACTCGGAACCAGCAATTATGAAGAAACAGGGATGATCTCTCTGATCAAAACCAACGACACCGGAGGGATTTGATGGGAAAGGCAGCGCGCAGCACAAGGGGACCGGGGTTCCTGGCATTGGTCCTGGTCCTTATGATCATGACGGGGCACCCCGCCCGTACCCGGGGACAGGTGCCGGTGCAGAATTCCGCACAGTCCGTGCTGGCGCCGACAGCCACCATTTACTCCAGTGAGACAGAGGTGTGCCAGGGAGGTTCCGTGACGGCCTACATCTACCTGTCGGGTGACGGACCCTGGAGTGTGGAGGTGAGTGATAAAGACAGCGTTTACCTCTCGCTCAACGGCATCAGCTCGCCGCATCCCATCCAGCTGAGCCCCCAGGAGGACAATATATACCGGATCACCCGGGTGGTGGACCGGTTCGGGGTGACCGGTACCTCATTCGGCCAGGTGGCCCTGAGTGTGAACCCCACCACACCGGTGACCATCCTTCTGGCACGAAGGGCATACCTTGTCAGTGAGTCGGGGATCCCCCTCACCGGCGATCCTGCCGGTGGCAGTTTTACGGGGGTCGGGGTATCGGCCAACAGGTTCTACCCGCGCATCGCCACCCCGGTGGGATCGCCCCACACCATCACCTATACCTATTACAACCAGTTCGGGTGTGCCAGCAAGGATGAAGCAGCGCTATACGTATTATACGGAGAAGGCGGGGTGGCACTGCTTGACGGAAGCGATACCGTGGACAACCTGTGTGACGACGGAAGAACCTATCTGATCAGGGGAACCAACAACGACGGGCTGACGGGCACCTTTGCTCTGAAGGAAGCCGGTTCGGGTGCCGAAGTGGGGGGCTACATCACCGATGAGGATCCCGACGACAACGAGGCAACCCTGGCCCCGGAAGGGTTGCAGGGGAGTTATGACCTGGAGTACCGGTACGGGCGGGAGGGGCTGGAACTGGTCAAAACATTCCGCTTTTCGGTGAACAGCCTCAGCGAGATCACCATTCCGGGACTGCCCGAAACCCTCTGCAGCAGCGACGATCCCTACCCCCTGGTCCCCAGCCTGGCGGAGACCGATAGCGCTGCTGTGTACCTCTTTACCGGACCGGGCGTTACCGGCAACCAGGAGGAAGGGTTCTACTATGATCCGGGGGATCCAGGGGCAGTGCTGGGGGAATCGGAAATCAACCTGCAGTACGACGCTTCCAACGGATGTTCCGCCGGTGTCTCCTTTACGTTAACCAACCGTTTTTCCCCGGAAGCGGGATTCACCCTTTCACCGGTGTGCCTGCCTGCGGACGGGGGACTGGTGGAGTTCAGCAACACCACCACGGACAGGGATTCTGTTCAGAGCTGGCTATGGGATTTCGGCGATCCAGGCAGCGGTCCGGAGAACGAAAGCACCCTGGAGAATCCGTCTCATTTTTATGAGAACCTGGGACCTGTGACCATCAGCCTCACAGCCACCGCCCCCAACGGGTGTGCATCGGTCCACACGGTGGACACCATCCTCTCTGACGAACCGGTGGCCGATTTCATATGGCTCACCGACTGCTTTGTGCCCGGAAAGAAAATCACCTTCCTGAACGTTTCCGCATCGGGGGCCGCCCCCGTGGATACGCTGATCTGGACCTTCCGGACCGCCGACGGGGGTTTCCTGGGGATGATCGGGACCGGTTCGGACACGGTGGAGATCCCCTTCACGGTGCTGGGCACCTATACGGTGGACCTGCAGGTGGAGAACAGCTCGGGGTGCACGGATGCGATCCGGAAGGAGATCACACTGCAGCCCACCTATAAGCTGACGGCAGGATACAACGAGGACTTCAACGGCGGTGATTCAGGATGGCTCCCTGTCTCCGCGGATACGTCCATGAGCTGGACCCTGGGTGAACCCGATTTTACAGGGTTCCAGCCGGTGGCCGGGGATGACGCCTGGTACACGGACCTGCCACCGGCATCCGGTGACTACCTGGAGCACTCCTGGGTGCAGAGCCCCTGTTTTGACTTCAGGAACAGCCAGAATCCGCTGATCAAGCTGGACCTGATGAAGAGTTTTGTGCCCGGTTTCGACGGTGCGGTGCTCCAGTACCAGGAATCGGTGACCGACGGATGGAAGACCATCGGTTCCGTGGGGGAGGGGAGCAACTGGTACAATGCAGCCAGCCTCATCAACCTGCCGGGTGGCAGCCCGGCCGGATGGGGCCTGCCGCTGTTCGATCCCGATGAGGAGTGGGTCACCGCCACCCATGACCTGGAGATGCTCTCGGGACTCCCGCAGGCCAGGCTCAGGATTGCCGTGGCCACCGGCGGGACGAGGCAGATGGGGAACCAGGGTTTTGCATTTGACAACATCTTTATCGGCGACCGGGTACGCACCTCTGTGCTGGAGCATTTCACCAATTCCTCCAGTTTCCTCTGTGCCGGTGCCGACGACATCACCGATGAGTTCGCCGCTTCCAACAGCAAAAGTGTGATCGATATCCAGTACCATACCGCATTCCCCGGTGCCGATCCCATGAACCAGAATAATCCGTATCCCGCCGCCACCAGGGTGTTCAATTACGGGATTCAGGAAGTCCCCTTTGCCGTGCTGAACGGGGGAACCGCACCGGGTACACAGTATGATTTCTCGGGACCGGGACAGATGCCCAGCGAAGAGGCACTGAAACAGGCCTCCCTGGAAATACCCGCATTCAATGTGGGTATTCAGGTAGAGTGGTCGGAGGGTGCCCTGGAGGCTACGGCCACGGTCACATGCCTGGCGGATACCTTCACCTCCAGCATCCAGTTGTATGTGGCGGTTATCGAGACAGAAGTGACCGCCTATACGGGGCTCAACCAGGATACCGCGTTCCGCAACGTGGTCATGGACATGCTCCCCTCACCCACCGGAACACTGCTCGGGAATGCCTGGTCGGCCTGGATGTCCGAATCCAGGACCTTTAACTGGTCATACCCCGCTTTTGTGGAGGATCCTGAGGATCTGGCGGTGGTCGCTTTCATCCAGAACCGCGATACCAGGGAGTTCCTGCAGGCCACTGCAGATTACCGCTCCCCGCAGGTAAGCAGTCCGGACCGCAGGAACAGTCCGGCGGACCTCCGGCTTTACCCCAATCCCGCCACCGACAGGGTAACCATTGAAATGGCGGAGGGCCGTAACGGAAAGGGCACCCTCTGGGTGACGGACCTTTCGGGAAGAACGGTGGATGCAATGGAGACCGTGCCGGGACAGACCAGGTACGAGCTTGATATCAGCCGGCTGTCGCACGGGATCTACCTGGTGCTGTGGGAAGAAGGCGGGGTGATCAAAGGCCGTGGTAAACTGATGAAGGCACGCTGATCAGGCTTCTGCCTGCAGGGCCCTGCTGAATTCTTCACCCAGGCTGACCAGCTTCCGGGCATCCTCCTGTCCCGGCTGGAACCTGGCCATCTGTCCTTCACAAATCACATTCAGCTTCAGGTTCCTCAGGTGATCCTCAATCAGCCCGACAGCTTCGCCGCTCCAGCCGAATGAGCCGAATACAGCAGCCGGTTTTCCTTTATCGCGGATGGGATTGATGACCGAAAAGAGCCTGTAGACCGGCAGCAGGGTGTTCTGGTTGATGGTGGGCGACCCGATGAGCAACCCGTCGGCCCGGACCAGGTGTTCCTCCAGCTCCCCCAGCAGGATGTGTTCAATGTCGACCACCTCCACCTGAACCAGCCCTGATTTCCTCAGCCCCTCTGCCACCTGTTCGGCCATGGCCCGGGTGTACCCGTAGGCAGATATATAGGCCACGAGGACCCTGTTTTGCTTCATGGTCTCGTTCAGATACGCTCCGGCCATTTTTTCGGCGAGCCCCAGCTTCTCTTTCCACCCGGAGCGGAGGATGGGACCGTGCCCCGGACAGATCATATCCAGCGGAAGCGGCCTGATCTTTTCAATGGCCTTCATCATGAACTTGCTGTAAGGCTTCAGGATGACGTTGAAATAGTAGGAATAGGCATCGGAGTAATCGTCCACCAGGTCATCCATCATCCTTTCGTCCGCGTAATGGGCCCCGAAGGAATCGCAGGTGAACAGCAGTCCCTCCTCTTCGAGATAGGTGTAAATGGTGTCGGGCCAGTGGAGGTTTGGTGCACCGATCACCCTCAGTTTTTTGTTCCCCAGATCGATCACATCCCCGTCCTTCACCCTCAGGGAGTGGAATGGCCTTTCCATCATTTCGGAAAGGTACGTCAATGCCTGCCCGCTCCCCACTACAGTGGCATTGGGGGCCAGTTCAAGCAAATGGGGAAGCGATCCTGAATGGTCCGGTTCGGTGTGGTTGAAAACGATGTATTCGATCTCGGAAGGATCGGTCAGGGCCAGGATCTTTTCACGGTAAGATGGCCAGAAGCTCTCCTTGACGGTATCGATGAGGGTCTTTTTCTGTGCATCGATGAAGTAGGAATTGTAGGTGGTTCCGTACTTGGTTTCCATCACAATGTCGAAAGTGACCAGTTCCCTGTCCAGCACCCCGATCCAGCTGACATCTTCGGAAACGCTCAATATTTGTTTCTTATTCATGGATCCGTTCGGTTTGAGTGCAAATATAGCCAAGCCGGGGCATAAAAAAAACTGTCCCGCAAGCGCGGGACAGTTTCTGAAAACTCACAATCTGAATGTAACGGACCTTACTTTTAAGGATCTTGAGCCTACTTTTTTGCGGTCTCGCTTCCCTCGGCGGGAGTGGAGCAGTCGCCACCTTTCTTCTCGGCTTTCTTGGCGGTTTCACTCTTCTCGGCCGGAGCGGCGCAATCACCACTTTTGGCTTTGGTTTCTGATTTCTTCTCGGTGGTCTTCTTGGCCGGATCCTCTTCAGTCATGGTGATCACGGTCATATTGTTGTTGATGGCTGCCACTGCCGGTACAGTGATCCCACCGATGAATAATGCCAGCGTCAGAACTGCTAATACTTTTTTCATGGTCGTTAATTTTTTGAGGTAAACAATGGGTGCAAGATAACCCCCGGAATCCCTGGCAGTTGTTAAGCAGATGTTAAAAAAGAGTTTCGGGTCTTTTATTTGATCCTGGCCAGGGTGGTGACCCCGCCCATCACCCGCTCCCGGAGTTTAACCTTTATCTCGGCATCCAGCGGGAGGAAGAGGTCGAGCCTGGAACCGAACCTGATGAACCCCATTTCCGATCCCTGCTCCACCTGCTGGTGGGGGGAGGCATAGCATCTGATCCTGCGCGCAACGGTGCCTGCCACCTGCCTGACGAGAAGCGGTCCCCAGGAGGCCCTGATGCCGACGGACTGGCGCTCGTTGAGGGTGGAGGATTTGGGATGTCGCGCCAGCAGGTACTTCCCCGGATGGTAACGGACGTACCCCACGGATCCGCTCACCGGGTAATAATTGATGTGCACATCATGGATGCTCATGAAGATGGAGACCTGGAGGCACTCTGTTTCAAGGAACTCTTCCTGGTATACCTTCTCAATGGCCACCACCTGTCCATCGGCCGGTGATACGATGCTGCGCTCATCCCTGAAGGGATTCCGTCGTGGAACACGGAAGAACCGGATCACCAGGATCAGGACCAGCAGGGCGATGGCTGAGACAATGTAGTTAAAGGCGGATGGGAGGAAGAGACCGGTGAGAACCACCAGCACTAGCAGGATCAGAAACGTAAGGGCTACGATCAGCCGGCCTTCGCGGTGAATCTTGATCATATCAGGCTGTTAAAAAGATGAAACAAAAGAAGCAATACCGGGCTCACAAAAAGAAGGGAGTCGAACCGGTCGAGGACACCGCCGTGACCGGGCAGGAGGGAACCGGAATCCTTCACCTTCGCTTGTCGCTTCATGGCCGATTCGAAGAGGTCACCGGCGAGGGCAAGCAGAGAGACCAGGAGTGCAACAAGGGCCCAGCGCCCCTCCACGAATAATCCGGTGAGTTTGCTGAGCGCGAATCCCCCCAGCAGGGTGGCCATCAACCCTCCTGCCATTCCCTCCCAGGTCTTTCCGGGGGAAAGGCCGGGAGTCATCGGATGGCGGCCCAGTCCTGATCCGGAGAGGTATGCAAAGGTATCATTGATCCAGATCAGTGCGATCACGGAGAGGGGAAGAGGGGAAAGGTATCTCCCATCTCCCCCTGCATATCCGAGGGCCAGGAAGGAGGCCAGTGGAAGTGCGATCCAGAGCAGCATCAGCACACCGGGGCGCGGCAGGCGCGACCAGGCCATTCCCGCCAGCCATCCCGGAAGGACCACGGCGAACCACCATGGGCTCCACTGGTAACGCCATACAAGCAGGGTGACAGGGATCAGGAGCGCCGCTGAGAAACCCATGGCGAGCAGGGGCGGGGTTGCCTTGAGCCGTTCCATTTTCCTGAGCTCGTCCATTCCCACCAGGGCGATCACCAGCAGCATGCCTGCCAGGACCAGGGGCCCCAGGAGGATGGCTCCGGCCACCAGCACGATGAGCTGAATCCCGGTGAGCGTTCGAATGAAAAGTTCTTTCAAGGGGTTTCGAATTCACGGATCAACATCTTGGCTTTCATCACATCATCGCGGTGGACGAACAGCTCAATGTCCCCGAATTTATATGCCGAATCCTGTTTGTTGACAATGAAGGAGTGGATGTTGTGGTCAGTCAGCAGCTGCCGCAGCAGTTCTGCCTGATACAATTTGTCCACCGAGTAGATCCTGACCAGGTCCGTCGCCATTACGCCCCTTTTTCGTCCTGCCTGGCAAAAGGAAGCTCTTCTTCAGCGTCCTCCCCGGAGGCCTTCTTCTTTCGGACCGTCTTCCCTGCGTTCCCCCCGGATCTTTTTTTCTTCGTTGCTGATCCATCCCCGGTACCGGCCGCAACATCCTGGCCGGCCTGGTTTCCGTCTGCTCCCTCAGGACCGGTCCCCCCGGAGAGGGAATCGTCCGCTGTTTTCAGCTCCCGGGGTTTTTCAGGCAGCGGTTCCTCGGTGCTCCAGGGGCGTTTCCCGAAAATCTTCTCCAGGTCATCACTGAAGATCACCTCCTTTTCCAGCAGGATGGAAGCCAGCTGATCGAGTCCTTTGCGGTTCTTTTTAAGGATCGATTTGGCCCTTTCGTACTGGACGTCGATCAGTCCCTTGACCTCCTCATCGATGGTTTCGGCGGTCTTTTCGCTGTACGGTTTGTTAAAGGCAAAATCCTGCTGCCCGCTGGAATCATAGTAGCTCCGGTTCCCGATCTTGTCGCTCATTCCGAAGTAGGAGATCATGGCATAGGCCTGTTTGGTCACCCGCTCCAGGTCGTTCAGAGCCCCCGTGCTGATCTTGCTGAAGGTGATCTCTTCGGAAGCACGTCCCCCGAGGGTGGCACACATTTCATCGAGCATCTGTTCAGTGGTGGTGATCTGCCTCTCCTCCGGCAGGTACCAGGCTGCCCCCAGTGCCCTGCCCCTGGGGATAATGGTGACTTTCACCAGGGGATTGGCATGTTCGAGCAACCAGCTCACCGTTGCGTGCCCCGCTTCGTGCCATGCAATGGTCCGCTTCTCCTCCTCCTTGATGATCTTGTTCTTCTTCTCCAGTCCCCCGATGATCCTGTCCACGGCATCCAGGAAGTCCTGGCGCTCCACTGCTTTCTTGTCCTTTCTGGCGGCGATCAGTGCAGCCTCGTTGCAGACATTGGCAATGTCGGCCCCGGAGAATCCGGGGGTCTGTTTGGCCAGGAAAGCCACATCGACCGATGAATCCACCTTGATCGGCTTGGTATGGACCTCGAAAATGGCCTTTCGTTCATTCAGATCCGGAAGCTCCACGTGGATCTGCCTGTCGAACCTGCCTGCCCGGAGCAGCGCCTTGTCCAGCACATCGGCCCGGTTGGTGGCTGCCAGGATAATCACCCCGCTGTTGCTGCTGAATCCGTCCATTTCGGTCAGCAGCTGGTTCAGGGTATTCTCCCTTTCGTCATTGGACCCGAAATTGGGATTCCTGCCACGGGCGCGACCCACCGCATCGATCTCATCGATGAAGACGATACAGGGGGCTTTCTCCTTGGCCTGTTTGAAAAGGTCGCGTACCCTGGAGGCACCCACCCCCACGAACATTTCCACGAAATCGGATCCCGACATGGAGAAGAAGGGCACATTGGCTTCTCCTGCCACTGCTTTGGCCAGCAGGGTCTTTCCGGTACCGGGAGGGCCGACCAGCAGGGCACCCTTTGGGATCTTCCCGCCAAGATCTGTATATTTCCTGGGATTCTTCAGGAATTCAACGATCTCGCGGATCTCGATCTTGGCCTCCTCAAGTCCAGCCACATCGTGAAAGTCCACCTTTACACTGGTCTCTTTATCGAAGATCTGGGCTTTTGATTTACCGACACTGAAGATGTTGGAACCCCCGGCGCCACCGCCTCCCCCCATCCTGCGCAGCATGTAGATCCAGATCCCCAGGATCAGCAGGAAAGGAAGCACCCAGAGGAGGATCTCCCCGAAATAGTTGCGCCGCGTTACCGTGGTCTGGGAGGGCCTGTCTTCAGGGGGCAGTTCGTTCATGACCCGGTTCAGGTCACCCACAAAGACATCCTGGCTGATGATGTTGAAGTAATACTGGGGAACCGATTGTCCCAGCACCGTATTGGTCTTCTGGGATTTGATGTCATCGTAGGCCGGATCGGACAGGCGGTCCGGTTTGATGTAGATCTCCACCTTCTCCTTGTTGACGATCACGATCTTTTCGATGTCTCCCCGCTTCAGGATCTGAAAAAAGCGGTTGGAATCGATCTCCTTCAGCCCGCCGCTGGAGCTCAGGAACTGAATCCCGATCATTGCCAGCAGAATGATGCCGATGATCCAGTATGAATTGAACTTGGGCTTATTGGGGCCGCCCTGCCTGTTGCCCGGACCGGATCCCGGGAAACCGCCCGGTGTATTTCTCTTCTCTGCCATAATTTCTTAATTGCTAACCCTCTTCAACCTGTACTACTTTACCGTCAGCCCAGAGTTCCTCAAGCCTGTAAAAGGACCTGAAGTCCTGCTGGAACACATGCACCAGCACATCGAAGTAATCGATCAGGACCCACTGGCTGTTCCTGAGGCCTTCCACATGGTGGGCCCGGATGCTGGCTTCCTCCTTCAACTTTCTTTCAACGGACTCCGCGATCGCTCCAACCTGTGTCACCGATTCGCCGTGACAGATGATAAAACAATCGCAGATGGAATTTTCGACAGCGGTCAGGTCGATGGTAACAATCTGATGTCCTTTCTTTTCCCGAATGGCTTCTATGATCAGACGACTTTTCTCTTCCACCTGCAACGGTTCGCTATCCTCCATCTGCACTTTTATTAACAAAGGTAATCATTTTAGACGTTACAATTTCGTAAATTGGGTGCGCCCGCCATGTCCTGAAAAGGATAACATGATTGGGCGCCAATTGTTGCCATTCTGGCATCATACAGGACAAAAATTATACCGTGGATCTGCAGTGGGTACATCTGGATGCTGTTTCTTCGACCAATGCCTACCTTTCGGAAAGGGTCACAGGAAACCCGTTCGGGCAGGAAATTGCATTAGTTGCTGATTATCAAAGCCATGGAAAGGGACAGGGGGAGCATACCTGGGTCAGTGAACCGGGGAGGAACCTGCTGATGAGTTTTTTGCTGTACCCTGCATTTTTGTCAGCCTCGCGACAATTCAGCCTCTCGGTGATCACCAGCCTGGCCATTGCTGACCTGCTGAAGGAGGAATCCCTTCAGCCGGTGATCAAATGGCCCAATGATATGCTGGTCAGAACAGGCAAGATTGCGGGAATCCTGATCGAGAACGGGATCCTGGGAGGGACATTCTCCCATTCGGTGATCGGGATCGGTCTCAACGTGAACCAGGCCAAGTTCCCTGTTTTCCCTGTGAAGGCCACCTCGCTGGCCCTGGAAACCGCGCGGCTGTTTGAAACGGAGGAGCTGGCCACCAGGCTTGCCGGCTTGCTGATGGACCGGTACGAGGGACTGAAAGCGGGCCGTGATGAGGCCTTCCGCCAGGAGTACCTGGAACGTCTTCACAACCTGAATATCCCTGCCGAATACCAGTCGGAGGGACAGGTATTCACCGGGGTGATCAGGGGGATCAGTGAATTCGGGGAACTGCTTGTTGAATCGGAGGGAACGGTAAAGTCCTACGGCATGCATGCCATCAGCCTGATTCAGTCCCCCCGCTGAAAACGCCTGCAACTGGCAGGGTCCTATCCTTGTTCGGGAGGAGAGAACTCAAATCCCTCCATTTTATCCACCAGTCCGTTCACAAAAAGTTTCAGGGGTCCCCTGATCATGGGAATCAGCATGGGACTGACATGGGGCTCCACCGTGATCCTGATGCGGGTATCCTTCTCGGCCACCTGCTTCAGCTGGATCCATATGGTGAACTGGTACTTTGAAAACTCCGGTACCGAGGCGTATTTCACCAGCTTGCAGGGCGATTTTTCCATGATCCTCAGCCCGGTGCGGCCCAGTGGCTCCACCTGGAAGCTGCACTGGTCCCCCGATGTCTCGAAACCGCTCACCCTGCCCTCCGGTAGCAGGGACCTGAAGTTATTGAAATCGGTGATGAATCCGAAGATCTCGCAGTCCCGGTAAGGCGATTTTCCTATTCTGCTTTCGATTTTCACAATCAAAGTTGATTTGGCGGTGTCCAGCCGGCAGGATCCTTTCTCCATTCACGCAGCATCTCCACCTCCTCCTGCCGGATCTCGCCTGAGCGGAGTGCCACTTCGATGAGCGTTTGGTAATCGGTCAGGGTAACGAGCTTCACGCCGGCTTTGCTGAAATTGTTGCCGGCTTCCGGGAATCCGTAGGAAAAAATGGCCACCATGCCGGTGACCTCAGCACCGGCCTCCCTCAGGGCTTCCACCGCTTTCAGGGAGCTTCCTCCCGTACTGACCAGGTCCTCCACCACCACCACTTTCTGGCCTTCGCCGAGCCGTCCTTCCACCAGGTTCTTCCTTCCGTGCTCCTTGGCGGAGGACCGCACATAGACGAAAGGCAGCTTCAGTCCGTCGGCCACCAGCGCACCCTGTGCAATGGCACCGGTGGCCACGCCTGCCACCACATCCGGTCCCGGAAAATGCCTTCCGATCATCTGTATGAACGACTCCTTGATGGTTTCCCTGATCTCAGGGTAGGAAAGGGTGATGCGGTTGTCACAGTAAATGGGTGACCTCCAGCCTGAAGCCCATGTGAACGGTTTTGCGGGTTCGAGGATTATTGCTTTACTTTGCAACAGGTAGCCGGCCACCTGATGTTTGATTTCTGGCATCCAACAAATGTATAAAGTTTTTTTCAACGATCGGACCGTCTATTTCGGCGACAACTTCTCCAGGGCCTTCAGGCGAAACAAGGGGCTCTTTTATAAATTCAATAATATCCAGGAGCTCAACGAACTGATCGGTCTTTTTGCCTCCCTCAGCCAGATCCGGAACCTCTACATTTTCCATACGGACATGCTTCAGCTGATCGAGGAGTTCAAAGCGTGCTTCACCATGGTGGAGGCCGCGGGAGGACTGGTGTTTAACGGGCAGGGCGAATTCCTGGTGATCCGCAGGAGGGAGGTGTGGGACCTGCCCAAGGGCAAGCTTGAGAAGGGGGAATCATTCGGGCAGGCGGCCCTTCGGGAGGTGGAGGAGGAAACGGGACTGCAGGGTCTGCGCCCGGTCCAGTCATTGATGTCCACCTACCATACCTACCAGCTGGGGAGCGAAAGGATCCTTAAAAAGACGCGCTGGTTCGAAATGGAGTACCGGGGAAAGGAGGATCCGGTCCTGCAGGATTCGGAACAGATCACTGAATACCGGTGGGTGAGGCCGGGATACACCGATTTTATCAGGAAGAACAGCTACGGAAGCATCCTGGATGTGCTTTACTTCAGGGAGGTGCTCTGAAGGGGCTAGATCTCGCCCCGTGAGCGCATGATGCGGAAGAGCTGCTGCTCGAATCCGTCGGAGGGCAGGGAGGAAGGCGAGAGGATCAGCTTTCCCTCCGGACCGATGAGGTAGGCGGTGGGGAAGGCCCGAACCTGGTAATCCCTCAGAATCCCGGTATCGCCACCATAATAGAGGATCCTCCAACCGTACCTGTTCCGCTCAACAAAATCGGATACTTCCTGTTCGGAGGCGGCCACCATCACGCTGACCACCTGGAGATAGTCTGCATGTTTTTCCTGAAAGGACTGCAGAAAGGGATATTCCATCATGCAGCCATAATGGTCCGGTGTGCAAAAGAACAGGTAGGTGTACTTCCCTTTCAGCGTCTCCGGTGTGACCACCTCGCCGCCGAGGTCCGGAAGCCTGAAGCGGGGCGGGGCATGTCCTGCCATCAGGCTTGAAAGCCTCTCCCTGACCTGTCCGGCATAGGTGGCAAGCCGGGGAGATACGGGATCCGTTGCCATGGAGTCGAGCAGGATCAGGACCGATTCCTTGTGAACATCACCGCTGTAGAAGATATCCGACAACTCCTGCAGCAGCACCAGCTCGGCCAGGGTATCGCACCAGATGGAGGGATGGCGCATCAGGGTGAACCGGATGCTGTCCAGCTGGTGGGTCCGGTTGATGTACCTCCTCAGGCCGCTTCCTTCCGGGGTGCTGGAGTAGTAGAAGATGAAATCGCGGAACATGTTGCGGAATAGCTCCACGAATCCGGGATGGGTCTCCCTGATCACCGGTCCAAGGTACCGCCTGCTGATCTCCGCCAGCCCGGTCTTCCCCTCGTTCAGGGCCATCAGCCCGTAACGGTATTTGCGGTATTCGGAGAAGAAAAGGGAGGAGTCTGCCGCGAACCGTTCCTCCATGGCCCTTTCCAGGGAATCGCGGGAGGTGGGCCTTCCCAGTCTCCGGTCCAGGATCACCTGCTCGTTGGCCGTGCTGAAGAGGGTATCAAAGCGCGCAATGCGGTCATTGACATCCCGTGTACCCGGCACGCGGGTCCCGGTGCTGAGGTCTGTTCTGGAGCGGACCTGCAGCGGCACAAATGCAGGCTGGTAGTAAGGGGACATGAACTCCTCGTATCGTTTTTCCCTGAAGGTCGGGAATTCCACCTCGTAATGGTACCCGGGCTCCATGTAGAGGTAGGCCTGGTAAACCCCGGTTTCGAACTGGACCACCCTGCCCGTCTCCAGCCGGAAGCTGTGCCGGAGCCGTCCTTCCCCGTCGAACTGCAGGGTCTCGCTGTAGGCGGGCTCGGAGATAAAAGGATTGAATGATACGGAGAGCTGAACGGCACGGTTCCCGTACCCTTCTCCGCTGCCTTCGATGGAGACCTCCTGTCCGGGCACCGCCCCGGCACCCCACACAATCAGCCAGGCGGCAATGATCGCTTTTCCGGTCATCAAAGGTACTCCTGTATGTTGATCCCCTGCGGAAGGAACTGCGTGGCGTCTCCGCCATTGCGGATGATATCCCGGATGATGGTTGAATTCACCGGTGTATGTTCCGGTGAGGTGAGCAGGAAGATGGATTCCACGGTCGGCAACATGCGTTTGTTGATCTGTGCAATGGCCCTTTCATATTCGAAATCGGCAGCGGTCCGTATTCCCCTGAGCATATGGGTGGCGTTCACCTTCCTGCAGTAATCGACGGTGAGGCCCCTGAATGAGTCGGCCCTCACCTTGTCGTATTTGCTGAAGACTTTTCTGACGATCTCCACCCTGGCATCGATATTCAGCAGGGGGGTCTTGGTGGAATGTACCCCGACGGCCACGATGACCTGGTCGAACAGGCTCAGCGAACGGAGTACGATGCTTTCATGCCCCACGGTAAATGGATCGAACGATCCGGGAAATACTGCGATCTTCTGCATGGGCTTTTGGATCAAAGGTAGTGTTTTACTTGATTTCTTTCTTTTTGTTGGCGCTTACGAAGAGGACATTCCCCAGCTTATCGTATCCCGTAAACAGCCTGTATCCTTCGGTCTTTACCTGTTCGTGCCTGAATCCCACGACGGTCAGGTCGGCATCCACTGATACCTCCCCGATCACTTCCCGCGCCTCCCTGTCTTTCTCGGCGCTGACCAGGTTGATGTTCCCCAGTGAGATGGGGAGCCGGCCTTCGCGTATGAGTTCCTTCAGTTCCTCCCTTCTCTGGGAGGTCTCTTCCTGCCTGTAAAGGGCGAAGATCTTGATGATCCCCTCTTTCCATTCGGGATGTCCCAGGATGATGTACCCCAGGAGGATCATCAGGTTGGCGTTGTCGTTGTCGGTGGGGGTGATCCAGATGTGGATCTGTTTCTTGTAACCGAATCCTTTATAGGAAGTGCTCAGAATGCAGAGGTCGAATCCGGTGGCATAGAGGATGTCATGGGTGTTCAGGGCTTCCTGGAGGGTTTCGGGACTCCCCTGGGAACATTCGAAAAGGATCATGTTGTTCCCCTTCCCCGAGATGCCCGACAGCTGGATCACCTGGGCGATGGCTGAGGTGTAGGAGGGACTGATGATGGTATCCAGGTAGACCCGGTTCTTGCTTCCGGCCGCAAGGTGGATCAGTTTGTTGAGGATCTCCCGGGATTCCTGGTTGGTCTCCTCAGTCAGGAATCCCTTGATGTAATGGATGTAGGTCCCGAACCCGTACTTCAGGGAGATCCAGCGGAGCATGTCGAACGCGCTCCTGCGCATGAAGGTATCCTGGGAGACGCAGATGGTGAACGGCCGCCAGTGCTCGTCCAGGTCCTCCCGGTCAGCCCGCTGGGCCAGGATCTGAAGCTGTCGGCTTGCCTGGAAGATCACTCCCCGGAAGAGGTTGACCAGTCCTTTCTCTTTCTTTTTATAGCTGGAAACCATCAGGTAGATCCCGACCATGACCATCAGGGAAAGGACCGCATAGGGGGCATTCATTTTGAACATGAGCCAGAAAGAGGTAACGGCCCCGATCAGGGAGATGTACCAGCGTGATTTGAAGGTGGGCCGGTAGGAAGGATCGGCTGCAAAGTGCTCCAGCAGCGAGATCAGGCAAATGACACCGTAGGTCACCATGAAGAACATGGAGATGATCCTGGCCACGAAATCAATATCCCCGAAGGCGACAAAGACAAATGCGATGACGATGCTGATCACCCCTGCATTGGTGGGATCGTTGTCTTTTGCTTTCCCTTTTGAGAGCCAGCGGTTAAGTCGCAGGCCGGGAAACACATCGTCATATCCCATGGCCTGCAGGGTGCGCGGTGCCACCATGATGGACCCCAATGCGGAAGAGAGGGAAGCCGCTGCCAGCCCGATGGGAATGATGGGTCCCCAGAGGGCGATTTTTTCCATGATGAGCTGGTCCGAGGCCAGCTCCCCGGGGGTAGCGCTGATGGCCAGTTTATAACTGACGAGGATATAGACCACGAATCCACCCATGGTGGCCCAGAGGGTGCCGCGGGGGATTGACAGGCTGGGATTCTTCAGATCGCCCGACAGTCCCAGTCCGGCCACCAGTCCCGTAAAGGCGGGGAATATGATGGTGAAGACAAAAAAGAAATTGTCGGGATTCTCGATCTGCGCGTTCAGGACCAGGGGCCCTTCCGGGGTGGTGGAATTACCCATGAAGAAAAAGAGCAGCGAGGTGAACAGCAGCGCCACAACGAAATAGAGCGCCTTCATCCCCATGTTGGCCCCGCGCGTGAGGATGATGACCGAGAGCAGCCCCATGGAGGCCAGTCCGATCCACCGTTTATCGATGAGGGGCACATTCAGTTCGTAGTGGAGGTAACGGATCAGGGGATCGAACGCCTCCGAGAATGCGATGACGTAGAAGGCCACGCTGATGGCCTGGCTCAGGAAGAGGGCGATCCCGATGGCCGATCCGATGTTGAGGCCGAAGGAGCGGCTGATGATGTAATAGGCCCCTCCCCCCTGTACCTTCTGGTTGGTGGCGATCTCGGCCACGGCCATGGCCGTGGGTATGGTCACCATGTGTCCCAGCAGAATGATCCCGATGGCACCCAGAAAACCCTGGTGGCCCACGGCGTAACCGAACCTCAGGAACAGAATGGCACCCAGGATAGTTGAGATGGTGGTCATGAAGACCGGAAGGGTGCCGAAATTGGCTCCTGTTCTCTGTGGATGAGAGTGCTGCATGGGATCCCCGTCAAGAAATCAGTGTGAAGAATACAAAAAAAAACCGAACCCGCCAGTCCGGGGCCTTTTTTTTTGTCCTCACGGGAATTTTATATCTTTCGGCCGAAGAACCTAACAGCCCGTCGGGATCCATGGAAGAGCTGATCAGAATCCTCATTGTCGATGACGAACCGGAGGCGCGGGAGCTGATGCATTATATGCTGCAG
This sequence comes from uncultured Bacteroides sp., assembly GCA_964575865.1. GTDB lineage: Bacteria > Bacteroidota > Bacteroidia > Bacteroidales. The sequence goes on along the minus strand of CAZNSZ010000002.1, from coordinate 37,833 downwards.
GACGAACGCGGGATCGCAGTGGTGGGGATGGCCGGACACGTGGACGAGGCACTTGGCATGATGAAGAAGGAACGGGCCGATCTGGTCTTTCTGGACATCCAGATGCCGGACAAGGATGGGTTCCATTTCATTGAACTGCTCCACAGGGAAGGATTCGATCCGGGCATTGTATTCGTCACTGCATATGAGCACTACGCCATCCAGGCCATCCGCAATTCGGTGTTCGATTACATCCTTAAGCCGGTCAGGCGGGAGGAGCTTCTGCAGTCGGTCCACCGTTTCCGCAACCGGCTGGAGAAAGAGCGCAGGCAGGATATCGGGGAACTGATCAGGCTGCTGAAACAGTCGGGCCCTGACAAAGTAAAGCTCAACTCCAGGGCAGGGTATATGCTCATTCATCCCAATGATATCGTGTACTGTGAAGCGGACGGCAACTACACCTACCTGCAGATGACCAACGGAACCCGCGAACTGACCACCCAGAACCTGGGGTCCCTTGAGGAGCTGTTTGCCGGGAGCAGCTTTTTCAGGGCAAGCCGTTCCTACCTGGTCAACCTGCGTTACCTGGCCCGTGTCGACAGAAAAAGCTGCAATTGCCACCTGGAGTACCCGGGAGGCTCCTGTGCCGTGCGCATTCCGGCACAAAAGATCAAAATGCTCGAATCGAACTTTTCCTGAGCCGGCCGATTTATCCATGAAAATACCGGGTTCAAGCTGCAGACACCCCGGTTCACACAATAAGTACGATTTCCCTTTACTTTGGTTCCCGGGTGCCCTAATTTAGACCCCAGCAAAGCCCAGGTAACACCCTAAATTCACAACCATGGTGGAAGTATTTAACCTTGAAGGAATGCCGGTATACAAGATTCGCTCCCAGGAGGAGAAATCATTTGTCCTCTCCGACCTGGAGGGGAAAGGCCTTCCATGCGGCATCTACTTTGTGAGGATCAGGAAAGCTCACGGGATCGAGACTGCCAAGCTGCTGATCTGCTAGCCGATAGGCATCGGATGATCCACCATTTCTTTGAGTAGCGCAAATTCCATCAGCTCGGAAACGTCATTCAGGTAGCGGAATTTGAGCCCTTCCCTGTAAATCTCGTTGATCTCCTCCACATCCTTCCGGTTTTCGACCGAAATGGCAATGTCGGTGATCCCAGCCCGTTTGGCTGCAAGGATCTTCTCTTTGATACCCCCGACCGGCAGGACCTTTCCCCGGAGGGTGATCTCACCGGTCATGGCCATCTGGTCCCTGACCTTGCGCTGGGTGAAGGCGGAGGCGATGGAGGTCATCATGGCCACCCCCGCCGAAGGACCGTCCTTGGGGATGGCACCTTCCGGCACATGCACATGCACGTTGTATTTTTTGAACAGGTCGGATCCGATCCCCACCTCCAGTGCGTGGGATTTGAGGTATTCCAGAGCCAGCACCGCGGACTCCTTCATCACATCACCCAGGTTCCCGGTCAGGGTCAGCTTGCCCTCACCCTGGCTCAGCGAGGTCTCCACGAACAGGATCTCCCCGCCGGTGGCCGTCCAGGCCAGGCCGGTGACCACTCCGGCGTGTTTGTTCCCGTCGTATTTATCCCTGAGGTAACGGGGCGGTCCAAGGACTTCGAGCACCCGCGAAGGGGTCAGTTTGCGCTCGTATTCGTCCTCGAAGGCGATGTGCTTGGCGGCTACCCTCACCAGTTTGGCGATCTGTTTGTCCAGCTGCCGCACCCCGGACTCCCTGGTATAACTCTCGATGATGTACTCGAGGGTTCTGGCAGGGAAAGAGAGGTGTTTACTGGTCAGACCGTGGTTTTCCAGCTGCTTGGGGATCAGGTGCCGCTTGGCGATCTGAATCTTCTCTTCCACGATATACCCCGAAAGCTCGATTACCTCCATACGGTCGAGCAGGGCCGGGTTGATCCCTGCGGTGGTGTTGGCCGTGGCGATGAACATCACCCGGGACAGATCGTAATCAAGTTCCAGGAAGTTGTCATGGAAAGTGCTGTTCTGCTCGGGGTCCAGGACCTCCAGCAACGCTGATGCCGGATTTCCCTGGGCATCCCTGCCCACCTTGTCAATTTCGTCGAGCACGAATACCGGGTTGGAGGATTTCACCTTCTTCAGGTTCTGAATCACCCGTCCGGGCATAGCCCCGATATAGGTTTTCCGGTGCCCCCTGATCTCCGCCTCGTCATGGAGTCCCCCCAGTGACATTCTGACATACTTTCTGTTCAGGGCTTCGGCGATGGACCTGCCCAGTGAGGTCTTCCCCACGCCGGGGGGGCCTACCAGGCAAAGGATCGGGGATTTGAGATCCCCTTTGAGTTTCAGCACTGCCAGGTGTTCCAGGATCCTGTCCTTCACCTTCTCCAGACCGAAGTGGTCCTTCTCCAGGATCCGGCTGGCCCTTTTAAGATTGAAATTATCACGGGTAAATTCGTTCCACGGGAGGTCCAGGAGGGTTTGTATATAATTGACCTGTACCGAATACTCGCCTGTGGCAGGATTGAGCCGGGTCAGTTTGTCCAGCTCCTTCTCGAAGGCAATGGCTACCTCCCTGTTCCACTTCTTTTTGGACCCTTTCTTTTTATATTCCATCACCTCCTGGTCCTGGGGCGATCCCCCGAGCTCATCCTGGATGGTCTTCATCTGCTGGTGCAGCAGGAACTCCCGCTGTTGCTGGTCCAGGTCACTTTTTACCTTGGTCTGGATGTCGTTTTTCAGCTCCAGCATCTGTGCTTCTTTGGAGAGGCTCTCCAGAAGGATGAATCCCCTTTTGGAAACACTGTGGGTCTCCAGCAAATCCTGTTTTTGCTTCAGGTTCAGCTCGCTGTTGGATGCCAGGAAATTGACCAGGAATGAAGGGCTTTCGATGTTCTTGACCGCGAAAGTGGCTTCTGTAGGGATGTTGGAAGACAACTTGATGATCTTGATAGCCAGCTCCTTCAGTGCAGCAGCCACCGCTTTGGACTCCCCGGCGGGCTTGTCCTCCTTATCCTCCAGGGGCGTGATCCTGGCCACATGGTAGGGCTTGTCGGTCAGCAGGTCATCCAGCCGGAACCGCTTTCTCCCCTGAATGATCACCGAAGTGGACCCGTCGGGCATCTCCAGGATCTTCAGGATCTGGGCCACCGTACCCACCCGGTAGAGGTCCTCCAGTTCAGGATCCTCGATGGTGCCGTTCCTCTGGGCCACCGCACCGAGGATCTTGTTTTTCTTAAAGACCTCCTGGATCAGCCTCAGCGATTTATCCCTGCCCACGGTGATGGGGATCACCACCCCCGGGAACAACACCGTGTTCCGCAGGGGGAGAATGGGAAGGACATCGGGGATGTTCATCTTCTTCAGATCCTCTTCCTCCTCCTCCGAAAGCAATGGGATATATTCTGTTTCTTCGTCCAGGGGGATCATCCACTGATCCATATTGCCGAAAATACCTTGCATGTCTGTCTTCTCCTCTTTCATTCCGTCCGTCAAACTGTCAGGATCTTCCTGGCGGAGCGGACCCGTCCAACAGGACAATAAACGTGCCAAAGATAATACGTATCAGTACCCGGTTTTGTTCTCGGGTGAAGGGCGTGCAGGAATGCGGGTCCGGGCGCGGTAAATCAGATATAGCGGATGGTCACCTCTTTCAGGTACCGCTCCTCCAGTTCGCGGGCCATGCGGTTCACCACGGTTCTCCTGAGTTCCAGGTCGACCGGAAGGCTGGGATCCTGGTGGGCCACATTCACCCGGGTTCCGATGAGGAAATGGATCTGGTCGCTCTGTCTCAGCAGCCTGACGATGAGCTCGGCCGGTCCTTTCCCGGGTGCGGAGGGGGGAGGCGCAGCTTTCAGGATCCGGGTGACCTTGGTCAGGGTGAGGATCCCCTCGGTAACCAGGTCGATCCCCTCCATGCGGGAGACGGGAGGGAGTTCCGGATCATCGAAGACCAGGCTGTCCTCGATCTCCAGCCCCAGCTCCCTGGCAATAATGTCGGCGGTGGTGGCCCCGCAGATCACCTTCCTGCCCTGGAACTGCCGGACCGTCTCCCCCAGCCGCCGGTCATCGGCCAGCTCATACGGGGGACCGGTCACCACCAGCAGTTTCCTGGGTTCCCTGAAGTAGATGGCGGCACAGCTGGTATCGTCCCTGGAATTGTACTGGTCAAATTCGTGGGCCATGTTCACCAGTTTCAATGCCAGGTTGTCTGCAGAGAGGTGGGGGGTGTCTGCGGTCAGCTTCAGGGCAAACTCCTGGACCGGCTCCCGGCCCCATCCAAGCGGAAAACGGTCGGTTCCCAGTCCGGCCTGGGTGACCCCGTCCGTGCAGAGAATGATCCGGTCTTCCTTTTCCGGGAACAGGGTGCAGGAGAAAATCTCCTTGCCCCTGTTCTTCCCCTGGGAGATGACCACCTTCTTCCAGCCCGGTTCCAGGGATCTTCCGTCACGGATGATGATGGCCCGTGGGTTGTCGAACTCCAGGATGGAGGTGGGCCCCTCGTGCTCGATATCCACGATGGTAAAGGTGGAATAACTCATCTTCCGCTCACTGCAGACCGGGAGGGTATTCATGATCATGTCGGCGATCCTGTCCACCGCCTTGTGCTCCATGGTGAAATTTACCGCCAGGGTGGCTGTCAGGGTGGCCAGCACATTGGCCTTGACCCCGTGCCCCATGCCGTCGGAAAGCACCACAATGGTCCGGTTCTCCTCCTTGACCTTCCTGCTGATGAATACGTCCCCGCAGATGCGTTCTCCGCCGAAGTTGCGCTGTTCACAGGCCACCTCAATATAGACCGGATCGCTCATGGCTCCGTGGTATCCCCTTTCTGCCGGTATGAGCTGATGATCGAGTTCAGCATCCTTTCGGTCTCCGCCGCTCCCTCTCCCAGGATGAAACCGATCTGCTGAACGAGCCCCAGGTTTTTATCGATCACTTCGGTGAGCCGTTTGACCACCTCCTCTTTCTGGACCTCCGGAGCCGACATATCCCTCATCACCGCACCCACGATCTTTCCCTTCTCGATGACGAACACGCTTACATTGAGGAGTTTGCCCTCGAACTGCACATCCCGGTTCGTAACCGGTTCATGCTGTGACAGTACGTAGTTGAACAGGGTATAGAGCGGATAGGGCAGCAGGGTTTTCAGATCGGCCCCGGTCAGCCCGGGCACCACTTCGTGGATTTCCATTGCCTCTTCGCCCAGCATCTGGATAAATCCCTCATTGGCGTGAATGATTTTCAGCTGCTGGTCACAGATCACCACCATAGAGGGAAGCTTGTGAAGCATCCGGTGGACGATCTCCGAGGCTTCCCTGGCGGCTTCCTTCTCCTTCCTGGCCTGTTTCTCCGATTTTTTAAGTGCTTCCTGGGCCTGTGCCAGTTTCTCGTTGGTGATTTTAAGCGACTGGATATGCTCCTGCCGGTTCCGGGAGGAATAGGTGGTGCACATCTCCGGAATGGCCAGCCCCTGTGCAATGGCCCGTGCAAAGTCGTCACAGCTGGCATACCCGCAAGCGCCACAGCCCTGGTTGGTCCCCACTTTCAGCTCCAGCTCCCTGAGGATGGCGGCGACCACCTCGCTGTCAGGTTCAGGAAGGGACTGGTCATCGGGTTGGAAGGTCCTGGAAAGGTCCAGGTCGGCATCATCTTCCATCCATTGTTCCCATGCGCTCACTTCCAGTGTTTTCATCCGCTTGTTCACGTAGCTGAGCAGCTGGCTCCTGCGAAGGATCCTTCTTCCGCCCATGCTGGTCCCCCTTCCCATCAGGAACTCCTTGTAGAACAAGTTGAAGTGCTGTTTGATGAACCTGATGTTCTCCCCGAACTCGTCGATGGCTTTCAGGATCCCTTCCCCCTCGACGGTGACCACCCTGCTCCGGGTAAGGTCCTCCGGGATGCCCGCTGCCTGGAGGATGCCCGCGGCCAGGGGGAAGAAAGATCCCCTGTATCCCAGGGGTGGATCAAAATCGCTGTATTCCAGGTCTGTTTCGTTGATCCCCGCCTCCCTGAACATCTCCCGCAGTTCCACGAACGTGATGGCCAGGTCGACCCGGCTCTCTCCGCCGAACCGGGCGATCTCGTCCTTGCTGGCGATCAGCGGGCTGATGTAAACGAACCGCGCCTCCTCCTTCATCCGCCTGCGCACCGCTGCCGCGGTGGCAGCGACAGGCGGCAGGATGGGTGCCAGGTTGGAAACCAGGCCCGGTTTGTATTTCTCCACATAGGATACCGTGACCGGATCGTTGGACATGAGGTAATACTTGCCCCTGGAATCTGAGAATAACTGCCTGTAAGCCCGGGCCACCAGATCGACCCCGTAGGCCACCTCATGAACGAATGCGAATCCGAGGGCCCGCAACATCTGTACGAATTTGCGGTAATCGGTGATGTCGGGGAATTCCCCTGCAATGGAGGGATCCACCAGGGCCGCTACCGGGAGGTCACCCTGCAGCAACCGCTTCAGTTCATCACGGCTGTTCCGGATCAGAATGGCACCGGGACTGCAGGCTGCCAGGCAGCTTCCGCACCCGATGCACCGTCCCGGGATGATCTCCGGGTGGCTTTTGTCCTGCTGTACGCGGATGGCCTTTACCGGACAGGAGCGTACACAGGCATAACAGGCCACACAGGTCTCACTGCTGATTGTCAGAAGGGGTTCCATCCTCTGCTGGTTTTGATGCTCCGAATTCATTCTCCATGATCCCGGGGATCCGTTCACCCGTGACGCGGGTGTAGATCTTCCCGCCGATTTTCAGTACCGGTCCCTCGCTGCAATTGCTGAAACAGTGGTTCCCCTTCAGGATCACCTCCCCCTCCAGCCCGTGTTCCCTGAGGTATTTCTGGATCATGGGCAGGCTGCCCCTGTTTCCCCTGCTGAAGCAGGAACTGCCCATGCAGATCATTATTTCTTTCTTTGTGGCTGCCATCGGTCCGGAACTGGATAAAGGTAATAAATTATTGTATTGTTTGCTGAATAACAAACATATTCAATATATTTACCTGAATTGTGAATCACATGAACAAGCTGGAGGAAATCCTTGAACGGTACCCCCGGGTGAAGAGAAATGCGCTGGTACCCATCCTGCAGGCTGTTCAGGATGCCTTCGGCTACATTCCCGAGGAGGCGGTCCACCGGATCGGCACGCACCTCGCCCTCCCCCCCAGCAAGGTGTACGGACTGGCCACTTTTTATAACCAGTTCACTTTCAGTCCCAAGGGAAAAATCCATATCCTGGTGTGCAACGGTACTTCCTGCCACCTTTCGGGATCCGGGGATCTCCTTGACGAGATCACCAAGTGGCTGGGGATCGGCGACGGGCAGACCACCCGTGACGGACGCTTCAGCCTGGAGATCCAGTCCTGTATCGGTGCCTGCGGGCACTCACCCGTGCTCTCCCTGAATGGCACCTATTACACGGGGGTGACCCTCCGGGAGCTCCGGGAGCTCATCAGTCTTTACGGGGAGGGGGAGCATGGATAGGGAATTCCTGGTGAAAATGGCCCTGGCCGGGGAAGACGGACTTACACAGGACGACCGGGAGAGAAGGGCTCTATTGAACCGGACCCTCGTGCAACATCCCCTGATCATGGTCGATTGTTCCACCCCCGGCAGGGTGGCAGGGGCCCTGGATACCTGGCAGGCTGTGGAACAGTATATTTCCGAACGGTCCGTTAAAGCGGAGCTGTGCCGGACCGGAAGCATCGGATTGAATTCGGAGGAACCGGTGGTCTCCGTCCAGATGCCGGGAAGGACCCGGCTGCTCTTTGGAAAGATCACCGCTCAGAAGGTGGAGGCCCTCCTTGACGATGTGTTCCACCATGTGGTGCCCCGCCAGCAGGTCATCGGCCAGATCCGGGAGGAGGAACAGGAACCGTGGCCCGGAATCCCTTTTCTGGACGAACATCCGTTTTTTGCCGTTCAGAAACGGATCGTGATGGAGCACTGCGGCCTCATCGATCCGGGATCGCTGGAAGCGTATGTGGCCGGGGGGGGATATTCGGCCTTCCTGGGGATCATCCGGAACAGGACCTTCGAAGAGGTATGCGGCCTGGTGGTGGAGAGCGGTCTTCGGGGAAGGGGCGGAGGGGGATACCCCACAGGTCTGAAATGGAAGGAGGCTTATGGCATGCCTTCGGACCAGAAATACCTCATATGCAACGCGGAGGAGAGCGATCCGGGAGCCTTTACGGACCGGACCCTCATGGAGGGAAATCCCTATCAGCTGCTGGAAGGGATCGCCATTGCCGCCTATGCCATCGGGTCCAACCGGGCATATATCTACATCCGCAGCGAATACAGGGAAGCGGTTGAACGCATTACCCAGGCCATCCTGACCCTGAGGGAGGCCGGATGGCTGGGAGACAACATCATGGATAGCGGGTATACCCTCCAGATCTCGCTCCGGAAGGGTCCGGGAGCTTTTGTCTGCGGGGAGGAGACTGCCCTGATTGCCAGCCTGGAGGGCCGGAGGGGCATGCCCTCTACCAAACCACCCTATCCGACAACTTCGGGGTACATGGGCCGTCCCACGGTGGTTAACAACGTGGAAACACTCTCCAATTTGCCCGCCATTGTGAGGAATGGTCCCCAATGGTTCCGTTCTGTCGGGCTCAGCCACTGCACCGGCACCAAACTGTTCAGCATCGCAGGCAGGGCCAGGGTCACCGGCCTGGTGGAGGTCCCCATGGGGACCACCTACCGGACCATTATCCAGGACATGGCAGGAGGCGTCAGGAAGGGACGCAGCCTGAAGGCCATCCATGTGGGGGGACCGGCGGGATGTGTGGTGCCGCCCCGGCTGATGAATATCCCCATTTCCTATGAGAACCTGAAATCAAAAGGGCTGGTGATGGGTTCGGGGGGGATCCTGGTACTGGATGACCGGAGCTGTGTGGTCGATACCACGCGGTATTTCATGGAGTATGTGGATATGCAGAGCTGCGGAAAATGCATCCCCTGCCGGGAGGGAACACGCCGGATGGCGGAGATCATGGGCAGCCTGACCCGCAAAACTGCCACCAGCGGGGAAACCGGTGAGCTGGACCGGTTCCGGACGGTGGTCCAGCTGGAAGAACTGGCCGGGGTGATGAGGGATACCTCCCTGTGCGGACTTGGGCAGAATGCGCCCAATCCTGTGGTGAGTGCCCTTACCCACTTCAGGAAGGAATTCGAAGAGCACCTGTTCGACCGCCGCTGTGCCACCAATCAGTGCAAGGAACTGAGAAAATGGTTCATCGATGTGGACCTCTGTACCGGGTGCTCCATCTGCGCGAAAAAGTGCCCCGCCGAAGCGATCATCGGTACGCCGAGGCACCCTTATTTCATCGTGCAGGAGAAGTGCATAGGGTGCGGCATCTGTTATGAAGTCTGCAAATTTACAGCGGTATATTATCAATAGGAGCAAAGGATAAACCATGGAGATCACAGTGACGGTAAACGGAACGGGCCACAGGGCACAGAAAGGGGAGACCCTCCTCACCGTGCTGAGACGGGCAGGGCTCCGGGTGCCGACCCTCTGCAGCATGGAGGGATTATCTCCCTCGGGTGCCTGCAGGCTTTGCGTGGTGGAAGTGGAGGGGCTGGACAGGCTGGTCCCCTCCTGCTCGTTCTCCCTCGAAGGACCCATCTCGGTCACCTCCCACTCGCCCAGGGTGATGAAGGCCAGAAGGACCAACGTGGAGCTGCTCCTGTCCAATCACCCGGATGACTGCCTCTACTGTGACCGGAACGGTACGTGCGAATTGCAGGCACTTGCGGAGGAGATGAATATCCGGCGAAGGCAGCTTCCCGGGACCAAACGGCATCTGCCCAGGGACCAATCGGATCCGGCGGTGGTCAGGGATCCCTCCAAATGCATCCTGTGCGGTCGCTGTGTCCGGGTATGTGAGGAGATCATGAACACCTCCACCTTTGATTTTGCCTTCCGGGGGAACGAAATGAGGATCAGCACGACCCTCGGGCAGCCGGTTCAGTTTTCAAACTGCACCTCCTGCGGGCAGTGCCTGGTCTCCTGTCCGACGGCGGCCCTCACAGAGAAATCCGCACTGGAACAGTTGCTGGATTTCCTGAATGATCCCGGTAAAGAGGTGGCGGTTCAGTTTACCCCTGCCTCGGCCGCTTCTGTTTCGTCCATGATGGATATCAAACCGGGGAAAGCCCTTCCGGATTTCTTCCGGGGGCTGCTTTACCGGTGCGGATTTGACCGGGTATTTGAAACCACTACCGGTACTGCCCTCATGATCATGGAACTGGCGCGGCTCCTTGAAACCCGGGGCCCCCTTCACGGAGAATGGCCCCTGATCTCCGCCTCTTGCCCGGCATGGGTCCGCTACCTGGAGCAGACCGATCCGGAACTGACCGCTGCACTGGTCCCGCTGCTTTCGCCCCAGCAGGTCATGGGAAGGGTGATCAGGGAGTACCATATGACCGGAACAGGGGGATCCCCGCGGGAACTGGTATCGGTCCTTGTCACCTCCTGTACCGCTGCCAAAAGGGAGGCCCTGGAGGAGCGCAATACCTGGGAGGGGAAACCGGTCATCGACCTTGTGATCTCCGCCCGGGAGGTGATCAGGCTGGTGGCCATGCTGGGCATTGATCCGGGTTCGGTGCACCCTGACCCTGAAGCTTCACTGTTGTTGCCTGCCGGAGCCACAGGCAGGATGTCCGCCCTTGCGGGAGGGGAGTCCGAGGCGGTGATGAGGCTGCTGCACCTGATGAAAACAGGTAAGCATTTGAATCTTAAAAAGTTCCACCGGTTCAGAATGCAGCGGCCCTACCGGGAAATGCTCCTGGAAAGTGATGGTGGCGGATACCGGACCGGGGCCGTCAGCGGGCTTTCCAACGCAGCCGGGCTGATCGGGGAGCTGAAAGAGGGAAAGGTGCAGCTCGATTACCTGGAGGTCATGGCCTGTCCGAACGGATGCATCAACGGGGGCGGACAGCCTGTGCCTGCCGCCGGCGGGAATGCGGCCTTATGGAACCGGAGCCTGCAGGAAATGGACGGTGGGCCGCGCTCTTCCTTTCCATTTCCCATCCAGAAGCTCCGGGAACTCCAGAGGCAGCTGACCGATGCGACGGGTCAGGAAGGAATGAACCGTCTGCTCTACGGGGAGCGGCGCTGACCGCCGGCAGTTTTCACCGTCCGGGTGTGATTAAATTAACAATATTTCGTACTATTGTATCATCACCATGACCCATTGATCATGTTACCAGAACGTACCGTCGAAAGACTCAGTGAATACCGGAGGAGCCTTTTACAATGTCTGGAGGAGGGGAAGACACACATCTATTCGCACGAGCTGGCCGAACTGCATCACAATACCGCCGTTCAGGTGCGCCGGGACATTATGTTCATCGGCTACAGCAGCATGCAGCGCAAAGGGTATGATGTCCGCGAACTGATCCAGGTGATCGGTGAGATCCTCGATTCGGAGAAGGGGCTGAATGTGGCGGTGGTCGGTGTGGGAAACCTGGGAAGGGCCATCACCACCTATTTCATAGGAAAGCGGTCCAAGCTGAACATCATTGCCACATTCGATGTGGATACCAACAAGATCGACCGGGTGATCGCAGGGGTGAAGTGTTACCCCTTGAGCCGGCTGAAGGAGGTGGCGGAAGAGCTGCAGATCTCCATTGCCATCATGACCGTTCCGGCAGATTCGGCACAGGAAGTTTCCCGGCTGCTGGTGGAAGCGGGAATAAGAGGTGTTCTGAATTTCACCACGGTTCCCCTGAACCTCTCACCCCAGGTATACCTGGATGAATATGATATGATCACCTCCCTTGAGAAGGTGGCCTATTTCGTAAAAACGGGAAAGAAATAGTGGAATCCAGGATCGGTTCTGTCATTCTCCTGGTTACACCCGCATGCGACATACACCGGGTCAATACCATCATTTCGGAGCATGCATCCATCATCCTCGGAAGGCAGGGCATCCCCCTCAGGGAACGGACCACCAATGTCATTTCCCTTGTGGTGGAGGGGGATACCGACAGGATCGGATCCCTTACGGGAAAACTGGGAAGAGTGGAGGGGGTGAAGGTGAAATCGGTGCTGGTGGGATAAATGTTAAAAAACAGGTTTCGGTTGTTAAATCGCTTTTCTATTTCAACAATATTTCTCATTTTTGGTCATACAATTGGAAAGTAATTGTTGGGGTGCAAGGCAAGTTGCGAATCTTTTGAGGGTTTTAGGGAGAGTAGCAACTTGCCTTCTTTTTTTTCTCACCGCTGAACAGCATCATCTTCCATGTTCTAAGACACCCCCGATTCAGAAATCTCCGCATTCAGCTTTCTTATCTTTGGATCAGCAATCCTGATTCTCATGGTCAACCGGCAACTCATCGACCCGGGAAGCATCGTGGTGGTTGGCGCGTCCAACAACCTGGCCAAGCCCGGGGGAAAACTTTTTTACAACATCCGGACCGGCACCTTCGCGGGTGACCTCTATGCACTGAACCCGAAAGAGGACACCATCCAGGGCCTTCCCTCCTTCCGCGAAGTGAAGGACCTGCCCGACTGCGACCTGGCCATCCTGGCCATTCCCGCCTCGCTCTGTGCGGAGATGGTGAGGGAACTGGCGGAGACCCGGCAGACCAGGGCATTTATCATTGTCTCCGCTGGATTCGGGGAGGAGAGTGCCGGGGGGGCTGCCATCGAAAAGGAGATCGCAGGGATCTGCAGGAAACACGGGGCAGCCCTGATCGGTCCCAACTGCATCGGGGTCATGACCCCCGGGTACCAGGGTGTCTTCACCCTGCCCATTCCGCGGCTCGATCCACGGGGATGCGATTTCATCTCCGGCAGCGGGGCCACCGCGGTGTTCATCATGGAGGCGGGACTTCAGAAGGGGCTCACCTTCAACCAGGTCTTCTCCGTGGGTAATTCCGCACAGCTGGGTGTGGAGGATGTGCTGCAATACCTTGACGACACATTCCGGGAGGGCTCCTCCTCCCGGGTGAAGATCCTCTATTTCGAAACCATCAAACATCCCGGCAAGTTGCTGGCCCATGCCACTTCCCTGATCAGGAAAGGATGCCGGATCGCAGCCATTAAAGCAGGGACCACCAAGGCGGGAAGCCGGGCCGCCTCCTCCCATACCGGGGCCATGGCCAGCTCGGATATGGCTGTGGATGCCCTGTTCCGCAAGGCGGGGATCGTCAGGTGTTACGGCAGGGAAGAGCTGACCACCGTCGCTTCGGTGATGCTCAATGAGCGGCTCCCCGAAAAGAACCTGGCCATCATCACCCATGCCGGCGGTCCCGCCGTGATGCTGACCGATGTGCTGGAGAACGGAGGGATGGAGGTTCCCCGGCTCAGCGGGCCGGAAGCGGACCGGTTGCTGGAGCATCTGTTTCCCGGATCCTCGGCCGCCAATCCCATTGATATCCTGGCCACCGGGACCGCAGAGCACGTGGGACTGAGTATTGATTTCTGTGAGCGGTACTTTCCGGAGATAGACGGTATCGTGGTCATATTCGGGACCCCCGGGCTGGCCCCTGTGTTCGATGTGTATAAGGTGCTCCACGAGAAGATGAAGCGCTCCACCAAGCCCATCTTCCCGGTCCTTCCTTCGGTCACCACCGCCAGTGAGGAGGTCAAAGCCTTCCTGTCCCACGGCCACATCAATTTCCCGGACGAGGTTGTTTTCGGCCAGGCACTCACCCGGATCCGCAACACCCCCCCGCCGTCGGGCAGTGAACCTTTCCTGGAGGGGGTGGACCTGGAGGCTGTCAGAATGCTCATTGAGGGACGTCCGGAGGGATACCTTGGTCCGGCTGATGTCCAGGCATTCCTTGACGCGGCAGGGATCCCCCGGGTGGAAGAGCGGGTGGTCAGTGAGGAGGCCGGTCTGGAACCGGCAGCCCGTGAGCTGGGGTATCCCCTGGTGATGAAAGTAACGGGCCCGGTGCACAAGTCCGATGTGGGAGGGGTGGCCCTGGGCATCGGCAATGACGCCGACCTGACGGGCCACTTCCGCCGGATGATGGGGATCAGCGGAGCAACCGGGGTACTCCTGCAACCCATGGCTGGCGGGCTTGAGCTTTTTGCCGGAGCGGTGGCTGAACCCGGTTACGGCCACCTGGTCATGTGCGGTCTTGGCGGCGTTTACGTGGAGGCGGTCAGGGACCTGGCCACGGGGCTCGCTCCGCTCTCCGTGCCCGAAGCAGAAGGCATGATCCGCTCCCTGAAAGGGTACCGCATCCTGGAGGGGTGGAGGGGCCAGGCCGGGATCGAAACCAGTGCCTATGCGGAAATCCTGGCGAGGCTGTCAGGGGTGCTCCTGCACACCCCGGAGATCGTTGAACTGGATCTGAATCCCATCATGGGGAGCGGGGACCTGCTGAGGGTGGTGGATGCCCGGATCCGGACCGGCAGACCCGTTTTATAACACATCCCCCTTATGCTATAAGACACCCGGCATTCACTTTTCATTGGCTAAATTCGCCCTACCAACCAGAAAGATCCGATGAAATCCACCCCCATCCCATCCGAAGTCGTCAACGAGGTGATCGATGCATTTGGCATCCATCCCGCAGGGAATGCGACCATCCGCGAACTGGTGAAAATCGTGAACGATATCGAGGGGATCACAGGGGAGGAGTTTATCCGCATGGAAATGGGGGTGCCGGGACTGGATCCCACCTTCGTGGGGACCGAGGCGGAAATGATCGCCCTCAGGAAAGGAGTGGCCTCCAAGTATCCCAACATCGAAGGGATCAAACCACTGAAGGAGGAAGCAGCCCGATTCATCAGGCTGTTCCTCGATGTGGAGGTCGATCCCATGCACTGCGTCCCCACGGTGGGATCAATGATGGGGGGAATGGCCGCCTTCATGGTGGTGAACCGTTCGGACCGGACACGCACGGGAACGCTGTTCCTCGATCCCGGCTTTCCGGTGCAGAAACAGCAGTGCCTGGTGCTGGGACACGAATACGGATCCTTTGACCTGTACGATTTCAGGGGAGATAAATTAATGGACAAGATGGAGGAGGAGATCGAGAAAGGCCATTACTCCTCGATCCTCTATTCAAACCCGAACAACCCCTCGTGGATCTGCCTCAATGAACAGGAGCTGAAGGTCATCGGAGAGATCTCCAGAAAGTATGACGTGACCGTGATCGAGGACCTGGCCTATTTCGGAATGGATTTCCGCAAAGACCTTTCCCGGCCGGGAAAGCCTCCTTACCAGCCCACGGTGGCACGCTACACCGATAACTACCTGTTGCTGATCTCCAGCTCAAAAGCGTTCAGTTACGCAGGACAGCGGATCGGGATGCTTGTCATGGCCCCCGCCCTGTTCGACCGGAAATACCCCGATCTGAAACGGTACTATACCTCCGACAAGTTCGGGCACGCCATGGTGTACGGGGCACTCTACTCTCTTTCCGCCGGGGCTTCACACACGGCCCAGTATGCCCTGGCCGCCATCTTCAAGGCGGTGAACGACGGCACCTACAATTACATCAACGAGGTACGCGAATACGGGGAGAAGGCACGGATCATGAAAGCGCTGTTTCAGAAATACGGCTTCCGGATCGTCTATGACATGGACCTGGAGGAACCCATCGCTGACGGCTTCTATTTCACCCTGTCCTATCCTGGTTTTCAGGGCCCCCAGCTGGTGGAGGAGCTGCTCTACTACGGCATCAGTGCCATCTCACTCGGCATTACGGGAAGTACCCGGATCGAAGGTCTAAGGGCCTGTGTATCACAGGTCAGGAGGGATCAGTTCCCCCGGCTTGAAGAGCGGTTGAAATGCTTTCAGGAGAATCACCCCGTCCCGGAATAGGATTTTTCATCCCAAAAAACGGGGGATGCGGCAAACCTGTCCAAGAACAGGGAGCAGGGTTTTTGAGAATTGTTACATTTGGGAGTTGATCATTAAAACTGCATAGCATGGCAAAAGCGAAAGGCGCCATCGTGGTGGATGTGGAGCGGTGCAAGGGGTGCCAGGTCTGCATGGTGAACTGTCCAACCGATACCATCGGCATGGCCGAAGAGGTGAACGGGAAGGGATACCACTATGCGTATATGAAGAATCCGGAATATTGTACAGGTTGTACCAATTGCGCCGTCGTCTGCCCGGACGGAGTGATCACGGTATACCGGGTCAAAAACAAATAAATCGGAGAGCGATGAAGGAACTGGCATTAATGAAGGGAAACGAGGCCATTGCCGAAGCGGCCATCCGGGCGGGTGTGGATGCCTATTTCGGGTATCCGATCACTCCCCAGTCGGAGGTACTGGAATACCTGACCCTCCAGAAACCGGAGGAACGGACCGGCATGGTGGTGCTCCAGGCAGAGAGCGAAGTGGCCTCTATCAACATGATCTACGGTGCAGCAGGGACAGGAAAAAAGGTAATGACCTCCTCCTCCAGTCCGGGCATCAGCCTGATGCAGGAGGGGATCAGCTACATCGCGGGAGCGGAGCTGCCCTGCCTGATCGTCAATGTGGTCAGGGGCGGTCCCGGGCTGGGAACCATCCAGCCCTCGCAGGCCGACTATTTCCAGTCCACCAAGGGAGGCGGTCACGGTGATTACCACCTGATCGTGCTGGCCCCGGCCTCTGTCCAGGAGATGGCCGATTTTGTGGACCTGGCCTTCACCCTGGCGTTCAAATACCGCAATCCTGCCCTGATCCTCAGCGACGGACTGATCGGGCAGATGATGGAGAAGGTGGAGCTGCCGCCCCAGAAGCCCCGTGTCACCGAATTCGACCAGTCCTGGGTGATCACCGGTAAGAAGAACCGCGAGCGGAACATCATCACTTCGCTGAACCTGGATCCCGACCTGCAATATGAACACAACCTGAAGCTCCAGGAGAAGTACCGGAGCATGAGCCAGGATGTCATGTTCGAGAAATTCCAGTGCGACGATGCGGAATTCCTGCTGGTGGCCTACGGATCCAGTGCCAGGATCTGCCAGAAGGTTGTGGAACTGGCACGGAATAAAGGGATGCGGCTGGGACTGCTCCGCCCGCAGACGCTGTTCCCGTTCCCCAGCGAGGAGCTGGCCCGGCTGGGCCGCAGGGTGAAGGGGATGATGGCCGTGGAACTGAGTGCGGGGCAAATGGTGGAGGATGTAAAGCTGGCTGTGAATGGAAGGGTCCCGGTCTATCACTGGGGAACCCCCGGCGGAAGGATCCCTTCCCCGGAAGATGTGATGGATGCGGTTGAAGAAAAATTTACAGGAGGATTTTAAATGGAAGTCAAAGAGATCATCAGGGAGGAGAACCTGGTCTACCGGCGGACGCCGCTCATGACCGATGCCACCCTCTCGTACTGTCCGGGATGCGGACACGGAACGATCCACCGGCTGATCATGGAGGTGGTCGAGGAGATGGGGATCCAGGAAGAGACCATCGGGATCGCCCCGGTGGGCTGCTCGGTGCTGGCCTACGATTTCATGGATGTGGATTTCTCACAGGCGGCCCACGGTAGGGCCCCTGCAGTGGCCACCGGCATCAAGCGCCTCTGGCCCGAGAAATTCGTCTTCACCTACCAGGGGGACGGGGACCTGGCCGCCATAGGGACCGCCGAAACGATCCATGCCTGCAACCGCGGGGAGAATTTTACCATCTTTTTCGTGAACAACGGCATCTACGGGATGACCGGCGGGCAGATGGCCCCCACCACCCTGGACGGGATGAAATCGACCACCTCGCCCTACGGCCGGAACAGCCAGACCATGGGCCCGCCCTACAAGATCACCGAGATGATCGCGCAGTTGCCCGGCGTATACTATGTGACCCGCCAGGCGGTGCACAAACCGGGCCCGGTGCGGAAGGCAAAAAAGGCGATCCGCATCGCCCTGGAGGCGCAGCGGGACAAGAAGGGGATGACCTTCATTGAATTTGTCTCCAACTGCAACTCCGGCTGGCGGATGAGCCCCAACGATTCCAACAATTGGATGGAGGAACACATGTTCCCTTTCTATCCCATGGGGGATATAAAAGTAGCAGGCGAGCTGGTTAGCCGTTAGCCGTTAGGAGTTAGAAAAATATCTAACCTCTAACCTCTAACCTCTAACCTACAGATATTAACAAGAACCAGGATATTATGACCGAAGAAATCATTATCGCGGGATTCGGGGGACAGGGGGTCCTCTCCATGGGGAAGATCCTGGCCTATTCCGGGATCATGCAGGAACAGGAGGTGAGCTGGATGCCCTCCTACGGGCCCGAGATGAGGGGCGGGACCGCCAACGTGACTGTCATCCTGAGCGACGACCGGGTCAGTTCCCCGGTACTGCAGAGCTACGATACGGCCATCCTGCTGAACCAGCAGTCGCTGGACAAATTTGAACCGAAAGTAAAACCGGGCGGCCTGATGATCTACGATCCCAACGGGATCACCCGCCACCCGGAGCGCGACGATATTCGTATTTTCCAGGTGGAGGCAGCGGCCGAGGCAGCCCGGATGAAAGCGCCTGTCACCTTTAATATGGTGGTGCTGGGGGCCTTTATCAAGGTCAAACCGGTGGTCGACTTCGAAAACGTGATCAAAGGACTGCGGAAATCGCTGCCCGAGAGGCACCACCACCTGATCCCCGTCAACGAGAAGGCGATCCAGCGGGGAATGGAGATCGTCCATGAGGCCAAACTTACGGCCTGAATACTGCCCGCGGAACCTTCCTCACACCCGGGGGGAAGGATTCACGGATCATGGGATTCAGATCTCGCCCCATTGCTTCAACAGGTATTCAGCCATCAGGAAATCGAAGTTATTGAACCGTTCCCATCCGCTCAGCTGTCCATTCTGATCCTCGTATATTCTTTTCACGACGCCAGTGAGCGCCGGATCGGTCACGTGAATGGCATCCACGCTGTTGAGGGCAAAGTTCCGGTCCATCATCCCGCAGGAGGGGTCCGTCAGGATCCGGATGTAGGTTTCCACTGCCAGATCTTTCCGGTCCAGCCGGAAGAGCGCCTCCGCTGCAAGCGAGGCCACGGAAGAGGACGGGTCTCTGGCGGCCTTCTGCAGTGCAGGGATGGCCATGGTGGATTCCTCCAGATGGATCAGCAGTCCGGTGACCCCCCAGTATCGGATGGCGGGATGGTTGCTTTTCAGGGATTTCATATAGGCACTGATGTCCCCATTGTCCGGTACGGTCGCCTTTTCAGCGGCCTCCAGGATCTCTTCGAATGGACATGCTTCCGACCTCATATACCCATACATGGAGCCGTCACCGGCCAGGCTGGAATACTCAGTCTCCGGGATCAGTCCCACATCCCTGATTTTGGCCATCCATGCGCGGTTCTCGTCACGCAGGCGCTGCAGGACCTCAGCATATGCGGGATCTGAAGCCAGGTTGTTCACCTCCCAGGGGTCATTTTCCGTATCGTATAACTCCTCCACAGCCTTGGGCTGAAAAGGCACGCTCTGAAGGGCATTGGTCTTTCCTGCCCTGAACAGGTCCTCCCAGGCCTGCGCCGATGGGGCCGTGAAGAGATAGGCCAGGTGCTGCAACGGGATCCTGAAGGGCATATAATTTCTGATGTAGCGGTACTCCCTGTCCCTGACCGCACGGCTCATGTCGATCCGTTCGTCCATCCTGCCCCTGGTCATGTGGACATATTCAGGGGCTTCAGCGGTGGCAGCACCCAGGAAGGCATCCCCCTGCATATAGCCGGGAATCTCCGCTCCGGCGATGCTGAGCAGTGTGGGAGCCAGGTCCACAAAACTGACCGGCCGGTCCACCGCACTGCCCGGGCCCTTTCCGGGATAGAGCGATTTGAATTTTTCAGGGACCCGGACAATGAAAGGGACCCTGGTCCCGGTTTCGTAGAGGTACCTTTTGCTGCGCGCCAGTATACCTCCGTGATCGGCATAGTAGAAAACGATGGTGTTTTCGGCTTCTCCCAGCCGGTCCAGTTCCCTCAGAAGCTCCCCGACACGGCGGTCCATGATCTCGATCTTATCATAATAGAGGGCCCAGTCATGCCGCATCTCAGGGATGTCCGGATGGTAGGGGGGAAGGACCACCCTGGCCGGGTTGTGTTTGGGAGGGGCCATGTTGACCGGGATCTCCTGGCCGGTGACCGGATTTCTCTGGAAGATGGAGCTCTCATGCGATTCCGTCAGGTTGAAAATGGCAAAGAAGGGTTTTCCATCAGGCCGGTTCTTATAGTGTGCGGTGTTGCTGCTTTCATCCCAGATCGCGGCCGGATCGATATCGGGCGTATTGTAATCTGTCTTCACATTGTTGGTACAGTAGTATCCGTCCCGGCGCAACAGCTCTGCATAGGTACGGACCCGGTCAGATTTCCGGTAGGTGCTGCGCATCTGCTCGTTGCCGTTGGAGGCGGCGTATACCCCCGTAATGATCGTATTCCTTGCCGGCGCACACACAGGGCAGTTGGCATACGCCCGGGTATACCTGAAACCTTCCCTGGCCAGCTGGTCCAGGTTCGGGCTGGTGGCCTGCTGGTCTCCGTAGCACCCCAGCATGGGACTGTTGTCCTCGCTGGTGATCCACAGGATGTTGGGCCGGTCATTGCTGTCCTGTGACAGGGCAGGCGGCATGATGGAAAACAGGGCAGTGAGGAAGACCAGCAGGAACGACATTGTTTTTTTCATGTGATTGATATTTGAATCGTATTTCCGGATCAATTCTCGTAGAAGTGCATCTCGCGCATGTAGCGGTAGGCCTCAGCGGGCATCAGGTGCCGGATGTCCTTTCCCTGGCGGACTGCTTTCCGGATGAAGCTGGAGGAGATCTCCATCAAGGGGGCGTCGACGATGGTGGCGTTCTTCAGCGGGGAGAACAGCGATAGGTCGGTTCCGGGCCTGGGATAGATCAGCCGGTGGTATTTCCCGGCGATCAGGTCCGCATGCTTCCATTTGTGGAAGGTCTTCAGCCCGTCGGCACCCATGATCAGCCGGAATTCATGATCCGGGTGTTTCTCTTCCAGGTAAGTCAGCGTGTCGATGGTGTAGGAGGGGCGGGGAAGGCGGAACTCGATGTCGGAGGCCCTGAGGCGGTCGTCCCCCTCGATGGCCAGCCTCACCATTTCCAGCCGGTGGTAATCCTTCAGCAGCGATTTCTTCTCTTTCAGCGGATTCTGCGGGCTTACCACAAACCAGAGCTGGTCCAGTCCCCCGTACTCCACCATGTAATTGGCAATGGCCATGTGCCCGATGTGGATGGGATTGAAAGAGCCGAAATAGAGGCCGATGGTCATGATGCCAGGAAGTTTCTGACCAGCTGCTCCGCCTCCTCCAGGGCGGTTTCCAGCCGGTCGTTCACCAGGATGTGATCGAACCGGGGGGCGAACCGCATCTCCTCCTCTGCTTTGGCCAGCCGTTCACTGATGGAGGCTTCCGGATCGGTGCCCCTGGACCTGAGCCGCTGCTCCAGCACTTCCATGGAAGGGGGACTGACGAAAATGGCACAGGCCTGTGTACCGAACTGTTTTTTCAGGTTGAGGCCGCCCATCACATCGATATCGAACAGGGCATGGTTCCCTCCGGCCCAGATCCGGTCCAGCTCGCTCCGCAGGGTTCCGTAATATTTCCCCGGGTAGACCTCCTCCCATTCAACGAACTCGTCCCTGCTGATGCGCTCCCTGAAGGCATCCGGAGAGAGGAAATGATATTCCCTCCCGTCCTGCTCATTTGCCCTGGGCGGCCTGGATGTGGCCGAGATACTGAATTCCAGCCCCAGGTCCCGTTCCATCAGGTGCTGCACGATGGTGGATTTCCCTGATCCGGACGGGGCGCTGAATATGAATAGTTTACCGGCCATCAGAGGACATTGAGGACCTGTTCCTTGATCCGTTCCAGTTCATCTTTCATCTCCACCACCAGCTTCTGGATCCCGGCGTGGTTGGCTTTCGAACCGAGGGTGTTGATCTCCCTTCCCATCTCCTGGGAGATGAAGCCCAGTTTTTTGCCCACGGTCCGCTCCTCGGCCATGGTTTCCAGGAAATAACTGCAATGTTTGGAGAGCCTCACTTTCTCTTCCGAGATATCCAGCTTCTCCAGGTAGAAGATCAGCTCCTGCTCCAACCGGTTCTGGTCCACTTCATCCTTTGACAGAAAGACCGCAAGGTTGTTCCCTATCCGTTCCCGGATCTGGCGGATCCGTTCCTCTTCGTACCGGTCCACCTGTGCGAGCCTGGCGGAAATGGATTCCACCCTTTCCTTCAGATCCCTCTCCAGGGCTTTCCCCTCATCGTTCCTGAACTGCTGCACTTTGCCGAGGGCCTCCAGGAGCCCTGACCGGACCGCGGCCCACTCCTCCTCGCCCAGTTCCGCCTTTTCGGTTCTCAGTGCATCGGGCATTCTCATCACCATACCCAGCAGCTCCAGTGAGGATTCAAGACCCAGTTCCCCGGATATCCGGTAAAGCTGTTCATAATATTTCCGGACGACCGGTTCATTGATCACAGCAGGACCCTCTTCCCCGTTGAGTTCAAGGAACAGGGTGCATTCGACTTTTCCCCGCTCCAGCTCCGCCGCGATCATCTGACGGATTTCCAGTTCCTTCTCCTTGTAAATGGAGGGAACACGGACACTGGCGTCCATCTGTTTGCTGTTGAGGGACCGGATTTCGATGGCCAGCTTTTTCCGGGGGAGTATACATTCGGCTTTCCCATAGCCTGTCATGGATCGGATCATCGGTTCTTCTGCTCGTTCAGCGCAAAATTAGCAAAAAGGGTGGAACGGGCTAATGTCCAAGGTTCATTGTGGCAGACGGACAAGGTCAGTTGGCCAGGGGAAGGGTGAAGGTGAATGTGCTTCCATGACCCGGTTCACTTTTTACCCTGAGCTGACCACCGTGCTTTTCCACGAATTCCCTGCAGATGATCAGTCCCAGTCCCGTGCCCCGCTCCCCGGCGGTACCGGTGGATTTGAACTTCTCATCGATCCGGAAAAGCTTCTGCAGGTTTTCACTGTCGATACCGACACCTTCGTCCACCACGCTTACGGCCACTTCAACTTCGCCCGGCTCAACCCTGACCTCCACCCGTTTGTTGGCTTCGGTGAACTTGACCGCATTGGTCATCAGGTTCCGCACGACACTGTTGATCATGTCGCGGTCCCCGTAGGCATACACATCACGGTTATCGGGGGAAAGCAGCATGATCCCCTTTTTCTCCGCCAGCAGCTTATGCAGGTTCACATTCTCCTGGATCAGGGTGGACAGGTTGAAGCGGGTGGGATCATATTTGATACGGCCACGCTGGGACCTGGACCATGTGAGCAGGTTCTCCAGCAGGTCCAGGAGGTGTTTGACCGAATTGTTGATCTTTTTGAATCCCGCCCTGTGATCCTCCCGGTCGGCGGCATCGAAACTCTCCACCATCAGTTCGCTGATGGAGAGCAAACTGGCGAAAGGATTCTTCAGGTCATGGGAGATGATGGAAAAGAACTTGTCTTTTGTGGCATTCAGTTCCATCAGGTTCTTCTCGGATTCGCGCAGCGCTTCATTGGCCTCCCTGATCTGCTGGTTCTGGAAGGTGAGCAGCCGGTTGGTCCGGATCTTCACCAGGTAGATGTAGATCATGATGGCAATGGCCGTGGCCACCAGGATCTCCAGCAGGATGAACCACCACGAAAGCCAGAAGGGGGGTGTGATCAGAATGCTCAGCTGCATGGGCGGATCGCTCCTGAACCCGTCCGCATTCTCTGCCACCACCTTCAGCAGGTACGATCCTGCCTTCATGTTGGCATAGGAAACATAATTCCTGCTCCCCGCATTGTTCCAGTCCTCCTCCAGGTTCTCCATGATGTAGGAATACCTCAGTTTGCCGGTCTGCAGGTTGTTCAGGGCCGAGAATTCAATGGAAAAGAAACGGTGTTTGTAATCCAGTTCGATCTCCTCCATATAGGTGACGTTTTCCTTGCTGTAGAAGGCACCTTCATGCTCCACCACACGTCCGGGATGGCCCAGGAACTCCTCCTCCAGCTCCACGCCCGCCACCCGGACCTCCTGGCCCAGCACCTCCAGTTTAGTGAGGGTGACCTGGGTCACGTTCCTGTCGGGTTCAATGGCTTCCGGATCGATCACATTGAGGCCATATACTCCTCCGAAATAAAGCTTCCCGCTGTGTCCCCTGTGAAAGGCCCCGCCGTTGAATTCATTGCTCTGAAGTCCGTCGTTCATGTCAAAATTCTTCACCTGGAAGGTTTCCAGGTCGAACCGGGAAATCCCCATGTTGGAGCTGAGCCAGATGCGGTTAAAATCATCCGGGAGCACCCCGTATATCACCTCGTTGGCCAGTCCCTCTCCCACACCGAACCTGCGGAACGACTCCGTGGCCGGGTAAAACATGTTGAGCCCGTTGTTGGTCCCGATCCAGAACCTGCCATAAGGATCCTCGAAGATGCTGTACACAATGTTGTCGGAAATGGTGGTGGGATCATCCGGATCGTGGTGATAGCTGATGCAGCTGCCGTCATCCGGATCGAACCTGCACAAACCTCCCCCGTAAGTCCCCACCCAGAGGATATTGTCCTGGTCCATGTAGATGGAGGAGTAGATGAAGTTGTGGGGAGGGGAGCCGTCTCCGGGAGCCTCTCTCAGGTACCTGGTAAACGTCCCGCTGGCTTCATCCATCAGGTTGAGACCGTCCCGGGTCCCTACCCAGATCCTGCCGTTGGGATCCTCATAGATGGCACGGACCGAATTGCTTGAAATGGAGGAGGGATCGTCCGGATCATGCCTGAAATGGGTGAAGGTCCCGCTCCGGGGGCGGAAAAGGTCAAGTCCCCCTCCGTCGGTCCCCACCCAGATCCTGCCCCTGCTGTCCTGGTAAAGTTTCCGGACCGAAGAATGGGCCAGGGAGCCTGGATCGGCAGGATCATGGTCATAATGGGTGAAGATGCCGGTTTGTGGGTTATAACGGCTGATCCCGTGCGCATTGGTGCCGAACCAGAGGTTTCCCGAAGAGGTTTCCATCACGGTCCATACAAATGAACTGGCCATGCTGTTGGGATTGAAAGGATCGTTCTTGAACAGTGTGAACTTGTTGGAACGGGGATCCAGAATGCTGACACCGGCCCCGAAAGTACCGAACCACATGGTCCCTGAGCGGTCCTGAAAGATGCAGTTGACGGAATTCTCCGAGAGGCTCTGCGGATCTGCCGGATTGTGGGCGTAGTGGCGGACCTCCAGGGAGGCGGGATCGATCCGGTATACCCCTTCGCCGAATGTTCCGTACCAGATAAATCCCTGGAGGTCCGTCATCAGGGGAGGGACCGGCCGCAGGGCCAGGGAATGGGTGGTCCCCTCAGCAGTGATGATCTGCCGGGCTTCGCCGGTCTCCGTTCTGAGCAAAAAGAGACCCTTACCGGTCTGGAACCATACCTGCCCGGTTTCGTCGGTAAGAACGGACATCACCCCCTGCTCATCCTGTTGAAGTTCTGGGGGAATCGAAAGCAGATCGTGGTCCCCGGCGATGGATAGGTCCATCCTGACCAGCCCCACCGGGGTATTGAGCAGGATGCTGTTGTCACTGTATGACATGCAGCGGATGGGGGTGTCCGGGCTGATCAGGTCTCCGGCTGTCTCGGCGAAGAACAGTTTTGATTTGTAATCGTAGCTGTAAAGACCCTGTCCTGTTCCGATCCACAGCACCCCGGCTTCATCCTGGATCAGCGAGGTGATCGTTCCGGCTAGCCCTGCCAGCTCCGGCTCATCCGGCTCGATCCTCTCCACCTCGTTGGTGATCCGGTTCACCCGGTTCAATCCCCTGACCGTTCCCACCCACACCTCATTCTGCAGGTCGGTGGTGATGGCGGTCACCGTATCATTGGAGAGTGTCCGGGCATCGGAGGGATCGTTCCTGATCACGGAGAAATTGCCGTTCCTGGGATTGTATTTGGTCAGTCCGCCCCTCGAACCCAGCCAGATCATCCCGGATTTGTCCTCATAGATCAATTCGATCCATTTGTTGGCCAGGATGTTGTATTGATCTGTGGTGGCTCCGTACACCGTGATGGATTGCCCGTCAAATTTATTCAGACCGTCCTCGGTGCCGAACCAGATGAATCCCTTGGAGTCCTGGTAAATGCAATAAATGGAGCTGAGGGAGAGTCCGTCATTGATGGTGAGCCTCTTAAAACGCACATAATCCTCCTGCCCCCACCCCGGAATGCTCAGTAGCAGGATCAATACAAAAAGGCTGCAGCTTCGAAAACTCATCCGGTTAACAGCAGGTTCTCAGGGTTTCGGTGCGTTCGGAAATCCGATCCAAGTTAGCCAATCAGGCATTGATTCACAATCAAAAGAAGTTAAAATATGTTAGGATTCCCCGGTTATAGGACGATCACCAGGGGGATCTGTTACAGCGGGAAGCATCGATTAACATCCATTTAGCAATCCGGCTTCAATTCAAATCCCTACCTTTACCGGAACAGATCACTGATGTATGACAAAATCCATATGCGCGGCAGGATTGCTTCTCCTTTTGATGGCATCCTGTTCCAATCCCATCGCCATGAATCAGATAGACACCACCACCGTTGATTCCCTGGACCTGGACCGTTACCTGGGGACCTGGTACGAAATCGCCAGGTTCCCCCATTCTTTTGAAAAGGACCTGGCCGGGGTCACAGCCACTTACAGCATGCGGAAGGACGGGAAGATCAAGGTGGTCAATGCCGGTTACAAAGGTTCACTGGACGGCAAATTCTCCAGGGCGGTGGGGAAAGCAAAGATTCCGGATCCCGGTGAGCCAGGTAAGCTGAAAGTCTCCTTTTTTCTGTTCTTCTATGGTGATTATTTTGTGCTTGAACTGGACAAAGGGTACCGCTGGGCCATGATCGGGAGTTCGAGCCCGCGCTATTTCTGGATCCTGAGCAGAACGCCGCAAATGGACCCCGTGGTCTACCGCATGCTGCTTGACCGGGCTGTGAAGAGGGGGTATGACCTGGAACCGCTCATCGAGGTGGAACAGCCCGCTTCCCCCCCGTCTAACGGGTGATGGTCGCAGGTTCCACTTTCACCTTGACCACGGTCTTTGTTTTCCACCTGCCGGTCCGGTAATAGAGAAAGGACAGCAGCAATCCGATGCCCCAGCCAGCGGGGATGGACCACCAGATCCCCGATTCACCAAGGTTGGCCCCCCTGATCGTCAAGCCGAAGAGTTCCACGCTTTCCTTGCTCAGGAAGAGTGCCGCAGGAATCCGGACGAGCCATAGGGAGATCAGGGTAAGGAACATGGGAATGAGCGTGTCACCGGCGCCCCGCATGACCCCGCTGTAAATGAACATGCCCGTGAAAAGGAGGTAAAAGGAGGTGACGATGGTCAGGTACTCCCCTCCTGTGCGGATCACCGCCGTATCCTCTGTAAAAAGGGACATGAGCGGAACCCTGAAGATGAGGACCAGCAGGGTGATGAGTACGGCGGTTCCCGAGGCCATCAGCATGGTGCGGTGCAGGCCTTTCCTGACCCGTTCGATCTTTCCGGCCCCGATGTTCTGACCCACGAAGGTAGAGAGGGCCTGGGAGAACACCATGGAGGGGATGATGGCAAGGCTGTCGAGGCGGCCGGCAGCAGTGTAGGCAGCCACCACATTGGTGCCGAAACCGTTCACAATCCCCATGAGCGCCACCATTCCAAGGGCAACGAATGTTTGCTGCAAACCGGTTGGGAGCCCTATGCGGAGGCTCTGCTTAAAGATCTCCCAGTCGAAGGAGAACTCCTTGATGTTGAAACGGATCAATTCATGGTTGTGGTTCAGGTATACCACCGCCACCGCGAAGGCTACCCCCTGTGCAATGATGGTGGCCAGGGCAGCCCCCTCAATGCCCATTCCCAGTTTGACGATAAAGAGCAGGTCCAGCCCGATGTTCAGTATGGTGGCCAGCACCAGGAAATAGAGCGGGGTGGTCGAATCCCCGAGCCCCCTGAGTACCGCGGCCACCCCGTTGTACCCAAAAAAGACCACCAGTCCGGATACATAAATGGAGAAATAGGTATTGGCCGTGTCCATCAGCTCCTCGGGGAGTTTCATGGCACGGAATATCTCCTCGGAGAAGGTGACGCCCACCACGGTCATGATCACCGCAAAGATTCCCATGACAATGAAGATGGTGTCGATGGCCCGCTTCACCTTGTCGTAATTCTTTGCTCCGAAGAATTGCGAAATGACGATGGTCCCCCCGGTGGCGATCCCGATGATCAGGGCGATGAGGGTGAAGATCACCGGAAAGGAGGCGCCTACCGAAGCCAGCGCTTCCTTTCCCAGGAAACGTCCCACGATGATCTGGTCCACAAACGTATAGAGCTGCTGGAACATGTGTCCCACCAGCATGGGAATGGCAAACCGGAAGATATTCCTGCCCTCGCTGCCCTGTGTCAGATCCCTCATGGGTCGGTTTAAGCGGGTAAAGGTCGCTAAAATCTGCTGATTTGAGAAGTGTTCGGGAGAAACAGTTGGAGCGTGTTTGAGAACAGAATACTTTTTATTCCGCCCAAAATTTTGTAAGATAGTCGTTTGAACCTCGGAAAACTGCACCCCGGCATGTATTTTCGGTCAAGAGACATCCACCCTTTACTCCAACATTTAACAATTATTTGCTATGAACACCTTCACACGTTGCCGGCAGATCTTGCTGGCTCTTTTCTGCCTGGCTGCCTGGCAAACCGGGATTTCCCAGATCGCAGGTACCGCGCATGATTTTTCCACCGAGTCCTGGGCCCCGTCCACCAACCGGGGTTGCGGGGTGTGTCATACCACCCACCAGGCCATTAACCTGTTGAGTGCTCCCCTGTGGAACCATGAGACCACGGTGGTGGCAGGGTACACCCTGTACGATTCTCCCACCTTCGATGGCAGCTCCTCCATTACGGATCCCGGGGCCAGTTCCCGCCTTTGCCTCAGCTGCCACGACGGTACCGTTGCCCTGGAGAATTTCGGGGGGATTACAAGCGGGACCAATTTCATCGATCCGTCTGCCCGCATCGGTGGAGTGGCCGGGAACGATCTCAGTACCGATCATCCCATCTCCTTTGATTATACCGATGCGCTGGCAGTGAGTGACGGGGGGCTCTTTCCTCCCACCACAACCAACAGCGGCCTGGGCAGCACCATTGACAACGATCTGTTGTTCAACGGACGGATGGAGTGTGCATCCTGCCATGATGTGCACAACCGGTACGGGGTGCCCCATCTTCTGAATATGTCCAATGTGAACAGCGAACTCTGTCTCACCTGTCACAACAAATGATCTCTCCGAGCAACCCTGTCCGGGGACGCGGCAGGGCAGGGGTTCTCATGCCGGGGGTGCTGGTTCTGTGCCTGGTCGTTCCGCTCCTCACCGGGGTGCTGTCCGGATGCAGCCGGAACGCTTCACTGAGCCCCTCCCCCGAAAACCTGGTGATCTACCCCCCGCCCCCTGCTCCCACCAGGATCCAGTACCTGACCCATATTTCCGGATCGGCCGACATGGTCCGGCAGAAGGGAAGGTTCCACCAGTACCTGTTTGGGAAGGAAGAACCCAGGATGCTGGTCAAACCCTACGGGATCGCGGTTCACGGGAACAGGATTTACATTTGCGATACGGGACAGGGGGGACTCGTGGTCATGGACCTGGCCAGGGGGAGCTACGATACCTGGATCCCCGGGGGCAGGGGACAGCTCCAGTTGCCTGTCAACTGTTGCACCGATGAGAGCGGAAACCTGTTTGTGGCCGATGCCAACCGCAGGCAGGTGGTCATCTTCGACCGGGACAGGAATTTCCTGGATGCCATCGGGGACGGGGAAGGATTCAAACCCACCGATGTGCTGGTCCGGAACGACACCCTATATGTGGTCAGTGTGCAGGAACACCGCATCCATCTCTACAGCGCGCGGAATTATGAGAAGCTGGGCATGCTTGAAGGAGGGGACCAGGGATCGGAGGGATTTGTCAGGCAACCCACCAACCTGGCCATGGGGGACCATCTGTTGTATGTTTCTGATTTCGGGGATTTCAATGTGAAAAAGATTTCGACCACCGGCCGGTTCGGTGGCAGGATCGGAAGTTATGGCAACGGACCGGGCCAGTTTACCCGACCTAAAGGTCTTGACCTGGACAAGGAAGGAAATCTTTACGTGGTGGATGCCGCATTTCAGAATGTTCAGATATTCAATCCCGACGGGCAGTTGCTGATGCATTTCGGGGGATCATACAATGGTCCGGGCGCCATGTGGCTCCCGGCCGGAATTGCGGTGAGCTACGAGAACCTCGATTACTTCAGGCCCTATGTGGATGAGCATTTCGAGTTGAAGCACCTGATTTTCGTCACCAACCAGTACGGGCCGGCCAAGGTCAATGTGTACGGATTTGTTGAGGAAAAGGAAACCGGTTTATAATCAGATGGGAAAAAGCTCCAGAGCAGCATGGTTGTTCATGGTGATGGCCGGGTTCCCGGTCACTCTGCACCAGTGTGCGCCGAAGACCGGAAGAAGCCTGCTCACCCTGTTTTTTGACGGGGTGCCCGCGCAGGATTCGCAGCTCCCGGTTGCGTCTTCGGACACCCTGGCCACAGGCCCCATGGCCGGAGAAGCAACCGAGGGAACGGTTGAGGAGAGGTCCTCCCTGGTGGTGCACTATCCTTATGCCGAACGGGAGTGCAGCATGTGCCACGATCCCGGGTCCCTGGGACGCATGCTGGAGCCCCAACCGGCGCTCTGTTACATGTGCCATGAAGAACTGGGTTCGGTTTACCCCGTCCTGCACGGACCGGTGGGGGGCGGTTATTGCACCGCATGCCACGATCCGCATTCCTCCCCGGGTCCCGCTTTGCTCAGGTTCACCGGGCAGGAGCTCTGCTTCTACTGCCATACGGAAGAGGATGTGATGAAGAACGAGATGCATGAGGGACTGGACGGGATGGCGTGTACCGACTGTCACAATCCACACGGAGGAGAGGACCAGTACATGCTCTATTGAATACCCATGAAGCTGCAATGACCAGAACCTGTACCATAGCGCTCCTCCTGCTGCTCTTCCCCCTGGAAGGTACCCTCTCCCAGCCGGTACTCAGGTGGGGACCATGGACGCTGCAGGCCGTTTCAGGAGAAGTGGGATTCAGGGGACAGTACAGGCAGCTTGAGAGCGCTTTCAACGAAGTGGAGGAGGATCAGAGGAGCAGCTATCTGACGGGAGGGATCAAACTCCAGACCAGCAGTTATCTCTGGGATCCCGACGTGATCAGGATCGACCTGGGAGGAGCCTACAGCCCCGAGGCCCGGGATGAGAAATACATTGCAGTTCCCGACCGTTCCGAAGTAAGGACCCTGAAAAAGGTGGATCTCCGAACCACCTTTTGCAACAACCGGCCGGTCACACTCCAGGGTTTTTTCAATTATGACCAGAATTATTTCAACCGTGAGCTGCTTACCAATGTGCGATCGGAAAACCTCCTGTGGGGAGGAATGATCTCACTGAACAACAGGATTCTTCCGCTGAGTGTCACTTACAGGAACACGGCCTGGGATCAGCGGGAGACACAGACCGGGAGACATTTCCAGATGGACCAGGAGAACATCCAGGTCAGGGCCTCCAGGTCCTTCGGATCGAGGGATAAAAACGAACTGATCTATTCCCGCAACAATTACCTGTATACCTATTCCGGGCTGCATCAGACAGCCCACCTGACCAACCGGGTCGCACTCAACAACAACATCTACCTGGACTCGGCGAAGAATTACAGCCTGAATTCGAGGATCACCTTTTATGACCAGAGCGGCACCACTTCATTCAACCGGTTCGAGGTGCTGGAAGGAATCATGTTCAGGCTTCCGCACCATTTGCGGCTGACCGCCAACTGGAACCTGTTCCGGTTAAAGGATCCGGTGCAGGAACTGAACCAGAACAGGATCCGTGCGGAGCTCCAGCATCAACTGTTCAAAAGCCTCACCTCCAGGATTTTTGCCGAATACGGCAAGGTGGGCCAGCAGGCAGGGCTCAGCCATGATGAACAGGATGTCCGGGGAGGGGTCGACCTCAGGTACACCAAGAAGATCCCCACAGGGACGCTGCAGCTGGCATACCGGTATTACCGGCACCGGCACCGGACAGAAGGGGAGAGCGGAACAGTGCGGGTCCTGAACGAGGAGCAGGTCCTGACGGATGGTTCCGTGACCCTGCTCAACAGGCCCTACGTGGAGCTTCCTTCGGTGGTGGTGAGGGATGTGAGCGGTGCGATCATCTTCCAGCCGGAATTTGATTACACGCTGATCCAGCGCGCCAGCTATGTGGAGATCCAGCGGATCCCCGGGGGGCAGATCCCCGATAACGGGAGCGTCTATATCGATTATACCTACCGGCAGCCGGGAACATTTTCATACGGTTCCAACAACAACTATTTCAGCGCCAGTGTTCAGCTCTTCAACCGGCTGGTGGAGCTTTACTACCATTACGCGGTCCAGGACTATCCCAGGGTGGTGGACGGTGACCTGCTCACGCTCAACTACTATCACCAGCATGTATACGGGATCCGATTCGATCTGGGAATGGCCCGTGCGGGGATCGAATCGGACCTTTACCGGAGCAGCATTATTCCCTACCGCATGTGGCGGTACTACCTGGACATGAACTGGAACCTGCATTCAAGGCTGCTGGTCACCGTGAACGGGAACGTCAGGGATTACCGGATGATCGCCGATGAGGTGGATCAGCTGTATGCCAATGCCTCAGGTAAGCTCACATGGACGATCAGGCCGGGGATGCGCTGGAGCCTGAGCGGGGGTTACCTGCGCCAAAGAGGGAGGAACATTGACCTGGACCTCCTGACTTCAAGAACGGAGTTCACCACCAGCTACCGGAGCCTTTACCTGAGCGTGGGCCTGGAAATGTACCGGCGGATCTACCGGGAGAGTCAGTTTATATTTAACGGGGCCTATGTCCAGATCACCAGAAGATTTTAAAACCGAGCGCCCATCCTATGAAGAGTTATGCCCTCATACCCCTCCTGATGCTTCTGATGGCGGTGATCCGCCCCGAAAGGGCAGAGGGACCTGCAAAAACCGGGTACCGTCAGGAGCCGGATTGCCTGGAGTGCCACGGTGACCTTTTGGACCGTGAGGTGGTCCATCCGGTCGCTGCCGATGCGTGCGACAACTGCCACATGCCCACCGGCGCAACGCATCCGGGTTCTGACAGTGCGGGATTCACCCTGATGGACAGGTTGCCGGACCTCTGCTTCTACTGCCATGAAGGTCCCCTCTCCCCTGCATCCGGCCACGAACCCGTGCAGGAGGGTGCCTGCCTGGACTGCCATGATGTGCACGCTTCCTCCGAATACCGGCTGCTGACCCGGCCGGAGGTGGAACTCTGCCTGACCTGTCACGGCGGGGAGGGCTCTGGAAGTGGCGGGAGCGCCGATATCCGCTCCCTCGTTACCGGAACCTGCCTGCCCCACAGTGCAATCCCGGGCGGAGGCTGCATCTCATGCCACCTGGCCCACGGGTCGGAACAGCGGGCATTGCTTGCAGCCGCCTACCCGGAGGAAAATTACCCGGCCGCATCCGTTGAGAATTTTGAGCTCTGCTTCCTCTGTCATGACACGGATCTCCTGGAGGCGGCAGAAACCGAATGGGCGACCGGGTTCAGGGATGGGGCCATCAACCTGCATCAGCTGCATATCCGGGGGGCCAAAGGAAGGAACTGCCGCCTGTGCCATAACCTGCACGGTTCGACACAGCCTTATCTGATGGCGGAGAAGGTCCCATTCGGATCGTGGCAGATGGAGATCCGTTTCACCCCGTCCGGCAACGGAGGATCGTGCCAGCCGGGCTGCCACCGGAAAGAATCGTATGAAAGAAATGAATAGGAAGAATAAGGAGAGGATCCCGGTGTTTGTCTGGCTGGGCGTGCTGGCCATGACGGCCATTCCAGGCGTGCTCTGCGCCCAGGAGGACGGGAATTATTCGGTGGGATGGATCGGACAGTTCCCTGACACCGGCCGGGAGGGTGAACGGAAGTGGGGAGAGCGGTTCTCTGCGATCCTTTTCGGCGAAAAGCAGATGGCCCTGGTGAAACCATTCGGTGTGGTGGCCGATGGTCCGGGGGACCTGTGGGTCCTTGATCAGGGAGCAGGGACCTTCATGGAGGTGGAGCAGGGCAGGGAGCGCATGAGCAGGGCCCTCAGCCGCAGCAAACTTTCGTATCCTTCCCTGGTCGGGGTGTGCCGCGGAGGGGAGGGGGAACTCTATTTTACAGACTCCAGGCTGAACCGGTTCTTCAGGCTGAAGGGGGACGGGATCGGGGAGATGTCCGGTGCGGACGAACTGCTGCAGCCCACGGGCATCGCTTACCATCCGGGCACCGGTGAGATCTGGGTCTCTGAAACCGCTGGACACAGGATCGCTGTTTTCGACCGGGAGGGCCGCTTGCTCAGGCGGATCGGGAAGCGGGGACCGGCTCAGGGGGAGTTTAATTTCCCTACCTTCCTCTGGATTGATGCAGCCGGGAGGATCTATGTGGTGGATTCCATGAATTTCAGGGTTCAGGTGCTGGATTCATCGGGAAATTTTCTCTTCTGCTTCGGGGAGAATGGCGACGGGACCGGACAGATGGCCAGACCAAAGGGAGTGGCCACCGACAGCCACGGGAACATCTACCTTGCCGATGCCCTCTTTCATGTGGTGCAGGTCTTCGACCGGGAGGGCCGGTATCTTGCCAATTTCGGGGGACAGGGCCGGGGAGAGGGAGAATTCTGGATGCCCGCGGGTGTCTATATTGACAGCCAGGACCGCATTTACGTGGCAGACAGTTACAACGCAAGGGTTCAGATCTTTCAACTGGAAACACAATGAGTACGATCCATCTACAACCACGCGGAGTGGTCACGGGACTGCTACTGCTGATCCACCTGGCAGCGATCTCCCAGAGCGTGGTGAACTCGCTGCATAATCTTTCGGCCAGCGGGCCGGGCGAGGTAAGGGCCGTCTCCGAAGCGGAGATCTGCATTTTCTGCCACACCCCCCACCACAGTCAGCCCTCCAGCCCCCTCTGGAACAGGGATGAAGCAGGATACACCTACACCCTTTACCACAGCTCCACGGTGCAGGCGGCACCCGGACAGCCCGACGGATCCTCCATCCTGTGCCTGAGCTGTCATGACGGGACCACTGCCCTGGGCAGCGTTCTGAGCCGTTCTGCAACCATCGGGTTCACGGGGGGGATCACCACCATTCCGGCCGGTTCTTCCAACATGTCCACTGACCTGGCCGATGACCATCCCATCTCCTTCGAGTACAATACGGGGCTCGCATCGGCTGACGGGCAGCTGAGGGATCCTTCCGCACTGCTTCCCCCGGTGGCCCTGGAAAGGGGGAAGGTACAGTGCACCTCCTGCCACGATCCCCACCGCGACCTGACCGGAGGGTTCCTGGTGGTCACCCGGCAATATTCGGAACTATGCACCAGCTGCCATGACAGGAATTTCTGGATGGCTTCCTCGCACCAGCTCTCCACGGCCACCTGGAACGGTAACGGAACCGATCCCTGGCCCCGGTCCGATTACCAGAACGTGACGGAAAACGGCTGTGAGAACTGCCACAATCCCCACCATGCCGGGAACAAGCTGCGTTTGATGAATGACCTGGCCGAAGAGAACAACTGCCTCCCATGCCACAACGGGAATGTGGCTTCCACCAACCTGGTGGCGCAGCTTACCAAGCCCTACCTGCACAACGTGTACGGATACAACCTGGATCACGATGCCGCTGAACCTGCATTGCTGCTTTCCATGCACGTGGAGTGCGAGGACTGCCACAATCCGCATGCCGTCAGTGATGCCCCTGCCTCACCCCCGGCGGCCAGCGGATTCCTTGCAGGGGTGAGGGGAGTGGACCAGAACGGGAATCCGGTGGATCCCCTGCAATATGCCTACGAACTCTGCTACCGGTGCCATGGGGACAGCCCTTCGAAACCGGCGGCCAGGACCACCCGGCAGGTGGTGCAGAACAATGTTCGCCTGGAATTCGATCCGGCCAATCCCTCACACCATGCCGTCACCCAGGCCGGGCCCAATCCCAATGTGCCCAGCCTCATTCCGCCCTACACGGAATCATCGGTGATCTATTGTACCGATTGCCACGGGAGTGACGGGACCGGTGCCCCCCGGGGTCCACACGGTTCGGTATATCCCGGGCAACTAAGGTACAGGTACCTGACAGCCGATATGACCACCGAATCCCCTTCAGCATATGAGCTCTGCTACCGCTGCCACAGCCGGACCAGCATCCTGAACAACGAATCGTTCGATGACCACGACAAACACATCCGGGACCTCCGGACCCCCTGTAACGCCTGCCACGATCCGCACGGGATCAGCCATACCCAGGGAAACACGACCAACCATTCCCACCTGATCAACTTTGACCTGAACATCGTCTCCCCGTCGAACAACGGGTCACTGCGGTACGAAAGCACCGGAATCTTCAGCGGAAGGTGTTACCTCAACTGCCACGGCCGGAACCATATGGGGTGGCACTACGGCTACTGAGCCTCTTTCGCGGCAGGTTCAAGCTCCACCGTAAAGTGGCGCATGAGGGGTGGTTCATAGGTGATCCGGTATCCCGAGGTGATCCCGCTGCGCCGCTGGAAGATGTTCCCCAGGGCCGCCGCCACATAATCCATGTGGTTCCGTGTGTAGACCCTGCGGGGGATCGTCAGCCGGACCATCTCCAGGGCGGGGTAGCGGTTTTCCCGGGTATCCGGATCCCGGTCCGCCAGCAACGTGCCAATCTCCACAGCCCTGACCCCTGATTCTTTGTAAAGCTCCAGTGCCAGTGTCTGGGCCACATACTCTTCTTTGGAGACCCTGGGGAGGAACCGGCCCGCGTCCACGAAAATAGCGTGTCCCCCGAAGGGCTCCTGCACCGGGATCCCCCTCGCTTTGAGCTGTTCACCCAGGTAGGCCACCTGACGGACCCGGCTGTCGAGGAAGGTCCAGGTGGTCGCCTCTTTGAGGCCCTGCGCCAGGGCGGCCATATCGCGCCCCGACATCCCTCCGTAGGTGAGGTAGCCCTCGAACAGGATGTTGTAGGTGGCCGCTTCCCGGTAGAGCCCGGCGCTGCGAAGGGCGATGAACCCCCCGATATTGACGATGCCATCTTTCTTGCTGCTCATGGTCATCCCGTCGGCCAGGGAGAACATCTCTTTCACGATCTCCGGAATGGAATGGTTTTCATACCCCGCTTCCCGGGTCTTGATGAAATAGGCGTTTTCTGCAAACCGGGCGGCATCGAAGATGACGGGGATCCCGTACCGGTCCGCCAGTGCACGGACCATTCGCAGGTTCTCCATGCTCACCGGCTGTCCCCCGGTGCTGTTGCAGGTCAGGGTGACCAGGATCAGCGGGATCCTTTCCCGGCCGTGTTGCTGAAGGACCGTTTCCAGTTTCCCGGCATTCAGGTTCCCTTTGAAGGGGTGGATCAGTGACGTGTCCCCTGCGGCATCGATGGTGCAGTCCACCGCCCGGGCTTTTCTGAACTCGATGTGCCCCTTGGTGGTATCGAAGTGGGCATTCCCGGGAACCAGGTGGCCCTCCCTGACCAGGACGGAGAAGAGCACATTTTCGGCGGCCCTTCCCTGGTGGGTGGGGAGGACATGGGGGAATCCGGTCAGGGAAGTGACGGTCTCCCGGAGCTGTTCGAAGGAGCGGCTGCCGGCATAGGATTCGTCCCCGGTCATCATGGCTGCCCACTGCTCCTGGCTCATGGCCCCGGTCCCCGAATCGGTGAGCAGGTCGATGAACACCTGGTGGCTCTTCAGGTTGAACAGGTTGTAGCGGGCTTCCCGGATCCAGGCCTCGCGCTGGGGCCTTTCACTGGGAAGCATGGGTTCGATCATTTTGATCCTGTAGGGTTCGGCGAAGGGAAGGGAGGAAGTCATAAAGTCTGT
>CAZNSZ010000001.1:109267-148446 GCA_964575865.1 uncultured Bacteroides sp. | reverse complement strand
GAATTTGATACTTCCCCGGCCATGCCGTATATTGTCACAAATTGTACACACGGCCATGGCGACCAAGATCAAAATCATCCGGTCGGTGGATTATCTGAGCGTCCGCGACGACGGGACCATCGATTTCGACGAGAGCAGGGAATTGCTCATGAAACTGGCAGAGCCCAAACGACCGCCTGCCGATTATGAGATCCTGCTCGATTTCAGAAGAACGCAGTGGATCCTCTCCACCGAGGAAATTTTTGACCTGATCCGGCCCATCTTTTCCATTCCCGATTCATTCAGGGAAAAAATAGCCCTGCTGGTACTTCCGGGGGTGAATTTCGATACGGCATTCTTTACGGAGATGTGCGAAAACAATACGGAAATTACCATCGGTACTTTCACCAACTACGAGGATGCCATCCACTGGTTTTACGTGGATGAATACCCAATGCGCAAACAATAGCCCTCCCGCGTTGTTTATCCCTCGGGCCTTTTCCTCAAGAGAATGCCACACCCTCATGAAAATTCTGTTAACAGGAGCATCGGGCTATATCGGAAAGCGACTGGTCCGGCGGTTGCTGGACCTGAACCACGAAGTCATCTGCTGTGTGCGGGACCTTGAGCGGATCTCCCTGCCTGAATCGGTGGTTTCAAGGGTTTCCTTCGTGGAAGTCGACTTTCTCTGCCCCCCCGATCTGGATACCCTTCCAAAGGATATTGACGGTGCCTATTACCTCATCCATTCCATGTCGGAATCGATCCGTAATTTTACCGATCTGGAGGCCCTGGCAGCCACGAATTTCAGGGATTACATGAACCTGACCAGGGTGCGGCATGTGGTGTACCTCAGCGGGATCGTCAACTCTGCCAAACTCTCCAAGCACCTCCAGTCGCGAAAGAACGTGGAGGATATCCTGGGTGAAGGGAACTATAACTATACGGTCCTCAGGGCCGGTATCATTGTCGGCTCGGGCAGTGCATCCTTTGAAATTATCAGGGACCTGGTGGAGAAGCTTCCCGTCATGCTGGCACCTCAGTGGGCCCTGACCCGGACACAGCCCATCGCCATCAGGAATGTCATGTCCTTCCTCTCCTCCGCCATGTTCGATGAAAAGTGTTACAACAAGCGGTATGATATCGGCGGGCCTGACATCCTGACCTATAAGGATATGTTGCTGCAGTATGCCGAGGTGAGGGGACTGAAACGGGTGATCATCCCCGTGCCGGTCATGACCGAACGCCTATCATCCTACTGGCTCTATTTTGTCACAGCTGTCTCATACAAGCTGGCGGCCAACCTGGTGGACAGCATGAAGGTGGAGGTGATCGGGACAGAGAATGACCTGGCAGAACGGTTCGGCATCCAGCTGATCCCTTACCGGGAAGCCATTAAAATGGCCTTTACCAGGCTGGAGCAGAACGATGTGATCTCCACATGGAAAGATTCCCTGATCAGCGGCAGGCTCAGGCGGGATGTCCACGAATTCGTGCAGGTCCCCCAGTATGGGGTATACCGGGATGTTCGTGAATGTGACGTGTCGGATGTGGATGTGGTACTTAACCGGATCTGGTCCATCGGCGGGGAGACCGGCTGGTATTATGCCACGTGGATATGGAACATCAGGGGGTTTCTGGACAAATTATCAGGCGGGATCGGGATCCGCAGGGGGCGCACCAGCCTGAATGAGATCCATGCCGGCGATGCACTCGACTTCTGGAGGGTATTGCTGGCAGACAGGGAGAAGAAACGGCTCCTGCTCTACGCAGAGATGAAGCTCCCGGGGGAAGCCTGGCTGGAATTTCATATCAACGGCGAGAATACCTTCAAGCAGGTGGCTACCTACCGGCCCAAAGGGGTCCTGGGGCGCTGGTACTGGTACCTCCTGATGCCCTTCCATTACTTCATCTTCCGGGGCATGGCCAGGCGCATCGCCCGTGTCGCTCCCGGGGTGCGGGCGACTGTCCCTTCCTGATCAGGACCGTGTTCCTAATAGAGGTACCGGTGGCAATCGGCGCAGGTAAACTCCTTCCACGCCTCATCGATGTCGACCGGATGGATAAACTCGAGGGACTGGTCGATGGAAGTGGTCTGGAAGTTATCTGTCGTCCCCTGTCCCAGAATGGTGTGGCACAGGTTACAATCCCTGGAGATCGTCTCCCCTGCCTCACTTTCATGGTTCCCGTTGTGGCA
Source organism: uncultured Bacteroides sp. (assembly GCA_964575865.1). Taxonomy (GTDB): domain Bacteria; phylum Bacteroidota; class Bacteroidia; order Bacteroidales. Next base: position 146,270 of record CAZNSZ010000001.1, on the reverse strand, counting down.
CCTGAAACAGCCGTTGAATTCGATATGCCCCACCTGGTTGGGGTAGTGCTCCCAGGAAACATTCATCTCCGGGAAGATGTTGGTGGCGAATCCGGCCTGTAATCCTTCCACTGCCCGGGAGATGAGCGCGGGATTCTGCTCCATGATGCCGGGATAGCCAGAGCTGTAGAAGTCCCTCACGCTCTCCTCAATGAACATGTTCCCGCTGTCCCTGGTGGAAAATGTGTTGGTGAAGATCTGCATGGCCAGCGATTTCACTTCCGGAAGCTCTACCGGAACGGCACCGGCTGTGATCAGCTGATCGGTGAATTCCTGCGGGGGCAGGTAGTGGTGGGATGGCCTGTTGTGGCAGTCGAGGCAATCCATCACCCTCAGCTCCAAAGTATCCAGGGCTTCCGGTTCAAGACCCTCATAAATGTCATGATACACCACTGTATCATTGGTGGCGGTGTTGATGTACCGGACCCAGGGAATGAATTCCCGCTGGAGATCCGAGGCCACATATTCGATTTTCACATCGGGGTTGATGTGCCAGTGGATCCCTTCCAGCAATCCCTGGGCGGCATGCTCGGATCCGATTTTCATCTTCAGCTGGATGTTCCATTCGGTATTGGCCGAATCGGCCAGGTAGTGCTTCTCATTCACCAGGCGGTAGGAGTAGAACTGGTCGGGCCAGTGGCATCTTTCGCAAGTCTCCTGTGCCGGCCGCAGGTTGCGGATGGGGGTTTCGATGGGCCTGCTGTATTTGTTGAACAGCACGGAATAGACCTGGTAGAGCCCCGACAGCTTACTCCTTACATACCAGTCGGCACCTTCTCCCACGTGACACTCCACACAGGTCACCCGGGCATGGGAGGAGGTCTGGTAGGCCACATGTTCAGGTTCCATCACCTCGTGGCACAGGGTGCCACAGAATTCCACTGATTCGGTGTAGTGAAAGGCACGGTAGCTTCCGATCCCGGTCAGCAGCAGGAAAAAGATCGTGACAATGATAAATACGGCCACCGCATTCCACTGGCGCTGGTCGGTCAGATCGATGATGATTCCCTTCATCTTTCCGGTGTCCCCTTCCCGCTTCAGCCGTTTGGATCTCCTGGACATCCCCACAGGGATCAGGATCAGACCGATGATCAGGAACAGCGGCAGAACGATATAGATGAACAGCCCCACATAGGAGCCGGAGTGTTCCTGGACGTCGAAGATTAACTGCGATATCAGAAAAAACAGGATGATCAGAAAACTGACACTGGCGAGGATGCTGCCAAGCAGCGAGACCGGGTTGTAATAATTCTTTGGTAGTTTCATGGTTCCGACTGAATGATCGTGAGGTTACCTGTCTAAATTAAGCAATTCTGTTCAGCTGCCGATGTTAGGAAGAATTTTACTTTTCACCACTGATCTAGGTCGGTTGCGGCATCAGAAAATCCGTCCCTTTCCATCGACGAATGTCTTTTTTCATTCCTCCACAGGTCTCCTCCCCATCCTCTTCTCATACAAAATGCACGGGAAACAGTGCCACTTTCATTTTTTACTTTTAAATTTGCAGGCACCGTTGTAAAGCCTCTTTAGCTCAGCCGGTAGAGCAGCTCATTCGTAATGAGCAGGTCGGGGGTTCGAGTCCCCTGAGAGGCTCTGGAAATTTCCACACCAACCGCTTTTCGTGTATGCGGCTGAAAAAGAATCCCCGGGCCTTCGGGCCCATACTGCTGATCCTTATCGCCCTGTTTCCGGGCTGTAAAAAGGAATCCCCCTGGTCCATTGAAGGGGAGCCCAGAACATGGCACACCCTTACCCTTTCCTTTCACGGACCCCGGGTCAGTGAGACCGATTCGCCCAATCCTTTTCTGCAATACCGGTTGTGGGTGACATTCATCCATGCAGGGGACACCATCCGGGTTCCGGGTTTCTATGCAGCGGACGGAAAGGCCGCTGAGAGCAGCGCTTCAGGGGGGGATACCTGGCAGGTTCGGTTCAAGCCACCGCGGGAAGGATCATGGACCTTTGTGGCCTCGTTCAGGGAGGGTCACAACCTGGCCCTCAGCGAAGATCCGGACGCGGGGGATCCGCTGGCCTTTGACGGGACTTCCGGTTCGTTTGAAGTGAGTCCCAGTGACAAATCGGGAAGGGATTTTCGCGCCCACGGCAGGCTGGAATATGTGAATGAGCGCTACCTGCGCTTCGCGGGATCGGGCAAGTATTTCCTGAAGGGGGGGGCCGACAGCCCGGAAAATTTCCTGGCCTACCATGAGTTTGACGGAACCCGATACGGCGGAAAAAACACCAGGCGGATGGGAGAGGACCAGCCCAATACGGAGCTGCACCGCTATGAGGCCCATGTGATGGACTGGAACCCCGGCGATCCGCTATGGCAGGGGAACAAGGGGAAAGGGATCATCGGCGCCCTCAACTACCTGGCTTCCGAAGGGATGAATTCGGTCTATTTCCTTACCATGAATGTGCTGGGGGACGGTGAGGATGTATGGCCATGGACCGAACGGGAAGAGCGTTACCGTTTTGACTGCTCGCGGCTTGACCAGTGGGAGATTGTCTTCGAACACATGGAAAAGCTGGGGATCATGATGCATGTGGTGCTGCAGGAGACCGAGAACGAATGCCTCCTGGATGCCGGAAGGCTCGATGTCCAGAGAAAGCTTTACCTGCGTGAGTTGATCGCACGCTTCGGTCACCACCTGGCGGTCACCTGGAACATTGGCGAAGAGAACGGACCTGCCGCCTGGACACCCGTGGGACAGACCGTGCAGGACAGGAAAGAGATGATGTCCTATATCAGGAAGACCCATCCCTATCCCTCCTTCCTGGTGGTCCACACCCATGCGGGAGATCCCGACCACTCCCGGCTCATCGAACCGTTGCTGGGTTTCACCGACCTGGACGGACCCTCGCTCCAGCTGAGTCCTCCCTCGCTGGTGCACGGATACACCCTGAAATGGATCGAAGCCTCACAAAAAGCAGGGAAACCCTGGGTGGTCTGTTCCGATGAGCTGGGTCCCCACTGGAAAGGGGTCATGCCCGATGCGGTCGATCCCGTGCACGACACCATCCGTAAAGAGGCCCTCTGGGGCAACCTGATGGCCGGGGGAGCCGGGGTGGAATGGTACTTCGGATACAGCTATGCGCATGCGGACCTGAACTGCGAGGACTGGAGGAGCAGGGACCTCATGTGGGACCAGACCCGTTATGCACTGGAGTTTTTCCAGCAGCAACTGCCCTTCTGGGAAATGAAAAGCCGCGATGAGCTGGTTGACCGGGGAACCTGCCTGGCGCTTCCGGGGGAGGTCTATGCCGTATATCTGCCCGATGGGGGGACCACCGCACTTGATCTTTCAGGTGAGGAAGGGACCTTTTCCGTGGAGTGGTACGATCCCAGGAACGGGGGAGCCATGCAGGCCGGCAGCGTCACACGGATCACGGGAGGCGGAAGGGCCGCTGTCGGATACCCGCCGGGTCAACCCGGGATGGACTGGGTGTGTCTTATCCGGGCAACGTCGCCATGATCTCCCGGAGAAAATCATTCATGCTGAAATTGCTCATGCTGTAGCCCATCCGGACCACCACCAGCTTTCTGGATGGAATGATGTAGATCCGCTGTCCCAAAAATCCGTCAGCAAAATAAACATCATCCGGAACATTGGTCAGGGCATTGCTTTCCATGGGTTCCTCAAGCCAGAAGGTGCCTGCGTACTTCCCATAGGAGGCGGGCGCGGGAGCCTTCATGAATTCCACCCATTCCGGCGCCAGCACCGTATCCCCTTCAAAAATGCCGTTGTTCAGGAACAGGAGCCCGAACCGGGCCCAGTCCCTGGTGGTCCCGTAGCTGTAGGAGGAGGCCACGAACAGTCCGCTTGCATCGGTCTCCACCGTGGTATGAAGCATGCCGATCCGGTGAAACAGCTCCGAATAGACAACCCGGTGGTATTCCCTGTCGTCCCCGATGGCTGATCGGATAAGCCCCGAAAGCAGGTTGGCATCACCGGAGGAGTAGTTCCACCAGGTGCCCGGTTCCCGGGCAAGGGGATTGTCCACCACCGAAGCCAGCATGTCATCGCTCTGCATCAGCATCACGGTGGCATCGGATATGGTGAAGTAATTTTCGTACCAGTCCAGCCCGCTGCTCATGTGAAGGATATGACGCAGGGTGATGGAGCTCCGCTCGTCCCCTTCCCACTCCGGGATCCCGGTGGGTTCATCCAGGGCCAGCATCCCATCCATGACCAGCCTGCCCGCCAGGGCACCGGTAACAGTTTTTGTCATCGACCACCCATGGAACCTGGTCCGGGCATCATACCCCTGCAGGTACCGCTCTCCGATAAGCTGGTTGTCATACACCACCGCCACCCCAAGGGTTTTCTTAAAGGGATCCTCACCAGGTGCATCGAAGGCTCCCTCCAAGACCCGTTCCAGGGCATCCCCATCAACACCCTCCGGCAATCCGGGTTCCGTTACATCCCCCAGCGGCCACGGCACCGTATCCTGGCTGTAACCGGGATCGGGAATGGAAAAAGAGTGGGCCATCAAAGACGCTTCCGGGGTATCCAGCACCAGCACGGCGCCCAGTCCCTCCCTGAAAACCGCCTTCCGCCGGGCCAGACCGAATACCGTGGCGGTAACGGAGCGCTCCTCCCGGTCGACGGCACATCTGGCCAGGCTGATGGGGAAAAAAGAGAGGTCCTCGCTGGAGACCCGCTCCGGATCTTTTTCAGCCAGGAAGACGCTGGAGCACATCCCCTTGGCTGCAAATGCAGTAATGATGGGTAACCTGGGCCAGGCATACCATGTCACAAAGAGGAGGAGGGCCGCCACCAGCAGCCAGATGATCCTCCGCCAGGTTTTTTTCATAGCTCGGATTTTGGTAGGATCAGAATGCTGGTATCAAATGTAATCAATAAACCGGGATTCCCAGGGTGCATCTCCCCAGCATGAAACACAATAAGACGGCCGGACTCTTATACCGGATCAGCCGTCAGGACAAAATCTTTGAAGGTGGCATTCCCCGGGACCACCTCCACATCAGTGGTCACCCCCTTGTAACCCTCCTTTTCGGCCCTGATCTGATACTCCCCCGCGGGCACGCCGAGAAAGGCATAGGAGCCATCGTCCTCCGTGGTGGTCGCCAGCTCCAGCTCCCCTCCCCACAGCAATACGGTTGCGGCACCCATTGGCACCTGGGCATCATCCACGTTCTCCAGCACCATTCCTTCGATGCGGCCGGCCACGGAGTTGTTGGCGGCCCGGATCACCGGCTTGAAGTTGAATCCCTTGATACCGGCCGGTGTATCCAGGTCTCCCTGGAGGACAAATGATTTCTCCACGCTGAAATCGAGCAGCAATTCGGAAGTCAGGCCACCGCTGACTGTAAGTCCCGGCTTGATGAATACCTTGACCCCTGAGGAGGATCCGCTGGGGACATCCACGGAGAAGGATCCCAGGTCATCCGTGAGTACAATACTGGCATCGCTCACGTGCACCCTCACCAGGTCATATGCTCCGGCAGGGATCTCCAGATCGGCCAGCTCTTCGGTCACCCCGTTCCGCAGGTCAAGCAGCTTCAGCTCCCTGGAGCCTTCCCACAGGACGATGAAGGGTGATTCTTCCTCCCCGTCTTCCCCTTCGGTGTTCTCCTCCGTCACTTCGGATTCTGCAGCACGGATCTCCACCTTGGTGATGGTAACTCCGGCATCGGCGATCAGGGAGATGGGAAACGGTTCGTCGGTGATCTTGACCACGACCCTCCCCGTCAGGTCATCCGAGCGCTGACAGGAAGCGGTCAATACGAGTAAGCATACCAGGATCGCTCCCGGCAGGACGAGCAGTTTTTTCATGGCTTTTCCTTTAAAGTGTCTTCAATGGATTAAACGACGCTTTCAGGAAAAACGTTGCACCACCCCCTGGAAAAAAACGGGAGAACCTTTAGAGCGGATTGGCCGTGTAATGGACATCGATCCCCACCTCCAGGGCGACCGATACCCCGGTCTGGTTGCAACTGCCTTCCACCGTGAGGGTGAGGGTTTCGAAATTGCTCAGCATGTCGGTGATCTTCCCGTAGGCATCCATGCTCACCTCATCATCCAGGTTGATCTCATCACCCGGCTGTACGTTCCATTCCTGGTCAAGCACCCAGGGGACCGTCGTGCTCCCTTTGACTACGATCCTGAGTCCTTTTGCAAAAATAACATCCAGATTCGGATCTTTTCCAGTGACGGACTTTACCGTGGCGACCACCTTGGTGGCCTTGATCTCCTTGATGTTCTCCTCGTATTCGGCGATATCCTTATCCTGGAGCGGATTAATGGTGGTCTCTTCGTAAAAGGACGTCCATGCTGCGGACTTCTTGGCCGGGTCCTCCACATCGATATAGAGGGTGCCTTTCAGGTTTCCGTCCCCTTCCACGTCGAACCAGCTTTTAATCTTTTCACAGGAGGTGATCATTCCTGCCAGGAAGATCACCAGTAATACAGGTATTGTTCTTTTCATGACATTCGGTTTTGTATGGTTTGTCTCTACATCCCAAATATATTCCTTAATGGCTTAGCAGTCAACCAAAAGGTAACGGATGTGGACCGGTTTTTTACGAAAGAAGGAAAAATGTGGATCGATTTACAGGAAAAAACGTTGAAACAGGTGCGCTTCCTGGTTATTTCAGGGCCTGTCAGATGCAACGACCTGATAATATGTGTTTTATAACACATCAATGCCATGGCCAGCCTGAACCGCCTGCAGGGATTTCCAGCCGGGGGGGCAGACATTGGGAACCCGAAAATGACCATTCATGAAGGTTTTGGGCACATTGATCCCTGCATGCCCCATGTTTTACGATCCGTCAGTGACTTCCGGCAACCTTATCTCCTGAGCAATTTGAGCGCTTCCAGCTCGGACCATTCGCACAGCATCCCGGCCTGCTCCTCATCCAGAACGGCGTCCCTGTGCAGGCGCAGGTAGCCGGGAAGGGGCATGCTCCCTTCTTCAACCACCTCGCAGATCTCCGTCAGCACCCCGATTTTTGCTCCTTTCTCCAGGGCTCCAAACTGGCTGAAGTTGACCTCATCCTTTCCTTCCCGGATGTGGCTGTCCAGGAACCAGGACACAGGGGCCACATGGCTGTACCATGGATACCTGGTCTGATCGGAATGGCAGTCATAGCAGGAGTTTTTGAGGAGCTGAGCCACTTCGGCCGGCGGCTCCAGCAGTACCAGCAGGTCATCCCCGCCCACAGGCTGAAGGTTGCGGTCGGGTCTGAAAAACTGGATAACAACAAGCACCCCCGCCACGAACAGCAGGGCCCATTTGATCCCCTTGCGCATCACTGGCCCTCCAGCAGGGCATCGGAAGCCTCACCCGCCCATTTGATGATCAACTCCTTCTGGGCTGCGTCCAGTTTCCTGTCCGGTTTGAATTCCAGGTATTTGCCCGGAGGCATTTTATCCTTCTCCACCACTTCGGCGATCTCTCCCAGCACACTGATCTGCTTGGTCAGCCTGTAACTGTCCCACTGCTCGAAATTGAGGGCCTTTTTGGCATCATCGTTGGTGCCTGCCGAGGAGTGGCAGTCATAACATGCGCTTTCCAGCAGCTGCTGCACCTCGTCAGGGGGCTGGACCGTGTTCCGGTCGGTCAGAATCAGAGAGCTCAGCAGAAGGAGTGCTCCAACTGCCAGCACCGGAAGAATGAATCTGTTTTTCATTGTCATATGGTTTGGTTAATAAAAATAACTGAATTCAACCTGATAGATCCTCCACTGGGGCAGGGGCACGCAGGGATTTTCCCCGAAGATTTCCAGCCGCAGCTTGATGTCCCTGCCGTATATGTCCATAAAGTTAGGCGATTCTGACGGAAACCACTCCAGTTCCGCCGAGAAGTTGTTGCCCTCCCCTCCCCAGCTCACGCCTCCCATGTAGGCTCCACCGCTGTTGAGGACCCAGAGCCGGTGCGAGGGGACCCTGCCCACCATGTCGCAGCCGCCCACCACGAATGATTGCAGGGAGACCATGGCCTTTTCGGCATCTTCAGGCACCCGGATGAACTCCCGGAGGGTCATTTGCTGTCCCTTTCCCAGCAGGTAGAACCCATCCGATACGGCACCCTCCGGCTCCCACCGTTCGGATTGAGAGGCAAACCTGTCCGAGAGGACGGTACGCCTGATCTTGATACGGGCATCGAAAGTGCCTGTGTTCAGATCCGGTTCGATCCGGTAGATCAACGTATCGTTCAGAAAATGGGTGTCGGGGGATCTGTTGCTGACCATCAGGTACCTGGTCCCCAGCGGAACCGACGGGATCACGAATTGCCCTCCCGCATCAGTGAATCCGTGCAGCTCACTTTCCGTGAAATCGGGATTCAGCAGGGAAACCTTCAGTCCCCCGAACGTGAGGTGATCCACCGTCCTGATCTGCCCGCCGATCTGCCTGCTGCGGGTGCCGCTGCTCATCTCAATGAGTATGGATGAGCGCGCATTCTGCAGGTAAACCCCGGTTGAAGATTCGTCAAATCCTTCTTTGGAGGCCTGCAGCATGGCAGTTCCCTCTTTCAGGTGGGGAAATACAAAATAACCGTTGTCATCCGAGTATCCCGTGAACTTTCCAATGGTCACCTTCACACCGGGAACGGGAATGGTGGTACCCGAAAAATAGGTATACCCTTCCAGCAGCAGTCCTTCTGCCACCTGGATGGTCCTGGACCTGGTCACCGATGCCCTTCCGTCGGTCACCGTCAGTGAAATCCGCTTGAAGCTCAGCGGTTCGGCTTCCATGGAGAGTTCCCAGGTGGTGACCGGACTGAACGGTTCCTTGACCATCCCGCTGTTTGCCTCCCAGTAGAACTGCAGGTCATCCCCGTCGGGATCCGACACCACGGCAGAGAGTTCGATATCCGATCCCGGTGTCAACTCCACAGACGGGATCAGTACAATATCCGAAATCTCCGGCGGATAATTCCCCGGTTCCTTGAAGCAGGATGTCAGGGCCAGGGTCAACAACAGAATGATGTTCCGCAGGGTTCTCATGAAAACCTCCTTTTTTCTCTGAGCTTGCGGAGCTGCTGCCAGTTGATGAACCTGCGCAGAAGATCAAAATCGAGGGCCAGATAGAGGATCGCCGCAGAGAGCCAGATCACCATCAGATTGAACCAGAAGGTATCGATGGCCATGTTTCCCACCAGCTTTTCCGGTGCATAAAAGTGAGCCCGGCCGTAATTGGAGAGGGGCTCCATGTGAATGGGATCCGATTTCCGGATAAAACGGCCGTTCCATTCAATCAGATGACTGATCTCCTGTTTGTTGGTTACCAGTTCTGTAAGCCTGTCGTTGGTGTACCCGTCCTTCATCTTCCTGTAGGCCTCCTCGCCGCCCCAGCGTTCGACCAGTTCCATCGCCTTGAGGTCCTTTCTCCGGTAGGCCTGCTGCATGGTCACCCTGAAGCGGTCTCTCAGGATTTCCAGGGAGTCGGACGCAGCTTCAAAGAATTCAGGGGAGTAGGGCCCCTCCAGAAAGCGATCTGTATCCCCGAACGAAGATATCCAGCCCTTCGCCCTCATACCGTTGAGTTCATTCCTCACCAGCCGCGCCTGCTCCTGCCAGGTTACCGGCTCCTCCCCCAGGACCACCAGGTTTTCAATGATCCGGATCTTCCCGTTGACCTCTGGAATGAGGAAATTGCCAAAATAGTCGGCATTGCTGATCCGCTGATCGATGGGGAACAGCTCCCGGTAGTACTGGTTGTTCTTGTACTGATGGACCGCCAGGGCCTCAAATCCCCATCGGGCATGCATCAATTCACCGATGACCGGGACAAACCTGGGATCCCTTGAGAGGCTGTTGAGGCGGTCGAATTTGATCAGTACACCGCTGAACAGCAACTGGGGAACAAGAATGAAGGGGATGATGATATGCGTGGTGACCACCGAGTTCAATCCGGAAGAGATGTTCAACCCGATCATGTTGGAAAGGCAGGACATGGAGAACAGAATCAGCCAGTAATGGAAGAGCATCCCTTTGATCTCCAGGATCCCGTTTCCCACAAGAACGAAGGTAAGGGTCTGTATGGCAGAGATCAGGAACAGCACCAGCATTTTGGAGTGAAGGTAACTGAGCCTGCTCAGGCGCAGAAAGGATTCCCGCTCGAGGATCTTCCGGTCGGTGATGATCTCGTCCACACTCACGGTCAGCCCCAGGAACATGGCCACGATCACTGACATAAACAGATAGGCAGGGAGGTTGACATTGTGGATCAGCGCATAGGAGCCCGCAGCGGTTCCCTCTGCATACCTGGTGAAATAGCCGATGATCAGTGCCAGCAGCGGAGCCTCCAGGAAATTGATGAGCATGTACTGCCTGTTGGCCAGTTTGGAAAGGATGTTCCTGATGCTGAAAATGCGGAACTGTTCCAGCGGACCGGGGATCTTGAAATCCACCGGGGGTAGGGCAGCCTGCACATGCCGGATGGGTTGCCTGGATTCTATCTTTTCCCGGTAGAGGCCGTACCACTCCTCAGGGGCCACCTTTCGTTCCTTGGTGACCCTGCCGTATTCATCCACCTCCTTCTCTTCCACGATTTTCAGGATCTCCTCCGGCATCACATTCCCGCACGATTCGCAGTGTCCCGCCTCCGCATTCACGTAATGGCTCTGCGATTTGAAATAGGTGATGGCATCGATGGGGTTCCCCTTATAGATCACATGCCCCTCCTTGTCCAGGATCAGGAAGCGGTCGAACAATTTGTAGATGTCGGAATAGGGCTGGTGGATATTGACAATGACCAGCCTTCCCTTGAGTGCCTGCTCCTTCAGAAGGAGCATTACCTTTTCAGATCCCATGGATGAGAGTCCCGAGGTGGGTTCATCCACGAAAAGGACGGCCGGTTCCCGGAGCAGTTCCAGGGCTATGTTGAGCCTCTTCCGTTGTCCCCCGCTGATCACTTTCTTCAGCGGATTCCCAACCTTCAGGTCTTTCACCTCCTCCAGGTCCAGATCGATCAGGACCCGCTCCACCCTCCTGAGGATCTCCGCCTCGGTGAGGTTGCTCAGGCAAAGCTTTGCATTCAGGTAAAGGTTGCGGAAAACGGTAAGGTCTTCCATTAGAAGATCATCCTGCGGCACAAAACCGATGATCCCCTCGATCTGTTCAGGCTCCCTGTGGATATCGATTCCGTTGATGGTAATCCTCCCCCCCTGCGGTTTGATCTTCCCGGCAAGGATGCTGAGCAGGGTCGATTTGCCGGCACCGCTGCCCCCCATGATCCCGATCAGGTTCCCGGATTCCTTGCTGAAGCTGAAACGCTTTATCCCCTTGGTGCTGTTCTTGAACCGGAACTCGATATCCTCAGCAACGAAATAGATTTTGGGCCGTTCTTCGGTCTGGTGAAACTTCCTGGATATGTCGCTGTAATATACCGGGCTGATCCTGGATCCGGTGATCCTGGAGCCCTGGTCCAGCAGTTCGAACCGCTCGGGAATGATGTGGTTTCCGTTGAGGGACAGGTTCAGGTTGCCCAGGTAGCGGAAAACGAAGGTATCGGTACTGGCGTGGTGAAGGATGGAGATCCTGCCTTCCAGTTCAGGCTCGCAGATGTGCCTGATCCCGCGGACATAGGGTTCATCCTGGCCGTCAATGATCAGCAGCCTGTCCTTTTCAATATCTTCACAGGTATTGAGTATAAAGGCCTTGGTATTGTCATGCTCCACCCGCGAGATGTTGAAGGTATCGGCAACAGTCCGGATGAAGGCCAGTTCCTTTTCGGTCATGACTTCATCTTCATTGATGAATTCCACCAACCGCAGAAAAACGATGAATTTTTCCCGCTGAAGCAGGCTCCTGTTGATCTCTATAGCGATCCTTTTCAGCTTTTCCGAATCGGAAAGCGTCTGCCGGGAGGCTTCGATGCCTCCTCCGAAAAGATGGGGATGATGCAGCTCCAGGTACCGGTCGAAAACAACCAGGTATTTGTTGATCAGGTTGGTTTTCAGGTGTTGCCTGAGAAAGGTCTTGACAATGGACCGGGCTTTGAAGGAAACACCGTCCTCTGAGACGTTTGCAATAATTGCAAACAGCTGCAACAGTGCGTTTAAAACTGTCTCCTTCATGATGTTACTGCCCGCAATCCTGCGGGCAAGGGTGCTAAACGATCTCTGCCCGCAACCCGTTGAGCTTCTCGGTAATCATTTCCAGCTGCTCCGCGGTAAGGACGTCGCCGACCCCTTCATATATACCCTGTAATTCCACCAGGTGCTGGTAAATCAGGGAAATATCGTTCACATCCTGCACCGGCTCAAGCAGCGATACCAGCTTGTTGAGGGAATTTTTCTGGTTGGCCAGGATCTCCATGAATTTGGTATTGTCCCTGGCTGATTTGGTGATACTGGCGGTGATGTACATCCCTTCAATCCAGCTGCCGCTGACCACCAGCCTGGCGAGGATATCCTGTTTGTTGGTGACCAGGTGATCCCAGGTGTCGTAAAATGATTCCTCAACAATCAAGATGAGCGAATCGCGGTCATCCAGGTTCTGCTCCACCCTGTCGGCATAACTCATGTTGAATGAGGTATTGATCCCCAGTTCATCGATCAGCGTTTTGGACGCTTCCAGGTAATACATGGTCCGCTGCTTCATCCTGTATGAACTGGCATAAGCGAGGTCCGCACCATATACCCCCAGGTTCAGCGCCTTATCCCGCTGGGTGATGTAATCCCCCGCCTTCTGCGGATCGTTCGAAAGGGTGAGAATATAAGGGGTCCCTGTTTCGTAAATCAGCTCCGTGATCTCGTAGGACGTGGGAAGCGGGTAGCCTGTAAGCGCTTCTATATCATTTCCCATAGGCATTTCTGCTACAGAAACGGGTTGTTCAGCTTCCTGTCTTTGCTGCGCATTCTTGCACCCGTAAAGGGTAACCAGCAGTATTGCAATCATTCCCAATAGCTTGGACATGGATCGAACGGTAAATGCCTTTTTCATTTTTCCAGGTTTAAATGTTGTATCGATGGTTATAATTGCCAGACAATTTAAGAAAAAATGATCCGATAAAAAAAAATGCCCGTCAGATAATTATGGACTGCCATTTGCTGTAACCATCAGGAGCATTTTGCGTAATAGAATGCGAATCCCTACTTTTGTGCTTTCTTTCAATGGATTTAACACAATGACATACCATAAGATAGTACCCTTCTTCCTGTTGGTTTTCAGTGTGAGCTGCCTCAACATCGAAGAAGAACCCATTCTGCTGGTCAATCCCACCGCAGAGCTCAGCGCCCACATCAAAAATGAAAAACTATACGCCACCGTTCTGGTCAATGTGAACCCGCAGGTGCTCACCCCGGGAAACATTCCCATCCTGTTCGATTTCTCGGGAGAACTGGCCATCTACAACACGGAGACCGGAAATCCCATCGATGTCAATGCATTCAGCGGAGACGGACTCTCCCAGGTATACACCGTGTCTGCGGATACCGCCTCCCACCAGCGTTTTGTGGTCACTGCATCGGGACGGATACGGGCATATGCGGATATTGGAAATGACGGCGATCCCGACAATGATAAATTGATTGCAACCGGCGATTTTTACCGGGAGGCCCAGTATGTGATCTCAGAGCTGGTCCCCCTGGAAGAGCAGACGCCGAACCGATGATCCCCTCTTATCACAGCAATGTGAATGATGTAGCACGAGAACTGCTGAAAAGGGCACCTGCCGGATATTCCGGCACCTTTCAATCGATTATCAATGAGTTCACGGGAAAGAAGGATAGCAATGCAATGGCAGCACAGGGTATGGAGCGTGAGATTGGGAGCAATGGCAGCGGGACTGGTCCTCAGCTGGTCCCTGATGGCGCAGTCGGTCCCCTCCAGGCCCCTGGGGATCCCCGTGTACCATCCCATGGTCCTGAATCCGGCCTACACAGGCAGTAAGGATTACACCAATATCAGCCTGACCTCCAGGATTTACAGCATCCCGGACAACCAGATCCTTCAGGTTCATCAGCGGCTGACCCGGCCGGGAGGCAGTTTCTCTCCGGTGGGGGTGGGCGGCTTCCTCTTCCAGGAACAGAAAGAGCGCTCCTGGAACCTGGGTGTGGCAGGATCGGCTGCATACCATTTCCCGGTAGACCGGGCCGGTCTGCACAACCTGGCGGCAGGTGCCACGCTCAAAGCCATCCTGAATGTGCCAAAGGGTGTGGATGATGCAGCAGGCGATTCACTCACTTCCTCTTTCAATCCCAACATTGACCTGGGGATCTACTATTACGGACCCGCAGCATTTGCAGGGATTTCCGTCACGACCCTCTTTTCCGGAAAGAAGGACGCTGATTCCGAAGGCCTTTCAGATGATGCAATTCCCAGGGAATTTCACTTTTACGGGGGATATAAATTCCTCCTGAGCCGCAACAACGCCATTGTGCTCGAACCCTCCCTGCTGTTCTCGCTGAGCGACTCCGCCATGCCGGAAGCCGGCCGGCAACTGGTTCCCTACCTGAAGCTCTATCTGCAGAATTTCTACGTGGGGACCTATGTGAAAAACCTGGAAACCTTCGCCCTCTTTTTCCAGTACCAGTTCCCGAGGTTCAATGCAGGTGTATTGCTGGAATTTCCAAGGGTGGGTTTCCTGAACGATGAGAATATTATCTTTGAGGTATCGCTGGGCGTCAATTTGAACAGGCGCGATCTGCGTTTCACGCAATTCAGGCACTGGTAAATGCGGTAATCAGATGCAAAAAACAACCAAATTCCGGTCCATTCTTTCCTTTCTCCCGGCATGGGTGACCGTACTGGCAGGCGCCACCGACCTGCTTGCTGAGGCCCCCTTTCCCTGGCAGGACAGCACCCGCGTGGATCAGATCCTGCAGCTGGACACCGTCTCCATGCGCATCACAGGTCCCTCGGCCGACGCCTGCTTCTATATGAATGGTCTGGTGTTCCTTTCCAATACCAAGTATCACCAGAAGATGATCGCCGACCACATTTCCTTCGGTGTGGAGAAAGCATATTTTGTCCCCCTGGAATACCTGACACTGGAGAGCAGCCGCCCGCTGTTCCCCAATGATCATTTTGCCTATTCGCCGGGAGGGATGTCCTTTTCGAGGGACTACCGGAAAGTCTATTTTACCAAACCGGCAGAACTGGCCGGCAGCAGGTCTGTGGAAAAAATATTCGAAATGGATATCGAAGAGGGCAGGGCCACGGAGTACCGGCAGCTTCCCTTCACCGATGATCCTTCGCGCTACCTCCATCCAGCTGTCTCCCAGGACGACTCCCTTCTGGTCTTTGCCTCGGACCGGGCATCCTCGGCCGGGGGGCTGGACCTGTTCGTCTGCAGGAAAACAACCGGTGGCTGGAGCGACCCGGTCAATATGGGCAGGGGGATCAATACCAGCGGTCATGAATGGTATCCGTTTCTGGACCACCGGAAGAACCTCTATTTTTCATCTTCCGGGCACATGGGGTCAGGAGGATATGACCTGTACATCTGTTATTGGGACGGTTCCGGCTGGAGCACCCCGCAGAACCTGACCCGGTTCATCAACACCCCCGGTGACGAACTCTCCTTTTCGATCCATCCCGGTAACAAGACGGCCGTATTCAGGAGGGCCATGGGAACCCAGAATACCGGGGAACTGCTGCTTGTGAGAGTGGGTGAGGGGATGGCTGCCCTCAATGACGGTGACTCCCCGGGCATGAATGACCTCAGTGTGCTGTTTGCCGACATGGCCCGATCGGGATATACGAGCGGGCAGTACCAGGCAGCGGAGGGACAGGCGGTCCGCCAGGCATTTAACCTGGAGGCGATGCCGCTGCTTTCGGAAGGATCCGAAAGAAGCAAGCGGGAAAGCGATGCCGCTACTCCTGCAGCTGATACAGCGGTTGAGGAGGCAACCCGTCCCGGTCCGGGGGTAGGCACCCTGGAAGCCGATGCGGCACAGGAAGGGGACGAACCGGATGAGATCGTTCCCGGAACACCGCCCGATGTGACTGAAGCAACTGCAGAAAAAGATCCCGACCGCCTTAATTTCAGGGTCCAGATACTCTCCTCCACCACCCCCGGTTCAAGGCCGCAGGTGACTGTGGACGGCAGGACATATGAAACATTCGAGTACTACTGGAAGGGAGCCTACAGGATCACGGTGGGAGAATTTCCCACCGTTGCCGAGGCGGATGCGTTCAGGGTCAGGTGCAGGGCGGCAGGATTCACGCAGTCTTTTGTGGCCGCATTCAGGGGAGAGGAAAGGGAAACAGATCCATCGGTTTTCAGAAATCAGTGACATGAATACACTCTCAATAACAGGCGCAGTCTTCGTAACCCTTGCTCTGACCAACACAGTATGGTAATACTGGTCCAACATCCCCTGATCCAGCACAAGCTCTCCCTGCTTCGAAACCGGGAGACCGGCACCAAAGATTTCCGGGAGACCCTTGAAGAGGTGGCAGGTCTCATGGCCTACGAAATCACCAGGGACCTCCCCGTGGAGGAGGTGACCGTTGAAACTCCGCTACAGCCGTGCCGGGCCAGGCAGCTGGCCAGGCAGATCGTACTGATCCCCGTACTGAGGGCGGGACTGGGGATGGTGGACGGGATCAGCCACCTGATCCCCACCGCCAAGGTGGGACACCTGGGAATGTACCGGGACCACCTGACCCTGCAGCCAAAGAGATACTATGCCAAATTCCCGGAAGGACTGCCGGACGCAGATGTCCTGCTGCTCGATCCCATGCTGGCCACCGGGGGAAGCGCCAGTGCCGCCATTGACCAGCTGAAATCAGAGGGTGCCACCCACATCAGGCTCGTCTGTATTGTCGGGGCCCCGGAAGGTGTTGACCGCATCGAAAAGGACCATCCCGATGTGCCTGTCTACCTGGCCGCCCTGGACCAGGGGCTGAATGAATCGGGGTACATCCTCCCTGGCCTGGGAGATGCCGGGGACAGGCTGTTCGGAACCAGGTGACACCAATGGCCATGCCGGTGCGGTTGCGGGCACCCGTATTTTTTATAACTTGCCTTTGGTGTCTTTCCATCTGCCATGAGTAAAAAACAGCAAAAGTCCGGGTCCGGGAAGAAAACCGGACACAACGATCCGGTGCAACTGGACAAAAAGACCTACTTCCGGGAACTGGAAAAGCTGCAGCTGGAGCTGGTCAAGATGCATGAGTGGGTCAAGATGAAAGGACTCAGGGTGGTGGTCCTGTTCGAGGGCAGGGATGCGGCCGGAAAGGGAGGGGCGATCAAACGGATCACCCAGCGCCTCAATCCCAGGGTCTGCAGGGTGGTTGCCCTCGGGATCCCGACCGAGAAGGAAAAGACACAATGGTACTTCCAGCGCTACGCGACCCATCTTCCTGCTGCGGGAGAGATGGTCCTGTTCGACCGGAGCTGGTACAACCGGGCCGGCGTGGAACATGTCATGGGTTTTTGTACGGAGGAGGAATACTGGGATTTTCTGCGTTCTTGCCCCAGGTTCGAAGAAATGCTGATCCAGTCGGGGATCACACTGATCAAGTACTGGTTCTCGGTCAGTGACGAAGAACAGGAGAAACGCTTCAGGGAAAGGATCGGGGATCCGTTGAAAAGGTGGAAATTCAGTCCCATGGACCTGGAATCGAGAACACGCTGGGTCGAATACAGCAGGGCCAAGGATGAGATGTTTTCATACACCGATACGAAAATGTCCCCGTGGTATGTGGTACATGCAGACGACAAGCGCAAAGCAAGGCTCAATTGCATCCACCACCTGCTCTCCATGATCCCCTATGAGGAGATCCGGTACGAAAAGATCGACCTTCCTCCCATCCACAGGGAAGGGTACATCCGGCCTCCGCTGACAAGCCAGACATTCGTACCTGAAATCTACTAATCCCCATTAACATGAACACGGAAAATACCTTCTATCCTCCTGAGATCAATGCATTACCGGAAGCGAATATCCCCTTTGAAGGGGTACGCGGCCGGCTCTTCCAGGGAGCGGACCACCAGGTGGTCTTCTTTGAGATCGAACCCATCGGGGAGGTGGCCCCTCACCAGCACGGAGCCCAGTGGGGAGTGGTCTTCGAAGGGGAAATGGAACTGACCATCGGTGGGGAGACCCGGTCCTACGGAAAAGGGGACCGCTATTACATTCCGGCCGGGGTGGTCCATTCGGCGCGATTCAGCCGCCAAACCTGGCTGATGGATTTCTTTGCGGATGCGGACCGGTACATGCCCCGGTAGTCCTGCCGGAATGGGGGTTGTCTCTGCTCCTGTGTAAACGGTTTTTTTTATACTTTAGCCCTTCCATATAACCAAGCCAACCTTATCCTTATGAAAAAAAACCTGATCACTGTTCTCGGAGGGATGATCCTCCTGATCTTTCTCACCGGGTGCTCCGGCGGCGATGTCCAGCTTTTTAACGGGAAGAACCTTGATAACTGGATGATATTCACAGCGGACAATGAGGTCGATCCCTCCTCTGTCTTCTGGGTGGAGGAAGGAATGATCCATACCTCCGGAGTTCCTAACGGGTACATCCGCACCACCGAAACCTACGGCAATTTCAAACTCCATGTGGAATGGAGGTGGATGGAGGAACCCACCAACAGCGGGGTGCTTCTCCACGTCAGGGGCCGGGATATGATCTGGCCCAATGCCATTGAATGCCAGCTTATGCATGAACATGCAGGCGACCTGGTCCTCATCGGGAAAGGCGCCGGGGTAACAGTCAATGACTCAACGTACCTGGTCCCGTCGGAAGAAAACCGTTACATCATCATTCCGATGCAGGAAGAGGTCAGCGAACATGACCCGGGGGAGTGGAACAGTTATGACATCACCTCCCTGAACGGTTCCATTGAAGTGGTGGTGAACGGGGTGCTGCAGAACAGCGGAAGGGACATGACCCTGACGGAGGGTTACATCCTTCTGCAGTCGGAGGGATCCCCCATGCAGTTCAGGAACATCTACCTGGAAGAGCTCTGAGCGGCCCACCCTGACATGGGGTTATCCACGGTGATGGGGCCCCGGTATCCGGCCAGTTTCCAGCCGGTGTTGTAGCTCAGCCGGACCATCTTCAGAAATGTATCGTAATCGATGCGGTCCTCGGTATCGTTCACGGTATGGTAGTCTTTATGGGTTCCGGTGGAGTAGAACAGCACCGGGATATCCTTCCTGGCAAAATTGATGTGGTCGCTCCGGTAAAAATAGCGATCCGGATGGGTCAGGTCGTTGTAACGGTATTCGCCCACCAGCCCTGTTTCCCGAAGTGATTCCTCATTCATCTCCATCACCAGGCTGCTCTGTAATCCGCCGATCACTTTCACCGTATCCTTACCGGTGATCGTCAGTCCCCTTCTGTCGCTCTGTTCATCATCCCGGTTCTTCGTCCTGCCGATCATATCCAGGTTGATCACCGTGGCGATGCGGTCGATGGGGACCAGCGGATGATCGGCAAAATAGCCCGAACCGAACAATCCGATCTCCTCGGCCGAGACCCACAGAAAGCCGACACTCCTCCTGGGAGGTTTCTTTTCGTTCATGAATGCCTCTGCAATTTCCACCAGGCCGGCGGTGCCGGAGGCATTGTCGTCCGCCCCGTTGAAGATCCCCCCGTTTCCGTCTTCGCCCACATGATCGAAATGGGCCAGGTAGAGGATCATCTCATCGCTGAGGTCGGGATCGCTTCCCCTGATCATCCCGAATACATTGGGAACCTCCACCCCGGTATCGGCCATGGCCAGCTCCATTTTAAGGACGATCCCCTCCAGCATGAACGAGTGGGGCGCCCTGGCCCGGTCGATCTCCTGCTGGACCTGTTCCAGGTCCTTTCCGGCAACCCGGAGCAACTGATCCGCCAGGCTGCGGTCTATGATCAGCAGCCTGGGACGATCGCCGGTGTCTCCGCCGGGCTGTTCTGCAGGCTCAAGGCTCCTGGACCTGCTCAGATAATCAGCCATCATGCTGCTCAGATCCCTGAGCGAGCGTACTCCCGATTTGGGATCGAAGACCAGCAGAACAGCTTTTGGCTCCTTTGCGAAGATGGCCGGAATCTTCCGCCTGAAACTCATCATCCCGGAATGCGCATCACCCCCGACGGTGGTTTCATTGCCCTCCTCGTTCATGGGGGCACGGCTCATGATCAGAACGATCTTGTCCTTTATATCCAGGCCCTCAAAGTCATCATAGCCCTCTTCTTCGCTCCGGATCCCGTAACCGGCAAACGCCACCCCGCCTTCGATCACCGTGCGATCTGCCCTGGGAGACGGGAACATGTAGAACGGTTCACCGTTCACAACGGACGAATCGCCGGCCGTAATGGTGGCCTGGCTCCTTTCCGTATCGATGGACCGCTCATGGATCAGGTATTGCTGGAAATAATCCCCGCCTGGTCCGGCTGGTTCCAGGCCAAGCCTTTCTGCCTGACTGGCCAGGTAACGGGCAGCCACGTAAAGCCCCGGGGCACCCGTGTCCCTTCCTTCCAGTTCATCGGATGCCAGGAATTTCATATGTGCGCTCAGGTCCTCGCGGCGGATCGATTCCAAGCCGCGCTTCTGTGCATTCAGGGGAAAACAGAGGGCGATCAACAGCAGAAGCACCCCCGGGTACCGAACTCTTCTCATATCCATATCATCTGAAACGGTCCGCAGACCGGGCGAAATACAACCAAGGGGTTGAAGATAGGGATAAAAACCGAAAAAGGGGAGTTACAGCTCCAGGTTGGTCAGGGCTTCGGTGGCTTCATAGGCATACTCCGGGTAATCGTATACCGGGACCCGGTGCTCGGTCTGGCCCAGGGAATACCCGTACAGCCCTTCGTAATCGGACCTCTCCTCGCCCAGATCCTCCAGCTGGTTCAGGTACTCGTGGATCGATTTGGATTCGATGATGATGACCTTTCCCATGGACTCGATGATCGGACTGTGCCTCCTGGTCTCGTCGTGATCGAATTCAAGTATCCTCCTGCCGTAGCGCGTGATTCCGATCACCCGGAAAGTCATGCTCTTCCCCACCCCGGGAAGGTTCAGCACATTGCGGTCCGTGGCCAGGAAGGGGAGTCCGGCCGACCGCCTGAGTGCTTCGATGTGCTCCACCATGAGATGGGGTTCTTCAGGGAATCTCCGGATCCGGTCATAGTGGGCCTCCTCGATGAGTCCGGCAACCTTCTCCTCCAGCTGTTCCTGTACCACGCGCGCATTGGGGGCAAATACGGAATTGTTCTCCATGTACCCTTTTACCGTAAAGGTGTAATAAGGAAGAACGCCTATGTCATTGAGCACTTTCCTGAGTTTGGCCGAGTGTCCCCTACGGGAAGCCGCCGTGGTAAATACCAGCTGGTTGGTCACCGTCCAGCCGGCGGCGATGAGCCGCTGTACGGCAAGGGCAGATTCCGGGGTCACCTCCATGGGGGATTCGAAATGGGTCTGTATCAGGAACTGGCTCACCCCTGCTTCGGATGCCTTATCCTTGAAATCCTTCAGGATCTTTGCCAGTCCGAGGGTGATGCGCTGCGGCAGGTATACCGGCAACCGGGTCCCGATCCTTACCCTGAGCAGCTCAGCCAGCTTCTCCCCTTCGGGAAGCCGCCTGTTCTTTTCCGCCTTCCTCCGGGCCATCTCATAGATTCCCTCCAGGAGCTCCCGGATGGAATGATCCGAGCTCATCAGTCCGTCCCCGCCGGTGATCAGGATATCTTTCAGCTGGGCATCCTGTTCAAAATAGTCCAGGAGCCTTTTCTGCTTCTCCTTCCAGGTTTCATCGGGCTTCAGCTGGTCCAGATTGAAATTGAGGCGCCCTCCCTGGAAATCATACATGCGCTGGCACGAGGAGCACAGTCCGCCGCACGCCCTCCCCATGGTATCGGGGATCAGGATGGCCACCTCGGGATACCTGCGGTGGATGTTGTGCCCCCCGGGAAGAAGCCATCCTGCTGCATTGGGCTTTCCCTCCACCACCCTGTCTTCCATCTCCCAGGCGACGATCTTCCCGAACTCGTCCACCAGTTGCTGGCTGTACAGGATGTAGTACCGGATGGCCAGGTCGGCTCCCACCGCAAAATAGGGAACCCTGACGTGCAGCAGGGAGAGGTAGTATGGATTCACAAAAAACGGGATCCCTGCCTTTTCGGCCCCTTTCAGGATCTTCATGGTATCGGGGTCGAGGGAATAGTTGAGCATCCTGTTGAGCAGCTGGGGATTGCGGACCGCAAATTTGAGATGGAACCGGTAATCCTCCCACCACTCCTGCATCCGTTCCAGCTTTTCCGCTTTGCTCATCCCCGGTTCGAAACGGTAACGGTCACTCCTGATCTCCCCCCTGTCGATGAGGTCGATCAGGATCTCGATGATGCGCAGCTTATTCTCCTGCCTCAGCTGGACGATCCGCGGGTCGAGGCCCGGGGGGAACCTGTCCATCCATTCCTGGACCCGTTCCGGATCGCAGGTTTGCTGCTGGCTCTCCCCCCTTAACTGACGGAACAGCATGATCATATCAATGAAAAAATCGGGCTTGGCTCCCCCGGTGCCTTTGTTGACGGCAAGCCAGAGAAGCCGCAGGGGATTGCTGACGGCGATCTCCCCCCGCAGGTTCAGGTCCGGGTACTCCTTCCCGGCATGATCGATGTAATCCAGGATCCGGATGATGGCATAATCCCTCCATTCCAGTTTTTCAAAAAGCTCCCGTGTGGAGTGTGCGGCATGATAGAAGCGGAACGCCTCTTCCCTCTCCTTCTGGTCCTTCTCGATCCACTCCCTGACCCCCACCACCACTTCGGTCTCATTTTTCGAGCTCCTCAGGATCTCTTCCAGGTCCGGATTTTCGTTGAGCAGTATTTTGAGAAGCCTGTGCGATCTCACATTAATGGCAATCCGGTCCAGTTTTTCAATTTCTGTCATAAGCCGGGATTTAACTCATAAGTAACCCAAAAAATGAGGAAAAACCAAGTGGAATTCCCAATAATATTTTAATTACTTTTGCCCGGAACCCATTGTATGAACCCAACCCAAAGCTGCCATGCCACACGTCAGACTCGACCTTTCCCGGGTCCATGATTTCATCACACCGGAAACCATTCACCAGATGGAGCAGGAGACCCGTTCCGCCCAGAGAACACTCTATGCGGGCAACGGGGCCGGAAGCGATTTTCTGGGCTGGCTCCACCTTCCTTCCTCCACAGGGGAAAACAGCCTGGAAAGCATGTCCGCACTGGCCAGTGAGATCGGCAGCGGATCCGACCTGCTGGTGGTGATCGGGATCGGAGGGTCCTACCTGGGCGCCCGGGCCGTGTATGAAGCCGTTTCCCACCACTTTTCGCCGCTCATGCCGGGAAAAAAGCCTCCCAGGATGATCTTCGCCGGGCACCATATCGACGGTGATTATATGCATGACCTGACGCAGCTGCTGGATCATTACTCCTACTCCCTGGTGGTGATCTCCAAGTCGGGCACAACCACCGAACCAGCCCTGGCATTCAGGCTCCTGAGGGAACACCTGATCCGGAAAGTGGGGCCGGCGGAGGCAAAGAACCGCATTGTTGCGGTGACCGATGCCTCATCCGGTGCACTCCGGCACCTGGCCGATGAGGAGGGTTACCGCAGTTTTGTGATCCCTGACGACGTGGGAGGAAGGTTTTCGGTATTCACCCCGGTGGGACTGGTCCCGCTGGCCATCTGCGGCGCAGATATCCGCCAGCTGCTGGAAGGGGCCCGGGCGATGAGCGACCTGTGCGCGCCTTCGGTCTCCTTTGAGGAAAATCCTGCCATGCGTTATGCGGCCACCCGCAACGCACTCTACCGGGCGGGTAAGAAAATCGAGATCCTCGTCAACTACAACAGCAGGCTCCACTACCTTTCCGAATGGTGGAAACAGCTGTACGGGGAAAGCGAAGGGAAAGAGGGAAGGGGGATTTTTCCGGCCTCGGTGGACAATTCCACGGATCTGCATTCCATGGGACAATACATTCAGGAAGGGGAAAGGATCCTGTTCGAAACCGTCATCAGCGTGGAAAAACCTTTACACCCGCTGGCCATCCCCGAAGAGAAGGCCAACCTGGACAAACTGAACTTCCTGGCCGGAAGGCACATGGACCATGTGAATAAGATGGCTGAACTGGGAACGGCACTGGCGCATGTGGATGGCGGGGTCCCCAATCTCCGGTTCTCCCTCCCGGATATCACGGAACACAGCCTTGGACAGCTGCTCTACCTGTTTGAAAATGCCTGCGGGATAAGTGGTTACCTGCTCGGGGTCAATCCTTTTAACCAGCCAGGCGTGGAAGCCTACAAAAAGAACATGTTCGCATTGCTGGAAAAGCCCGGATTTGAAGAGGAGACTGCCCGAATTAAAAAAAGGATTTAAACAAATCCCGCTCAATCCTGTTTAAGAAGCGGGATTGCCCCCGCCTGACAACAGCTCATGAGAGATCCATTCCCCGGAATCGCACCGGCCGTCAAAGGGACCGTACTTGCGTTCATCGCCACCCTTGGCATGGCCAATGTCTATGTTTTTTCGAAAGCCGCACTGCTTGAGGTCAACTTCTTTCAGTTCCAGTTCTACTGGTTCTCCTTTGCACTGGTCTGGATCGTTCCGTTCCTGGTGCTCACCGGGATGATCAAAAGGATCCCCGCCCTGAGCAGGGCATCCCGGATAACCCTGCTGATCATAGGGCTCCTGGAGCTTGGTGCCGCCAGCCTCATGTTCCTGGCCATTCAGCTGGCGGACAATCCGACCACCATCTCCTTCCTCTCCAACCTGACCCCCATTTTTGTAACCATCCTGGGCATCCGTTTCCTGGGCGAGCGTTTCAATTTGGTGGAGGCCATCGGCATCATCCTGACCATCGGGGGAGTGATCCTGATCACATATACCCGGGATACCAGTCTCCGGGAGTTTTTCGGGAAAGGTTCCGGATGGATCCTGGTGTCGTCCCTGTTCTCTTCCATCAGCATCGTAACGGCCAAAAGCAGGATCAGGGACATTCATCCGGGCATTCTGACCCTCAACCGCGTGGTATTCCTTTTCCTGTTCGGGCTGACCGCCATGCTTGTCAGGCAGGAGAGCTTCCTTGTATCGGGGCGCTCCCTGATGAACATGGGCATCGGGGCCCTGCTGGGCCCGTTCCTTACCGGGTTTGCACAATACTCTGCGCTTCGCTATATCGAAGCTTCCCGCACCATGATCATACAGGCCACACGAAGCCTGTTCGTACTGGTGGGGTCCATGATCTACCTCTCCATACTCCCCGAAATGCTTCAGCTGACCGGGGGGATCATTACCATCATTGGTGTCATCGTCCTCACCTGGGGGAAAATACGTTACAGGAGGAACGCGGGCGAAAAGGGGATGAAAAAGGCGGAAACCTGAAACAGGTCCCCGCCTTACACTACTCCCTAACCCAACTGCACTGTCTTATTTGATCGCTATCTGCCTGGGAGCTTTCTGTACCACTTCCTCTTTCTTGGGAAGCCGGATGGTCAGGATCCCGGCGTCATGCGCGGCCTGAATCCCTTCCTGGTCAACGGTCTCGGGAAGTTGGAAACTGCGCCGGAATGCGCAATGGGTGAACTCCCTGCGTGTGTAACTGGTTTTATTCTCCTCTTTGTTCTCTTTGCGCTCCGATGAAACGGTGAGCACATCATCTTCCAGGTTGATGCGGACATCCTCCCTGGAAAGTCCCGGGATGGCCACTTCGATCCTGAACTCCTTCTCATCCTCGGCCACATTCACGGCAGGGGTGTACCTGCTTGAATCGTAACGCTTTCCGTGGGTAAAAAAGGCATCGTTGAAAAAATCATCCCAGTATGCCGGGATGGCTCTGGTGTTCAATCTTGCTAACATGGGTTTGTCCTCCTTATTTGTTTGGTTATACGTTCAATCATTTCCCTTCACCGGACAAACCGCATGCCACCTCCCGGATACTGTCATTATGTCTCATTGAATGGATCTGTATATGCCATAATGACATATACGGGCACGTGGGACCTGCCGGAATAGCGGGATTGAAGGGTTGTTTCAGCGAACCTGTTTCCCGGATCCCTCCCTTACGGCATGGATGATCCTGTCGATTCCCTCCTCCAGGCGGCTCGCCGGGGCAGCCAGGTTGAGCCGCTGGTGCTGTTCGCCGCCAGGACCGAACATGGGGCCGTCGTTGAGCCCCATGCGCGCCTGTTTGACCATGAACTCCTTGAGCTCCCTGTCCCCCAGTCCGAGGAAAGAGAAATCGAGCCAGGCCAGGTAGGTGGCCTGAAGGGGAGAGACCACCAGTTCAGGCACCGCCTCCTTCAGCCGCCCGGTGAGGATCCTGAAATTCTGCTCCAGGTATGCGAGCAGCTGGTCGAGCCACTGGTCCCCGTGACGGTAGGCCGCTTCCATGGCCACCTGTCCGAACAGATTCCCGCCGCCCACATGCACCGCATCCAGGATCCGTTCGTATGCGGCTTTCAGGTCCCGGTTGGTGATCACCACCGCGGAAGTGTGGAGCCCCGCCAGGTTGAATGTTTTACTGGGGGCCACGCAGGTGATCGTCAGGTCTGCGATCTCCTCCCCCAGGGAGGCCAGGGGGATATGGCGGTGTCCGAACAGGCACAGGTCCGAGTGGATCTCGTCACTGATCACCGTGACGCGGTAACGGGTGCAGAGCGTTGCCAGGGTTTCCAGTTCCTCCCTGGTCCAGACCCTGCCCACCGGATTGTGCGGGTGGCAGAGAAAAAACATGGACGCCCCATGGCGGAACTGTGCTTCCAGGTGGTCGAAATCGATCCGGTAGCTGCCCCCGTCATTGATCAGGGGATTGTAGACCAGTGTGCGGTTGTGGTTGGTCACTGCCTTGAAAAAAGGAAAATAGACCGGGGGCTGCACCACGATCCGGTCCCCGGGTTCGGTCATCCCCATCACGCAGAGGTTCAGTGCCGGCACGATTCCCGGACTGAAGCTCACCTCTCCCGGGGAAACCTTCCACCCGTGTCGCCTTTCAAGCCAGGAGGTGAGGGCCCGGTAAAACCGTTCCGGACGGTAGGTGTACCCGAAAACCGGGTGCCGGTTCCGCGCTGCAATGGCATCGGTGATGAATGGCGGCACCTCGAAATCCATATCGGCCACCCACATGGGCAGGATATCCGTTCCTTCAAACAGCCTGTCCGCCAGGTCATATTTGACACAGTCGGTACCTTTCCGCTCGATGACCCTGTCAAAATCGTAGCGCATGGTCATCGGTTTTCCGGGTAAAAAGCTTCCCTTCCGGGAAAATGCATCTCCCTGACCGCCCGCTCCCTGGGCACCAGGAAGTAATCCACCAGGCTTTCCGAGCAGCGGGTGCCGGTTCCGTCGAACAGGGAGACCGCGATGGTAACGATGTTCCTCTGCTGTTCCGTCTGTTTCGCGCGCAGCGTGATGGTCCCGCGGGAGATGTGCACCGGTTTCCTGTACCTGGTTTTCATCTGGTAGGTCACCCCGGCGGTATCCAGCCGGGTGAAGACCACCCAGCTGGCGATCTCATCCATCATGGTGGCCTGGATCCCCCCGTGCAGGATATCATGGAACCCCTGGAATTCGGGATTGGGTTCCCAGGTGGAGACCAGCTCCTCCCCGTCATCATAGAATTCCATTCTCAGGCCGGTGGCATGGTGGGGACTGCATCCGAAGCAGTGATACTCCGGCAGCCGTGCATAGGGATTGTTCAATTTGATCATCTGATTGGACTGGTTCTGTTCCAAAAATACCCAAATCATTTTAACTTTAGTGGATCAATATGGTAAGGCCCAAAAAACACCTCGGACAACACTTCCTGACCGACCGTTCCATTGCCGGCAGGATAGCCGCATCTCTGGACTACGCGCCGGGCGATCCGGTCATTGAGGTGGGCCCGGGAAAAGGGATCCTTACGGAACCCCTTCTTCAGAAAGATATCCGCCTGACCGCCATTGAGATCGATCCCGAATCGGCGGTCTACCTCAGGAACAAGTGGCCGGAGCTGGGAGACAGGCTGGTGGAACAGGATATCCTGAAGGCGGATCTGAAGGCGCTCGCCGGAGGGGATTTCCACCTGATCGGCAATTTTCCCTACAACATCTCCAGCCAGATCTTTTTCCGGGTGCTCACCTGCAGGGATTCGGTCCGGTCGGTGGTATGCATGGTCCAGAAAGAGGTGGCTGACCGGCTCGCTTCACCGCCGGGGAACAGGGAGTACGGCATCCTGAGCGTGCTGCTGGGAGCCTATTTCCACATCGAACCGCTTTTCACGGTCAAGCCGGGATCTTTCTTCCCGCCCCCCAGGGTCACCTCCGGGGTGATCCGCCTGAAGCGGAACCAGGTGAAGGAGCTTCCGTGTGACGAATCCCTCTTTTTCAGGGTGGTAAAAACCGTTTTCAACCAGCGGAGGAAGATGATCCGGAATTCCATCAGATCAATTTTATTACCTTTGGGGAGCGATTTTGAACTCCTCAGAAATCGCCCGGAGGAACTGGGAGTTCCAGAATTCATCGAACTGACCAGGTGGGTGGAATCCATGCAATCCGAGATGCCATGAAAACAGAGCTTACCCGCGAATACATCAACGAACTGAGGTCCATCATCGAGGCTCAGAACGACCAGGCAGCCCTCCAGAAAATGGATGATCTCCATCCTGCCGATATCGCGGAGATCTACGAAGGCCTTTCCATCGAAGAGGCCAAATACCTCTATTTGCTCCTGGACCCTGAAAAGGCTTCCGATGTACTGGTGGAGCTGGGGGAAGAGGACCGGGAAAAATTCCTCAACGCCCTTCCTTCCGAAGTCATTGCCACCCAGTTCATTCATCACATGGACTCGGACGATGCGGCCGATGTGATCGGGGACCTGGCGGAAGAGAAAAAGCAGGAGGTGCTCCTTCATATCGACGACCTGGAGCAGGCCGGCGACATTGTCGACCTGCTCAGTTACGACGAGGACACTGCCGGGGGACTGATGGCCAAGGAACTGATCAGGGTCAACGAGAACTGGGGGGTGGCCACCTGCATCCGCGAGATGAGAAAGCAGGCCAAGGACCTGGACGAGATTTACTACATCTACGTGGTCAACGACGAGAACATCCTGCTGGGGATCCTTTCACTGAAAGCCCTGCTGCTGGCCTCAGCCTCCACCAAAGTGAAGGAGATTTATGACGCCGAGGTACGTTCTGTCCGCACGGACACGCCGTCCGAGGAGGTGGCCCAGATCATGGAGAAGTACGACCTGATCGTTCTCCCGGTGGTCGACTCCATCGGCAGGCTGATGGGGAGGATCACCATCGATGACGTGGTGGATGTGATCCGTGATGAAGCCGAGCGGGACTATCAGCTGGCCTCCGGGATCACCACCGATGTGGAAACCACCGACTCACCAGGACGCCTTTCCAGGGCCCGCCTTCCATGGCTGATCATAGGCCTGCTGGGAGGGATCGTTGTAGCCGCGGTCATCGGAAGGTTCGAGGAAGATATCAAGATCAATCCGGAGATGGCCTTCTTCATACCCCTCATCGCTGCCATGGCAGGGAATGTGGGGATCCAGTCCTCAGCCATCATCGTGCAGGGGATCGCCAGCAACAGCCTGGGCCTGGAAAGCACCTACCGGAAACTGCTGAAAGAGTTGATGGTGGCCCTGTTGAACGGACTGATCCTGGCCGGGCTGCTGTTTCTTTATAACTTCTTCTTCAGCAAAAACCTGGCCCTTACCTTCACGGTCAGTTCCTCACTGTTCGTGGTGATCATTTTTGCCGCTATTTTCGGCACGCTGATCCCGCTGCTCCTGCACAAGCTGCGGTTCGACCCCGCACTGGCCACCGGTCCGTTCATCACCACCATGAACGATATCATGGGGCTGATGATCTACTTCCTCATGGGAAGGGTCCTCTATTCGGCATTTCTCTGAAAATCCTCAGAAAGTGGTATTGATGGCCACCACCGGATCCATCCGGGCACCCTGCCAGGCAGGGAAAATCCCGCTGATGAGGCCTATGAGGCTGGAGATCCCGATCCCCACCAGGATGTTGTTCATGGTGAGGTAAATGGAGAACTCACTGGACGCCCTGATCACGGTGGCCCCCAGGAATACGATGAGCAGTCCCAGGATACCCCCAGCCAGGGAGAGCATCACCGACTCGAACAGGAACTGGGCGAGGATGAAATAGCGCTTGGCACCGAGCGCCTTCTGTATACCGATGATATTTGTCCGCTCCTTGACCGAAACGAACATGATGTTGGCGATTCCGAATCCCCCCACGATGATGGAGAATATACCGATGAAGAAGCCGGCGATTTTAAGGACCGCGAACAACTGGTCCAGCTGGTTATTGATGACGCTGGTCTGGTTCAGTGCAAAGTTGTCTTCCTCGGATGGCTTGAGCCTCCGGTAGGAGCGCAGCAGGTGGGTGAGCTCGTAATCCAGCTCCTCGACGGAAACATTGGGCCTTGCTTTCACCCAGATCTGCGGATTGGCCCTGTCGCTCCTGATATCCACAAATCCCTTGAAATAATTGAGGGGCATGATCACCACATCGTCCAGGATCATTCCTTCGAACATTCCCGTCCCCTCCTTCTCAACCACCCCGATCACGGTGATCTTTCTCCCCATGGTCTTGATCTCTTTGCCGATGGGGTTGGCTCCCCGGAAGAGCTCCCTGGCGATGTCGTATCCGATCACCACCACATTCCTGCCAGCGTTCATCTCCAGCGGGGTAAAATAGCGCCCCCTTTCCAGTTCAAAGGCGCGGATTTCCTGGAATCCGTCGGAGACCCCCGCCACACCGGCACCGTCCACATTGCTGTTCCCGTATTCGATCATTCTTCCCACTGCCGCCACAAAGCATACCCCGGCTGCCCCTTTGGATTTATCCTCCAGGTATTCCGATTCGTCCAGTGAAGGCAGCGGACGGTTCATGTACTTCCACCAGGCATACTCCTCTCCCGGCTCGGGGGCCCAGGGCCACTTCTCCACATAGATCACGTCGCTTCCCAGGGTACTTACGCTTTCCCGGATGTTGGCCTCCAGGGAGTCCACGATGGTGAATACCGCGATGATGGCAAAAATCCCGATGGTGATCCCCAGCAGGGACAGCATGGCCCGCAGCCTGTTGACGGTCACTGCCTGAACAGCCATGACCAGGCTTTCCCATATGGATCGAATAAAAGCCATTGGTTGATTATTTGTTCAGTTTCCGTTTCGTAATTTCACCGGAAACTGTTTCTTTTGCAAAGTAATACAAATTCGCCAGATTTTTCAATTTTATCCCATGGACTCCCCGAAGCAAATATCAAGTGCACTGATTTCCGTATTTTCCAAGGAAGGACTGGACAGTATCGTTCTGAAACTGCATCAAATGGGGGTATCCATCTATTCCACCGGCGGGACGGAAGCATTCATTAAAACCCTGGGGGTCCCTGTCACAGCCGTGGAGGAGATCACCTCCTATCCCTCCATCCTGGGAGGAAGGGTAAAGACCCTGCATCCGAAGGTATTCGGAGGCATCCTTGCACGCCGGGAACTTGGAGAGGACCTGGCACAGCTGGAAGAGTACGGGATCCCGCAAATGGACCTGGTGATCGTGGACCTCTATCCCTTTGAGGAGACTGTCCGCTCAGGTGCGGAGGAACAGGAGGTGATCGAAAAAATCGATATCGGGGGGATCTCGCTGATCAGGGCCGCAGCCAAGAATTTCAGGGATGTCCTGGTGGTGGCCTCCATGGAACAGTACCGGCCCCTGCTCGGGCTGCTTGAAGCGGACGGAGGCGTTACCTCGCTGGAGACCCGCAGGGCCTTCGCAACAGAAGCGTTCAATGTCTCCTCACACTATGATGCCCTGATATTCAACTACTTCGACGGGGATCAACATTCCTCCCTCAAGGTGAGCGTCAGGGGATCGCGCCGGCTGAGGTACGGTGAGAATCCTCACCAGCAGGGACACTTCTACGGCAGGCTTGAGGAGCTGTTTGACCAGCTTCACGGAAAGGAGATCTCCTACAACAACCTGCTCGACATCGATGCCGCCGTCGGGCTCATCGGTGAGTTCCGGGAAACCACCTTTGCCATCCTGAAACACAACAATGCATGCGGTCTTGCCTCCCGGGAGCGCCTGGCGGATGCATGGAGGGATGCGCTGGCAGGAGACCCCGTGTCCGCCTTCGGCGGTGTATTGATCACCAACAGGGAGATCGACCGGGAGACTGCAGAAGAGATCAATCAGATTTTCTTCGAGGTGGTGATTGCTCCCGGCTATCAGGGGGACGCCCTGGACATCCTGAAGCAGAAAAAAAACCGGATCATCTTGATACAGAAGCAGCTGAAGATGGAAAGCCTGACCATCCGCAGTGTCCTGAACGGGGTGATCGGGCAGGACCGTGACCGTTCCACGGAAACCGAAAAGGAAATGAAGCCGGTCACCCGGAGGGAGCCCTCCCGGGATGAGCTGGCCGACCTGGTGTTCGCCAACAAGATTGTCAAGCATACCAAATCCAACGCCATTGTGCTGGCCCGGAACAGGCAGCTTGTTGCGTCGGGTGTGGGACAAACCTCCCGGGTGGATGCGCTGAAGCAGAGCATTGAAAAGGCCCGCCACTTTGAATTCGACCTCCATGGTGCGGTCATGGCCTCCGACGCTTTTTTTCCCTTCGCCGACAGCGTGGAAATTGCGCACCAGGCAGGGATCACGGCGGTGGTCCAGCCGGGAGGGTCGGTGCGGGACCAGGATTCCGTAGCGTTCTGCGACGACCACGGCATGGCCATGGTATTTACAGGAATCAGGCACTTTAAACATTAACATCCCCGACCCGCACCCCCGGTAACGAAAAAATTGTGATATTGCACAGCTAAATTGTAAGGATATATGGGTTTGTTTTCATTCCAGCAGGAACTGGCCATTGACCTGGGTACTGCAAATACGATCATCATTCACAATGACAAGGTAGTCGTGAACGAACCTTCCATTGTGGCCATTGACCAGCATACCGGGAAACTGGTGGCCATTGGTGAAAAGGCCCGGCAGATGCATGGAAAAACGCATGAAGACATCAAAACGATCCGGCCACTCCGTGACGGGGTGATCGCTGATTTTCAGGCGGCAGAATTGATGATCAGGGGAATGATCAAAATGATCAATACAAAGCGGAGGCTCTTCACCCCCTCCCTGAAAATGGTGGTATGCATCCCTTCGGGAAGTACCGAAGTGGAGCGCAGGGCAGTCAGGGACTCTTCCGAGCATGCCGGTGGGCGGGATGTATATATGATCTTCGAACCCATGGCCGCCGCCATCGGGATCGGACTCGACGTGGAGGCCCCCGAGGGATGCATGGTGGTGGACATCGGGGGAGGGACCACGGAGATCGCCGTCATCGCGCTGGGCGGCATTGTCTGCAACCAGTCGATCCGCGTTGCCGGGGACGGGTTCACCAGTGACATCCAGACCTACATGCGGCACCAGCACAACATCAAGATCGGGGAACGCACGGCGGAAGAGATAAAGTTCGCGGTCGGATCCGCCCTGCCGGAGCTGGAAGACCCCCCCCAGGATTTCTATGTACGCGGACCCAACCTGATGACCGCCCTGCCCATCGAAATACCGATCTCATACCAGGAAATCGGTCACTGCCTGGACAAGGCCATCTCCAAGATCGAGACCGCCATCCTCTCTGTGCTCGAACAGACTCCCCCGGAACTGTACGCCGATATCGTCACCAAAGGGATCTACCTGGCCGGAGGTGGAGCGCTGCTCAGGGGACTGGATAAGCGGCTGGCAGAAAAGATCTCCATCCCCTTCCACGTGGCAGAGGATCCCCTTCAGGCGGTGGCCCGTGGAACCGGAATTGCGCTGCGGAACGTGGATAAATACCCATTCCTGATGCGGTAAGGATGGGACCCGACACCGATTATGAGGACACTGCTCAGGTTTATTCAGAAGTACTCCAACCTCATGTTGTTTCTCCTGCTGGAAACAATTGCAGTGACTTTTATGGTGAGGTACAGCCAGTTCCAGCGGTCCAGGCTGGTCGGATTCAACCGGCAGCTATCGGGGTTCCTCTACAGCAGGGTCGACGGGGCCAGGGAGTACCTCTCCCTGCGTGAAGTAAACGAACAGCTGGCCCTGGAAAACCTGGCGCTCAGGAACCGGATCGACCAGCTCTCCACCCTGGTGGACAGCACCACCGTCATCTCCGAGTTTGATCCGCCCTTCCGCTATTTCTACATGCCCGCCCGTGTGGTACACAACAGTGTCTACAGGCAGTACAATTACATCACCCTGGACAGGGGCAGAAAGGACGGCGTATTCAGGGACATGGGCGTAATATCGGACCGCGGACTGGTGGGGATCGTGCTGGAAAGCTCTGACAATTTTGCTACGGTCATCCCCATCATCAACCGGGATTTCAGGCAGAGCGTCAAGATCAAATCCAACAACTATGCCGGCATCCTCCAGTGGGAAGGGAATTCGCCCCTCTACGCCATGCTGGCCGAGATCCCGTACCATGTGATGATCCAGGAAGGGGATACCATCATCACCAGCGGTTTCTCCTCCATCTTCCCCGAAGGGATCCTCGTGGGGGAAATCGAATCCTTCTCCCTGGAACAGGGCAATTTCTATGACATCAGGGTGAGGCTGTCCAACGATTTTCAGAGCCTGTACCAGGTGAACATCATCCGGAACTACCGGCAGGAGGAGCAGCTGAACCTTGAAAACCAACTGAGGTAATGTACCTGATCGCCCGCAATATCTTCCGTTTCGCAGTGGTGGTCCTCTTTCAGGTCCTGGTGATGGACAATGTCATGATCAACGGGTACATGGTCCCCTATGTCTACCTCCTTTTCATCCTTCTGATGCCGTTCGAAACCCCCAGGTGGCTCCAGCTGCTGGCCGGGTTTCTGCTGGGCATGGGGATCGATATCTTTGAACACACCCCGGGGATGCATACCGCTGCAACGGTGCTGGTGGCCTTTATCAGGCCCTACCTGCTGAACCTCCTGGCCCCGCGCGACGGGTATGAACCGGAGACCTATCCCCGGATCTTCTATTACGGATTCCTCTGGTTCCTGAAATATGCCCTGATCTGCGTGCTGATACACCATTTCGTCCTCTTTTACCTGGAGGTTTTCCAGCTGAAAGATTTTTTCAGTACCTTGCTCCGGGTCCTTCTGAGTACCCTCCTGTCCACCTCAACCATCGTTCTAAGCCAATATTTTGTGTTCCGGAAATAGATGAATCAGTTTTCTGACAGAAGGTATGTGTTCGCGGCGGTTATTGTTCTTGTTGGTCTGGTGTTCGTGGTCAGGCTGTTTCAATTGCAGGTCCTGGACAAATCCTACGAGCAGTATGCCCTGAGCAATGCACAGAGTGTTCGGGTGATCTATCCGGCAAGGGGACTCATCCATGACCGGAACGGCGAGATCATGGTGTACAACCAGGCGGCGTACGACATCATGGTGACTCCGCGGCTCCTGGAACCATTCGATACCACAGAACTCTGCCGCATCCTTGACCTTACCAGGGAAGGGGTGACGGAGCGGCTTGACCAGGCGCGGAGCTATTCCACCCGTGTTCCCTCCGTATTCATGAAACAGGTGGACTATGAAAGTGCCGCCCTGTTTCAGGAAAAACTGTTCAGGTACCCGGGGTTTTACGTGCAGACCCGCACCCTGAGGAAATACACCCGTCCCATCGCATCACACGCCCTCGGATACGTGAGCGAAGTCGACCAGCAGATTCTCGACCGCGATCCCTATTACCAGCTGGGTGACTATATCGGAACCTCCGGGGTGGAAAAGGCCTATGAGGCCTATCTCCGGGGAGAGAAAGGACAGAACGTCTATCTGAAAGATGTGCACAACCAGACCATCGAATCCTACCAGGAAGGAAGGCTGGACAGGCCCGTGAAGGTGGGCAGGAACCTGACGGTCACCCTGGATGCCCGGTTGCAGGAGTACGGCGAAAAGCTGATGGCCCCCTATGTGGGAAGCATCGTGGCCCTTGAGCCCTCCACCGGTGAGGTGCTGGCCCTGGTGAGCGCCCCTTCTTATTCACCCGAGCTTCTGGTGGGAAGAAACCTGAGGACCCAGTACGGGATGCTTGTCTCCGACACCCTGAAACCCCTCTTCAACAGGGCGCTGATGGCCCAGTACCCCCCGGGATCCACCTTCAAGACCATCATGGCCCAGATCGGCCTGCAGGAACACGTGATCAGCGAACAGACCGAACACAATTGCTTTTATGGCTTCTATGTGGGAAGCATCCATACCGGGTGCCACCTGCACGACTCACCGCTGAACCTGGTCCAGGCGATCCAGAATTCATGCAACACCTACTTTATCCAGGTGCTGAGAAGCATTTTACAGGATCCCAAATACGCCAGCACTTCCGCAGCCTATGAGAACTGGCGGAACCACCTGCTCTCCATGGGATTCAACTCCACCCTGGGTATCGAGCTGACCAATGAACTGAACGGCAACATTCCGGAGATGGGGTATTATGACCGCATCTACGGAGAAAATCGCTGGAACTATCTTACCATCCGGTCGCTGGCCATCGGCCAGGGAGAATTGCTGATCACTCCCATTCAGATGGCCAACATGACCGCCACCATCGCCAACCGGGGATACTACATCATCCCGCACCTGATCAGGGAGATCGAAGGAGAGGACCGGATCGATCCCCGGTACACGGAGAAGCACTATACCACCATCGATTCTGTCAACTACATCCCGGTGGTGGACGGGATGGACCTGGTGATCAACGGCGGACCGGGATCAACAGCGAGAAATGCCAGGATCCCCGATATTGTGGTATGCGGAAAGACCGGCACCGCCGAAAATCCGCATGGAAACGACCACTCCATCTTCATCGCTTTCGCCCCCAAGGAGGATCCGAAGATCGCCATTGCGGTATACGTGGAGAACCAGGGTTTCGGGACCACCTATGCGGCACCCATCGCCAGTTTAATGATTGAAAAATACCTGACGGGAGAGGTGAAAAGGACCTGGTATGAAAACTGGGTGATGCAGCTGGTCCAGCCTGCCCCTGCAGCCTCCGGAAACAACACCCGGAACGATACCACCCGGAG
>CAZNSZ010000001.1:91623-109167 GCA_964575865.1 uncultured Bacteroides sp. | reverse complement strand
ACCCGGAGCGATACCACCCGGAGCGATACCAGCGGGAACGGTGCCGCTCGCAACGACACGGACACGGAAAACAGCGGGGCTCCGCTTCAAAACAACGCGGCATAATGGACCGGAGGAATAACATCATCGCAAACCTGGACTGGATCTCCATCCTCATGTGGCTGGTGATGCTTGCATTCGGCTGGATGAATATCTATTCGGCCAACATCATGGAAGCCGATGGAGGCATCCTCGATTTCTCACAGCGCTACGGAAAACAGCTGGTCTGGATCGGGGCATCCTTCCTGATCGCGGTCCTGCTGATGGTCCTGGACGCCAAATTTTATATCCATTTTGCCTACATCCTCTATGCCGCCATGGTGCTGGTCCTGGCGGGGGTCCTGGTGTTCGGACGGGAGATCAACGGCGCCAAAAGCTGGTTTGTCATAGGCGGCTTCCAGCTCCAGCCATCGGAATTCGCCAAACCGGTGACGGCCCTGGCCCTGGCCAGCCTGCTCACCTCACACAATTACAACCTCCGGCGTTTCAGGAACCTGATGCAGGCAGTGGCGATCATTGTGGTTCCTCCCCTGCTGGTCCTGCTGCAACCCGACCTGGGGTCCGTCCTGGTCTACTTTGCCTTTGTTTTCGTTCTTTACAGGGAAGGATTTTCCGGGAACATCATGCTGATGTTCGCCGCCCTGCTGGTGCTCTTCCTGGCCACCCTGGTCATGGATAAACTGTGGGTCCTGGTCATTGTGTTTGCCGTGTCGATGCTGATCTATCTTCTTGTGTGGAAAAATGGCAAATATGTGCTGCTGATCCTGGCCGGGACAGGGTTGATTTTCGCCGCCTTAACCGGGATCAACCGGCTGCTGAATACCGGAATTTCCCTCTTTGTGACCGGGCTGATCACCCTGATTCCCGTCACTCTTTTTCTGGCTTTGCGGGGCCTGAGGGACCGGACCTACCAGGCCCTGAAGGTCCTTGCCGGAGCGGTGGTGGCCGTGGTATTCATTATCTCGGTGGATTACGCCATGAACAACGTGCTCAAGCCGCACCAGCAGTACCGCATCTATGTCACCCTCGGTCTTGAGGATGACCCCCAGGGTGTGGGATACAATGTGAACCAGTCGAAAATAGCCATCGGCTCAGGAGGATTCAGCGGAAAGGGGTATCTGGACGGCACCCAGACCAAACTCCATTTTGTGCCTGAGCAGAGTACCGATTTCATCTTCTGCACCGTGGGAGAAGAGTGGGGATTTCTGGGAACCACATTCGTGATTCTCCTCTATGCGGGATTCCTTCTGCGGATGATCGTCCTGGCCGAGCGTCAGCGATCGGCCTTCAGCAGGATCTTTGGCTACGGATTCATCTCCATCATGTTCATCCACTTCATGATCAACATCGGGATGACCATCGGACTGCTGCCGGTGATCGGAATCCCGCTCCCGTTCTTCAGTTACGGGGGCTCCTCCCTGTGGGCCTTCACCATGTTCTTCTTCATCTTTCTCAGGCTGGATGCCAACCGGCTGGAGCTCCTAAGGTAATGTGCTGTTTATCATTGTTTTGACAGCAGGCAATGTTCCGCGGCAGTCCGATTTTCTTTTAAAGGTCCCCCTTTTTTTGTACCTTTGTACTCCTCTCAGAGAGAACCTGCTGTGAATCAGGGTAACAATGAAGGAAGGAGTTCTTAATGAAGTATCAGGTATATGCACGGCACAATTTTCGGAAAATCCCCACATACGGGAGGATAAGCAAGGACCAGGTCCATGCCATCAATATAGTCTCGGAAGTACTTCCGTTCAAAACCAACAATT
This sequence comes from uncultured Bacteroides sp., assembly GCA_964575865.1. Classification (GTDB taxonomy): domain Bacteria; phylum Bacteroidota; class Bacteroidia; order Bacteroidales. The sequence goes on along the minus strand of CAZNSZ010000001.1, from coordinate 107,368 downwards.
ATGTGGTCAATGAGCTGATCGACTGGGACCGGTACCAGGAGGATCCGCTCTTCATCCTCAATTTTCCCCAGAAAGGGATGCTCAGGCCGAAACAGTTCGACATGCTCTCCCGCATGGTGGAAGAAAACGCGAGCAAGGGAGAACTGGCCAGGGTAGTGAACGAACTGCGTTTTTCTCTGAATCCCCACCCGGCCGGGCAGATCGAACACAATGTTCCTGACTTCAGGGGAACCAAGCTTTCGGGGATACAGCACAAATACAGGGAGACCATGCTCTTCTTCCCCACCCAGGGGCAAACCTGCCATGCCTATTGTACCTTCTGTTTCCGGTGGCCCCAGTTCACTGGCATGAGTGAGTTAAAATTCGCCATGAAACAGACCAACCTGATGATCGCGTACCTGAAGGAGAATCCATCCATTACGGATATCCTCTTCACAGGCGGCGATCCCATGGTCATGAAGGCCCACATCCTCGGAAAATATATCGATGCCCTGCTGAAAGCGGATATTCCGCACCTGAAAACCATCCGGATCGGCACCAAATCACTGGCATTCTGGCCCTACAGGTACCTGACCGATCCCGATGCGGGAGAGATCCTGGAACTCTTCCGGAAGGTAACCGACCGGGGGATCCACCTGGCGCTGATGGCACATTTCAACCATTACCGGGAGCTGGGGACAGATGCGGTGAAAGAAGCAGTGGGCGCGATCAGAAAAACCGGGGCACAGATCAGGACCCAGTCACCCCTGTTGCAGCACATCAACGACGATGCCGGGGTCTGGTCCAGGATGTGGCGCGAACAGGTGGCCCTGGGAATGATCCCCTATTATATGTTCATCGCAAGGGACACGGGAGCCCAGTCCTATTTCGGTGTTTCACTGGAGCGGGCGCACAACATATTTACCAAGGCTTACCAGGACGTCAGCGGCATCTGCCGGACCGTTCGCGGCCCCAGCATGTCTGCCGGCCCGGGAAAGGTAAGGATCGCGGGGATCTCTGAGATCCATGGCGAAAAGGTGTTTGTGCTGGAATTTCTGCAGGGAAGGAATCCGCATTGGGTCGGCATCCCCTTTTACGCCCGTTTCGATCCCGATGCCCTCTGGCTGAGTGATCTGAAACCGGCCCTGGGAGCGGATGCCTTTTTCTACCAGGCCGAGTACGACAAGCTGAAAAAAGTGGATACCCTTCCGGGGCACACCCTTACAACGGAGAATAAACAATCCGCCTAACAGTCGGGATAGCCTGCACGCTGGGCACTGATCTCTATCCCGTACTTCTCTTCCAGGAATCCGATAATGGCGGGGAAGAACTCCAGAAAATCCTCCCTGAACAGGTCATACCGGTCCCTCAGTACCTCCACGGCGTAACCGGCGTGGTTGGGCAGGGAGGTGTTGGCCGCCATCCGCTCCAGCACCAGCTCGATGCCATCGACGGTCTGGTAAGCCATCATCCAGTTGTTCTCCAGGAAAGTGGGGAACCAGTGCTTGATGGCTTCCGGGAGCACCTTGTAGTTGCGCTTCAGCAAATCGTAGGTCCGGTTCACGAAATCCTGCAGGGGCAGTGAGGAAAAATCGTCCCACATGGATGCGAGGAAGTGATCGTAAAAGATATCGATGATGATCCCGGCATATTTGTGGTAGCGGGGAGAGATCCTGAGCTTGCTCCTGCGCGTAATGGGGTGCATGTCGGTGTAGGTATCGATGTCGCGGTGGATCAGGATCCCTTTCCGGACCTGGTCCGGAAACCTGTTGTAGTTTTTCCCTTTCACATAATCCCCCATGAAGTTCCCCACAATGATCTCCTCATTGCAGCCTGAAAGGTAGGTATGTGCAAGAAAATTCACGTTGAGCACCCTTTTTTTCGAATTTCGTAAAAATTATTCGAAAAACCCCAATACTTATATTACGTATTCAGCGTGAAGTTGTTTTATGGGAGAATGCCACCGCTGCCTATTCTTCAGCATATTCAGTCCCGGCTGGGGAATATTCTCATAAATTAGGCCCTCAGAACCATCATCCGACATTCATATGACCAGAAAGAACACCATTATCATCGGGGCTGCAGGAAGGGATTTCCACAACTTCAACACCTGCTTCAGGGACAGGGAGGAATTCAACGTGGTGGCGTTTACCGCCGCCCAGATCCCGGACATCGACGGCCGGAAGTATCCCCCGGAACTGGCAGGGAAATTGTATCCTGAAGGCATCCCCATCCATCCCGAGGAGCAGCTTCCCTCGCTGATCAGGGAGCTGCAGGTTGAATCCTGTATATTTTCCTACAGCGACCTTCCCTACCAGAAGGTGATGCACATCGCTGCGGTGGTGAATGCGGCGGGGGCTGACTTTTCGTTGCTCGGTACCGCCGGGACCATGATCAGAAGCAACAAACCCGTGATTGCCGTATGCGCGGTCAGGACCGGATGCGGCAAAAGCCAGACTTCCCGGAAGGTGATCGAATACCTGATGGAGAAAGGGCTGAAGGTGGTGGCCGTCCGTCACCCCATGCCCTATGGTGACCTGGTCAGTCAAAAGGTTCAGCGTTTTGCCACCGTCGAGGACCTGCATACCCACCACTGCACCATTGAAGAGATGGAGGAGTATGAACCCCATGTGGTCAGGGGGAACGTGATCTATGCCGGGGTGGATTATGAAGCGATCCTGAGGGAAGCCGAGAATGATCCCGAGGGATGCGATGTGATCCTGTGGGACGGAGGCAACAACGATTTTCCTTTTTACCAGCCCGACCTGACCATCGGGATCACCGATCCACACCGGCCGGGACACGAGGTGGGCTATTATCCCGGTGAGGTGGTGCTCAGGATCTCCGATGCGGTGATCATCAACAAGATCGACACTGCCCCTCCGGAAGGGATCCGGACCGTGCGTGAGAATATCCGGAAGGTGAATCCCTCCGCAACCGTCATCGACGGGGCCTCCCCCATCCGGGTGGACCGGCCGGAGGTTATCAGGGGGAAAAGGGTGCTGGTGGTGGAAGACGGCCCCACCCTCACCCACGGGGAGATGAAGATCGGTGCAGGTGTGGTGGCGGCACAAAAATACGGAGCCACCGAGCTGGTGGATCCCCGTCCGTTCACCATCGGGCGCCTTTCAGAGACCTTCCGCATCTACCCGGGGATCGGGACCCTCCTTCCGGCCATGGGATACGGAGAGCAGCAGCTGAAGGACCTGGAGCAGACCATCAACCGGACCGAATGCGATGCGGTGGTGATCGGCACCCCCATTGACCTGAACCGGCTCATCAGTATCAACAAGCCCACCGCCCGCGTATTTTATGACCTGCAGGAGATCGGGGAGCCCACCCTGAAGGAGGTGCTCGACCGGTTCGCAACCGATCACCGGCTCGCATAACATGAAACCCGTCCGGGCCCTGTTCCTTCTGGCCATGATGGTTTCATGCGGGACCCCCCGCACGGTGAGGGTGACCATGAAAACAACACTGGGTGAAATCGGCCTTGAGATCGATACGGTGAAAGCGCCTGTCACCGCGAAGAATTTCCTCCGTCTGGTGGATGAAGGCGTGTACGCCGGCAGCAGCTTCTACAGGGTGGTCCGGATGGATAACCAGCCGGACAGCAGGGTGAAGATCGAAGTGGTCCAGGGAGGGCTTCTGGCAGACAGCCTGGTGGAGCGTTACCCTGTCATCCCCCATGAACCAACCTCGGTGACCGGGATCAGGCATACGGACGGGGTGATCTCCATGGCCAGGAACAGGCCCGGCTCAGCCTCCACCGAATTCTTTATCTGCCTGGGCGACCAGCCATCCCTTGACCAGGGAGGTCAGAGGAATCCGGACGGCCAGGGGTTTGCGGCCTTCGGAAAGGTGTTCAGGGGCATGGAGGTGGTCCGGGCCATTCAACAGCGGCCCGACAGCGGGCAATTCCTGCTTCAGCCCGTTGCGATCATAGAGGTGAGCATTGCTTGTCCGCCAGTCCGTTTTCAGCCGCATCCCAGCAATGCCATTCATTGTCTCCGAACCGGGTGCTGTCCATAACCCGCCCTTCAAGCGTGGCGCTATTCCATTCAATGAGGGTCTCCCGGTCCGAAAGGGAGATGGTGTAGGATGCATCGTAGAACAGTTCCGGATCCCTCGCATAGCTGATATGGCTTCCTGTCTCCTCTTTTCCCGGTTCCACATAGGTATAGGTCAGTCCGGTCACCCCGGTCTCATAATCCCTGTCCCATTCCGCCTCCAGCAGCCTGATCCCTTCCTGGCTGTATACATTCCAGAGGGCATGGGTGTGGTCGTAGCGGACCACCCCATCGAACCATTTGACCTGCTGCCCCGGTTCCCCGGATGGCGAGAGGACCATTTCCATGGAGAACTCCTCGTTGCTGATGCGCGATCCGGTCAGGACGGCTTCAAAGGATTGTCCCTGTACGGAAAAGCCGAAGGACCATTCCCAGGTGTGATCCCCCAGGTAGTCGGGGTCCTGGTCCAGGGCATGCACATAGGCAGCCGCAGGAACTGCGATGGTCGCCGTGGATGCCGCATTCCAGAAAAACAGCGACAGGGATGCATGAAAGAAGTTTTCATAGGTCAAACCGGTGCTTTTCAACCCCCCGGTCTGATGGTCAAATGCGGAGAAATCCATGACCAGGCTTTCCAGGGGAGGAAGCTCCGGCCGCCCCTCTTCCTTCTCCCTGTCACATGAAACCGTGAACAGCAAAAGAGAGCCTGCAAGCACAATGGCCGTGATGGAGTGTCTTCTTATTCGTGTTTTCATTGTTTCCTGTTATTTGAACCTTTCCCCTGTATAACGGGAAAAAGCGGAAGATAGTTGCACCCCCGGCACTTTTTGATCAAACACACTTTCCCGTAGATTTTTGTTCCGGAAAAGGAGATAACTTTAGGTGATCGCAACCCTGATACCATGAGTCCGTTCAGATGGCCCTCCTACACCAGGTTCTCGCTGGGATACCGGTTTGATCAGCAGAAGGAGGTGGTGGCCCTGGTGTTCATCCACTATTTTTACATCCTGCTCTTTACCGTCGTGATCGTGCTGCTGCATGCGGAGGGGAGTGTTTTGCCCATTACCCTCCGTTACCATGCCCTCATCCTCATGGGACTGTTATCGCTCGGGTTTCTCCGCCTGGGCTGGATCGGCCTGACCCGGGTGGTGGTCCTGGCCATTCCCCCTTTCCTGATATTGTTGCTGCCAACCCTGGCGGGAGAGGTTCAGGCGGAATTCTTTTTCTGGTTCCCCTATGTCCCCATCGCACTTTCGCTGATCCCCCACTTCATCCTGCACCCCATCCGGCACCGGAATGCCCTGATCATCACCCTGTTCCTTTATTTCCTGCTGGGTCTTTTCATCGATAACCTGCTGATCCATGTGGCCCCGCCCGGAGAGGAGATCATCCCCATTGTGAGGGAGAACAGCTTCTATTACAACCTGGTCCCCGTATTCATCTTCCTGTTCGTCAACCTGAGCCTGGGAATACTGTTCCTGCAGAATACACGGTATGAGGAGACCATGCGCACCCAGCAACAGGAGCTGGCCCAGGCTGAAAAAATGGCTTCCCTGGGAACACTTGCGGCAGGTATCGCCCACGAAATCAACAATCCCCTCAATTTCATCTCGGGCAGCCTGCACGCCCTGAATACCCTGAAGGGGGAATACCTGAAACTCCAGCAGGAGGTGACCCCCGAGCAGGGAAGGCTGCTGGAGCAGATGGACCGGATCACCAGGTCCTCCTTCGAAGGGATCCACAGGGCCTCGGAAATTGTATCGAGCCTCAGGCATTTCTCCGGCTCCGGGCGCGAGGAGAAGAAGGACCACCCGCTGGACAGGTTGCTCTACCCGGTCCTCATGGAATTCGAATCCAGGCTGCCGGACCATACCACCCTCCAGCGCCGCATCGATCCCGGGCTCCGCATCAGGTGCATTGAGGAGCCCATGCAGCAGGCATTTGTCAACGTCCTGGACAATGCCATCGAAGCCATCGAAGGCAAAGAGGTCCGCAGGAATGAACGAATTGAGCTTACCGCTGTGAAAGACGCCAAGAACCGGCGCCCGCTGGCCCGGATCAGCATCTTCAACACGGGCCCCGCCATCCCGGAAGGGGAGCTCAAGAAGGTATTCGATCCCTTCTTCACCTCCAAGGAAGCAGGGAAGGGCAGCGGACTGGGAATGACCATCAGTTACCTGATCATCAGCGAGCACCAGGGAAACATACGGATCAGGAATGAACATGGGGGGGTCAGGGTGGATATCCTGTTGCCGCTCAGCAACCACTGATCCGGGACTGCCGGGACATCACCTGTTCAGCGCCTCATGAAGGGTTTCCTTCAGTTCTTCCCTGTTAAAGGGTTTCATCAGGTACCGGAAGAGCAGTTCCCTGTTGAATCCCTCCATCATCACCTCCGATTCCATGTAGGCGGTCAGCAGCATGCAGATCTTCTCCGGGTAACGTGACTTGATCTCCCTGATGAATTCGAAACCGTTCATGCCGGGCATCCGCAGGTCGGAAATCACCACACGGATGTCGGGCTGCCTCTCCAGGAGCTCCAGGCCATCGGCAGCCGAAGGGGCTGTGATAATCCTGAATTCATTCAGGAAGGTGAGGCGCAGGAGGTCCAGGTTGATCTCCTCATCATCCACGTACAGTATCTTGGGCAGCTTTTCCCGGCTCATTTTCCCTGCATGTGTTCCTCGGCCGTGACCACCCGGTATGATTTGTCCACGATCAGATCGGCCAGGGGCTTGAGGGAAGCCACTGCCTGATGTTCCTTCTCCAGGATCCTCAGCCTGAAATCACTCATGGCCTCTTTCATCCGGATGATCTGGTTGATTTTGGTCTCATGGTAGGTGAGATCGATGAACACCCTGAGGTCAATGTCAGGGGCCTGAATGGCGTAGAGGCCGTCGATGATCAGCATATCGATCTTGCTGAAATCGGTGATCAGCTTGTCCACCTGTTCCGGGATCAGGTCAATGCAGGGAATCATGCATTCCTGTTCCTCCTTGAAGTCCCGGATGGTCTTTTTGATCTTCACCCAGTCGTATTCCTCCAGGCCGATCTTGTCAAATCCTTTGTTGCGCCGCCACTCCTCCCGGAGGAGCGGCTGGATCTTGTAGTAATTGTCCGTATGGATCACTTTGACCCGGATGTTGTTATCCTTCAGCAGCTTTCCGAGGCTGTGCGCCAGTTCCGATTTGCCGGAACCCGACTCCCCCGAAATAGCTACCACGCACCTGTACCGCTCTTCCTTGTGAGCGCACATCCCTTGCATGTGGTCGTAAATGGCCTGTGCGGCCTCTTTGTGCATATCGTTGATCAGGAGAACATCACCCAGCATAGCAACAGGGGGTTTTATGGAAGCGCAACCGTTTCCGTTCGACTTTCAGACAGTGTGTACAATTTCCCGCAAATATCCGCTTTTATTTCCGTTTTCCCTCCTCCGCGGGCAGACATGGTGATCGTTTCCCCGGAAACCGCGACCTGGTAGCGCACCCCCCTGAAGAGGAATCCGAAATCCAGTTCCTTCCACCCTTCCGGAAGGGACGGATCCAGGCGGGGGACCTCGCCGCACATGGATAATCCGCCGTAGGTCATCATGACATCCACTGCGGTTCCCGCCATCACGCCGCAGTGGATCCCTTCGCCCGTGGTACCCCCCTGGATGTCCACCAGGTCGCTCCGCAGCGCATCCAGGAAAAGTTCCCAGCCCGTCTCCTTCTCTCCCATCTGCCAGGCCAGCCTGGCATGGACCAGCCTGCTGAGGGTGGATCCATGGGAGGTCCGCCGGATATAGTAATCGAAATTGGTTTTGAAATAGTCTTTGGGTACCCGGTACCCCAGCGTCCCGATGATCCGGGTCACCTCATCCTCCCCCAGGTTGTAGAAGGTCATCAGAAAATCGGCCTGTTTGGAGAGCTTGTAGGCATCGGGCGAACGCCCTTCCGCCTTCAGGATCCTGTCGAGCCGGTGGATATCCCCGTACTTCTCCCTGTAGTGGTCCCAGTCGAGCTCCTCGAGCCCGAAATATCCGTGGAACTGTTCCACCACCCCCTCTTCCGAAATATGGAGGGCCAGGCCTTTCATGATCGCCTTCCACCGGTCCAGGTCCCGCTGCTCCAGGGAAAGCTGTTTCAGGATCCGCTCTTTCGCACTGACCGGCAGCTCCTCCATGATCCTGAAGCAACGGTCCATGAGCCAGCTGACCATGATGTTGGTGTAGGCATTGTCTTTCAGTCCCCCGTGACCGGACCCGGGCAGTTTTTCATGAAATTCGTCCGGGCCCATGACCCGGTCGATGTGGTAGCGGTTGTCGTCAGGGTCCAGCTCCGATTTGCTGTCCCAGAATGAGGCGATATCCAGCAGCATCTCCGCCCCGTACTGCTCCATGAAAGGCAGGTCCCCGGTGGCGTGGTAGTAGTTCCAGATGTTGAAGGCAATGGCCAGGGAGATATGCCGCTGCAGCGAACTGTAGTCGTCCCCCCATTCGCCCGAAAGGGGATTCAGGTGGATCACCTGGGTCTCCTCCCTCCCGTCGCTCCCGCTCTGCCATGGAAACATCGCTCCCCGGTATCCGTACTCCTTCGCATAGGCCCTGGCCTCATCGAGCCTCCGGTAGCGGTACATCAGGGTCGAACGGACCACCTCGGGATAATGGAAATTGTAAAGGGGAAGGATGTAGAGTTCATCCCAGAAGATATGCCCCCTGTAGGCTTCTCCGTGCAGCCCCCTGGGGGGAATGCCCGAGTCAAGGCCGGCATGGTGGGGAGAGGCGGTCACCATCATGTGGTAGAGGTGAAGCCGCACCAGGCGCTGCGCTTCCCGGTCCCCCGCGATGGGCATATCGATCTGTTGCCAGATCTCTTTCCAGCGGCCGGCCGACAGGTTCAGTTCGCTTTCATATCCGGTCATCTTCGACAGGGTGGACAGGGCCTCCTCCAGCGGGTCCTCCACCTCCGGATCCCGGGAGGTATACAGTGTGACCAGCTTCTCCAGGGTCACCTCCTGCTGCCGTCGGGCCGGTACCAGGAATTCCTGCCCGATCCAGCCCTTCCCCTGTTCAGAGGCGGCCGAGGCAACCTGCCCCCGGGTAATGCGGTCCCTGGAGCAGGCAGCGATCACCACGCGGGAGGTGGTCGTCCTGACCACCAGCTGCATCCCCCTTTCATCCTGCCGCTCCGTAACCGGCTCAAGGTGCTGCTGGTTCAGGTCGTTGTACCGCTCCACTCCCGCATTCCTGTGGTCCCCCCTGAGCTGGCTCCTGATGCTCACAGTGCCTTCATAATTGAGGGGGGTGACCGAATAGCGGAGACCGGCCCGGTGGGGATCGGCCATGCCCGCGAAACGGACGGAACGGACCAGGCTCCTCCGTCCCTGTGCATCCTCTACCTCCAACTCCCGGATGAGCTCCCCCCGCCGCATGTCAAGGATCCGGTGGATCCTATGGACTTTGAAGGAGGGATCCGGGTCAAATCCGAACCATGGCCCGCCATCCACCCGGAAACTGACCGGCAGCCAGTTGGTGATGTTGACAAAATCCTCATTCTCGATATCCCGGTCCGATACCCTGCTCACCAGCCTGTTGAACAGCCCGGTCACATAGGTGCCCGGATAGTTCACCCCGTTGGCAGCGGATTCCTCCATGGCCCCCCGGGTCCCGAAATAGCCGTTCCCCACTGCCAGGAGCGCTTCCCTGGACCGTTCATTTTCCAGGTCGTAATTGTAATACCTGAGGGTCCAGGCATCCTCATCCAGCCCCGATTCAAACCAGCGGTTGATGCCCTCGAGGCCCAGATCGCCCAGGTCCTCCACCACCAGGTCGGCACCCCCCGCAAAAAGTTCCTGGATGTTGTTCTCCCTTGCCACCCCGAGGGTCAGCCCGAAATTCCCCTTCCTGCCCGCCTGCACCCCGGAAACCGCATCCTCCACCACCACGGACCTGTGGTACTCCACCCCCAGGTTATCGCAGGCGGTGGTGAAAATATCGGGCTCCGGTTTTCCCTGCAACCCGATCTCCGCGGAGACCACCCCGTCCACACGGGTTTCGAAATAGTGCAGCAGTCCCGCCTTTTCCAGGACGGGTTTGCAGTTTTTGCTGGAGGAGGCCACTCCGATCCGCACTCCGGAAGCCTTTAATCCTTTGATCAGTTCGACCGAGCTCTCGTAAACCTCCACGCCCTCTTCATCCAGCACCCGGTTGAACATGATATTCTTGCGGTTTCCGAGCCCGCAGACGGTCTCCTGTTCCGGGTCATCCGACGGATCCCCGAAGGGGATGTCGATCCCCCTCGAATCAAGGAACGACTGCACCCCTTTGTACCTGGGTTTCCCGTCCACGTAAGGCAGGTAGTCACCCGCATGGGTGAATTCCCTGAATGGCTCCCCGAAACGCTCCTCCCTCGATTTCAGGTACTCATCGAACATTTTTTTCCATGCGGCCGCATGGACCAGGGCGGTCTTGGTGATCACTCCGTCCAGATCGAATACAACAGCGTCAAACTTGGGTGTAAAGGCCATTTGTTGAAATAAATAATTGGTATTGGCCTTTAAGGTATCTAATTTTATAGAAGCATTCAAATCAAACCGGCTAAAATCCACCCATGAAGCGCCTGATCCTGGCATCCAACCAGCTTCCCGTGAGCATCAAACACCGGGGAAAGGAATTTGCGATCAAAAAAACCGATGAGCAAACGATCTCCGGATTGCAGGACTTTTATGCCTCCTACCATCCGGTGTGGGTGGGACTGACGGGGATCGAGAACCACAATTTCACGGCCAGGGAGATGGGAGAGCTGGAGCACCAGCTGATCCCCTTCAACTGCGTTCCGCTTTTCCCCAAAAGCCATGACCACCAACAGCACCTGCACGGTTTTTCCAGGAACACCATCTGGCCGCTGTTCCATTACTTCACCGATTATGTGACCTACAGCGAAGTGTGGTGGAAAGCATATACCAGGATCAACCGGATGTATGCGGAGAAGATCCTGCAGATCATCAACGACGGGGACATCCTCTGGATCCATGACTACCACCTGATGGTGCTCCCCCAGATGATCAGGGAGCAGAAGCCGGGGATCTCCATCGGACTCTTCATCCATGTGCCGTTCCCCTCCTTCGAAATCTTCCGGATGCTTCCCTGGCGGCTGGAGATCATCGAGGGGATGCTCGGTGCCGACCTGATCGGCTTCCAGACCTATGACTATGTCCGTCACTTCATGAGCTCCGTCAGGCGGCTGACGGGGGTGGACTCCATATTTAACCGCATCTCGCTGGGGGAGCGAACACTGAAAGTGGATGTCTTCCCCAAAGGGATCAATTACGACCGGTTCAGGAACAAAGCGCTCTCTATCCACGGTAACCAGGCCCGGCCCTCGGTCATCCAGGAGGAGATGCGGCTCTTCAAGGAATCGGGACAGCTTCAGAAGCTCATACTCTCCATTGACAAACTCGATTATACCAAAGGGATCCCGCAGCGCATACGGGCCTTTGAACGGTTCCTGCAATCCTGCCCGGAGTACCTGGGCAAAGTGAGCATGATCGTCCAGGCGATCCCTTCGGGAGAGACCAGCGACACGTTTTATAACCTGAAGGCCAAAGTGGATGAGCTGGTGGGCAGGATCAACGGGAACTACGGCACCATCACATGGACCCCCGTGAGGTACCTGAACCAGCGCTTCAGCATGGACGAACGGATCGATATCTATTCGCTGAGCGACATTGCCCTGATCCTTCCGCTGAGGGACGGGATGAATCTGGTGTCCAAGGAATTCGTGGCTTCCCGTCATGACGGGACCGGGGTGCTGATCCTCAGTGAACTGGCCGGTTCGGCCAAGGAACTGCACGAGGCCCTCCTGGTGAATCCCAACAACCTGGACGAGATCGCGGAGGCGATCCGCCAGGCCATTGAAATGGAAGAGGAGGAACAGGTCAGGCGCAACAAGGTGATGATGCAACGCCTGCAGCGGTACAATGTGCACCGGTGGGCCAGTGAATTCATGAAAAGCCTGGAGGGAGTGAAGGAGATCCAGGAGGTGAGGCTTACGCGGAAGGTCAACACCACCCGCATGCACCAGATCATCGATACCTACCATGAAACCGGCAAGAGGATCCTGTTCCTGGACTATGACGGGACCCTTTCCTGGTTCAGGGAGAATCCGGAGGACGCCCGGCCGGACGACCAGCTCTATATGATCCTGAAAGGTCTGACCGCCGACACAAAGAATACCGTGGTGATCATCAGCGGCAGGGACAAAGAGACCCTAGGGAAATGGTTCGATCCCGACTGGGATATCCACTTCATCGCCGAGCATGGGGTCTGGATCAGGGAACCCGGGGGGGACTGGCACATGTTCGAACAGATCGATAACGAGTGGAAAGATTCGGTGCAACCGCTCCTGGAGTATTACGTGGACCAGACCCCGAGGACCTTTATCGAGCACAAGAATTTTTCGCTGGTTTGGCACTACCGGAACGCTGACCCCGACCTGGGCATGCAGCGTGCCTGGGAGCTGAAGGATGAGCTGAGGACACTGACCTCCAACCTGAACCTGGAAATAATGGACGGGGACAAGGTTTTGGAAATCAAGTACTCAGGGATCAATAAAGGGAGGGCGGCCCTTCAGAAAATGGGCAATGTCCGGTACGATTTCATTTTTGCCGTGGGGGATGACTGGACCGACGAATTTACCTTCGAAGCCATGCCCGATGGCGCCTACACCCTCAAGGTGGGCACCAAAACCACCAGCGCCGCTTACTACATCGAAAGCATCGAACTGGTCAGGGAAATGCTCTGCCGCTTCATCCGGGAGGAGTGCTGATGCCCCGCAGCCTTCGGATCCGTTGTTTCATGCATGTTCCCTTCGAAGGGCCGGGCGTAATCGCTGATTGGGCTGAAAGTGAAGGCCACCGGCTGGAAGTGACCCGTTTCTGGGAGGGGGATCCCCTCCCCCCTCAGGGTGAAACGGATATGCTGGTCATTATGGGAGGGCCCATGGATGCAATCGATGAAGGGACCACGCCATGGATGCCGGACGAGCTTACCTGGATCAGGGAATTCACCGGCACCGGGAAACCGGTCCTGGGTATCTGTCTGGGGGCCCAGCTGGTGGCCAGGGCACTGGGGGCAACGGTATATTCCGGAAAAGAAAAAGAGATTGGATGGCACCGCATCCGGTTCCTTCCCGCCCCGGGCACGTTCCGGATCTGGCCGGACCTCCCCCCTGCCCGCAAAGTGTTCCACTGGCACGGCGATACCTTCACCCTTCCTGAGGGGGCCACCCTGATCGCCAGTTCCTTATCTTTTCCCAACCAGGGATTCCTGTACGGGGAGCGGGTCGTCGCTCTCCAGTTTCACCTGGAGGTCACCCCCGAAGGGGTCCGGGAACTGCTGGAACACGGCCGTCACGAACTGACAGGGGGCCCGGCGGTCCAGACCGAAAAGGAAATCCTGAAGGAGAATGGCTGCTTTGCGGGTAACCAGCAATTGATGTTCCGCCTTCTTGATTATCTTAGCGGTTGAAATGCGCGCCCTGTTTCTTCTTCTGCCGGCCCTGTTGCTGGCCACCGTTACTGACTCCATCGCCCAGACCGATCCTGTGAACCGATCCGGATACCGGCTCCATGCCAACCGCACCGTCCAGCCGGTGAAGGTGGACGGGGTACTGGATGAACCGGTCTGGAAGCAGGCCGGCAGGACCGGTCCTTTTTACCGGATCCTGCCCATCGACACAGGGTATGCCCGGGCCCAGACCGAGGTGATGATGGCCTATGACGACGACAATTTCTATATGGGGATCATCTGTCACGATACCCTTCCAGGAAAACGGCCCGTGGAATCGTTCCGGCGGGACTGGAGCTTTCAGTCCAACGACAACTTCTTCGCCGCCATCGATACCTACAACGACCAGACCAACGGATTCGCATTCGGTGTGAATGCGGTGGGAGGTCAGTGGGACGGGATCCAGTCCGAAGGGGGGAATGTCTCTCTGGAGTGGGACGGGAAATGGTACTCGGCGGTAAGCAACCACCCGGATTTCTGGGTGGCCGAGTTCCGGATCCCTTTCAGGACTGTGCGCTACGGGAACGGGGTGCGGGAATGGGGGATCAACTTCAGCCGGCTGGACCTGAAAGCCAATGAAAAATCGAGCTGGGCACCGGTGCCCCGCCAGTTCCAGTCAGCCAGCCTGGCCCACACGGGCACCCTGGTGTGGGACGAGCCGCCGCCGCCCTCCGGGGTGCGTTTTTCATTGATCCCTTATCTCTCTGGACAGGCCACACGGGACATGGAAAGCGGGGAAAAGGTTGATTTCAGAGGCGGTGCCGGAGTGGATGCCAAGGTGATCCTATCCACCTCCATGAACCTGGATGTGACCGTCAATCCCGATTACTCGCAGGTGGAGGTGGACCGGCAGCAACTGAACCTGGACCGGTTCGAGCTTTTCTTTCCGGAGAAGCGGAAATTCTTCCTGGAGAACAGCGACCTGTTCGCCAACCTGGGGGAAGAGAGCCTGCGGCCCTTCTTCTCCAGGAGGATCGGACTCGACGCCCCGGTCCTGGCAGGGGCCAGGCTGAGCGGGAACGCGGGGGAGAACTGGAGGCTGGGACTGATGAACATGCAGACCCGCGCCAGTGAGGAGATCCCGGCCACCAATTTCAGTGTGGCCACCCTGCAGCGCAAGGTGCTGAGCCGGTCCAACGTCACCCTGTTCATGACCAACAAGCAGGCGCTGGGGGTGGCCGAGGACACTGCCTTCACGGCGAACCGGTTTAACCGGGTGGCCGGAGCGGAATTCAATTTTGCCAGTGCGGATAACCGGTGGACCGGAAAGGCCTTTTACCACCATTCGTTCGCCCCGGAGGCGGAGGATCACCGGTTCGCGTCCGCAGCCTCGATCCAGTATGAGACCCAGCATTTCAGCGCCGGATGGAGCCAGTCCTATGTGGGGGACAATTACCTGGCCGAAATGGGTTTTGTGCGGCGCACCGGGTACCACCAGTCGAGTCCGCACGTGGGATACCAGTTCTATCCCGTGTCCCGCTGGATCGCCAACCACGGGCCCGAACTGAGGGCGGAGCTCTTCTTTGAACCCGGTTTTTCGGTCACCGACCGCGAGTTTGACCTGAGCTATTCCATCACCTGGACCGACCGCAGCGTGCTATCCGTCTCGGTGGAGGAGGGATACGTGAGGCTGCTGGAACCCTTCGATCCCACCAACACGGGGGGAGTGGAGATCCCTGCGGGAAGTGAATTCAACTGGACCGAGGGGGCACTCATGTACCGGTCCAACCAGCGCCAGCTGCTCACCTACGCCCTTGGTGCCCGGTACGGGGGATTCTACGGCGGAACCCGGCTGAGCCTCAACGGGGATATCGGTTTCAGGGTACAGCCCTATGCCAACCTCTCCCTGACCAGTTCCTTCAACCGGGTCCTGCTCCCTGATCCCTATACCAGTGCGGATCTCATCCTGGTGGGGCCCCGGCTGGACCTCACCTTTACGGAGCACCTCTTTTTCACCACGTTTGTGCAGTACAACAACCAGGTGGACAATGTGAACCTGAACATGCGCTTCCAGTGGCGGTTTGCACCGGTCTCGGACCTGTTTATCGTGTATACCGAAAATGCACATCCTGCGGGCTGGCAGACCAGGGACCGCGGGATCGCCGTCAAGCTCTCTTACTGGATCAACTGATCAGGACCTGAGGTACTCCGATACGGCCAGGGCGGCCACGGTGCCGTCAGCCACCGCCGTGGTCACCTGCCGGTACCT
>CAZNSZ010000001.1:72776-91523 GCA_964575865.1 uncultured Bacteroides sp. | reverse complement strand
CGGCCAGGGCGGCCACGGTGCCGTCAGCCACCGCCGTGGTCACCTGCCGGTACCTTTTGGGGATGCAGTCCCCCGCCGCAAATACCCCGGGGATGCTGGTCTGCAGACGCTCATCCACAAGGATCTCCCGGCGGTCATTGAGTTCCACCACGCCTTTCAGCGAACCGGTATTGGGCGTATAGCCCACGAAAATGAACACCCCGTCTACCTTCAGCCTGGAGCGGTTCCCCGAAGGAAGGTGCTCCACAGTCACCTCCTGCAGTACCCCGTTACCCGAGAATTCACGCAATTCGGATTCCATGATGAAGGAGATCTTCGGGTTCCTCTGGGCCTCGTCGATGGCATGCTGAAAGGCCTGGAAATGGTCGAACTGGTGCACCACCGTCACCTTGCTGGCAAAGTTGGTGAGGGTGACCGCTTCTTCAAGGGCCGAATTACCGCCGCCCACCACCGCGATCTCCTTCCCGGTAAAAAAATCCCCGTCACAGGTGGCACAGTAAGAGATCCCCGTTCCCTTGAAAGTCTCCTCACCCGGAATGTCCAGCGATCGGGGCCTCCCCCCGGGGGCCAGGATCACTGCCCCGGACCTGAACGCCCTTCCATCCTCGAGCCGGATCCTCTTCTCCTTCCCCTGCAGGTCATATCCGGCGATCCGGATGTTCGATTTGATCCTGCATCCGAACGCTTTGGCCTGCTTCTTCATGGTCCCTGCCAGCACATACCCGCTGGTGGTTTCCACCCCGGGATAGTTGGCGATCTCATTGGTCAGTACCATCTGCCCCCCCACCGGCCCTTCGTTGAGGATCAGGGTGGAGAGCCTGGCACGGGAAGTGTAGATGCCGGCGGTCAATCCGGCCGCCCCGGCACCCACAATGATCACATCATACCGTTCTTCCATGGTTCTTTCACTGTGGACTTGCTCAGAAAGCGCTCTTACGCCTTCTCCACGCTGGAAGCGGTGAAGTGCTCGTCCAGGATCGTGGTCACCTGGTCCATGCTCTGGATGCTGCTGGTCGCTTTGGCCACCGATCCGTTCTTGTAATACATGGTAAAGGGCAGTCCCATGAATCCCCTGCACTCGGGGGCATTGCGGATGATCCCGGCCTCGGGTGAATCGAAGGCCATAACGGCAAATTTGATGTCTGTGCGCTCCTCCTCCAGTTCTTCCATCACTTCATACACGGGGATGCACATGGGGCCCATCCGGCCGCAGCATACCATCACGTTCTCATGCTCGCTGATCATTTTTTCCAGTTCAGCGGCGGTCTCGATCTCATGCAGGTTGGTGTGTAACATTTTCATGATTGCTATTTTTTTAAAGGTGTAAATCGGTTGTTCTTGCGGGTACAAAGATCCTGAATTCCGCCTGAAGATGAAATCCTGTCCCGTTGCTATCCGGCAAGTTTTTTCCTGTCATTTTTCAATTTATGTATCTTTGGACGGTCAGTATCCTCCGGTTCAGCCGGGGATGCAGGCCCACAAAACGGAGAAGTCCACATGGAAAAAAGGAGCGGCCCGGACTGCTTCCACCTGATCTCCAGGGAGGAATTCGAATCGCTGAACAGGAAGCAGACCCAGCTCGCCTATGAAAGAGGTGAACATATCTTCAAACAGGGGGCCTTTGCCCCCCATGTGCTGTTCATCCAGCACGGACTGGTCAAGGTGTACCTGGAGACGGGTGCAAGGAAACACCTGAACCTCTGGATCGCCCGCAGCGGAGATTTCCTGGCCTTTTCCACCATTTTCGGCAGGGACACCTATCCCTACTCGGCCGTCGCTCTGAAGGAATCGGAGCTGATGATGATCGAAAAGGAGAGCCTGAAGGCGCTGATCCGGACCAATCCGGAATTCGCACTGCGGATCACCTCCAAGAATTACGGGACCGAACAGCACCTGCTCGACATCGTGACCAACCTCTCCTATAAACAGATGCGGGGAAAGCTGGCCTCAACGCTCCTGTACCTGTCATCGGGGCCTTTGCTCAGGGAAGAGGTATTCTCCACCCTGAGCAGGCAGGACATCGCCGATTTTGCCTCTATCTCCGTTGAGAATGTGGTCCGATTCCTGAAGGAATTCGAACAGGAAGGGATCGTCCAACTGGAGGG
The DNA here is from genome assembly GCA_964575865.1 of uncultured Bacteroides sp. Lineage (GTDB taxonomy): Bacteria > Bacteroidota > Bacteroidia > Bacteroidales. The sequence goes on along the minus strand of CAZNSZ010000001.1, from coordinate 89,418 downwards.
GAAAAACATTGCCATCGCTGACAGGGAGAAACTCTCCGCCATCAGCAATACCGGGTAGCGGTTTACAGATTATTGATCCAGCTCCCCGATAAAGGGGATGCTTTCGTAAATGCTCAGCCGTATGGCGCTGATAAAGTAGTTCTCGATCTGGAAGAACTGGGTGGCGGCCTTGGTTCCGGATGCCGCTTTCACTTTCTTGTAATACTTGTTCACCAGTTTGTCGGTGCTGCTTTTCTGCTTGATCATTTTAGCCACCAGCTCATCCATCTTCTCCTCACTCATGCTCATGTAATTGCTGGCATATTCCCTGATCAGGTCATACCGGTGCAGTCCCAGTTCCTTCCGCTCGGTCTCATACTGGTCGTAGAGGGACCAGAAGGCCTCCCCTGCCTCTCCCTCTGTCTGCACGAATTCGGCCACGATGGCTTTTTTCTCCATCCCGAAAAGGGACTGGAAAAATTCCACCTCTTCCTTGTTGGTCTGTGCATTCACTGCTGAGAAGGCGATGGCTGCAAAAAGGGTGATCAGCGCTGTTTTTTTCATGTCGTTCATTGTGATTAAGTCCATATTTGTTAAAGGAATTCAACGGAATCCCCGATCATAACAACCAGACTGCCATTTGGTTCGACGGATGATGATCATTCGCTTCATTTTTTTTTTGATAATTTCTTCCGACAACCCCATTACTTTTCTCTTTTTTTTCGTCTTAGCTGAAAAATACCTGTGGCAATCTGCTGCACTGTGAATGTCACATGCACCAGGAAGAACATCCACAAGGGTATTGGGTGAATTCTTAAAATGGTTAAACATTCATTAAACAAGAGAGCCTGAACAACATCACACCAGTTTCAGCCTGAAATGAAATCTCCCCGTTTGATTTCGTTGTCCTCATCGGTGTATGAGGAAAATGAAACAGAGCCGCCGGACCTGCTCTCACCCTCCGGAGCCCAACAACCATCAACCAGAAGAATCGGGAAACTGCTGACCCCCCCCATGGGAGAGAAGTCACTTCATTTCCGGAAGCAGTACTATCCGGACGTGACCGTGAAGCAGTGGAACAGCTGGCAATGGCAGTTATCCAACAGCATCACCTCCTGGCAGGAGCTGAACCGGTTTTTTCCCCTTTCGGAAGAGGAGCGCGCCTCCATGGAGAAACAGAAAAGGCTTCCGCTACGGATCACCCCTTACTATGCCTCCCTGATCGATGCCGGGAATCCCCTGGACCCGATCCGCAGGACCATGGTTCCCGTACTGCAGGAACTCCTTTCGGATCCATCCGAGCGGGCCGATCCGCTGGGGGAGGAGAACCAGAGCCCGGTGCCACAGCTGGTGCACCGTTATCCGGACCGTGCCCTCTTCCTGACCACGGGGGTCTGTGCCGCATACTGCAGGTACTGCACCCGGTCCCACATGGTCTCAAAAAAAGAGAAGGTCCATTCCAGCCTCCATGCATGGGAAGCGGCTTTTGAATACATCAGGAAGCATACGGAGATCAGGGATGTGCTGCTGTCCGGGGGAGATCCGCTGACCCTGTCGGACAACAGGCTCGAATACCTGCTTTCCAGACTGAGGATGATCCCCCACGTGGAGATCATCCGGATCGGCACCAAGATCCCGGTGGTCCTCCCGCAACGGATCACACCGGCGCTGGTGAAAATGATGAAAAAATACCACCCCCTGCTGATGAGTATCCATTTCACCCACCCGGATGAGATGACCCCGGAGGTGAACTTCGCCTGCAACCGGCTGGCCGATGCGGGTATTCCGCTGGGAAGCCAGACGGTGCTGCTCAAAGGGATCAATGACGGGGAGGGGGTGTATAAAAGGCTGGCCCAGCTGCTTCTTAAAGCAAGGGTTAAACCCTATTACCTCTACCAGTGTGACCCCATCCCGGGATCGTCCCACTTCAGGACCCCCGTGGAAAAAGGCCTGGAGATCATACGGGAAATGCGCGGCTACACTTCCGGCTATGCCATCCCCCACTTTGTGATCGATGCGCCCGGGGGAGGAGGAAAGATCCCCCTGCTTCCCGATTACGTGGCGGAGGTCACACCGGAAGGATACGTGTTGCGCAATTATGAAGGGAGGCATTTCCTCTATCCGGAATCCACACAGCCGTTCTGAAGTGCAGACCGATAAAGGGAGGAATTGAACCCATGCTGATCATCAGACATATCCTGGATGATACGCTTCCATCGGACAGGAACGCCGTCGCGCAGGTACAGTCCATTCTGAAGAGCAGGTTCCCCGATGTGAAGGAAAAGCTGATCACCCAGATCCCGGAACAGCTGACCGATCCGCTCAAATTCCGGTTCCGGACCTCGCTCATGGTGGCAGAAAACAGGTCGGGCACCGTTCAGGGTTTCTCCCTGATGAGCTTTGCCCCCGATCTCCGGTTCTGTTTCCTTGACTTCATTGCCACCCGCAAGGATGTGATCAGTGGCGGGATCGGCAGCTCCCTGTATGAATCATGCCGGCAGCAGGCACTGAGGCTCGATGCCTGCGGCTTGTTTTTCGAATGTCTGCCCGATGATCCAGCCGTGTGTCTCAATGGGCCACTGATTGCGGAAAACCGGGCCAGGCTCAGGTTTTACGAGCAGTTCGGGGCTTTCCCGCTGATCAATACGGCCTATGAAACCCCCATCACCGAGGAGGACAACAGCTGTCCGCCTTTCCTGGTGTGCGATTTTCTGGGCCATCCCCCGGTGGGTAAAAAGCAGGCCCGGAAGATCACCCGCGCCATCCTGGAAAGGAAATACGGGGATATCCTTACGGAGGATTATACCGCCCGGGTGGTCGGTTCCATCAACGATGACCCGGTCAGGCTGAGGGAACCCAGGTACCTCCGGAAGGAGAAGGATCAGGCAGCACGCCCGGTAAAGCACCCCTCCACGGACCTCATCACCCTGATCGTCAATGACCGGCACTCCATTCACCATGTGAAGGACCGCGGGTATGTGGAATCGCCGGTAAGGATATCCAGCATCCTGTCGGAACTGCAGGCATCGGGCCTCTTCCGGGAGATCCCCGCCCAGCGTTTTTCCGAAACCCACATCAGCGAGGTCCATGACCCTGGTTATATCAGGTACTTCAGGCGGGTATGCGAATCGCTTCCTCCCGGTAAATCGATCTACCCCTATGTCTTCCCGGTCAGGAACAACCACCGGGCGCCCACCGACGACAGCGTGCTGGCGGGATACTATTGCATCGATACCTTCACCCCCCTGAACAAGAATGCCTACCTGGCGGCCCGCAGGGCAGTGGAGTGCACCCTGACCGGGGCGGTCCAGCTCCTTAACGGGAAAAGGGCGGCCTATGCGCTGGTCCGGCCCCCGGGCCACCATGCGGAAAAAAAGGTATTCGGCGGGTTCTGTTACTTTAACAACGGTGCCATTGCCGCCCATTTCCTTTCGAAATACGGGAAGGTGGCCATGCTGGATATCGATTACCACCATGGGAACGGCCAGCAGGAAATTTTCTATCACAGGAAGGATGTACTGACCATCTCCATACACGGACACCCCTCCTTTGCCTATCCATATTTCGCTGGATTCGCGGAAGAGAAAGGCAGGGGCGAAGGCGAGGGATACAACGTGAATTACCCGCTGAAGGAACAGATCGGCAGCGACCATTACAGGGAGGTGCTCGGCAGGGCCATAGAGAGGATCCGCAGGTTCAAACCGGACTACGCGGTGATCCTTCTGGGACTGGACACTGCCAAAGGGGACCCCACCGGGACCTGGAACCTGAACGCGGCAGACCTCCGTAAGAACGGGGAACTCATCGGCGCCCTCCGCATCCCCCTTCTGTTTGTACAGGAGGGCGGGTATAAGAACAGGGTGCTCGGGGTGAACGCCAGGAATTTCTTCCAGGGATTCCACCATGCATTCTACAACCATTAACTGAACATGACCATGAACAACCGTCCATATCACCTTCCCCTGACAGTGGGGATCACCTATGACCTGCGGGATGAATACCTGAAGATGGGGTACGGGGAGGAGGAGACCGCTGAATTTGACCGTGAGGGCACCATCGCCGCCATCGAAACCACGCTGCAGGAACTGGGCTACCTGACCGACCGGATCGGGCACCTGAAGAACCTGGTCGGCCGGCTGAGCCGCGGGGACCGGTGGGACCTGGTCTTCAATATTGCGGAGGGACTTTACGGGACAGGCAGGGAAGCGCAGGTGCCTGCCCTGCTGGATGCCTACCGGATCCCCTATGTATTCTCAGGACCCCTGGTGATGGCACTGACCCTGGACAAGGCACTGACCAAAGTGGTGGTCGGGGCTGCCGGGGTCGCCACCCCTGACCACCGGGTGGTCTATTCTGCCGGCGACATCGGAAAAATCGATCTTCCGTTCCCGCTGTTTGCCAAACCGCTGGCCGAAGGTACCGGCAAAGGCATCACCGCACAATCGGTCATCCATAACCGGGAAGAGCTGACCGGGGTATGCACCTCGCTGCTTGAACAGTTCAGACAGCCCGTGCTGGTGGAAACCTACCTGAGCGGAAGGGAATTCACCGCGGGGATCGTGGGGACAGGCGACCGGGCCAGGTGCGTGGGAGTGATCGAGATCATCCTGAAAGAGAATGCCGAATCGGGGGTCTACTCCTATGTGAACAAGGAGGAGTGCGAAGAGCGGATCATTTATACACGGACCGATCCACAGGCATGGGATGCCTGCGCCGGCCTGGCACTGCAGGTCTGGCGCACCCTGCGGTGCGAGGACGGGGGCAGGGTGGATATCCGCTTCGACGGGGAAGGGATCCCCCATTTCCTGGAAGTGAACCCGCTTGCGGGGATGCATCCCGAACACTCGGACCTGCCGATCCTCTGTACGCTGCACGGGATCCCTTACCGGGAGCTGATGGAGATGATCATGGAATCGGCCGTCCGGAAAATCACCACAAAGGCCCATGAAAGAGGCACTCCTGTTGATCAATACGCTCTCTGAGGATCCCTCCGGCGACGAGCTGGATGTGCTGGCCCAGGCAGAGGCAGTGGAGGGGGCCCTCTGTGAACTGGGGTACCGGGTCCGGCGCCACTTTTGCGGCCTGGACCTGGAATCGACCCGGTCCGCGGTGGGGGATGCCGCCCCCGGCCTGGTTTTTAACCTGGTGGAGACCCTGGGCGGAAAAGGTTCCCTGATCCATCTGGTCCCCTCCCTGCTGGAATCCATGGCGGTCCCCTTTACGGGATCGTCCTCCTATGCGCTCATGGTGACCACCGACAAGGTGCGCACCAAAAAGATCCTGAAAGCGAACCGCATCCCTACCCCTGACTGGTTTCTTCCCGGATCAGCAGCCAGGCCGGACCCGGAAGGGGATTATATGCTCAAGCCGGTCTGGGAGGACGGATCGGCAGGGATCACCGATTCCTCGGTCATGAAAGGAGGGAGCGGGCGTGTCAGGGATTTCCTGGACCAACCCGATGTGACCGGCCAGTTCCTGGAAACCTATATCGAGGGCCGTGAATTCAACCTCTCCCTGCTGGCAGGTCCCGGGGGACCCGAAGCATTGCCGGCAGCCGAGATGCAGTATGTGGATTATCCCGAGGGAAAGCCCAGGATCCTCAATTTCGCTTCCAAATGGGACCCCGGTTCCTTTGAATACAGCAACACCATCAGGACTTTTGACCTGCCTGCGGAGGACGGGGAACTGGTCCGCCAGATGAAAGTAATCAGTCTCCGTTGCTGGGATCTTTTCGAGCTCAGGGGGTATGCCCGGGTGGATTTCAGGGTGGACGCGCTCAACCGTCCCCTGGTGCTGGAGGTGAATGCCAACCCCTGCATCGCGCCCGATGCCGGATTCGTGGCAGCCTGCGCACGGGGAGGGATCTCCTACAGGAACATGATTGAACGAATCGTTTCAGATATTCCGCACCGTTTATGGAAGAAATAATGTTCAGAAGGGAGGTCAAACCCGAAGATGCAGAGCGGGTGGAGTCCATTGTCCGTTCTTCCGGTTTTTTCAGGGAGGACGAGATCGCGGTTGCGGTCGAACTGGTGGAGGAAAGGCTGGTGAAAGGAGCGGAGAGCGGCTATGCATTCATTTTTGCGGAGAGCGGAGGGATCACCGCCGCTTACAGCTGCTTCGGGCTCATCCCCTGTACCCTCCACAGCTACGATCTCTACTGGATCGCCACCCACCGGGACCAGATGAACCGGGGCATCGGCCGCAGGCTGCTTATTGAGACCGAATCGGAGATCCGGAAACTGGGCGGGGAGACCATTTATGTGGAGACCTCGTCACGGGACCTGTATGCCCCCACCCGTGCTTTTTACCTGAAGAACGGATACATCGAAAAGGCACGTTTTGAAGATTTCTACGACCGGGGAGACGATAAGGTGGTCTACGTGAAGCGGCCATAGGGCTGATCACTCAGCAATAGTTCCGGCAGCAGGTAACCTGTGACCTACCGGCCTTCCGGTGGCCAGCGGATCATTCCATGGTCCCTGCTGAGCCATGGAATGGCAGAAAGATCATAGGAAAGATTCTTTTTCACAAGATCGTCATAGGCAGGGGTCTCCAGGAACGGGACAGGATCGAGCGGAAAGGGATGCGCGAAGCCCGAAAGGTGATCACCCAGCGCCTGCTTCAGCCGGACCAGCTCTTCCGATCCGGTCATTGTCGCGAAAAGGTTATTCAGTTCATAGGGATCCTTTTCCAGGTTATAGAGCTGGTCCTGATCGAAATAGTTGGGATAACAGTTCATGGCAATGGCCGAATGGGCCTGGGGCCACGCCCCCACATAGCTTGGAACATGATCAAGCTTCCCCTGCTCCATCTGCTCCACCATGTTCCGGGGATAGCGCAGGGCAATGTACTTGAACTTTCCGTCCGACACCGAACGGGTATACCCGTTCTCTGAAAAAACATGTTTCCTGCCATCCGACCGCGGATCTTCCAGCACATCCCAGAAGCTCTGTCCGTCGAGGGTGTACTCCTCCGGTAATGCAATGGCTGCCGCCTCAAGCAGGGTGGGATAAATGTCGATGTTCTGCACGAGTGCCCCGGTGGCCTGCCCCGAGGTGATCCCCGGAACACGGACGATCATAGGAACATGGATTCCTTTCTCGTAGGAGGTTGCCTTACCCGGCTCGATGTTGTGGTCGGAGATAAAAACCACCACGGTCCGGTCAGCCATTCCCAGCTCCTCCAGTTTCTTGAGGATCACTCCCACTGCATGATCGGTCTGGGCAATTCCGGCATACCGGTGTTTCTGTCCCCCCGGAACGTCCTCCATACCCGCTTTAATTGCATCCACATCCAGCTGGTACCGGAGGATTTCCGGATCCCTTCCTTCCGGGGTCAGGGTCACATCCCGCTCCAGATCCTTCACATGGTTGGGGCCGTGAATGGCTGTTGGGGTAAAATAAAGAAAGAAAGGGCTGCGGCTGTTCCGCTGCTCTTCCAGGAACCGCACCGCTCCCCCGGTCATCCAGGGAAAGTTATGAAACTGAAGGGCTTCAACAGGGTGGCCGTCGTAATTGCTCCAGACCACCGAGTAAGCGTAGTCGAATCCCGCCTGTTCCCTGACCATCCGCTGGTAGATCCGCTGCTGTTCTTCAAGTTTCAGCTGAACCTCAGGCTCCGCTGGGTCGTCACCGGGATCGAATCCCGGTTGGACCACATGATCAGGGATCCTTCCCACATGCCATTTACCGGCCATCCCCGTCACATACCCGTTCCTTCCCAGCACCCTTGCCAGTGTTTCCTTATCCCCTGTGATCCAAGAGTTCCAGGCAATGTTACAGGGATCCTCCACCGGATTCTCTTCCATGAAAGAAGGAGCGGAACAACGACCCGGGAACTGGCCGGTAAGCACGGAATAGCGGCTCGGGGTACACATGGAGGCAGCTACATAAGCCGAACGGAACAACATTCCCTCGCGGGCCAGCTGATCGATGTAGGGGCTGGGAAACGCCCCGCCATAACAGCCCAGGTCGCTGAACTGCAACTCATCGGTGTAAATCAGGACAAAATTATATGCTGCCTTGGACTGCCCCTTTTCAGAGGGATTGCAGCCACTGATCAGAGCAGGGAGCAGAAAACACGCCAGTACGGGAAGGCTGAAAAAACGGTGCATTGCAGATTCCATTTGAAAAAGATTTCGGGACAGTAAGTTGGTCAATATTGAACAAATAAGCAAGACACGTAGCAGGGATGGTTTGCCCATGTGGAAGGGATTGTGTTACTTTACACATTCTTTTATTTACATATCTATATATATGCAATTTAAAGAACTTGAACTCAAACCGCAGGGGAGCCGTTTCAGCCGGCTGATCAAAAGGCCGCAACTCAGGCGCACCGTGGTAGCCGTATTCACCGGCGCTGCCATCGGTTTTGCTTTTTTCTACCTTACAGAAGGGAGGATCATGGAATCGATTCCGGCCAACGACATCATCAAGAGCCTGCTGGTGGGTGGATTTTTCGGATTCTTTGTCACCAACAGCCCCTGTGCCAGGGGAAGATGCTGAGGTTGTGCGAATCATTGCTATATTGATCCTTGGATGGCTCTTCGCACCGGGAAACGCACAGCATTTCGACTGGACCCTGCAGCCCAGCGGTACCAACCAGTGGCTGAACGACATTCAGTTCACGGACCTCCAGCACGGATGTGCGGTGGGAACCAACGGCGCCATTGTGGTGACCCATGATGGCGGTGAGCACTGGGGAATCCGTGAAAGCGGCACCACCGGGGAGCTCCGCTCCGTCTTCTTCCTCAACCGGGATACCGGATGGGTGGCCGGAGGGAGCACCGGGGCAGTCCTGCTTCACACCACCGACGGAGGTGAAACGTGGACGTCAACCACCGGGGCACTGCCGGATGTGGCTTCCCTTCAGGATGTGGAATTTTCCGATGCCCTCCATGGCTATGCCATCGGCGGTGCGGAGATCTATGAAACAAAGGACGGGGGTGTTACCTGGGAAACCGGAAGTTACTCCTCCCTGGTGGCCTCGATCCTCGATCTGGGTGAACTGCAGGTTGTACCGGGAACGGGGGTCTTTGTCTGCGGCTATTACAGGAACAAATCGAACCAGACCCTCCCGGGTATTTTCGAGAATATCTCCCTGCCGGACGACAAATGGATGCCCCAGGGACTGGCAGGTCTGGACCCCGGAGACACCCTGACGGCCATCCGCTTTTCTGATCCCCGGACAGGTTTTTCAGGCAGTAAAACGGGGAAAGTCTACACCATGCGGGAAGAAGGGGGCATTTTTCCCGGTTCCTGGTCGCTGAATTTTGAATCGGGAAAAGGGGAGGTACGGTCCATTGCCTTTCCATCCGGGCGGCACGGGATGTTCAATGCGGACGGTAAAGTCAGCGGCCAGACTGTGCAATGGATCTACCATACCTCGGATACCGGATCGACCTGGTCCGGCGATCCGGACATGGTCCCCGATCTGGTGAGAGGGAGGCTGACCGCCCCCGGTGTGAACCACGCCTGGCTGGCGGGCAGCAACGGAAGGATCTATAAAGGCGTGCGCAGGGAACCGGTTTCAGCAATCGCCCCGGCTGAAGGCACCCTGGAGATCCTGCCCAATCCATTCCATTCCACCCTGGTTCTCGAATCCTCCGTCAGCCTCCTGGCCGCACGGTTCGAACTGATCGACATGACGGGAAGGACCGTCCGTGCCGTACGGATGGACGAACCCGTGCGTTCATATACCCTGACGGGTCTGGAGGGGCTTCACAACGGGGTGTATGTGGCGAGGGTAACCCTTCCGCGGCAGGGCCTGATCCTCACCCGAAAAGTGGTGAAGCGCTGACCCCATCCGCCCTCTGAAGCGGTGGGGGGGGTACATTCAGTCACCATCGCTTTCCCCTTCTTCCTCCTCTTCTTCCCCATCCCCTGCAAACTGCCTGGGATAGCTCTCTTTTCCTTTCATGGCATGCCAGATGATCCGGTTCAGCAACTGGTCCTCCCCCCTGTCCACATGTTCGAACTGCGGTTCCATGCTTTTTTTCGCATAATGCAACGCTTTCCCCCGCAGGGTATGGAGTTCCGGATTCATTTCATCCAGCGGGATCAGGTTGGGCACGGCCCGGTACCCGGTGGTGTCGGGAGTCATTTCAAAACAATCGAACATGGGCATGGCGGTGGCATCCACGACATTCATGGGGGGCAGGCCAAGGATCTGCTCGATGGTGCGCACCAGGGAAGTCTGGTTGTACTGGGTGCGGATGGTTCTTTTCAGCTGTGAATAGGGACTGATCACGACTCCCACCGTGCGGTAGGCCGAAACATGGTCCCACCCGGCCTGGGAATCATCCTCGGTGACGAAGATCACCGTATTCTTCCAGAACCTGCTCCTGGTAATGGCTTCCACGATCTGTCCCAGGGCCAGGTCATTATCCGCTACCATGGCCCTGGGCGTGGGGAAGCCCGGACGGGTCCCCGCTGTGTGGTCGTTGGGCAGGGCCACGATGCTCAGCGCCGGCCACTGGTCCCCCTCCATCCGCTCATAGGCTTTCAGTTCGTCGATGAAGGCCCTCGCCCTCAGCACATCGGGGATGGCATGGTGGTCATATCCGGGATAACTTGAAGAGAGCAGCGCTTCCACCGGTTTGATGGTGGTCCGGTTGGTAAACTCGAATGGCCGCTGCTCCACGTAACTCCGGTAGATATCGGACCATCCCAGGGTATCGGCAAAAACGGGGATGCATGCCTCCCCGTAGATCCGGACACTCTTGCCGTTTCGTACCGCATTGTCCCAGATAAACCCGGTGGGACTGTATACCAGTGCATCGGTCTGCACATGCGGGTAACTGCGGAACCATCCCCTGATGTTCTTCTGGATGTTATCGGTAACGATGGCGGCATCGGTCCACTGATGCCCTTCCGCGGAGGATTTTCCGGACACATAATAGTTATCCAGCAACTGGAACTGCCTGGCCAGCCGGTGAGTGTTCGGGGTGACCTCCTCCCCGAACACGCAGAGGGATGGCTCCCCGTCCCCTTCCGGCATATCCCCCAGCACCTGGTCGTAGGTCCTGTTCTCCTTGATGATATAGACCACATGTTTGAAGACCGACGGCTCCCCGATGCGGGCAGGGACCGGCACGGGCGGGATTCCTTCCCGGGGCTCCTGCAAGGTAAGGCTGATCCGGAACAGCTGGCTGGACCTGACCACCCGTTCGGTATATTCGGCCAGTTTTTTCTTCCCGGGAAGCGGGATCCTGGAAACGGAAGCCTTCTGGTGGTGGGCATTGTATGCGGGCTCACCGGTGGGGATCAGCTCATCGTTCCCTATCCTGGCCCCTTCGGCCTCGATGTTGGCAACGAACATCTCCGATCCCTTCAGGCAAACCGCACCCGGGTAGGCCCCGGTGGGAATAAACCCGGTCACCACGCTTTCAGGGGCTTTGCACTTCAGGGAAGATGGGCTTCCAAGGTTGACCACCGCCACCGCATTATCCATCCCGTTGGCCACATACAGCTGCTTGCCGTTCCGGGATATGGCGAGCCCGTTGGGCGAGGATCCCCAGAAAGGATTCTCGTCCCCCATCAGGCGCACGGAGATGGTTTCGCATACTTCATCCGTTCCGGTGTTAATGACGGAAACTTCATCGCTGTTGGCGTTGGCCACATAGACAAAACTCCCGCACCTGCTGGCAATGATATCGTTGGGATGCAATCCCACCCCGATCTCTTTGAGCACCTCGCCCGAAGCGAGGTCCAGAACGCTCACGGTCCCTTCCCGCACCGCTCCCGTCAGGGGGTCCACCTTGGCACTGCCCCAGGGAACCCCTGCCACATGGGGGTCCGATTCGTCAGGGATCCCGCCGCCCCAGTTGGTCACATACAGCTTTCCGCCGGCTTCAGCGATCCCGTAGGGGGCCACCCCCACCCCGGTCCCCCAGGCAATCTCCCCGGTTTCCATATTGACCTTGATTACCTGGTTGTTCCCGTTAAGGGTCACTACAAAGTAATCGGCCTGCTTCTCCCTGACAATGACCAGTTCATTGGGAAGGGCCACCGGAGATGGAGCGACAGGCAGGAACTGATAATGGTTGGTGAGAATGGCCTGCTGGCCGTCCCACTCGGCCATGACCACATAGGAACGCCTCTGGGCCACCAGGCTCCAGAGTACATACTGTTTGCCTCCTTTGAAATACCACTGGATGCCCGAATAGGTATTGAGCCCCCCCTGGAACAGCCCCTCCATCCCGGTGAAGAATTCGTGGAGGACCCTCCCGGATTCGATATCATAAAACACCAGCTCGTGCCGTCCCATGATCACCAGCGTGCGGTGGTCGGGCGAAAGGGCGCAATCCAGTGCATGGTTCTCCAGTGCCCTGTCCCCGAAATAGATCTGAGTCCCGGCCGGATCAATGATCCGGTTGTAAGGCATCAGCACCGGCAGCTGGTCCCCGGACAGATCGAGGCTGTCCCAGGACGAAAAGTATGGATTGGTTTGCTGGCCGAGTGTGCCGGGAACAAACAGGACCCCTGTGAGCAGGAGTGCCGCCAGGAGTTGAATCTTCTTCGCGTTCATCACCGTGTGGTTCTTGGTTAATCCGTCCCGGTCAATATAGCAAAAGTTTTACAGCCCCGGAAACCTGCTCCGGCAGTCCGGGAGGCAACAGAAAAACTGGAAAAAACAGCACGGAATGGTGACTTGAAGGGATAATTGGGTACATTTATTCTATCGCATGAAAGATTGCACACCATGAACCATTAAATCATATTAGAAGATGAAAAGAACAATGACCTTCGCGCTCGTGATGGCCTTCACGGCCTCAATGTTCCTCTCCGCCCAGGATGCCCAGGAGATCCTGGATCAGCATTTTGAGGCCGTCGGGCAGGAAAACCTGCTGAAAGCCAATACCATTCAGGCCAGCGGAAAAGCCATGCAGATGGGCATGGAATTCCCCTTTAACATGATCCAGAAACGGCCCGACAAACTCAAGCTGGTCATCGAGGTGCAGGGCTCCCAGATCATTCAGGCCGTCAACGGGGAGAGCGTCTGGGCGGTCAATCCCATGACCGGATCGGCTGATCCCATCGACCTGACCGGACCCGAAGCCGATGCCCTGAAGGAGAATGCAGACCTGGACGGCCAGCTCTGGAACTGGAAAGAAAAGGGGCACCAGCTTGAACTGGAGGGCACCGAGGAGGTGGACGGAACCGAAGCATATGTGCTGAAACTGACCAAAAAGAACGGCAACATCGATTATTTCTACGTCGATCCGGACAGCCACCTGATGCTGAAGGCAAGATCCGTCACCATGATGCAGGGCTCCCAGGCTGAGGTGGAAACCCTGCTCGGCAATTACCAGGAAGTGGAAGGGTTTATCATGCCTTTCAATTCGGAGCAGCGGATGGGCGGACAGACCATCATCACCATCATGATCGAGGAGGTGAAGGTGAATGAGGAGGTGGATGATGCGGTATTCTCCAAATAACCGTTGAGCGGCGATGCGGATCACGGGTATACTGGGGATGGCGGTGGCTGTCCTGTTTTTATCCGGTCCCGGCCTGGCTGCCCAGGAGGGAACCGGGCTGACTTCCTCCTCCTTCGGCCAGCTGCAGGCCCGGCACATCGGCCCTGCACTGATGAGCGGAAGGATCACCTGCCTCGATGCCCTTCAGAGCGATCCCATGCACATGGTCATCGGGACCGCCAGCGGGGGTCTCTGGAAGAGCACCAACGGCGGGGTAATCGTCAAACCGGTCTTTGACAGGCATACCCTCTCCATCGGCGCCGTGGCCCTGGACCAGGAGCGGCCCGACACCATATGGGTGGGAACCGGTGAGTCCCGGACCAGGAATTCTGTTTCGGTCGGGACCGGTGTGTATAAATCCACCGACGGCGGGGACAAATGGGAGCACATGGGCCTGGAAAAGACCGAACGGATCTCCAGGGTGATCATCCACCCTGAAAACCCCGATATGGTCTATGTGGCCGCCCTGGGGCACCTCTGGGGCCCCAACCAGGAAAGGGGGGTGTTCGTGACCACGGACGGTGGCAAGTCCTGGCAGAAGGTGCTGTATGTGGATGAGAACACGGGCTGCTCAGACCTGGATATGGATCCTGAAAATCCGGATATCCTCTATGCGGGCATGTGGACCTTCAGGCGCAGGGCCTGGGATTTTTACTCCGGCGGAAGCGGCTCCTCCCTCTACCGGTCCACCGACGGGGGGGCCACCTGGGAGGAACTGACATCAGGACTGCCGTCAGGGGAGAAAGGGAGGATCACGGTCAGGGTTTCCCCGGCCGATCCCGATCAGGTCTTCACCATCATTGAGTGGGACAGTACGGCGCTTTACCGGTCCAGGGACAGGGGTGCCCACTGGGAACTGCTCAACCAGACCCCCACCATTGCCGAAAGACCCTTTTATTTCAGCCTGATCGTCCCCGACCCGGTGGATACCAGCAGGGTGTACAAACCGGGGAACTACCTCTACGTATCCACCGACGGGGGAGAGAAGTTCAGGAATACCTCCTTTGCCGGCGGGAATATCCACCCTGATATCCATGACCTGTGGATCTGGGAAAAGGATCCCCGCACCCTGTATGCGGCCACCGACGGAGGGGTCTATGTGAGCAATGATTATGGTTCCTCCTGGAGGCACATCCGCAACCTTCCGGTTTCCCAGTTCTACAAGGTGAGCGTTGATATGGAGAAGCCTTACAATGTTTACGGGGGACTGCAGGACAACGGATCCTGGTCCGGGCCCTCCCGTTCCTACGGTGGTATCCGGAACCATAACTGGGAGAATTACGGGATGGGGGATGGTTTTTCGGTCCACCCCGACAGGGACGATCCGAACATCATTTACTGGCAGATGCAGGGGGGATTGTTCGGGCAGACCGACAAGCGGTTCCAGAGCATGCGGCTGATCGCCCCCATGGAGACGGAGGAGACGGGAAAGCTGCGCTTTAACTGGGATGCGGCCATCCACATGAGCCCTTCAGGCAACCGGGTCTATGTGGGCGCCCAGTACCTCTTCCGTTCCGAAGACCGCGGCAGTTCGTGGACCCGCATCTCCCCGGACCTGACCACCAACGATCCGGCCAAACAGCAACAGGCAGAATCGGGGGGACTGACCGTGGACAATTCCACCGCCGAAAACCATACCACCATCTTCTGCATCGCCGAGTCGCCCCTGGACGCGAACCTGATCTGGGTGGGCACCGATGACGGGAACCTGCAGGTGACCAGAGATGGCGGAGGGAGCTGGACCAATACCGTGACCGCCATTCCCGGCCTTCCTCCCAACACCTGGTGCACCAGCGTCTGCCCGGGCCGGTTCGATCAAGGGACCGCCTATGCCACATTCGACGGCCACCGGAACGACGACATGGCACCCTATGTGTACATGACTACCGATTACGGGAACAGCTGGACCTCCCTGTCCAGCGGGGAGATCGGATCCTACTGCCACAAAATTCTGGAAGATACGGAGAACCCGGACCTGCTGTTCCTTGGTACGGAGATGGGGCTCTATGTCTCGGTGGACCGGGGAGGGCACTGGGCCCAGTTTAAAAATGAACTCCCCAATGTCTCGGTCATGGACATGGTGATCCATCCCAGGGACCATGACCTGGTGCTGGGAACACACGGGCGCGGGGTATACATCATCGATGACATCACCCCGCTGCGCCAGCTGACCCCGGAGGTCCTGGATTCGGATTTCGTTTTCCTGGACCAGCGGGCCCCTGTCCCCATGGTGGTGGCCGGACCTTCATGGCCGGGAGTGGACGACGAATTCACGGGTCGCAATCCGGCCTCCGGGATCCCTGTCACCTTCTATATGAAGAAACGCCACCTGATCGGGAAAATGACCATGGAGATCCTCGATCCTGACGGGAACGTACTGAGCGAGATCCCTTTGGTCACACGCACAGGGATCAACCAGGTGACCTGGATCCCGGTCCAGGGTCCCCCCAGGTCGCCCCGTTCCGAGGCGGTCCCCTTCCAGATGCAGATCGCGCTGATGGGCGGAGGGATCGAATATCCGGCAGGGGACTACACGGTGCGGGTCACCCGGAACGACCGGGTGTTTGAAAAGACCCTCACCAAATATGACAATCCCGATGAACCCTACACCCCGGAGGAGCGTGCCCTGAAACGGGCCTACCAGCAGAGGGTGTTCGGCCTGATGGAGGACCTGGCCTACCTGGACCGGGTGATCACCCGCGTAAAGGATGGATTGAAGGGCATGGACAGGTTTCCGGGGATCTCATCCTCCGCCAGAAAGAATGCGGACGCACTGGAAACGGAGCTGGACGGGATCACGGAGCGGCTGATGGTGACCCGGTACGGGGATCTGAGGGGCGATGCCAGGTTGCGGGAGGATGTGGGATTCCTCTACGGGACCATCGCCTTTTATGGCGGAGGGCCCACCCGGGTCCAGATGGACCGGACGGAACTGCTGCAAAAAAGGGTCCGTGACATGGAACAGGAGGTGGAGGCGCTGCTCTCCGGTTCCCTGGACAAAATCAACAGGGCGTTCCTGCGGGAAGGGGGCGAAGCGGTCACCTATCCCTCACGGGAGGAATTTGACGCGGAGAAGTGACCGCAGATATGGAGGGACCTGATCAACGGTGAGGAAGCTGGGTGCTGTGCTTTCAGGCATCCAGGTTCTCGAGGATCTGCCAGCATCTCAGCAGTCCCCGGGGT
>CAZNSZ010000001.1:44384-72676 GCA_964575865.1 uncultured Bacteroides sp. | reverse complement strand
CTTTCAGGCATCCAGGTTCTCGAGGATCTGCCAGCATCTCAGCAGTCCCCGGGGTACATGAAAACACCCCTTCCATTTGCCCCCTTTGAGAGGGAGGAGGACTTCTCCCCGGCGGTTCAGGTATCCGAACCATTCGGGATACTCCGGATCCCTGAACCTCTCCCAGGTATACCGGTGGATCCTCTGAAACCACTCCAGGTTCTCCTGATTCCCCAGCAGGTGATATCCCTTCAGGGTGGTGATCAGGGATTCGATGTGCACCCACCATAGTTTCTGGTCCCATTCCAGTTGCTGCGGGGGGTGGCCAAGGCGGTCCATGAAATAATACACCCCGCCATATTCCGTGTCCCAGCCATATTCCAGCATCCGCAGCGCGATCTCACTGGCCCTTCGAATCAACCCGGGCCGCTGCAGCCTGACTCCCAGGTCCATGATGAACCACATGGCCTCGATGGCATGCCCGGGATTGACCAGCCTGCCTTCAAAACTGTCGGACAGCCGGCCGGATGCATCGATGCTTTCCAGGATCAGTCCGCTATCCGGATCATAAAACTCCTCCATCACGGTCCGTATGCACCGTTCCACAGTTTCCTCCAGGAACTCCCGGTCAAGCAGGTGCTCCATTTCCAGGGCCAGGTTACTCATGATCATGGGCAGGGCAAAGTTCTTCAGATCTCGGGTTCCCGGCACCGCTTTGTTCCATCTGGCCTTGGGATTATCCTCCTTCTCCAGGATACGTTCAAGGGTCCTCCGGGCAATATCCGCATACTCCTCCTTCCCCGTGGCCAGGTTCAGCTGGGCAAAGGCCATGGCGGCAAACGTATAGGAAAAGATATTGTATGGCTGCACCAGGGGTTTCCCCTCCCGGTTCAGGGAAAAATACCAGTTGTACTCCCCGTCATGCCCGAACTTCTTCAGAAATTCCGCTCCGTGAACGGCACATTCCAGCCATTCCTCCCTCTGCTCCACCTGGTTGTAAAGGGTCGCGAACATCCAGACCTGTCTCCCCTGAAGCCAGAGGAACTTATCCGTGTCAAAAACCTTCCCGTCCCGCGTGAAGCAGGAGAAATACCCTCCGTATTCACGGTCCGGTCCTTTCTCCAGCCAGAATGGAACCACCGATTCCAGCAGTTCTTGTTTATACTGGCTTTCAAGACTTTTAAAAGATATGGCCTCCTTCATGGTTTCCAGGTTTATCTGATCCATTCGCGTTCAATGTCTTCCAGGGATTTGCCGGCAGTTTCAGGCACCTTCCTCCAGATGATCCACATGTAGGGCAGACACATCCCTGCAAAAAGAAAGAAGGTGCCTGCCGGTCCCAGGATTTCCAGCATCCAGGGGGTCAGCTGCCCGATCAGGTAGGTCCCCACCCACAGGGACAACCCGGCTATGGACATGGCCAGCCCCCTGACCCGTGTGGGATAGAGCTCTGAAAGAAACACAAAGATCACCGCACTGATGGAAATGGCCGTGCAGAAGATATAAAAGAGGAAAAAGGCCAGCAGGAACACCGGGGACAGTCCCAGTTTTTCACTCAGCGTGAAATAGAACCCAATGGCCAGCAGGGCCACGATCATCCCGGACACCCCCCAGTATACCAGCTGCTTCCTGCCAACCCGGTCAATGATCATCAGGGCCACCACGGTGGTCAGGGCATTGACCAGTCCCACCAGGACCTGGTAAAAGAGGGAATCCCCGCTGGACAGTCCGCTGTCTTCAAAGATCTTCGGCCCGTAATAGAGGACCGCATTCACGCCCATGAACTGTCCCAGGATGGCAATGGCCGCACCGATCAGGATGGCCCTCAACAGCCCGGGCTCCCTGATCTGCCTCCACTCAGATACGTTTTTCTCTGCGGCAAGAGATTTGATCTCCAGGATCTGGGCCCTGACCAGTTCCCTGTTCCTGAATACCCGCTGAAGGATGCGGGAGGCGCCCTGTTCTTTCTGCCGGATCACCAGCCACCTGGGACTTTCCGGGATAAAGAAGATGACCAGCAGAAAGGTGACGGCCGGCAGTGCTTCCGCTCCGAACATGGCCCGCCAGACCTCCTGGATAAATATTTTCTGCAACAGCACCGGGTCAGGGGCATAGGCGGACCCGGAAAGGGTCAGGAGCCTGAAATTGACCAGGTAGGCCCCCAGGAACCCAATGGTGATGGCCAGCTGATAAAGCGACACCAGGCTCCCCCGGTACCTCGGAATGCTCAATTCGGAAATGTACATGGGCGATATGATGGAAACCATCCCGATCCCGATCCCTCCGATCACCCGGTATAACACCAGCTGGCCGAAAGAGGTGGATACGGCGCAGCCCAGGGCAGAGATGGTAAACAATATGGCCGACAGGATCATGGATCGCTTTCTCCCGATCCTGTCGCTGATCACCCCTCCCGAAATGACCCCGGCGATGGATCCGATCAGGGCAGAACCGACGAACCATCCGGTCTGCAGCGAATCCAGCCCGAACTGGTTCACCACCATGGTCACGGTTCCGGAGATCACGGCTGTATCGTATCCGAACAGAAATCCCCCCAGTGCGGCCACCAGGGATAGGAAGATCAGGTAGCGCAGGTTTTCCTCTCTTTTTTTCATGGATTCAGATCAAAATATTCACAGTAGCGCCTGTAGAGGTGACCCGCCTGCAGGTAGGATGACTGCGGGCTCATGAAGTGGGGGAATTCAAAGGTGATTCCCTTGTCATATCCGGCCCTGTAAGCCGCCTCAAGTTTGAGCCTGAGTTTATCGAATTTGATGGGCAGGAACTTGATGGGCATGTCCCTGTCAAAGCTCTCTGCATTGGTCCAGCATTCCATACCGTAGGTGTCTGCCATTCTTTTGTTCACTTCAAAGAAGGCGTCCAGCTCATTGTAATCGATATGCCCGTCCTGGAATGCCACGGCATCCACCACCCCGCTGATTCCGGCAAAGATCTCACTCCACTCTTTCTCGTGTTGTTCCACGGAAACCGCATCCTCCTTGCTCAGTTCCCCGCTGGCGGCCATCACCGCCTTCTTCCCGTCGATCCAGGGGGAAATGAAAGTGGGAAGCCCGCCCGACACCTCTTTGCACTGCTGGCCCATGGCCCGGAAGGCATCGATGGCCCCTTTGGTTTTCCGGCTGATCTCTCCGCTGATGTACCAGCCGGCAAAACTTTTAAAGCGTTCTCCGTATTGCTTCCAGACCTCGTCGATCACATAGCGGTTGTCCCGGATTTCGTGGCTCAGGTCGCCCGTATCCCAGTACCTGCCCGAATCATACAGGCCAAAGAAAAATTTCATTCCATGCGCATCAGATAGCCGCAGGAACATCTCCAGCAGATCGGTGGAAGGCATGTAGCACCCCTGGCCGATCAGGTATTTGGAGGGGTAGGTGATGAACTTCCGGTACCCGGAACGGATCATGATCACCGTATCGATCCCCATGGCCTTCATGTGCCTGAAATCCTGGTCCCACTCCTGCTCCCCCCAGTTTTGATGGGGGATGTCGTGGGAGATCTCGTCCAGGAAGGTCCCCGTGATCCTGAGCGCCTTCCCCCGTTCCACCAGGAAGGATGGTTGCAAAGGTTTTTCTTCGGTCTGCCGGTTACCGGCAGCCAGGCCCGTGGACCCCAATCCCACGGCCCCTGCAAATGCAGCTCCCTTCTTGAGGAAACTCCTTCGATCGTTCTGTTCAGTCATTAGATTCATCAATTAATATCCATAAAATCGCCGTATACATCCACCTCCCGGTACCCGAAGGGATCCACGGTCCCATCCAGGAGGACCGCCATTTCCCCCCGCAGAACGGGACGTCCGGGGTCATCCCCGTCTTCAAATCCGATGGCCGCCAGGGCCAGTTCCATGGTCTTCTTCTCCAGCTCCAGACCATTCTGCGCTGCGATTGCTTCGATCAGTTCCAGGGCACCTGAAACGGTAACAACCGTACTATCGGGAATGAAAGGTTCAAGCAGGTAAAGCTGCTTCAGCCCTGTTAAATCACTCATCAGTGTCGCATCATAAGCACGGAAAAAACTCTGGTTTTCCCATCCCGAATTACGTCCGATACCCTTCATCACTCCCGTGGCTCCTGTGCGCTGCATGGCTTTGAACCAGCGATGCCCGGGTTCCACATCCAGGTAGGGAAGCAGATAGGCCCCATGATCCAGAAGGGACTGCTGTACTTCACGGACAGATACTTCTGACAGGAGCTTGTCCTGCATGCATGCCAGCGACGCCATGATCCCTGCAGCCTGGCCGATCTGCAGGACCACGGGCTGGAGCCGGGTGGTCCCGTTCACCAGGTTGCTTACTGAAATGGACTTCTCCGCCACGAGAATTCCTTCCGTGCTTTCAGGGATCAGGGTCCCCAGGGGGAGGCCGTAGGAGGGCACCGGGTAGAAATGCAAATCGGGCAGGGAACCGGCTCCTTCGTACCGTTGGTGGTGATGGTCCACCGGGTAATCCCCCACGGCTACGGTTGTGCGGTAGAGCTTCTGCTGCTGGTCGTAGGGAGCGGTGATGTGCTGCAGGGTGAACCTCACCTTCCCGTGAATTCTTCTGGACTCGCGGTGATAGGGGATGAACGGGAGCAGGTCTCCGGTGGGAAATTCATCGTCGGCCAATCCCAGGTGCGCATACCCCAGCTCCGACTGGATGAAATAGATGAACTCCATGGTCCGCTCTTTGGCCCTCCGGATCGCTTCCTGCCGCTGGTCCTGATCCATGTCTACCATGTTCACGTAATAATCATTCCCTTCGATGGGCCAGTTGATCATCACCTTTTGGTTGGGAAGCCTGCCATAAGAGATCATGGACCCCGCCGGCCAGATCCTCTCCTTTTCCACGGGATCAGTGCAGAGGGGATTGTTACAGCAACAGGCAAACAGCCGGGGATCATAATGCTCCGGCCTGGGAATGGTCACATCCCGGCCATAGTCCTTCAGGATGGCCACATAGGTAAGGTCCTGCACAATACCGTTGGCTTGTTCCGGTGCAATATCCTCACCGGTTTCATCCCGCGCATCCATTCCCACATCACAGGGGATCCCGGCCATCGCCGCCAGATCGCCCAGGTCTGTGGCATCGATCAGAAACCTGGCCCTGTACCTGGTGGTTCTTCCGCCGGATTCCAGTGTCACCAGCCATCCATTCTTCAAACGTTTGACTGCTTTGACGGTGGAGCGGTACTTCACTTCCAGGTCTCCCTCTGCAGCTGCCATATTCAAAAAGATCCGGTGTCCCACATGGGGTTCGAACAGGACATTGCTGACCCAGCCGGTTTTCAGGGCTTCGGCTCCGCCATACCATGCGGAAAGCGAATCATAAAACTCCTTCCAGATCCCTCCCTTCAGGTTGTAGTTGCCATCCACGGCACTGACGCCGGCACTGGTCAGCATGCCACCCAGCCAGTCGTGTTCTTCCACGATCACGGTGGAGACCCCCATCCTGGCCGATTGAATCCCGGCTGCGGTGCCGCTGGTTCCCCCGCCGGCGATGAGTATCTCTGTTTGCGGAGGTATGCTGCAGGATCCAAGGAACAGGGCCGATGCGAAGACAATCCACTGAACGCTCATTCGGGAGGTATTCAAAAAGAGCTATAAATGTAAAAAATCAGGGACAATATCCCTATGCCCCCGGGAAATGCCTGCTGCCTTAGCCATTCATGGCGATGGGCCTGGAAGCTGGAAGCGGCCGGAGTGCTGGATCCTGCGAACAGGTTGGATTTAAAGGAATTTGAACTAAGAATGAATTGACCGCTCAGGAATTTGTACGATTCAAAGGTGAATTTTTCCCCGGCTGCTGAAAACGATGCCGGGTTTTTTTATTAGCTAATTCCGAGATCAGTCACCTGATTGCTTAATTATCCTTGAGACATCTAACACTTCGACCACCCATTGTCGAGCTGCCGGCTCGAGCTCTTGAAATCCCATTTGAAGCATAGTCTATCCACCTTGCCCATGCTAAATTATCTGGCAGTGTAAACGTCCAAAATGTAGCTCCATATGTTTGTTGTTGCCAGCCAGCTATCTCGTATTCACTCAAATAACCCGCTGCACGAGCGGAAAAACGGCTCTCATTTGTGGCACCGTCATTAGGGCTGCGCCAATTATCGTATCCAACCTCCTTCAATTTCCCTCCAACATTCTCATCTTCACCTCGTCCCCATTCTAAATTCAAATCACTTGCTTTCATTCCTAAATAGATCTCTAATTCTTTCCACTCTTCATCTGATGGAAGATGCCATCCACTTGGACAGACTTCCTGAGCTGCCGGCCAATTATAGAATACACCATATTTGGCGTAATAAAGGTTGTTTTTTGCTTGATCAACATCACTAAAGTTGTAACTGTAGACATAATATCGAGGATCCACATCAGATTTTTGGGACGGCATATTTACCGCTGGAAGATAAGCCAGGTTTTCAGCCATCCAAACCTGGTCACCAATTTGAACAATATCATATTCATTCCCATCCCTTTCATCAATAACTGAGCCTAAAACACTAACCATCAAACTTGTGGCGCAGCTATTCTCATCTTTGACTTGAACAGTATATGTGCCATAAGACAGATTAGAGACATCCTCAATTGTATCTCCATTTGACCAGTTATAGTGATAAGGTATTACCCCTCCTGTTACAGCTATGTTGATAGACCCACTATTTCCATTTAATTCATCAACAGTTTCTATTAACCCTACATATAACGAATCAGGTTCTTTAACTTCTGTTATGCTGCTGAAGTTATATCCAGAAGCATCCGTTATACTTACCTCATAGGTGCCAACAGATACATTGATCAGGTCCTCAGTTGTTTCTCCACTGGGTATCCATTCATAAGTATATGGTAATGTTCCACCAGAGACAGCAAGATCAATTGTTCCCGTAGAGGTTCCAAAACATTTGACATCCTCAACAATGAATTCTAAATCAAACGGATTTTCTTTTTCAAGAAATTGTGCAATATATTTCCCGAAATTTGAAATTTCTATAGGTGTCTCAAGAGAGCTATATTTTGTAGTGAGGTAATCTTTGATGCTGATAGTGTCAATCTGTTGAGCCAGATTAAACATCTCAGCACGTAGCAACAGGTTATCCAGCGTACCATCTTCTCTGATATCAGAACTTATGTTTGCTATTAACTCTGAAACCTCTGCGACAGATCTTCCCGATTGAAGAATCGATGAAATAGCCAGCAATATCGCATGATCATCATCAGTTTTAGTTATATCTAACTCTTCGAAGGAAGAAATATCTTCCTTCTCAATATGAAAAATTGACAACACTTCCTTCTGAGCAATCTTCTTGGCTTCCTGATAAGCATTACCTGATTGAATTAAAAATTCGAGTCGATCCCTTTCAAGTTGGGTCATTACATTTACATTCACGGACATTGAATCTGTAATGTCCACCAGAGCAGACAGGGTAAGTTGAGCCTCAGAATTTTCTCCCTTTGTCTCATCAAAATAGAATCCATTCGCGATGAGTTCCAGATATACAGATTCAAGGACGAGCCCGGATATCTCAAAACGACCGGTGTTGTCTGTGATTTTCGTTGCAAAATTTTTACCAGTTTGATTCAGGGAATTATCTAATTCAATTATTGAAATACTGGTCCCATTCAGGTACGGACCCTTCTGAACATATCCTTTTATTGAATTCTCAGTTATCGTTATTTCTTTCTCAGTAATACGGAATGTTATCTGATCCGTAGCTTCCATTCCTTCATTATCGGTTGCTTTAACTTTTACTGTATACATTCCAGGATCCAGATCATCTGTATTCAAGGAATAATTGTATGGGAAATTTTCAAAAAACGCCAAACCGACATCATTCAGATAAAGCCTTATTTCTTCTACTTTTCCATCTTCATCGTCTGCATTAATGGTTATAAGAACGACCTCCCCCTGTTCAAAAGTTGAATTTTCTGATGGGCTTAGGATAATTACTTCTGGGGGATTATTTTTTTTGCAAGAAATGAGAAATGTGAAGGCAATAAAAAGAATGAGGGTTTTTCGCATGGCAAAGGATTTAATAGATATGTACGACATTCTCATGGGAATGGTTGCTTTCAGCCTTTAAAAGAAGTAATAATTGAAAAAGGATTCAAAATTACGCCTCTGTTGTAAGAATGATTATTCAAGATAAAACCTGAATAAGGGAAGCTGACGCTTTATTCACTCACAGCATCAACATAAAATAAGGTACTGATACAGATAGAGTAAAAAATCAGAATTCAGGGGAAATTTTCTCAAAGAGAAAAAGGCCCGATCATTCCGTGATGTTTTGACGCTATGCCAGGGGCGGTACTATTATTCTCGTGGAAGAAGACCAGGGAATCCTGACAGGGTATGAAATTAAATTGGGAAAGAAGAATATTCGTGTCCCGAAATCCTGGACTGAAACATACAAAGCAGATGTGCAATTGCTAAACCGTGAAAATTACCTGGAATTTATAAAGTAACAAACTGCCAAAATTTTCAATCACATTTACACGCAAAACATAAGAATCTGCTCTAACTGACTGATTTTGAGCAGATGTTGATTCAAGGTTGTCGGATTTGCGGGATTACTCGCCTGCTTTGCAGGCTCGTGATCGCCGGTGGGGGGGTGACTCAAAAGAGAAAAACCACAAAACTCCGTTTTGGTATCCCCGTCCATCCGGCTTTACAAATGCAGGCATTTGACAGCCTCCTGAACGTGAAAACCACCCCGCCTGCGGCGAGATGGTTTTTCTCTTTTGTCGGGGTAGCGGGATTTGAACCCACGACCTCTTCGTCCCGAACGAAGCGCGCTACCGGGCTGCGCTATACCCCGATTGGACCGGAATGGAACCCTGTTCCGGTTGTGGAACCTGGTCCGGTGATCCGGTGCGCAAAATTACAAAACTTTATGAACTTTGAAAGTAGTGTTTGCATTCGGCCAGCAACTTCTCGGCACTGACCGGCACCACCCCGGCCTTTTCGCACACCTGCCCCCCGGCCAGGTTGGAGATGGCCGCGATGGCCGGTGCATCCTGGCCGGCTGCCAGGCAAAGGGCCGCCACGCTGATCACCGTGTCCCCCGCCCCTGACACATCGGCGATATCGCGAACAACGGCAGGAATGTGTGTATAGCTGCCGTCCCGTGAGACCAGGATCCCCTGTTCGCTCAGGGTCACCATCAGGGTATCGATCCCCTGTTTTTTCTGGAAGGTGGCCATGGCTTTGGCCAGTTTTTCGATGTCGTGCTTCTGAAGGTCCAGTTTCAGCCCCCTGATCAGCTCCTTGTAGTTGGGTTTGAACAGCTGAACGTTCTTGTAAAGGTTGAAACTCCTGAATTTCGGGTCCACCAGGACCGGCACCTGCACTTTCCCGGCCAGGGAGACGACCTCGGAAATCACCCAGGGGGCCAGGACCCCTTTGTCATAATCCTGCAGGATAATGGCATCGATGCCGCCGCTTTCCAGCAGGTTGCTGATCAGTTCCAGGAACTGCTGCTGGATCCGCTTGGACAGGAAAAAATCCATCTCCTCGTCCACCCGCAGCAGGTGCTGGTTCCCGCTGATGATCCTGGTCTTCTGGGTGGTGACCCGGTGGCTGTCCACCACCAGGCCGATGTCTGACAGGTTCTGCTCCTCCATGAGCTCCAGGAACAGTTTCCCGCGGAGGTCCTCGCCGATCACCGAACAGAGG
Source organism: uncultured Bacteroides sp. (assembly GCA_964575865.1). Classification (GTDB taxonomy): domain Bacteria; phylum Bacteroidota; class Bacteroidia; order Bacteroidales. The sequence continues at coordinate 63,024 of CAZNSZ010000001.1, read as the reverse complement.
ATGGGCACCGCACCCATGGCTTTCACATTCAGGGCCACGTTGGCCGCCCCTCCCAGCCTGTTCTCCTCGATCACCCCGGAGACAATGGGGACCGGCGCCTCCGGCGATACCCTTCCCACGTTCCCCCACAGGTAGGTATCGATCATCACATCCCCGATGATCAGGACCTTCTTCTGGCGGAATTCATCGAAAAGAGCGGAAAAGTCTGTGGATTCTAACATGTCGTTACCTTGTAGCAGCGCAAAGATATGATTTTATACTCAATAGGGATCCACGTCTACAGAGATCCGGACGGTCCGGTAGGCTTCTCCGGAAACCGTCCGGTCCAGAACCTCCTTCAGGAGTTTCCTGGCCTTCTCATAGGAAGCTTCCCGTTCGATCTTCAGTATGATCTGCTTGTAAAAGTGGTTCTGGATCTTTCTTACCGGGGGGTGCTGGGGACCCAGTACCCGGCTCCCGAACACCTGCCTCAGCTCCCTGGCGGCCAGGTCCGCTGCCGCATCGAGGATCGGGGGGACCCGGTGCCGGAAAGTGACCCTGATCATCCGCCTGAACGGGGGATAGCCGAACATTTCCCTCTCTTCCATCTGTGCCCTGTAGAACCCTTCATAATCCCGGTCCATCAGGTACCGGATCACCGGGTGTTCCGGATCCATGGTCTGGATGATCACCCGGCCCTGTTTCTTTCTCCGCCCGGCCCGTCCGCTCACCTGGGAGATCAACTGGTAGCTGCGCTCAAAGGACCTGAAATCGGGAAAATTCATCATGCTGTCCGCATCCAGTACCCCCACCAGGCCCACATGGTCGAAATCGAGCCCTTTGGAAAGCATCTGTGTACCGATCAGGAGCCGGGTTTTGCCCTGTTCGAACTCACGGATCACCCGCTCGTATCCCCTGGCGGTCCGGACGGAGTCGGTATCGAGTCTTCCCACCGGGACCTCCCCGAACAGCAGGCCGATCTCCTCTTCGATCTTCTCCGTCCCGTACCCCTTCATCCGGAGGTTGGTTTCATGGCAGGAGGGGCAGGATCCCGGCAGCGGTTCGTGCTTCCCGCAGTAATGGCACTCGAGCCTTGCCGACTGCCGGTGATAGGTGAGGCTCACATCACACCGCGAACAGCGGGGAACATGTCCGCACTCATTGCATACCAGGTAGTTGGAGTATCCCCTCCGGTTCTGGAAAAGGATCACCTGCTCCCCCGCATCCAGGGATCCGCGGATGGCCTCCATCAGGGCGGGGGTGAAGTGGGAGACCATCTGCTTCCGTTTGGTGGCCTGCCGGATGTCTGCCACGACCAGGTCAGGCTCATTCACCTCTCCGAAACGGCTGGTGAGGGAAACATAGCCGAATTTCCCGTTGCGGGCATTGTAGAGCGATTCGAAGGAGGGGGTGGCCGTTCCCATCAATACGCGGGCCCCGTGATAAAGGGCCAGGACCTGCGCCGAGTCCCTGGCATGGTACCTGGGTGCAGGATCGTGCTGCTTGTAGGTGGTTTCGTGCTCTTCGTCGATGATGATCAGTCCCAGCGAACGGAAAGGCAGAAAAATGGCAGACCGCACCCCGATCACCAGCCCGTAAGGGGCCTCATCGGTCAGCCCCAGCAGGTTCCGGTACACATGGACCCGGTCCGAGTCACTGTAACGGGAGTGGTACACCCCCGCCCCGTTCCCGAAAATCCTTCGCATCCGGGCAATGATCTGTGCCGAGAGGGCAATTTCGGGGAGCAGGTAGAGCACCTGTTTCCCCTGGGCGATCACCTCACGGATCAGGTGGGAGTAGATCTCCGTTTTTCCGCTGGAGGTGACCCCGTGCAGCAGGACGGTCTGGTGGGTGGTGAACTGTTCCCTGATCTGTTCCAGGGCCTCCTGCTGTTTAGGATTCAGCGGATAGGGAGCCCGTGAAGAAAGGGAGTGACCGCTCCCCGCACCGGGGTGCTCCTCCCGGTCCACCTGCTCCAGGATGCCTTTGCGGATCAGTGCAGCCACCGCACCCGGTCCTCCCCGTAGCATGGTCAGTTCACTCTTCAGCACCAGCGTACCGGTCCGGAGGGGATCCGCTCCGGCCAGCTGCAGGAAGCGCTCCAGCACCTCTGTCTGGCGCCGGGCCCGCTGCAGCTGATCGAAGATCATGTGGAGGTCTTTTTCAGAGGTATGCAGGGGATCGAGCCTGAGGTAGCTGGTTGTTTTCCTTCCGGTCAATGGCCGGACAAATTCGTTGATCTCCACAGCTCCCTTTTCCACCAGCCGCTTCAGGATCCCCACGGGGTTCCCGGGGATGCCCGCCATCTCCAGGTCCCTCAGCGTCAGCTCCCCCTCCTCCCTGACCACCTCATAGAACAACCGTTCATGTGAATTGAGGGAGATCACCGTCCCGCCGGAACCGGGCCGGACCCGGATCCGGGATTCGCTTTCCGGCCTCAGTCCGGAGGGCAGGGCCGCCCTCATCACCTCCCCCGCCGTGCACATGTAATAGGCCGTCATCCAATCCCACAGCTGAAGCTGGAAGGAGGTCACCATGGGGTCATCATCCAGCAGCTCCTCCACATTCCTGGGGACGATCCCCTCCGGGGGAGCTCCCCCGAGGGAGTGCACCACGGCACTGTAGATTCGTTTTTTTCCGAACGGGACCAGGACACGGCACCCTGGAACCACCCGATCAGCCAGTGACGGAGGTACGCTGTAGGTAAACGTCCCTTCCACCGCCAGCGGTAGAATCACCCGCACATAACGGTCATTTCGTGCCATCCCGCATGGAGTATTTGGTTGCCGTTCCCCGGTCAGACGGACAGGATCTCTACCATCTGCATCTCTTCAGGGTCGACCTGCTTCTTCAGTTTGATCACCTTTCTGAAAGGCACCAGGTCCAGCTCGGTATTGTGGAACCCCACCATGACGCTCTTCTGGTCGTCCATCAGCGCTTCCACGGCCGCAAAACCGAGCTTGCTGGCACTGACCCGGTCATAGGCCGAAGGGGTTCCGCCCCGCTGGATGTGGCCAAGCACCGACACCCTCACTTCGTATTCCCCGAAATCCCCTTTGACCTTGTCGGCGATGGCAAAGGCGCCCCCTTCCTCGTCCCCCTCGGCCACGATGATGATGTTGCTCGATTTTTTCCGCTTGAAGTCCTTGTCCAGGTAGGACCGCAGGTTCTCCACCTGGTGCTGGACTTCCGGGATCAGGATCGCCTCGGCGCCGGCAGCGATGCCGCTTTTCAGGGCAATGAACCCCGCATCGCGCCCCATGACCTCTATGAAAAAGAGCCTGTTGTGGCTGCCGGCCGTATCCCTGATCTTATCCACCGCCTCCACGACGGTATTCAGTGCGGTATCGTACCCGATGGTATAATCGGTACCGTAAATGTCATTGTCGATGGTGCCGGGGATCCCCACGAACGGGATGTCCGAATACTCGTCGCAAAATACCCTGGCACCGGTCATGGAGCCGTCGCCCCCGATCACCACCACGGCATCGATCCCCGCCTCTTTCAGGTTGCGGTAAGCCTGCGCGCGCCCTTCCGGTTCCATGAACTCCTTGCTCCGGGCTGTTTTGAGGATCGTCCCCCCCCTGGCAAGGATATCACTGACACTGTGGGCCTTCAGTTCCACAAAGTGGTTATGGATCATCCCGTGGTACCCGTGCCTGATCCCGGTGACATCGAGCCCGTAATAGATGGCGGTCCGGACCACGCCCCGGATGGCCGCATTCATTCCCGGGGCATCGCCCCCGCTTGTCAGTACGCCGATCCTTTTGATTTTTGACATATCACTTGGTTGATTGACAGGTAAAATTACTATTATCCGGTTAAGTGGCGACCAGTCCGGCTACCGCATCACGGACCTGCTGCAGCTGTTCCGTGGAGGTGGAGGTGGCCCCGCTGATACCCACCGAATGAATCCCTTCGAACCAGCGCTTTTCAAGTTCACCTGGTCCGGAGATCCAGTGGGTGGAGGGATTGGTCCGCAGACAATGCTCAAACAGCATTTTCCCGTTGGAGGAGTGCTTCCCGCTTACGAACAGGATCACCTGGTGGGAACGTGCGAATATGGTCAGCTTCGGTTTCCTGTTTTTCATCTGCCCGCAGATGGTGCAGTGGGAGCGGAACAGATCCGGAAGCATGCCCTCAGATGCTCCCGGAAAGTGCTTTTCCAGCCGGACGCGGATCGCCTGTTCCACTTTCCGGAACTGGCCGGGGTCCATGGTGGTCTGTGCGTAGAGGTGCACCTTTTTCCCCGGTTCGATCCCCGATACATCCTCCGGGGAAGTGACCACCAGCGCATCGCCCCCCACCTGTCCCATCAGCCCGATGGTCTCCGGATGGTCCGGTTTCCCGAAGATGACCAGCTGTTCCTTCCCGCGGTCCATTTCCCGGTAGGTTTTCCTGATCCTCTCCTGCAATTTGATCACAATGGGACAGGTCCCGTCGATCACCTCCACCCCTGCTTCCCTGGCCAGCCGGTAGGTTTCGGGAGGTTCGCCGTGGGCCCTGAACAGCACCTTCCGGGAGCCCATGGAGGAGAGTTCCCCGTGGGTAATGGTCTTCATCCCCAGCTCCCCGAGCCTGCGTTGTTCGGCCTGGTTGTGGACCATTTCTCCGAGCCCGTAGAGGATTTCCCCGGCCCGGAGCCTGGAGGCGGCATCCCCGATGACCCGTTCCACCCCGAAGCAGAATCCTGCCGATGGATCAATCTCAATCCTCATCTCCGGTTCCTGCCAAAACACGTTGAAATTGTTCCCGGAACCACACCATCTGGTCATCCACCGTGATCCGGCTGTTGTCCAGCAACAGTGCATCGTCCGCTTTTTTCAGGGGACTGTCCTTGCGGGTGGAATCAATGTGGTCCCTTTTCTGCAGGTTTTGCCTGACCTCTTCCAGGTCTGCCTTCATCCCCTTTTCCAGCAGCTCCCTGTATCGGCGCTCCGCACGTACCTCCAGGGAGGCGGTCAGGAAGATCTTCATTTCCGCCCCGGGGAAGACCACCGTCCCGATGTCCCGTCCATCCATCACCACTCCTTTCCTTTCCCCAAGCTCCCGCTGGTACTCCACCATTTTCTTTCTCACTGCCGAGATGGCCGCAATGTAGCTGACATGCGCCGACACCGCCATGGTCCGGATGGCGTCCTCCACCATGCGGCCGTTCAGGAAGATCTCCGTGCGCTGTTTGTCATTGTTGAACCGCAGGTCCAGCCTGATCTCCTCAAGGATCCTTTCGACCGATTCCGGGGGCGGGGCATCGGTTCCGTCGAACAGTCCCTGCTCCATGGCTGCAAGGGTGACCGCCCGGTACATGGCCCCCGTATCGATGTACGCATAGCCGAGTTCGCGGGCGATCCGCCTGGCAAAGGTGCTCTTTCCGCATGAAGAGTGCCCGTCCAGCGCAATGATGATTTGATGGCTTTCCGACATGGCCGCTGTTTGAAGAACAAAGATAGCGATTTGCCGGAGGGAACCCCCGCTCAGGGCTGCTTTCTGTAGAAATCGGAAAGGTTGGTGGTCAGGGAAAAATGGTTGGTTCCCCCTGCCAGGTGATAGGATGCCCGGCCAAAGGCGATATGGAACTTGGAGATCCTGAATCCGAATCCATACGAGAATCCGACCATCCCAGGTCTGGCGGTGAGTTTCATCTCCTGGCGCCGCTTGTAGTTGTACCCCAGGTCCACATGGAAATTTTTCCCGATGAGGAACTCCACACCGAACACCATGTGCCGCATCAGTTTGTCCCCGAAGACATCGAATCCGCTGCGCTCCACCTCCTCACCCAGGGTACCGTTCGGATCGTCATCCGGTTTCTCGTAGGTCAGGTCCCACCGTTCCAGGTGCTGGAGGGTCACATGGAACCGGAACGGGGCATGGGCCAGTCCCTGGGTGATGCCCGCCTGGATCTCAAAAGGGATCTTTTCACGCTCCCCGGCATAGGTGGTGAACTGGGTCCCCAGGTTCTTGAATACCAGTGCCACGGTGGTCAGGGTGCGGGGATGGTGGTAGGTGATCCCTGCATCCAGGGCGATCCCCAGGGAGCTGTATTGCTCGAAGGAGGAGTAGAGGGGCTTCAGGTTCACCCCCACGGTGAGGAAGGTATCGATAACGGACCGGGAATAGAAGAGGTTCAGGGCATATTCCGAGGCCCTGAAGCTTCCCAGGTTTTGTCCCAGCTCGTCGGTGCGGTCAAAGTTCCCGTAGTTGACGTAGTGGATGCCGGCCGCCAGGTTACCGATCCCTTCCAGGGAGTAAGCATAGGCGGCATACCCGTAATTGACCCCGGCAAAGTAGTTGACATAATTGAGGGTAAGGTGGTTGTGCATACCCCCGCCCAGCAGCGACGGGTTGTGGAAGACCAGGTTGATGTCATCGTCCATCAGGGAGACGTTCTCCCCTCCCAGCGACGCCACTTTTGCAGCATTGGTCAGCCCCAGGAAACTGTAGGTCGTTTCCCCCCCTTTCTGCCCCCGGACCGCCAGGGGCAGAAGCAGGGTCAGCACGGTGATCGCTGCAATTCTTCCCATCGTCTTTATTAAACGTCCCTTGCGGGACGGTTAGTATTCCTCCATCATTTTTCCCAGCATCGCCCCGGCCCGCCCGGCCCAGGTCCGGAACGTGGCCGGATCGGACGGCTTCATATGAGCCAGCTGGTGCGGCCCGGGGTAAGCCGCAGCGATGCCGATCCCGCTCCGCTCCGCATCCGCCGCGTTACACCGCTGCTCGAAGTGGTTCCGTGCCGGGATAACCAGCAACGGGATCCCGTGGTAAGCAGCCTCGGCCACGGTATCAAAACCTGCGGTGGTGATCAGTCCCCTGCACCCGGCCAGCTTCTCCCTGAAAAGGGGCCCGCTCAACCGGTGGAGGCGGATCCCTTCAGGCAGCTCCATCTCCGGGACCAGATCGGTGAACACATCCGCCCTGAACCCTTCCACATCACGCGCCATGCGTACCAGGTCGTAGAGGTACCCTCCAGACATCAGGTAGGCCACGTAGTGCTCTCCTGGACGGTACCGGAGTTCCCGCCATTGACGGCGGATCAGCGGAGGGAAGACCACCGTTTTGCCCTGTCCGCTGGTTTCCCTGAATGAGAGCGCCAGCACACGGTCACAGGAGCGCATGATGAGCCGGGTGTGCAGCTTCAGCATCCAGCGGTCGGGATAGTTCCTGCCCGGACACCGGTATCCCTCCATGTGGAGCAGGAAGTGGTGACCGATCCCGATCCGGCCGGTCCCGGTCCCGGCTTTCCGGAGAGCCAGCGCCCCTACCACGTCATAGAAATTGAAAACCACATCCGGCTTCCAGTGTCCGATCAGGTGACGGATGCGCCTTACCTCCGAGAGGTAGCGGAAACTGAGCAGCAGGTTGGCCAGGATACTTCTTCCTGCACGGATCCCTTTCTGGTTGGGTGTTTTCAGCAGGAAGGGGCTGTGAAACCGGTGCAGCATGCCCCCGAAGGCTTCTTCGGCGTAATCCGGAAGCACCCGGTCCGTGCGCCCCCCCACAAGGACTGCCTTCACTTCATGGCCCGCCTCCTCCAGGTATTCTTTGAGCGCCATCGCCTGTGACAGGTGCCCCCTGCCCTCTCCCTGAACGATCAGTACCGCGCTTGCCATTGGCTTCAGGAATAGGGGGGATGGGGGATCCCGTTTTTGCGCCATCCCCTTTTCAGCTTCAGAAGGCTGCTCTGGGACATGAACAGCCCGAGGAGGGTGACGGCGATCCCCAGGATCTTGAGCGCCGGCATGGATTCTTTGAGCATCAGGAAGGAGACCAGGGCAGCCACCACCGGCACGATGTTGGCAAAGATATTCGCCCTTGCGGCACCCAGCTCCCGCATGGCCACATTGAGCAGGATAAAGCAGATCCCCGATCCCACCACGCCCAGGTAGAGCACGGCAAGCAGGCTGGGGGTCGACACGGAGGATGGATCGAGCACCGGCAGTTCCATGACCAGGAACAGCGGGGTGAACATCAACAGGCCGTAGAGGCTCTGGTAGGCGGTGATGGTGATGGGATTGTAATCGTCCAGCAGCTTCTTGGCGATCAGGGTATAGCCGATGGCCCCCGCCACGGCCAGGAACATGAGCAGGATCCCGCGGGGCTCAGCCGATAGTCCGTCGCTCCTGGTCAGGATCACCATCAGCACGCCTGCAAAAGAGACCACCAGACCGATCCGGTTGAACGGTGTCAGCTTCTCCCTGAAGAAGAGATAGGCCCCGAAGGGGACGATCAGCGGGATGGTGGAGATGATAATGGCGCCCACCGTAGGGGTGACCATGGTCATTCCGTTGGCCTCGCCCAGAAAATAGATGAACGGTTCGAAAAAGGCCATGAGGATGAACCATTTCTGGTCTTTCCTGGAGATACGGCCCAGCCTCCGGAACAGGAAAGCGAATCCGAACAGGAAGAAGATGGAGACGAAAAGACGGAAGAAGATGATGCTGGTGGGCCGGAAGGATAGGTTGGCGTATTTATACAGTACGAATGTGAATCCCCAGAACACCATGGCCAGGATCACGCTCACGTATGCAACGACCCGCGGCGACTTCATCAGGCTGCCTTCAGGCGCTTCACATTGGCCTTTTCCAGTTTCTCCCTGGCATATTTGATCCCGATATGGATATCCCCGGGATTTTCCTTGGAAGGCAGCTCGAACATGGCATCCATCATGATCGCCTCGCAGATGGAGCGCAGTCCCCTGGCCCCCAGTTTGAACTCGATGGCCTTCTGTACGATGTAGTCGAGCACCTTTTCATCCCAGGTCAGCGTGATCCCGTCCATCTCAAAGAGCTTTTCGTACTGCTTGATGATGGCATTTTTGGGCTCGGTCAGGATCCTGCGGAGTGCTTTCGAATCCAGGGGATGCAGGTAGGTAAGCACAGGGAGCCGGCCGATGATCTCGGGGATCATCCCGAAAGCCTTCAGGTCCTGCGGGGCCACATACTGCAGCAGGTTGGCCTTGTCCACACGGTCCACATTCTTGGCCGCGTTGTATCCGACCACCTGGGTGTTGAGCCGGCTGGCGATCTTTTTCTCGATGCCGTCGAAGGCTCCTCCGCAGATAAAAAGGATGTTTTTGGTATTGACCGGGATCATCTTCTGGTCGGGATGCTTGCGCCCCCCCTGGGGAGGCACATTGATAATGGATCCTTCCAGCAGTTTCAGCAACCCCTGCTGAACCCCCTCCCCTGAAACATCCCTGGTGATGGATGGATTGTCGCTCTTGCGGGCGATCTTGTCGATCTCGTCGATGAAAACAATGCCCTTTTCAGCAGCCTCCACATTGTAATCGGCCACCTGCAGCAGCCTGGTGAGCACGCTTTCGATATCCTCCCCCACATACCCCGCCTCGGTGAGCACGGTGGCATCCACGATGGTGAAGGGCACATGAAGCATCCTCGCGATGGTGCGGGCCAGCAGCGTCTTGCCGGTCCCGGTCTCCCCCACCAGGATGATGTTGGATTTCTCGATCTCCACATCCTCCTTGGTATCCTGCTGCATCAGCCTCTTGTAGTGGTTGTATACCGCTACCGAGATGTATTTCTTGGCCTCCTCCTGCCCGATCACGTAGAGATCCAGGAAACTCTTGATCTCTGCCGGCTTCAGCAGGGTAATCTGGCCCATATCGAACTCCCCGTGCACCCCCAGCTCTTCCTGAACGATGCTGTAGGCCTGTTCGATACACCGGTCACAGATGTGACCGGAGATACCGGCGATCAGCAGGTTGGTATCCTTTTTTTCCCTTCCGCAGAATGAACAACGGTCCATTATTTCTTGGTTTTGTCCTTGGTCCTGTCCAGCACTTCATCGATCATGCCGTAATCGAGTGCCTCATGGGCGGTCATCCAGAAATCCCGGTCCCCGTCCTTTTCCACCTGCTCGATGGTTTTCCCGGAGTGCTGGGCAATAATGGCATAGAGCTCCTTTTTCATCTTCAGGATCTCACGGGTGGTGATCTCGATGTCAGAGGCCTGTCCCTGGGCTCCTCCCATGGGCTGGTGGATCATCACCCGGCTGTGCTTCAGTGCCGAACGCTTTCCCGGGGTCCCGGCAGCCAGCAGCACCGCCCCCATGGAAGCAGCCATCCCGGTGCAGATGGTGGCAATATCACAGGAGGTGTATTGCATGGTGTCGTAAATACCCAGCCCTGCATGCACGCCTCCCCCGGGCGTATTGAAATAAACCTGGATATCCTTGCTGGGGTCGGCCGAATCGAGGTATAGCAGCTGTGCCTGAATGATGTTGGCCACATAATCGTCAATGGGGGCTCCCAGGAAGATGATGCGGTCCATCATCAGCCTGGAGAATACATCCATGGAGGCCACGTTTAACTGCCTCTCCTCGATAATGGTCGGTGATATATAGCTGTTGTACTGGGATGTAAACCTGTGCAGGGTCATGCTGCTGATGCCCTTGTGCCCGGTCACATATTTCCTGAAATCATCCTGTTGGCTCATAACGCTGGTCTGTTCTTATTTTTCGTACAATTTACGGAACTTATCCGAACTTATCTCCTTCTCCTCCACTTTGGCTGTGGATTTGATGACGGCCATCAGTTTCTCTTCGGCCTTCTGGTCATAGATCCGCCTCGCTTCATCCTGTTTGGAGAGCATCTCCCTGGCATAGTTCTCCAGGTAGTCCTCCGGCACGTTGGTGATCCCGTATTGCATGTACTGGTTCAATGCGATCCCTTTGGCCATCCCGAGGGCCTCTTCTTCGGAGACCTTGATCTCTTTCTGCTTGAGCAGGTGCTCCTTGATGAGCTGCCAGCGGAAATCGTCCTCGTATTTCCCGAAATCGGCTTCCACCTGTTCCTCGGTCAGGTTCTCATTGGTCTCCACCATCCAGCGCTTCAGGAACTCCACGGGCAGGTCGATCTTCGCTTTCTTGATCAGGGTCTCCCGTACATCGACCATGAACCGGTACTCGCTCTCCCGCTCATAGTTGCTCTCGATCTCCTCGGTAATCCTTTTCATGAACTCCTCCTCTTCCTTCACTTCTCCTTCCCCGTAAAGCTTATCGAACAACTCCTGTCCGACCACTGCCTTCTCGAACCGGGCCACCTCACCGATGATGCATTTGAAGGTGCCTTCCAGCAGGGGGATTTCCGATTTATCCACCCTGAGAAGGGAAGCCAGCTCCGTATCGTTGGGATATGCCTTCTTCACATTGAACACCACCTCATCACCGGCTCCGGTCCCGCTGAACAGCATTTTCTGCTCCTCATCCTTCATCATGTCCAGTGACATGGAGACATGTTCCGCCCTGATCCCGTTCTCCACCTCGTTCCCATCCGCATCCGACTTCACCAGGGTTCCCCGGATCAGCTCGTCCTTGCCGGCCTTTTCCACCGGCTTGAACTCACCGTACCGCTGGAGCAGGGAATCCACATACTCCTTCTTCTGGGTCTTGTCCACCTTGATCTTGTAATACGGGATTTTGTCCTTCGAAGTTACCTCCAGTTCCAGTGCGGGCGCCAGCCCCAGGTCGAATTTGAATTCGAATTCCGCATCGTGCTCAAAATCGATTTTCGGGGTATCCCCTTTGTGGGGAAGCGGCTCTCCGAGTATCCTTACATTGTTCTCCTGAAGGTACTGGAACAGGGATTCGGAGACCAGTTTGTTCACTTCGTCCACCAGGACCGGGGTGCGGTACATCTTCCGGATCAGCCCCATGGGGACCTTCCCGGGCCTGAAGCCGTCCACCCGGGCCTTCCTCCTGTAATCGCGCAGGACGGTATCCACCCGTTCTTCATAATCTGCCGGTTCGACCTTCACGTGAAGGACCGTATTGAGTTGATCAACTTTTTCCTGAGTAATGTCCATGTTTGAAAAATAAAGTACAAAATTAACAAAAAACCGCGACACGATCGAAAATAAAAGCCGATGGCATAGCGGTTTAGGGGTTCAGAAGGTGCGGATGAAGGGACTCGAACCCCCACTCCCGAAGGAACTAGATCCTAAGTCTAGCGCGTCTACCAATTCCGCCACATCCGCAAAATCCCCGCAAAATTAATTCATTTTTCCGGAATACAAAGATTGGGTACCGGCAGGAGCCGTTCAGCGAAGTTCAAAGTTCTGACCCAGGTAGACCTTTCTGACCTGTTCGTCCTCTGCCAGCTGGGTGGCCGTCCCTGCCTTCAGGATAGTCCCTTCGAACATGAGGTAGGCACGGTCGGTGATGGCCAGGGTCTCGTGCACGTTGTGGTCGGTGATCAGGATCCCGATGTTCTTCTCCCGCAACTTGGAAACGATCTCCTGGATGTCCTCCACCGCGATGGGATCCACGCCCGCAAAGGGCTCATCAAGCAGTATAAAATGGGGGCTCAGGGCCAGTGCCCGGGCGATTTCGGTCCGCCTCCGTTCCCCTCCGGAGAGCTGGATCCCCATGGATTTCCTGATCCGCTGCAGTCCGAACTCGTCCAGCAGGGACTCCACGCGTTCATGTTGTTCCGCCCGGGACAGGTCGGACATTTCCAGGACCGCCCGGATGTTGTCCTCCACCGAGAGCTTGCGGAACACCGAGGCCTCCTGTGCCAGGTATCCGATGCCCCGCTGTGCCCGCCTGTATACCGGTTCCTTGGTGATATCGGTGTCGTCCAGCATGATGTTGCCTTCCAGGGGGGTGATCAGCCCGACGATCATATAAAACGTGGTGGTCTTCCCCGCCCCGTTGGGCCCCAGCAGCCCGACGATCTCTCCCTGCTCCACATCGATGGAAACCTGGTCGACGACCTTCCTGTTCTTATATTTTTTGACCAGATGATGGGTATGCAGTTTCATGGGGGCCTCAGGATTTCGATTCGGACTGGAGTTCCTCTTCCTGTTTCCGTACGATCCGCTTGCTGATCAGGATCCCAATTTCGTAGAGGACCATCAGCGGGAGGGCCACCAGCACCTGGCTGAATACATCCGGTGGCGTGATAATGGCCGAGAGGGTCACAATGAGTATGATGGAATGCCTTCTGTATTTTTTAAGGAATCCGGGGGTCACCAGTCCCACCCTGCTGAGGAAATAGACCAGGATCGGAAGCTGGAATACGATCCCCGCTGCCAGCACCACCGAGGTGATGGTCTGGACGTAGGAGCGGAGGGTTGGCGCACTGATCACGCTTTCGCTCACCTTGTAGTTGCCCAGGAAGTTAACCGAGAGCGGAGCAATGATGTAATAGCCGAAGGCCACTCCCATGATAAAAAGCAGGGAGGTGTAGAAAACGGCCCCTGCGGCGGTCCTTTTCTCCTTTTCATAGAGCGCCGGGACAATGAAGCGCCAGAACTCCCAGAATATATAGGGAAAAGCCACTACGATGCCCGCCACCAGTGAAACGATGATGTGCATGGAGAACTGTTCGGCCATTTTCACCGTCTGGAGCGGAAAGGGATCGGAGTTGATGCAGAGCCTTTTCAATCCCAGCATATCCCCCAGGTTGCAGAGCCACCGGTTGGTGGGGAAGTGGGGTTCCTTGGGGGTCAGGATGATCTTGTCGAATACAATGTCCTTGAATACGAATGCCACAAGGCCCAGGATCACGATGGCTGCGATGGAACGAAGCAGGTGCCAGCGCATTACCTCCAGGTGCTCGAGGAAAGTCATTTCCGCTTCTTTGTTCTTGCTCACAACCGGTCGGTATAAGGTTGTGCAAAATAACAAAAAAAAACCGAGCCCCTTGAAACGGAAATCAAATTATGTTATCTTTAGTTTTCGCAGCTTTTCAAGGGGGAGAGCATGGAGAATATTGGAGAGATACTGCACGAAAATCTAAAAAAATATTTCGGCTTTGACAGTTTTAAGGGCAACCAGGAGGAGATCATCACCAATGTCCTCCGGGGCAATGATACGTTTGTCCTGATGCCCACCGGCGGGGGGAAATCCCTCTGCTACCAGTTGCCTGCACTGATCAAAGATGGAACCGCTATTGTGATTTCTCCGCTGATCGCCCTGATGAAGAACCAGGTCGATGCCATGCGCAGCTTCAGCCTGGATGACGGCGTGGCCCACTTCCTCAATTCCTCCCTCACAAAGAATGCCATTGCCAGGGTCCGGAAGGATGTTCTTGACCGGCGTACCCGGCTGCTCTATGTGGCGCCTGAAAGCCTCACCAAGGATGAGAATATCGAGTTCCTGAAACAGGTCAACATCTCCTTTTATGCCATCGACGAGGCCCACTGCATTTCCGAATGGGGACACGATTTCAGGCCCGAATACCGCAGGATCAGGCCCATCATCAACCGGATCGGAACCGCACCGATCATTGCCCTGACCGCCACGGCCACGCCGAAGGTCCAGAACGACATACAGAAAAACCTGGACATGCTGGATGCCCAGGTCTTCAAGGACTCTTTCCGGAGGCACAACCTCTATTATGAGATCCGGCCCAAGGTGCATGCCACCAAGGAGATCATCAAATTCATCCTGTCCAACCGCGGGAAATCGGGGATCATCTACTGCCTCTCCAGGAAAAAAGTGGAACAGCTTGCGGAAACCCTGAAGGTAAACGGCATCAAGGCATTGCCCTACCATGCCGGGATGGATGCGGTGACCCGCTCCTCCAACCAGGACCAGTTCCTCATGGAGGAGGTGGATGTGATCGTGGCCACCATTGCCTTCGGGATGGGGATCGATAAGCCGGATGTGCGTTTTGTGATCCATTACGATATCCCCAAAAGCCTGGAGGGCTATTACCAGGAAACCGGGCGGGCCGGGAGGGATGGCGGCGAGGGGCGGTGCATCGCCTTCTACAGCTACAAGGACATACAGAAACTGGAGAAATTCATGCAGGGGAAACCGGTTGCCGAACAGGAAATCGGCAGGCAGCTCCTGCTGGAAACCGTCGCCTATGCCGAATCGGCCGTTTGCCGTCCGAAGCTGTTGCTCAACTACTTCGGAGAGGTCATGCCCGGGAGTTGCGACAATTGCGACAATTGTTTACATCCCAAAGAAAAATTTGAAGGCAAATCAGATATAGTTTTGAGTTTAAAAACTATTTTAGGGGTCAGGGAAAAGTTCAAATCCGAGCACATCGCAAACATCCTGGCCGGCAACGCCACCAGCGCGGTGAAGACCTACAAACACCATCATTCGGAGTTTTTCGGGGCGGGCAAGGAGAAGGACGCAAAGTTCTGGAATGCGGTTCTCAGGCAGATCCTGGTGGCCGGATTGATTAAGAAGGACATTGAAAATTATGGTTTACTCAGGCTGACCGAAGCGGGTCAGGACTATTTAAAGAATCCGTATTCGATCATGTTGACACAGGATCACGACTTTGATATCGCCCCGGAGGAGGGGGTAGCCGCAGGAGGTGGAGGAACGGGCGCCGTGGATGATGAGCTCCTGCATGTGCTGAAGGATCTGCGCAAGAAGATGGCCAAAAAGCTGAACCTGCCTCCTTTTGTGATTTTTCAGGATCCCTCCCTGGAGGACATGGCCATCCAGTACCCGGTGAGGCTGGAGGAGCTCCAGAACATCGTGGGGGTGGGAGCCGGAAAAGCGAAGAAATTCGGGAAAGAGTTCGTGGAGGTGATCAAAGAGTACGTGGAGGAGAAGGATATTGTACGGCCACAGGATATGGTGGTCAAATCGGTGGTCAACAAATCGGGGGTGAAGGTCTACATCATCCAGAGCATCGACCGGAAAATCCCGCTGGAAGACATTGCCTCCGCCAAAAACCTTGAGATCATCGATCTGATCGAAGAGATAGAGGCCATCGTCAGTTCAGGGACAAAGCTCAACCTGGACTACTACCTCAACGAGATCATGGACGAAGAGAAACTGGAAGAGATCTACGAATATTTCAGGGAAGCGGAGACCGAGTCGGTGGATGCGGCACTGGCCGAACTGGGGGAAGAGTATTTCAGCGAGGAGGAGGTCAGGCTGGTCCGCATCAAGTTTTTCTCGGAGCTTGCCAATTGATATGATGGATATCCTTAGCATCAAGGATTTATCCAAATCCTATAAACACGTACGGGCCATTCAGCACCTGGACCTGGAGATCACGGAAGGGCAGGCCTACGGGATACTGGGGCCCAACGGAAGCGGGAAGACCACCACCCTTTCCATCATCACCGGGATCATCCGCCAGGATAGCGGCAGCTACAGCTGGTTCGGTGAGAAACCCGATCCGGCGCAGCGCAGGTCCGTGGGATCGCTCATCGAGACCCCCCATTTTTATCCCTACCTCAACCTGGAAAAGAACCTGCGGATCATTTGCGACATCAAGGGGATGGGGTACGGGGACATCGACCGTGTCCTGGATATCGCCAAATTGTCGGAACGAAGAAGGTCGCGTTTTTCAACCCTTTCCCTGGGGATGAAACAGCGGCTGGGCATCGCGGCCGCCCTGCTGGGGGATCCCAGGGTACTGGTGCTGGACGAACCCACCAACGGACTCGATCCGGAAGGCATCGCAGAGGTCCGGGAGATCGTGATCGATCAGGTGAAAAAGGGCAAAACCCTGATCCTCGCCTCCCACATCCTCAGTGAGGTGGAGAAGATCTGCAGCCATGTGGCGATCCTTAAGAAAGGGGAACTGCTGGCCCGGGGACCGGTCAAGGAATTGCTGGCCGAGGATGAGATCATCGAGGTGGCATGCTCCGACAATGGAGCGCTCCGCCAGAAGCTGCTGGAATCACCGCTGGTGAAGGAGGTGGAGACCGAAAACGGGATGCTGGTCCTCACCCTCGGGGAGGGGGTATCACCGGCCGATGTCAATGCATTCGCCTTCTCCAGTCAGCTGGTGATCCACCACATGCTGAGCCGGAAGCGGAGCCTTGAATCCCAGTTCCTGGAACTGGTGAAATAAGTTGAAGAGCCAGTAAGAATGAAGAAACTCCTGCATATAGAACAGATCAAGGTGTTGAACTACAATCCGTTCCGGATTACCATCGGGATCTACTTCCTGGCCTTCGCCCTGGGATTGCTCATTTATCCGGCCGTGGACAAGGAGATCCCGGTGATCTCGCTCAGCGACCTCTTCCGTTTCCCCGATGTGTGGCTGTTCCTTACCTGGGTGACGGAGCCCTATAACATCCTGCTGGCGCTGATCGTGATCATGATCACCACCAAAGAGTTCAGCGATCACACCTTCAAGACACAGATCATTTTCGGGATGAGCCGCTCCGACCTGTTGCTGCAGAAACTCCTTTCCATCGGGGTCCTGGCCCTCTTTGCCACCCTTCTGCTGGGGCTCACCTCACTGGCGCTGGGACTCATCTACAGCTATAAGCTCACCTTCAGGATCGCCATGGAGAACACCTGGATCCTGGGCAGATACCTGATCGCCTCTTTTGCCTACATGTCCTTCGGGCTGCTGGTTGCGCTGCTGATCAAGAACACGGCCCTGTCGCTGTTGACCTTCCTGGCCCTGAGGACCTTTGTGGATCCGGTGCTGTTCCTGCTGCTCCGTGATTACGAGGTGAAATGGTACCTCCCCTTCCGCACCATTACCCGGCTCACCCCGGTCCCCGACCTGATCGAGATCTTCCAGCGGCGCATGAACAGCAGCGAACCCATGGATGAGACAGCCATGGAACTGCTCCCCAAAGGATTGCCCGCCTGGCTGAACATCCTGATGGTCCTGCTCTTTACCTCCCTTGTCATCTGGTTCAGCCACAGGTTGCTGCAACGGAGAAGGCTCACCTGACTACTTTTTCCATGTTCCCCTGAAGAACAGTGAACCTGCCATGGCCAGGCCCATGTAAGGATAGTACAGCAACAGCACCGGCAGGAACATCCGCAGGTCCCGTCGCTGCCCGGTATATCCCGCGGTCCGGCAGAGCAGGAGAAAATCAGCCGCTGTCTTTCCCGCGAATCCCAGCCACATCCATCCCCAGACGGCCGGGAAGGCCAGTGACAGCCACGGGGTGGCCAGCAGTATGAAATGGACCAGCACGGCCAGCAGGGCAACCGCCTGGATCTCCCTTGCTCCGGGATCACGGGTTTTGGCGCCCCAGCGTATCCGCTGGCGGAGCAGGGTGGCCAGGTCCCGAGTGGGAGCGGTATGCACCACCGAACCGGGTGCGGTCATGAATGCCATGGGCCTGTTCAGTCGCCTGGCGCCAATCATCAGGAACAGGTCGTCGCCCGAGGCGATCCTGCCGGAAGGATCAAAAGTGCGGGTCTCCATGTAGAGTTGCCTGGAATAGGAGAGGTTCGCCCCGCTGCAGAGCAGGGGCCTTCCCCTGAAGAAGGTGCCGGCTGCAATCCCTGTCAGGCTGAGCAGGTCAAGCCGCTCAAGTTTTTCCAGGAAGCCGTTGCCCCGCTCCCAGGTGGTCACCGGTCCGGCCACCAGCGCTGCGCCCGTTTCCTTCCTGGTTTCCATATGGGCGGCGATGAACAGGGGGGAAAGCCGGCAATCGGCATCGGTCTGGATGATCCAGTCATGGCTGGCGCGGGCCACCCCCTCCGCCAGCGCCTCCTTCTTTCCCCTCCGGTTCCCCGCCAGGTCCACCACGCTCCAATTGTTCCTCCCCCTGACGAAAGAGCGCAACCATTCCTCCGAACCGTCTTCCGAATGATCGTTGACAAACAGGACTTCCACCCTGCCTGCCTGCCACTGCTGCCGGGCCATATCCGCTGCCAGGGCGGGCAGGTGCTGCATTTCATTGCGGAAGGGAACAACGACAGTGACCGCATCCGGGGAGGCCACCTGATCTTCCGGACCCGGATC
>CAZNSZ010000001.1:0-44284 GCA_964575865.1 uncultured Bacteroides sp. | reverse complement strand
CCGGATCCCCCCGGTCCGGGGCGGCGGGCATTCTCCTGAGGAGGCTGATGATCCAGCCCGAATAGATCCCCGTAAATAAAAGTGCTATGAACAATGAAACCCACATGAGCTGCCGCCTCAGCGCTCGAATATTGCCCTCATCTGCTCAAATAGCTGCATGAATTTCAGCGGTTTGGTCATGAAGGCATCACATCCTGCCTCCCGGCATGCCACCTCATCCTCGAAATAGGTGTTGGCGGTGGTGGCGATCACAGGCAGGTCAGGGTGCATCTCCTTGATCCGCCGCGTGGCTTCCAGTCCGTTCACCTCCGGCATCTGCATATCCATCAGTACCAGGTCGAAGGGATTGTCCCCGTTGCACATGGCGATGGCATCCCTGCCGTTGGAGGCATGGACCACCTCCACATTGACCTGGGTGAGGACCGCCAGCATCAGTTTGAAGGAGATCACGTTATCCTCCACCACCAGGACCTTTCGCCCCGTGAAATCAAATCCGTATTTGTTGTCTGCAGCCATGGCCTATCCCAGTATGATCCCAATGATCGTAGCCGACAAGAGCGAGGCAAGGGTTCCTGCCAGCAAGGCCCGCATGCCGAACTGTGCCAGCAGCACCCGCCTCCCGGGCGCCAGCGCCCCGATGCCCCCGATCTGGATCCCGATGGAGGCGAAATTGGCGAATCCGCAGAGCATGTAGACCGACATGACAATGGACTTGGTATCGGTGAATGCCCCGGCTCCCTTCAGATCGGCCAGTCCGATATAAGCTACGAATTCTGTAAGGATCAGTTTCTTTCCCAGCAGGGAGCCGACCAGGGTAATGTCCTCCCGGGCCACCCCGATGAGCCACATCAGGGGGGATAGGGCATACCCCAGCAGGAATTCAAGACTCAGTTCGTCGTATTTCCCCTGGGTGACGCTCCAGATTTTCTCGTTCAGGTGGGTCCAGGCGCCCACCTTCACAAAAATGAAGTTGATGAATGCAATGAAGGCCAGAAACACCAGCAGCATGGCGGCCACGTTAACGGCCAGCCGCAACCCTTCGGTGGTCCCGTTGGAGATGGCATCCAGTGCATTCTTCCCGATTCCGCTTCTGGACACATCGATCTGTTTGTCGATGGTTCCCGTTTCCGGGACCAGGATCTTTGAAATAACGACCACACCGGGCGCCGCCATCACGGATGCGGTCAGCAGGTGTTTGGCAAAAATGATCTGTTGCACTGCATCGCCGCCCCCCAGGAAACCGATATAGGCCGCCAGCACACCCCCGGCCAGTGTGGCCATTCCGCCCGACATCACAAGCAGGATCTCGGACCTGGACATCTTCTCAAGGTAGGCCTTGATCAGCAACGGCGATTCGGTCTGCCCCAGGAAAATATTTCCTGCCACCGAAAGGCTCTCGGCACCGGACAGGCCCATGGCCCGGGAGAGGGCATACCCCAGGATCCGGACAAAAAACTGGATCACCCCCAGGTAAAACAGCAGGCTGGTCAGGGCGCTGAAAAAGATGATGGTGGGGAGGATGGAGAAGGCAAAATTCTGCAGTGCCGCGTCCACCGCTCCCGTATCATTTCTTTTCAGCAGGAAGTTCACCCCCTCGCTGGTGAAGGCGAGGATTTTCACGAATCCCTTTCCGATGATCTCGAAGAATCCCTGCACAAAGGGCACATAAAGGATCCCGATGGCCAGGACCAGCTGGATCAGGAGCCCGATGCCCACGGTCTTCCAGGAGATGGCTTTCCTGTCCGTACTGAAGATCCAGGCGATCAGTATCAGTACAGCCATCCCCAGCAGTCCCCTGAAGAGCTTCTCCAGGGTGAAGTCGAATCCCACCATTTCGGGGAGGATATTGGACATCTGGGGGTGAACGGAAGCAGGTTGCTGCGCAACGGTCAGGAGGGTGTCCTGGCGCATGGGATCTGCCGTCATTTTGACCTGCGGTTTATTTCATCCCTGATTTCGGAGGCCCGCTCATAGTCCTCCTTGGCCACCGCTTCGGCCAGCATCGATTTTAAATCTTCCATGCTGCTTTCCGAGAGATCGGGATGGATGGTCCTTTTTCTTTTCCGGCGGGGTGGTTCTTCGGCCTCTTTCTCTTCCGGTGCTTCCGGCTGTTCCAGCCCCGAATCCTTGTCAAAATCGAGCACAATGCCCGCCTTGTCCACGATCTCACGGGTGGTGAAAATGGGGCATTTAAAACGGAGGGCAAGGGCAATGGCGTCGGAAGTGCGTGCATCGAGGGTCATGTGGCGGTCACCGTTGTCACAGATGATGTTGGCAAAGAACACGCCATCCTCCAGCTTGTGGATGTTCACCTCCAGGATCCGGATGCCGTAAGCATCTGAAAAATTCTTAAACAGGTCGTGGGTAAGCGGGCGCGGAGGGGTCAGTCCTTCCAGCTCAATGGCGATGGCCTGTGCTTCAAATCCGCCGACAATGATCGGAATGCGCCTGTTTCCCGATTCTTCCGACAGCACCAGGGCATAGGCCCCCGATTGTGTCTGGCTGTATGAAATTCCCAGGACATTTAGTTTAATTTTCCCCATACCGCTCTTTGCACGCTTTGAACACAAATATAGAAATAAGTTCCACAACTTCCGAACACCGATCCGGGCCCCTGGCCCGACCAGAATGTCTCCGTTCCCTTCCCAAAATATTTGCCCCAATTCTTTGCCGGTCTTTGAAACTTTCCTATCTTTGCGAACCCAAAAAATCTGACATTAAGTAAATAAAGGTTGAAGTAATGTACGCAATCGTTGATATCGCCGGCCAGCAGTTCAAGGTGGAAAAGGACCAGAAGCTTTACGTGCACAGGCTGGAAGGAGCTGAAGGAAAGCAGGTCTCCTTTGAAAGGGTCATGCTGCTGGATACAGGGACCCAGGTTCTGGTCGGGGACCCGGTGGTGAAAGGAGCATCCGTTTCGGCCACGATCCTGGCCCATGTGAAAAGCGACAAGGTGTTGGTTTTCAAGAAAAAAAGGAGAAAAGGATATCAGAAGCTGAACGGGCACAGGCAGCAGATGACCCAGATCCAGATCGCTGAGATCTCGGAAAAGTCGGCAGCCAAACCGAAAAAGGAAGCAGAAGGCAAGCCCGAAGCTGCCTCTCAGAAACAGGATGCCGGTACCGTGAAGGAAACTGCAGCCAAAAAACCTGCAGCCAAAAAGGCAGCAACAGGCGAAGGCCCGAAGAAGAGCCCCGAAGCCGGCAGCAAATCGACTGCCGCCAAATCAGCCGCGGCAAAGAAGCCTGCAGCGAAAAAACCTGCAGCCAAAAAGGAGACCGGCGAAAAGAAAGATGCCGAATAGCGTTGATTTGTAATAAGAGCAAAAATTTACCATTATGGCACATAAGAAAGGAGCTGGTAGTTCGAGAAACGGTCGTGAATCAGAAAGCAAACGACTGGGCGTAAAACTGTTCGGCGGACAGCTTGTCAGGGCAGGGAACATCCTGGTCAGGCAGCGCGGAACGGTGCACCATCCCGGCAAAAACGTGGGCATGGGTAAAGACCATACCTTGTTTGCCATGATCGACGGGAAGGTCAAATTCTCCAAGAAGAAGGACAACAAATCCTTTGTTTCCATTGAACCGGTGGAAAACCAGTAGAAATATTTCATTCCGAAACCCCTTTCACCTGTAATGCACTACCTTTAGGGTGCGTTACAGGTTTTTTTATGCGTTCATTATGCTAACCATCCAACAGATCCGCGATCAGAAAGAGCAGGTCATCGAACGGCTGAAGATCAAGAATTTCTACCAGCCGGAACTGATCGGGCAGATCATTGAAGCTGACAATGCCCGCAGGTCGGAGCAGGTAAAAACCAACGAGCTACAGGCTGAACTCAACAGGCTGAGCAGGGAGATCGGGATGCTTTTCAAACAGGGCAAGAAGGAAGAGGCCAATGAAGCCCGGGAACGGACGGCGGTACTGAAGAAAGAGATCGAGCTGTGCAGTACCCGCATGGAGGAGGCCGCGGTCCGCATGCAGGAGGGACTGATCCAGATCCCCAACCTTCCCCACCCCTCGGTCCCTCCGGGCAGGTCCGAAACGGATAACCGGATCATCAGGGAAGGAGGGACCATTCCCGAACTTCATGAAGGGGCACAGCCCCACTGGGAGCTGGGAAGCAGCTACAGGCTGATCGACCTCAGCCTGGGGGTGAAGATCACCGGCGGGGGATTCCCGGTATACCGGGGGCTGGGAGCCCGGCTGCAGCGTGCCCTGATCGCCTATTTCCTGGACAGGAACCATGAGGCGGGGTACGAGGAGATCCTGCCACCGTTGCTTGTCAATGAGGCTTCTGCATTCGGTACCGGACAGCTGCCCGACAAGGAGGGACAGATGTACCATGTCACCGGGGACAACCTCTACCTGATCCCCACCGCCGAGGTCCCCGTCACCAACATGTACCGGGACGTGATCCTGGATGCCGGAGACCTCCCCATCAGGAATACGGCCTACACACCCTGTTTCAGAAGGGAAGCCGGCTCCTATGGCAAGGATGTCCGCGGGCTGAACCGGGTGCACCAGTTCGACAAGGTGGAGATCGTCCAGATCCAGCACCCCTCCGCATCCTACCAGGCACTGGAGGAGATGGTGAGCCATGTGGAACAGCTGGTGAAGGAACTGGAGCTGCCCTACCGCATCGTGCAGCTGTGCGGGGGGGATCTCAGTTTTACCTCGGCACTTACCTATGATTTCGAAGTGTATGCCGCCGCTCAGCAGAAGTGGCTCGAAGTAAGCTCGGTCAGCAACTTCGAATCATACCAGGCCAGCCGGCTGAAGCTCCGGTTCAGGGAGGCGGACGGCAAGCAGACCCGTCTGGCACACACCCTCAACGGAAGTGCACTGGCACTGCCCAGGATCATGGCAGCCATCCTGGAAAACAACCAGACCCCCGAGGGTATCCGGCTGCCCGCGGTGCTTCATCCCTACCTGGGCAGGGGGAACCACATCATCCGGTCAGAGCATTTGGCGGAATGACGGACCCTTCCCAGAGAAAAGCGTTCCTGTTCGCCCTGCTGGCGGTCCTTTTCTGGTCCACCTCTCCCACTGCATTCAAGCTGGCACTCTCCCACCAGTCCATCTACCAGCTGCTTACCGGTGCCTCCCTTACCTCCACGGTTGTGCTGGGAGCCATTGTCCTGGCCGGCGGAAGAAGAAAACAGCTGACATCCATGACATGGGGGACCGCGGGATTTTCCGCGCTGATGGGTTTGCTCAACCCGGTGGCCTACTACCTGATCCTCTTCAAGGCCTATTCGATCCTCCCGGCACAGGTGGCGCAACCGCTGAACATGGTCTGGCCCATTGTGCTGGTGCTGATCTCCATTCCCCTGCTCAGGCATTCAGTCAGCTGGAAGAGCCTGATGGCCATGCTGCTGAGCTTTTCAGGAGTGGTGGTTGTCTCCCTTCAGGACGGGACGGGAAGCAACGATCCTGAAAACAGGCTCGGGATTATCCTGGCCCTCTCCACCTCCGTGATATGGGCATTCTATTTCCTGTTGAACGCCAGGGACCGGACCGATCCGGTGGTCCGTCTCTTCCTGAATTTTCTATTTGCCACCCTTTATCTGCTGGCAGGCGGAATATGGACAGGGCCTGTACTGCCCGCATCCCCGGCGGGATGGGCCACGGCGGTCTATGTGGGAATATTCGAAATGGGTATTACCTTTGTGCTATGGCTCATGGCGATCCGGGCGGCCCCCGCCACAGACAAGATCAGCAACCTGGTGTACCTGGCACCGTTCATCAACCTTGGCCTGGTGCGCCTGATCCTGAAGGAGCAGATCTTCGGGAGTACCATCATCGGGATCATCCTCCTGGTTGCGGGGATACTCATCCAAAACCTGCTGAAGCGAGATGAGCCGCCGGGATGAACACCTGATCCTGGGCATCGATCCCGGCACCAACCTGATGGGTTACGGAATCATCGACGGGTCGGGCAAACATCCCCTCTATGTGGACATGGGCGTGGTGGACATGAAGAAGCAGGGGGACCATTACATGAAGCTCCGGACCATCTATTCGAGCACCCTCGGCCTGATCGAAAAATACCTTCCGGACGAGGTGGCCATCGAAGCCCCCTTCTACGGGAAGAATGTGCAGTCCATGCTGAAGCTGGGCCGGGCCCAGGGGGTGGCCATGGCAGCTGTCCTCTCCCGCGATATTCCGGTTTTCGAGTATGCCCCGAGGAAGATCAAATTATCCATTACCAGCGCCGGTGACGCCTCCAAGGAACAGGTGGCCGCCATGCTGGCAAGGATGTTCTCACTCTCCTCCATCCCGGGGAACCTGGATGCCACGGACGGGCTGGCGGTGGCAGTATGTCACCACTACCAGAAACACCTTCCGGCCGCCTCCCGCGGGAACCGGAGCTGGGAAGAGTTCATCAGGAAAAATCCGGACAGGATCAGAGAATAGGTGAACGGCGGACAAGTTATTCGAGGGCAGCCCTGATCTTCCCGGCGGTGGTCCTGAACTCCTCCTCCGTAAACTTGAGCTTCGGACGGCTGAATTCAATGTCGTGCAACCCGTTGATGGGGATCAGGTGGATGTGGGCGTGGGGCACCTCCAGTCCCAGAACGGCAACCCCTACCCGCTTGCACTCCATGGTGCGGTCAAGGGCCCTGGCGATCCGCCTGGCGAAGACCATCATTCCCCCCAGAAGCTCCTCATCCAGGTCGAATAAATAATCGGTTTCCACTTTGGGAATGACCAGGGTATGTCCTTCGGCCAGCGGATGGATGTCCAGGAACGCAAAATAGCGGTCATCCTCTGCGATCTTGTATGAGGGGATCTCCCCTGCGATAATCCTTGAGAAGATGGTGGACATGGGAGCAGTTAAAGGGATATTTCTATGATCTCGAAGGACATCATTCCCGAGGGGACCTGAATATCAACGATATCGCCCACCTTTTTTCCCAGCAGTCCCCTGGCAATGGGAGTCGCCACCGAAATCTTACCGTTCTTGATGTCCGATTCGCTTTCAGAGACCAGCATGTACTCCAGCTGCTGGTTGTTCTTGGTGTTCTTGATCTTCACCTTGTTGAGGATCTGCACTTTCGAGGTGTCGATCTTGGATTCATCGATGATCCTCGCATTGGCAACCATATCCTCCAGCTTGGCAATTTTCATCTCCAGAAGGCCCTGGGCCTCCTTGGCAGCCTCGTATTCGGCATTTTCAGAAAGATCACCCTTGTCCCTCGCCTCAGCGATCTGAAGCGAAATGGCTGGCCTTTCCACTGTGATCAGGTGTTCCAGTTCTTTTTTAAGTTTGGCCAGGCCCTCTTCGGTCATGTATGAAGATTGTGCCATACCTAGTTCCTCCGAATTATCATATTAAAAAGAAAAAGAATCCCGCGGTTACCGGAACTCTTCTTATGTAAAATTACAAAAAATAATTAATAATCAAGGCGATTGATGATGGCAGAATACACAACTGCCGTTCCCAGGTCAAAATTTCTGACCACATCAAAGTAATTCACGCCCTTCTCCTTGTCCAGATCAACCACCTGGATCTGCCCGTCCCCGGTTTCCTCCCCGGCATAAACCGGTTCCATGGCCTGTTCGGGCTCCTGAACCGGATATTCCTGTGCAGGTCCGTACCTTTCAAATGCCGCCTGCTCTTTTTCCGCCAGGTATTCCTTAAAAGGCTCGTAGGATTCGTAGGACTCCTCCTCCGCAACCAGGTCAGGTTCATCCTCCTTCAGCTGGACCACCGCAGTCTCTTCCCTTCCCAGGTCATTCAGCGCCCTTTCAAGGTTCTCCAGGAATCCCGGTTGTGAACCGCTCCCCGATTCTCCGGGGGAATCCGCACCCGGTTTTTTCTTCTTTTTCCCGAAAAGCCCGAGGGCCAGCGCTATCAGGGTAATGACGATATACAGTATGTTTCCTATATCGAAGTCCATCTACGGGAAGAATGATGCAATAAAAAAGGATTTACGCAGTTAAAAGTACAAAAAATAGTTGAGTTGCTTACTTTTGCGGAGACATGAAAAGTTCCACCTTGCGCACATGGATGCTGATTGCCCTGGCCGTCTCCGGTCTTCTCACCTCCTCCTGTGAATCCAACCGGGGGGAGATCATCCCCTATGTGCGGGTGGAACTCTACCTTTTTCTTTACGCCGACCTGGCCGACATGGGCATCGGGACCACCAAGGTGATCAGCGGGCACGGCGTCAACGGGATCATCCTCTACCGGGAATCCGACCTGGTATTTCATGCCTACGACCGCACCTGTACGCTCTGGCCGGAACACAACGCCGCCGTGGTGGAAGATCCCGCATTTTTCGGGGTTTTTGAATGTCCCGATTGCGGATCGACCTACCTGCTCATGAACGGGGGCGAACCCAACTCGGGCCCTGCCAGCTATCCCCTGGTGAAGTACCAGACCGCCATCAAGGGAGATGTCCTGCACATCTTCAACTGAAACGCCTGTAATTACTAATACCGGTAATGGTCGGGTTTGTAAGGGCCTTCCACCTTCACTCCGATGTACTCAGCCTGTTCCGGCGAGAGCCTGGTCAGCCGCACTCCCAGCTGTTCCAGATGGAGGCGGGCCACCTCCTCGTCCAGGTGCTTGGGGAGCATATAGACGCCGATGGGATAACGGTTCTTCCACAGATCCATCTGGGCCAGGGACTGGTTGGTAAAGGAGTTGCTCATCACAAAGGACGGGTGTCCCGTGGCACACCCCAGGTTCACCAGCCGCCCTTCGGCCAGCAGGAAAATGGCATGTCCGTCCCTGAAGAGGTACTTATCCACCTGAGGCTTGATATTGATTTTTTCGATCCCGGGCCACTGCCCCAGCTTGTCCACCTGGATCTCGTTGTCAAAGTGCCCGATGTTGCACACGATGGCCTGGTCCTTCATGGCAGCCATATGCTCCGTGGTGATCACGTCCCTGTTCCCGGTGGCGGTGACGAAGATGTTTCCCTCTTTCAGTGCCTCTTCGATGGTGGTCACCTCAAAGCCCTCCATGGCAGCCTGCAGGGCGCAGATGGGATCGATCTCGGTGACCAGCACCCTGGCCCCGTATGATTTCATGGAGTGGGCGCATCCTTTCCCCACATCCCCGTAGCCGCAGACCACCACCACTTTGCCGGCCACCATCACGTCGGTGGCACGTTTGATCCCGTCAGCCAGCGATTCGCGGCAACCGTAGAGGTTGTCGAATTTGGACTTGGTGACCGAGTCATTCACATTGATGGCAGGAAAGAGCAGTTTCCCCTGTTCTTTCATCTGATACAACCTGTGAACCCCTGTGGTGGTCTCTTCCGAAACCCCGCGGATATCGGGAACGATCCGGTGCCACCTCCCCTCATCCTCCTCCAGGATGCCCCTGAGGGTGGCCACCACCACCGCTTCTTCCCGGCTCGATGTGGGCCTGTCGAGGGAGGAGGGATCCTCCTCGGCCTGGTACCCTTTATGTATCAGCAACGTGGCATCGCCCCCGTCGTCGACGATCAGGTTCGGTCCCAGTCCCCCAGGGAAATGAAGTGCCTGTGCCGTACACCACCAGTACTCTTCAAGGCTCTCTCCCTTCCAGGCAAATACCGGGATCCCGGCGGCTGCGATGGCCGCGGCGGCATGGTCCTGTGTGCTGAAGATGTTGCAGCTGGCCCACCGTACATCGGCACCCAGCTCCACCAGCGTTTCGATCAGCACTGCCGTCTGTATGGTCATGTGCAGGGATCCGGTGACCCTGGCACCTTTCAATGGTTTCTCAGGTCCGAATTTTTCCCGTATGGCCATCAGGCCGGGCATCTCCCTTTCCGCGATCTCGATCTCTTTCCTGCCGAAGGCAGCCAGTTCCAGGTCCGCCACCCTGTAAGGAAGGGCTTCCGTATGGGTCATTGTCTCCATCTCTGTTATTTTTAAGGAATGCAAAATTACGTTTTTCTGCAGATATATGCCAATCCGGGAATATCAGACAGCAGCAGGAACCTGGATACGGCTATAACAGCCTTTCTATCTGATCCCTGTCCTTTTCCAGCTGCCTTTTCAGTTCCTCGATCCCCTTGAATCTCATCTCGTCCCGGATCCGTTTTACAAAGTGAACCACCACATGTTCGCCGTAAAAATCACCAGAGGCCCCGAAAAGGTGGGCTTCGATGGTCTTCACGGCCGAATCGCTGTCAAGGGTGGGCCGGAAGCCGATGTTGAGCATACCGCCGTAAAGGGTGCCCCCCAGTTCCGCACGGATGGCGTAGACCCCGTTCATGGGGATCAGCTTGTAGGGATGCATGGGGTGAATATTGGCTGTGGGGAATCCGAGCTTCCTGCCCACATGGTTCCCCTCCACAATGACCCCCTCCAGGTAATAGGCATACCCCAGCATCCGGCCGGCATCCTCCAGCCTTCCCTCAGATATGGCCTCACGGATGGAGGTGGAACTGATCCTGCCCGAACCCGATTGGAATTCGGGAAGTTTTTCAATCCTGAAGCGGTTCTCCTCGGCACATTTTGCCAGTCCTTCGGGATCACCTTTCCGGTCCCTTCCGAAGCGGTTGTCATATCCGACCATCAGCACTTCGATACCGAGGCGGCCCACCAGGTACTGCTGTGTGAACTCGCAGGCGGTCAGGGCAGCGATGGAGCTGTCGAACGGGATGATGACCAGGTGGTCTATTCCCGTTTTTCCCAGCTCGCGCAACTTCTCCTCGCGGGAATGCAGGAGCCTGAACTGGGGCAATCCCCTGTTCAGCACGATCTGTGGATGGGGCCAGAGGGTGACGGCCACCGATTCCCCCCCCAGTTCACTGGCCCGGTTCCGGAGGTGATCCAGTATGAACCTGTGGCCGGTGTGCACCCCGTCGAACGTGCCGATGGTGACCACAGGCCGTTTCAGGGAAACCGGCTCATGAATTGTGTGAACATTCATCTGAGAATGGTGGATTAGTCCCCAAATTTAATAATTTTAAAGTGCCATCATGAAAGAACTGGAACTGATCCGGAATGATCCCTGGCTGGAGCCTTACGGCACCGTGATTAAGCGGCGCAAGGAAAAAACCATGTCACGCCTGGAAGCCCTCGCCGGTAGCGGGTCCCTTCAATCCTTCGCAAGCGGCCACCTCTACTTCGGACTGCACCGCGACGGCACACAGTGGGTGATGCGGGAATGGGCACCGCATGCCACGGAGATCTTTCTGATAGGAACCTGCAATGACTGGAAGATCGATGACCACTACAGGTTCGAACGGAAGGAACATGGGAACTGGGAGCTGAAGATTCCCGGTGAATCCATGAACCATGGCGACAAGTTCAGGCTGGTGATCCGATGGGACGGGGGCGAGGGAGAACGCATCCCTGCCTGGTGCAACAGGGTGGTGCAGGATCCCGGCACCAAGGGTTTCGATGGGCAGTTATGGCTTCCGGAAACTCCCTACACCTGGAAGTTCCCCTCTCCCGACCTGAAGGGATTCCAGCCGCTGATCTATGAGGCCCACATCGGCATGGGTACCGAGGAATACAGGGTGGGAACCTACCGGGAGTTCAGGGAGCAGGTGCTGCCCCACGTGGTGCGCGCCGGGTACAACACCCTGCAGCTGATGGCCATTCAGGAGCATCCCTATTATGGATCTTTCGGCTACCACGTATCCAACTTTTTCGCGGCCAGTTCCCGTTTCGGAACCCCGGAAGAGCTGAAAGAGCTGATCGATGCGGCGCACCATCACGGCATGGCGGTGATCATGGACATCGTTCATTCGCACTCGGTGAAAAACGAAAATGAGGGACTTGGAAGGTTTGCAGGGGATCCCGGGCAGTTCTTCCATAAAGATCACCGCAGGGAGCATGTGGCCTGGGACAGCCTGTGTTTTGATTATGGCAAGAACGAAGTGCTTCACTTTCTGCTCTCCAATGTGAACTACTGGCTGACAGAGTACCGGTTCGACGGATTCCGGTTCGACGGGGTTACCAGCATGCTCTATTATGACCACGGCCTGGGACGCGATTTCACCAGCTACGATTTCTATTTTGACGGTGGACAGGATGAGGATGCCATCACCTACCTGTCACTGGCCAATATCCTGATCCAGGAGATCCGCCCGGGAGCCGTCTCCATCGCTGAGGACATGAGCGGGTACCCGGGACTGGCATCACCGGTGGAATACGGAGGTGTCGGGTTCAGTTACAGGCTGGCCATGGGCACCCCCGATTACTGGATCAAGACCATCAAGGAGCGTGCCGACGAGCAGTGGAACATGCAACAGATCTACCATGAACTGACTTCCAAGCGGGCCGATGAGAAAACCATAGGGTATGCCGAATCGCACGATCAGGCGCTGGTTGGCGACAAGACGATCATTTTCAGGCTGATCGACAAGGACATGTACTGGTTCATGAACAAGGCTTCCCAGAGCCTGACGGTGGACCGGGGTATCGCCCTCCACAAAATGATCCGGCTCATCACCGCAGCCACCGCCGGGGACGGATACCTCAACTTCATGGGGAATGAATTCGGGCATCCGGAGTGGATCGATTTTCCCAGGGAAGGCAACAACTGGTCCTTTCACTATGCCCGCCGGCAATGGAGCCTGATCAGGAACCAGGAACTCAGGTACCACTTCCTTTCAGATTTCGACCGGGAGATGATCAGCCTGATCGCCCGTTACCGGATCTACAGCACCGGGTGCAGCCATGTGAAAACGGACCAGGGGGACCTGGTCATCGCCTTCGAGCGCAACGGATTGCTGTTCGTCTTTAACTTTCATCCCGTGCACTCCTATACCGATTACGGACTGGCTGTCGATGCGGGCAAATACCATCCCCTGCTCTCCACCGACCAGGCCCTGTTCGGGGGCTTCGACCGCATCGATATGGGGATGACCTACCGCTCCATGATGGAACGCTCCTTCGGACTGAAGCACAGCCTGAAACTCTATCTTCCCAGCCGGTCCGCACTGGTCCTGCAGCGCCAGGACATTCCCCGGGTCCGTTAGAACCGGGGTGATCCTGATCCTGCACTGCGCCTGTCCCGGCAAGGCCTCAGATCCACCTTACCAGGGGGAAATCCATCCGGTGTGGAATGTGCCTGTGCCTTGGGAAAATCCGGAACCCGATATCGTACAGGCCCGTTTCGTCCACCTGCAGGGCAAAGGTGTATTCGGCCACCGGTCCCTCGCTGCGGGTGCATTCGAAATCAAGGGTCCCCCTGTAGACCGACTGCTCCTCCCCGCTGACACTGTTGGTGGTCACCATCTCCACTCCGATCTCCTCCTGGGTGAGTCCATCCAGGTCAAGCACCACTTTCCCCGAGTAGGTCTGACCCACCTTGAACTCCTCCCGGGTCACGTCCGGGAATTCATATTCCAGCACCTTGATGTTCTTCCAGTGGGTCAGTATCCGGTGTTTCCACCTGGCCATCTCCTTGGGAAGGTGGTAATCCTTCTTCTTCAACTCAAGGCTACGCTCATACAGCTTCATATAGAACCGGTCCAGGTAATCGCGGAGCATGCGGTTCATAGTGAATTCAGGGGCCACATGGGCAATGGTGTTCCGGATCATTCCCACCCAGTCCTCCGGGATGTCATGCTCGTTGCGGTCATAAAACTTCCTGGTGATGTCCTGTTCGAGAAGGGTGTATATCCGCTCGGCATCCAGCTCGTCCTGCAGTTCCTGGTTATCGAAGGAACGTTCGATGGGAAGGGCCCATCCCGCATCTTCGCGGTATCCTTCGGCCCACCATCCGTCCAGCACGCTGAAATGCATGGTCCCGTTCATCACCGCCTTTTCCCCGCTGGTACCCGATGCTTCCAGGGGACGTGTCGGGGTGTTCAGCCAGATATCGACCCCTTTGACCAGGCGCCTGGCCAGCTGGATGTCGTAGTTCTGAAGGAAAACGATCTTTCCGAGGAATTCGGGCCGTTTTGAGATCCCAACGATCATTTTGATCAGGTCCTGACCGGGGATATCCCTGGGATGGGCTTTCCCTGCAAAAATGAACTGGACCGGCCTGTCCGGCTTGTTCACGATCCTTGCCAGCCTGTCCAGGTCTCGGAACAGCAGGTGCGCCCTCTTGTAGGTGGCGAACCTGCGTGCAAAACCGATGGTCAGGGCATCTTTGTTCAGTGCGGTGGATATTTCCAGCATCTGTGCCGGATTATCCATGATTCTGGTGGAGACCGTTGCCAGCCGTGCCTTGATGTGATTGATCAGTTTTTCACGTTCCTCACACTTCAGGTCCCAGATATCCCGGTCCGGAACCAGCTTGATCCTGTCCCACATCCTCCGGTCCTCCTGACGCTGGTAACAATCGGTTCCGAATGTCTTCTCATACAGCTTTTTCCAGCCTGAACCGAGCCAGGTGGGGAGGTGGACCCCGTTGGTCACGTGACCGATGTGCAGCTCCTCGGTCAGGTAACCAGGCCATAGGTCGGTGAACATCCTGCGGGACACCTCCCCGTGCAGTTTGCTTACACCGTTCACCTCCTGGGAAAGTCTCACCGCGAGCACACTCATGGAGAATTTCTCGCTTGTATTGTTGGGATGGAACCTTCCCAGGTTCATGAACTGGTTCCAGGTGATCTGGAGCCGTTTGGGGTAATGGGCCACATAGGTCCTCAGCAGGTCCTCTTCGAAGGAATCATGGCCAGCCGGAACAGGGGTGTGGGTGGTAAAGAGGCTTGAGCCCCTGACCACCTCCATGGCTTCGGGATAGGTCATGTTCTTCTCCTGGATGTATTCCCGCAGCCTTTCAAGGCCGGTGAACGCCGCATGCCCCTCGTTGCAATGGTAAATATCGGTCTCCAGTCCGATGCTCCTGAGGGCGCGAATGCCTCCGATCCCCAGCAGGATCTCCTGTTTGAGCCTGTTTTCATTGTCCCCGCCGTAAAGGTTATGGGTAATGCTCCTGTCCCCTTCCTGGTTGGCCTCGTAGTCCGTATCCAGCAGGTAGAGTGGAATTCTGCCCACCTGTACCTTCCAGATGCGCGCATGCAGGGTGCGGCCGGGAAGGACGATTTTTACATCCTTCCAGTTGCCCGCTTCATCCCTGACGGGGGTCACCGGTAACCTGGAGAAGTCCTGGGCATCGCTCTGGGCCACCTGTTCCCCGCCGGCACTGATGACCTGACGGAAATACCCGTATTTGTAAAGCAGTCCGACCCCCACCATATGGACGTTATAGTCGCTCGCCTCCTTCAGGTAATCCCCTGCCAGGAGTCCCAGTCCCCCGCTGAAAGTCTTCAGGGTGTTGTGCAGCCCGTACTCCATGCTGAAATAGGTGATGGAAGGCATCTTCTCCTTGGGTTTCTCGCTCATGTAGGCCCGGAACTCCCCCTGTACCTGGTTCAGTTTCTCCAGGTAGGACTTGTCCTTTTCCAGTCGTTTCAGGGTTTCGTAAGGAAGGCGTTCCAGCAGCTCCACCGGATTCTCGCCCAGCTCCTCCCACAGCTCTGGATCGATGGAGGCGAACAGGTCGATGGCATTCTGGTTCCAGGACCACCAGAGGTTCCGTGAGAGCTCTTCCAGGGGCTTCAGCTGATCCGGGATGGATTGCTGGACCAGCACCCTTCTCCAGTGGGGATGGATGTCCACAAGGACCTGTTCGGTCTCAGGGAGTTTTTCGATCCGCTCCTTTTCGTGGTAGGTGGATTCCTTTCCCGAAGCGCTCTCCAGTGCGATGTGATAGGCCTGCCAGTAGTGGTTGATCAGGGTTTCCCACAGGGCGATCCTGGAGATCCCGAATGCCCCCTCACGGATGGACCGCACAGCCTCCGCCTCCAGTTTGCATTGTTTCATGATGGCCTGACCGATGGCACTCACCACCTCCCGGTCGTTGAAGTCATCCCTGGGGATCACCGTAATCCCGTCCACCTCTTTCTGATACTCTCCCTTTACCCACAATCCGAATCCCGTCAGGGTGGTGGTCACCGTGGGGATACTGAATGCCAGGCTTTCCATGGGGGTATAGCCCCATGGTTCGTAATAGGACGGAAACAGGGTCAGGTCCAGGCCGATCAGCAGGTCGTAATAGGCCATGTTGAATACCCCGTCCATGCCGTTGAGGTAGGAGGGGACAAAGATCACCTTGACCCGGTCCTCCTTCCCGTTGGTCAGTCCGTTATCCCTGATCCTGTTCAGGATCATGTCGTGTTCGGCATAATGGAGGTTGTGGGTCAGAAAGCGCTCTGTGAACTCCCCGGATGTCCCTCCCTGAAGCACTTCAAGCAGGTCCTTCCTGGGACCGTAGTGATTGGCGGGAATGAGCAGAAAAGCAACCACCGATCCCTTGCACTTTTTGCTCCGGTTCAGCTCCCCCAGTGCATCGATGAACAGATCGATCCCTTTGTTCCTGAACTCGTACCTGCCGCTGGTGGCCAGCAGCATCGAGTCTTCCGGGATCTGATCACCGGTAAGCGCTGAGGCCACCTGCAGCATTTTTTCCCTGGCCTGACGCCGTTTCTGATCAAATTCTTCGCCGGGGGGCACAAAGCTGTCCTCAAAACCATTGGGCAGGACCTTGTCCACCTCCCTTTCGTGGAACTGCAGGCACTCCTGCGCCGTCAGGTCACTGACGGTGGTGAAGGCATCGGAATGGGTGGCTGACAGCTTTTCCAGCGAGTGCTTGGAAACGATATTCAGCTCCCGGGCTTTCTGATCCCCGTTCAACTGTTTCAGCTGGCTGTAAAGGGACTGGTTGTTCCCTGCGATGGAACGCCCTACCGATGTGGCGTGGGTAGTGAAGACCGTTCCCACCCGGGGCTGGACCATCTCCAGGTAAAGCAGGCCGGCACCGGTCTGCCATTCATGAAAATGGGCCACAATGTGCTGCTCCTCCACATCATAATAGCGGGTGAAGCTTTCGATCACCTTCCCGGCGGCATAGCCGAAAAGGGCCGGTTCAACGTAATCCCACTGCCCGCTGATGGAGTCGAGCCTGTAGGTCTCCCACATGCTCTTGAAGACCTCGTTTTTTTGATTGAAAAAGGTGGTGAAATCGAGCACCACTGCGATGGGTTTTCCGGCGATCTTCCATCGACCGATCCGCACCCGGATACCCTCCCTGGCTGCGGTCTCCTTCCAGTCGGCGAACAGGCCGGCGTCCTCTTCAAATTCAGGATGCTCCTGTGATTCCCTCCAGACATCCGGTCCAATGGTAATGTACCGTTCACCCATCTCCCTGACCACGGAGAGGGCCTTGGTGGAGATCACCGTATGGATCCCTCCTATTTTGTTGCAAACTTCCCAGCTAACCTCGAATAAATAATCAGGTCTGTTCATAAAAACGTATGTTAATGCTCTGTTTGACTTAACTTTCCGGCGGGGGCGCTATTTCTTCGTTTTGCGGGTACCGGAGGCGGAGGGTTTCTTCTTTTCCCTGACCGGTGAGGCCGCCTTCGCCGTTGCCGGCGCAGCAGCTTCCTTTCTGGCAACCCCTGTTTTCCCTTTGCCGGTCTTCGCTTCGCTGCCTGACCGGCTCTTTTTCTCCTTCTTCTCGGTCTGGTCTGCGAGGCGCTTCTCGAGCTTTTCCAGCAGGGCATCTTTCTCCCTGATGATCTTGCTCAGGCGCGCCACATCGTTATCGACCGTGGTTTGCAGGGCAGCATTGACCCTGATCTCAAAATCGGAAAGGATGTTCATGTAGTTGATGAAGGCATCGTAGGGGGTGTCATAGGGATTGAAATATGAATGAACCTCTCCGTCGGAAAAGAACTTGGTGGACATGTAGTAGAAGTGATCACTTACCTGCAGGTAGGTGAAGTCCTGTTTGATCTCCCTGTCCTCAATGGCATTGACCTTTTCGGTGAGGGAATAGAGTTTGTTGAAGGCCTCCTGCTGCATCTCGTTGCCCAGCCAGGCGGTCAGGTCCCTCTCCTCGTCCGCCCAGGAAATGGGGTACGGAACATTGGCCGCGGCGATCACCTGCAGGTTGTCTGCCACCTCGGAGGGCGTGCTGAATGTGTACCGGGAATCCCTGAATACGATTCCCGGCAGGGCAGCCAGAAAATCGAAGATCCCGGTCTCCTTCCACTGGTGCTCCCCGAATGTTTCGTAGTCCATAAAGAGGTTGATCACCTCCTCCTTTTCCGGGACCTGGTTCAGCCAGGCCACGAATTTATCCGCCGTCAGGGGATACTCCTTCCATCCCTTGTTGGAGAACCTGAAGGCAATGTCATCACTCAGTTTGAAATTCTTCAGCAGCAGCTTCAATTTTGGGTTGATGGCGTTACAGTAGAGGTAGTTGGGGCTCTTCCATCCCAGCACATGTTTGGCCCCTTCAGTGATCATCGCTTTGAAGCCCATGTCTGCCACCATCGTTCCGATGGAATCGGAATAGATCAGCTCGGTGTTCCTGAAAACCTTTGGCTCCTGGTTGAAGTGCTGCCGGATCAGGTCCCTGTGGGCCTCCACCTGGTGCCTGAATTCATCCCCTCCCCTGAGGGAGACCAGTGAATGTGCGTACGTTTCCGAAAGAAATTCCACCTGTCCGGTCTCCGCCAGCTTCTTGAAACTCTCCAGAACCTCCGGCGCATAGAGCTGGAATTGTTCCATGGCGATCCCCGAGAGGGAAAACGATACCTTGAACTCGCCCGGATACTGCCTGATCAGCTCGAGCATCAGGTTATTGGCGGGCAGGTAACTTTTCTGGGCCACCTTGTTCAGAATGGACTCATTGGAGTAATCATCGTAATAATAGTGATCATTCCCGATGTCGAAAAAACGATACCTTCTGAACCGGAACGGCTGATGGACCTGGAAATACAAACAAATTGTTCTCATTGGAAACGCAGTATAGGTTTACGAAACAAACTCCTGATAAATTTCATACACTTTCTTGCCGGAATTCTCCCATTTCATATCATGGACCTCCTGGACCCCGTACTTCCTGAACATGGCCGAGAGGGCTGGGTAGTTCAGAAGGCCGTAGATGGCGTCCGCCATGGCATCCACATCCCAGAAATCGACTTTGAAGGCATACCTGAGGATCTCGGCAACCCCCGACTGGTGGGAGATGATCGATGGAACGTTGGATTGCATGGCTTCCAGGGGGGAGATCCCGAATGGTTCGGATACCGAAGGCATCACATACACATCGCTGATGGAGAACATCCGGGTGACATCGTCCCCCCGGAGGAATCCCGTATAGTGGAACCTGTCTGAAATACCCAGGGCGGCGGTCCAGTGGATCATTTTCTGGAGCAGCTCCCCGCTTCCGGCCATCACAAAACGCACATTGTCCATTTTCTGAAGCACCTTGTAGGCGGCCTGCACAAAATATTCGGGTCCTTTCTGAAGGGTGATCCTCCCCAGGAAGGTGACCACCTTGTCATTGATCCCCCGTTTGAGTTTCAGTTTTTCATGGTCGGGCAGGGGATCCACCGCATTGTAAACGGTCACCACCTTATCCGGATCGATCCCGTATTTCTCAATGATGGTGTTCCTTGTGAGGTTGCTGACAGCAATTACCTTGTCGGCCAGGTGCATCCCCATCTTCTCAATTTCAAATACCGTGGGATTCACCCTTCCACCGCTCCGGTCAAAATCTGTGGCATGCACGTGCACCACCAGCGGTTTTCCGGAAGCCCGGCTGGCCGCAATACCGGCCGGATAGGTGAGCCAGTCGTGCGCATGGATGATATCAAAACCGTACTTGAGGGCGATCTCCCCGGCCACCACCGCGTAGTTGGCGATCTCCTCAAACAGGTTTTCCCCGTACTTCCCGGTAAAATTGAGTTTTCCGCCCATGGTGGTCTCCACCAGCCGTTTCCCTTTGTTCTCAGCCAGGTTGACAAGCTCTTCGTACTCCTCGGGGGTGGTGTAAGGAACCAGGTTCGAACTGATCTCGATATAGGAAAGATCCTTCAGGTACTGGTGTTCCCTGACATTCCTGATGTCCACTGTCACATCCCCGGCACCGATCAGCCGGATCCGGCTCTGATCCTCATCACCGTATGCCTTGGGAACCACGAATAGAATTTCCAGGCCCGGGATGGCGGACATCCCCTTGGTAAGACCGTAGCAGGCGGTCCCGAGCCCTCCGGATATGTGGGGCGGGAACTCCCACCCGAACATCAGTACCCTCATGCCATTGTTGTATTGATCATTCTTTAAAACCTTCTATCAGTTCTCCTATCCTGAGCAACGCCGCCACACCGGTGGCCTGTGAGATCGATCCCCTGGGGGTATGGGGCGGATTTCCGTCATAGATCTCCGAGATACTTCCCAGTCCGCGTACGGAAAGGTCTTCCTCAAAACCATCATAAATCCTTTTGATCAGGGTATGTCCCGATTTCTTATGCACCCTCAGATAGGCCTTGGTGAAGTGCTCCAGCAGCCATGGCCAGACCGTACCCTGGTGATAGGCCCTGTCCCTTGCCTCCTGGTTCCCTTCATAGACCCCCTTGTAGGCTTCGTTTTTCGGGGAGAGGCTCCGCAATCCCCTCGGAGTAAGCAATTCACTCTCTACCACATCAAGGATCGATTTCTTCATCTCCAGGGTCAGGGGGGAATGCCGCACCGAAACGGCAATGACCTGGCTGGGCCTAACGGAAAAGTCCCTGAAGTCACCGTCAGCGTAATCGGCCAGGTACCCCAGCTCTTCGTTCCAGTATAGCCCGATAAAGGCATCTCCCATTATCCCGGGCATGTGCGACCAGGCTTTATGGAATTTGTCGTCCCTGTTCTCCGACCATTCCAGTGCCTGACAAACGGCATTGTACCAGAGCGCATTGACCTCAACAGGCGAACCTGGTCGCCTCGTAACCGGCTCGCCGTCCACCACGGCATCCATCCAGGTCAGGGGCTTTCCCGGCTGTGACGCGTAGAGCAGTCCGTTCTCCATCTGGCGGACGATCCCGGCCGAACCATCCCGGTATGCCTGAAGAATGGTCTGAATCACTTTGCCGTATTTCTTCCATACATCGAAATCAGGCATGTAAGGTCCGATCTGCTGGACAGCCCAGATGAACCACAGCGGCGCATCCACCGAGTTGAAAGCAGGCTTGCCTTTGATCACGGTATTGGGGAAAAGTCCGTTCCTCATCCGCACCACCATGGAATCGATCACCTCCAGGGCCGTTTCCAGATCTCCGTTGGTGAGTGTCAGTCCCGGCAGTGCCATGAACGTGTCCCTGCCCCATGTGCCGAACCAGGGGAACCCGGCTTTGATCTCCGTGCTGTTCCTTTTCCTGACGATAAACTGCTGTGCCGCGTTCAGCAGGCAATTCCGGTAGCTGTCCTTGGGAATGCGGTTCTTGAGCTCCGTGGTGAATTTGCCCTTCAATCCACGCGGATTGGCTTCAAAGGTGGCGGCGGAGAAGATCACCGATTCCCCCTTTTTGATGGGCATCTCAAAATAGCCCGGCACATAGAGGTCCTCCTTGTAATCGTAGCCCCTCTTCTGCTCCTCCATGTACTCGATGTTAAAGTACCAGTCCGGCACCGGTATGAACTCCACTGCTTTCGAGCACTGCATAAATAGTCCGGGATACCCTTCGTAAAGCCTGGACATGATGCCGTTTTCAACCGGGGTATACCGGGTGTTGGCATAGAGGTTCGATTTGCTCAGCGCGTGGAAATTGCGAAAGGCCAGAAAGGGTTTCAGCCTGAGCCATGTATCGGAATGTGCTTCCAGCAGGGTATATTTGATCATTACCTGTTCCTCCTGGGCCACCAGGACCATTTCCCTGGAAAGCACCACGCCCCCTACCCTGTAGACCAGGTACGACGCCTGGGTGGCATCGAAATCCCGCACATACTTGTGTCCCTTGGGAACATAATTATCCCCTTCATATTTCCGGATCCCCAGGTTGAACTCCTTCTCGTGCTGAATGACCGTGGCATCCAGCGAGGAAAGCAGCACATGGTGCTCGCCGTCCATCTCCTCCAGCGGGCAAAC
This sequence comes from uncultured Bacteroides sp., assembly GCA_964575865.1. Lineage (GTDB taxonomy): Bacteria > Bacteroidota > Bacteroidia > Bacteroidales. The sequence goes on along the minus strand of CAZNSZ010000001.1, from coordinate 22,443 downwards.
CAGCAGCCCGTGGTACTTCCGGGTATTGCATCCGATGATGGTGGTGGAAGCATAGGAGCCTGCCCGGTTTGATCTGATGAGCTCCCTGGACAACGAATACTCCAGGTTGATCAGTTCGGATTTTTCAAACTTCAGGTAACTCATTTACAAAGCAATTAGAGTGTAAATTATAAAAAATCGGATCAAAAAAACAGTCGGCGCACCCCCAAATTATCGTTAAATCTTCATGCCATCAATGGTCATGAGGAGAAAGAGAAGAATACCATGCCTAACAACAAAGGGTAGCAGAAGTTCAGTATTGCACTGCAAATTTAGAAACTAATCAGAACATATTGCATTCTTATTATTTTTACATCGATTTTTCTCTGTCATGACGGGTCGCGAAACCATTATTATACTGGCGCTTTTCCTTCTGGTCTGTTCCGGATGCCGGACTGAAAAACGGTCTGATCAAGGGACCGGGCACAACACCGGCGAGATCGTGCTCACCGGGGAGGTGGCCGACGGTCAGGGCTCCCGGGTCTGGATCGAAGAGATGGCTGCCAGGGAGTATATTCCGGTTGATACGGTGGTATGCGATGAAAATGGGCGGTTCGAGCTGCGGTTTCCGGCCGGGCACGAGGCGTTTTATGTACTCCATTTCGGTGAGAACCAGCGTGTGACCCTGCTGATGAAACCGGGCGAAAAGGCCTCCTTCATTGGCCCGGGCAGGGACGGGACCGCTTACAGGGTTGAGGGATCTCCCGGTTCCACGCTGCTGCAGCAGCTCGCCGGAGAGCACAGGAAAGCACTGGATGAACTTGGGAAGGTGGCCCGCAGCAATATGGAGCTTTCGGCCGATCCCGGATACAGCCTGCTGAAACCGGAACTGGACAGGAGGTTCGACTCGGTCACCGCCGCATTCCGGGATTATTCCCTTGGTTTCATCAGGACGAACCGTGAATCGCTGGCCATCCTGGTGGCCCTGTACAACATGTATGGCCAGGGGCTTCCGGTTTTTCATCCCAGGGAGGACCTGGAGGTCTACAGGTATGTGGACTCGGTGCTGTACGGCCGTTACCAGGGCTACGAAGCGGTGGAGTTGCTGCATGCGCAGATTGAACAGGCCGCTTCCGTTGCCGGTCACGACAGCAACTTCTCCGGCCTGGAGGAAGGGATGATCGCGCCCGATTTCGTATCTTCGAAACCTGATGGGACAGAACTGGCTTTGAGTGATCTCCGTGGCAACTATGTGCTGGTCAGTTTCTGGGCTGCCTGGAGTACGGTCAGCCGGGAAGAGAACCAGTTCCTGCGAGCGGCTTACGATGCATACCGGGATTATCCCTTCACCATTCTTCAGGTCTCGCTGGACGATGACAGGAAGGCGTGGGAAATGGCCATCGCGGAAGATGCACTCGACTGGGAACATGTCAGTGACCTGCAACGCTGGGATTCACCCGTGGTGCGCGTTTACCGGGTGGAAAAGATCCCCGGCAACATATTGATCGATCCCCGGGGCCGGATCCTGGATATGGACCTGCTGGGCGAGTCGTTGAACAAGAAACTGCAATCTGTATTTAACCCTTGAAATGATGCACAGCATTCGACACCTCTGGATACCCCTCCTTACCCTGACCCTTTTTGCCTGTAACAGGAACACCACCGAATTGTCCGGGCGGGTTGAAGGCGGCGCGGAACAGCCACTCTCCCTGGAACGGCTTGACGTGAACCGTACCACCGTGATCGATTCTGTCCGGACCGACGGCTCCGGCTCCTTCAGGATCCGGATCAAACAGGATGAACCCGCGCTCTATATCCTCAGAAACAGGGAGGGAAGACTGATCAACCTGCTGCTCTCGCCCGGTGAACAGGTGCAGATCCGGGCCAGCTGGGAAGGTTTTGGAAGAGAGTATGAAGTATCCGGCTCGGGTGAATCGGAAAAGATCAGGCTGCTTGTGGACCAGATGACCAGGACCAGGAACGACCTGGATTCGCTGCTGTCCCTCGTGGATTCCATCGGGGATCCCGGTGATCCGCAGATGGAATTGCTCAAAAATGCCTATGCGCAGACCATCATCCGGCAGAAAAGATACACCATTCGCTTCCTGGTGGAAAACATGTCCTCCCTGTCGAGCGTCTATGCCCTGTACCAGAAATATGACAGTGAGAATCCCGTCCTGGGCGATCCTTCCGACCTCCAGTATTTTAAAACGGTGGCGGATTCGCTGGAGCAACGGTATCCGGATATTTCCCTGACCAGGTCCCTCAGGGCGGACATCGGGCTCAAAGAATCAGAAATAGAGACCGCATTGAAAATGGACCGGCTGCTCGAACTGGCCGATGAGGAGATCACCGGGCTGCTGGACCTTCGGATCCCGGATCGCCATGGCGACACCATCACACTCTCCTCCCTGAAGGGGAAGGTGATCCTGGTCCATTTCTGGGCTTCGGTCAATCCCGGCAGCGTGGAATCGCTTCTGGCCCTCCGCCCCACCTACAACAGGTACCATGACAGGGGATTTGAGGTGTATGCCATTTCACTGGATAACAACCGTCAGCAATGGATCCAGTCCATCGATTACAACGAATTTGACTGGATCAACGTATCCGAACTTACCTATCCCGACTCACGGGCCAACCTGTTCTACAACGTCACCTCGCTGCCCACCACCTTCCTGATCAACCGGCAGGGGGATATCGTGGCCAGGAATTTATATGGCAAAACCCTGGAAACCTGGCTCGATAACCTGATCTGACCCGCTGATGCCCGAAGGGAAACGCATATACTTCGCCTCCGATCTTCACCTGGGAATGCATCCCCCGCAGGAGAGCCTGCAGCGTGAACAACTGTTCGTGCGGTGGCTGGAGGAGATCGAAAAGGATGCAGCGGAGCTGTGGCTGCTGGGGGATGTCTTTGATTACTGGTTCGAATATGCCAAGGTGGTTCCCAGGGGATTTACCCGATTCCTGGGAAAGCTCGCCTCCCTGAACGATCAGGGGGTGAAGATCCACCTGATCACAGGCAACCATGATATCTGGGTTTTTAATTACCTTCCGCGGGAAGTCGGACTGGAAGTGCACCGCAGGGAGGTGATCAGGACCTGGAACGGCCGGCGGTTCCTGCTGGGCCACGGGGACGGGCTTTATGGCGGGGATGTCACCTACCGGCTGCTTCAGGCAATCTTCAAAAACCGCCTTTTGCAGTGGTTCTATGCGCGCATCCATCCCAACGGCTCAGTGGCTTTTGCCCAGTGGTGGTCCAGAAAAAGCCGGAAAAAGCATGGTACCTTCGGGGAGTTCCTGGGAGCGGATCAGGAGCACCAGGTGCAGTATGCCCGCCAAAGGATCAGCGATCATCCGGATATCGATTACTTCGTATTCGGACACCGCCATATCGCCTATGACATTGCCATCGGTGACCATGCCCGGGTGATCTGCCTGGGGGACTGGATCGGCAACTTCACCTTCGGGGTATTCGACGGGTCACGCTTTGAACTGAAGCGGTACCTGCCGGACCAGGGGCGCATCATCCGGGAGTAGGGGCGCACCGTGAGCAACCTGTAAAAATTCTTCCGGAACTTTTCCGCGCAAACAGGGGATGGGAGGCACCGTGAGCAACCTGTAAAAATTCTTCCGGAATTTTTTCAGTTGCGAACCGGTGCCTCCCATCCAAAAAAAAAAGTGGGGGCAGCTCCCGCAACCCCCACCGGTATGAAAACGGCCCGCTCTTAAGCAAACAGCCCCATGGTGACCGTTAATCCGGCCATGACCACCGAAACCATGGTCATCAGTTTTATCAGGATGTTCAGGGAAGGACCCGAAGTATCCTTGAAGGGATCACCGACGGTATCACCGACAACCCCTGCCTTGTGGGCCTCGCTGCCCTTGCCTCCGTAGTTGCCCTTCTCAATGAATTTCTTGGCATTGTCCCAGGCTCCTCCTGCGTTGTTCAACATCACTGCCAGGGTAAATCCGGTGGTAAGCCCTCCCACCAGGAGGCCGACCACACCTGCGACGCCCAGTATGATACCGATCACCACCGGTACAATGATGGCAAGCAGCGATGGCACGATCATTTCACGCTGTGCCCCCTTGGTGGAGATGGCCACGCATTTGGCATATTCCGGAGTGGCTTTCCCCTCCATGATCCCGGGGATCTCGCGGAACTGCCTGCGCACCTCCTCAACCATGGATCCTGCGGCGCGACCCACAGCTTTCATGGTCATGGCGCAGAAGACAAAGGCCATCATGGCTCCGATGAAAATACCGCCCAGCAGCATGGGATTGAACAGGGAAAGATCGTAAGCCCTGACGAAATCATGGATGGTCGCACCGCTCAGCTGGACCAGGTTCACCCCATCGGTTGCCGCGGGGGCATGATCCGTGTAGAAGATGGTGTCCCCCACCTGTTTGAATCCGTCCACAGCTTTATCGGCAAGCCTTCCCAGCCAGAGTTTCACTTCTTCCATATAGGCGGCAAGCAGTGCCATGGCCGTCAGTGCGGCGGATCCGATGGCGAAACCTTTTCCGGTAGCCGCGGTGGTATTCCCCAGCATATCCAGGGCGTCGGTCCGTTCCCTGACCTCATGCGGCAGTTCAGCCATTTCGGCATTCCCGCCGGCATTATCGGCAATGGGACCGAAAGCATCCGTGGCCAGTGTGATCCCCAGGGTGGAGAGCATCCCAACCGCAGCAAACCCGATCCCGTAAACGCCCTGTGAGAATTCCCGGAAACCGCCTGAAAAACCGAATGCTGCAATGATCCCGATCACGATGGTCACCACGGGGATCCATGTGGAGTACATCCCCACGGCGATCCCGTCGATGATCGTGGTGGCCGGACCCTGCTGGGCCTGTTTGGCAATCCCTTTGGTGGCTTTGTATTCGTCGGAAGTGAAGAGTTCGGTCCCCTGCCCGATCACCACGCCGGCAACCAGTCCGGCGATCACGGCTCCGAAGATCCCCCAGGTCACCCAGCCCAGTGCTGCCATGACCGCCATGGCGGCCAGGATCAGGAAGGAACTTCCCCCTGTTCCCAGCAGCAGGGCATTCAGCAGGTTCTTCTGGGTGGCCGATTCCTTGGTGCGCACCATGAATATCCCGGCGATGGAGAGTACAATACCGATCCCCGCCACGATCATAGGAGCCACAACGGCCATGCCCTGTTCGGCACCTGTAAGCCCTGGCAGGGCAGCCCCGAGTGCAGCGGTGGCCAGTATGGACCCGCAGTAGGATTCATAGAGATCGGCTCCCATACCGGCCACATCCCCCACGTTATCCCCCACATTATCGGCAATGGTTGCAGGGTTCCTGGGATCATCTTCCGGAATGCCGGCCTCGACTTTCCCCACCAGGTCAGCCCCCACATCGGCCGCCTTGGTATAGATGCCTCCTCCCACACGGGCAAAAAGCGCCTGGGTGGACGCTCCCATCCCAAAGGTCAGCATGGTGGCTGTAATCTCCACCAGTTTTTGCTTTTCTGTGGTCCCTTCATGGACGAAGGTGAGCCCCAGCGCATGGAATCCGTGCTCCATGTGTTCGGGTGTGAAAACGAATTTGTTGAGGATCCAGAACCATCCCGTGATATCCAGAAGACCGAATCCGACCACGATCAGGCCCATGACCGCCCCGCTCCTGAAGGCTACCTGAAGCCCCTTGTTCAGTGACTGGGATGCTCCGTGTGCAGTCCTTGCAGATGCGAAAGTCGCTGTTTTCATCCCCAGGAAACCACACAATCCGGAGAAAAACCCACCGGTGAGAAAGGCGACGGGAACAAACGGATTCTGCACCCCCATGTAGGCCAGTACAATCAGGATGATCAGCAGCACACCGAAAACAAGTCCCACTACCCTGTATTGTCTTCTCAGGTAGGCCATAGCCCCTTCGCGCACATACTGGGCAATCTCCTTCATCCTGTCGGTACCTTCCGAATTCTTCATCATGCTTTTGAAGAATATCCACCCGAAGACAAGGGCGAGAAGTGCAGCCAGAGGAAGTAACCAGAACAGTCCAATGATGTTATTCATAGCTCTAATTTTAAAGTGTTTAGTTCAAAACAAAAAGCAAAGATATTGAATTTGATTTTAGAATGATATTAAATTATTTCTTCTTCAGAGTGATTGAAATTAGCAATTTTTGAAGCTATCTTTGCACCATACGAAAGACCCTGTCCATGAAAAGAATGGTGCCGATGGTGGCCATGGCCGCTTCCATGTTTTTTGCCGCATCGGGAGTCTCGGCCCAATGCGAACCCGACACGGTGAACTGCAAGGACACCGGACTGCCGGGGCAGATCTGCCCGCAGTTCCTGCCGGAGGCCACAACCGGAGAGGAATATAACGCATCCATCACGGTTCTTCCCCCGGGGGAATTCACCTATTCAGGAACAACGATCCCCATCTCCTATATTGTTGTGGATTCGGTCAGGAACCTGCCCGCAGGCATCACCTACGAGGCCAGTGCGGATATTTTTTATCCCGATACCGCCTACTGCGTTCTTATCTCGGGGACCCCGGTCACCTCGGGAGACTATACCCTCAGCATCTATGTATCCGTCTTTATCAACCTGGGGACGGGACCCATCAAAGCCGCACAGATCCTTGATGACACCTCAGTGGTCATGACGGTCCTGGAGCCCACGGGCCTGGAGCCTGACGCGGCCGGTGATTTCAGGGTCATTCCCACTTTCCCGAATCCATTCCCGGAAGTGACCCGCATCGGTGTTTATTCCCCCGTTGATGACCGGATCACCCTCAGGGTATACAACATCCTGGGTGAACGGATGCATGAAGAGTACCTGCAGGTCTCTTCCGGTGAACACCATTTCCGTTTCAACGGGAGTTCGCTGAGGCCTGGAACCTACTTTTACCGGATCACCAACAGCCGGCAGCTTTACACGGGAAAATTCATCAAATCCAGGTAATCAGAAACTCACCTTTGCCTGAAGGGTAAAGCTCCTGGGAGGCCCGATGTCTCCCGGGCGACCGAGGTATTCCCTGTTGAATGCATTCCTCAGAATCAGGTTGATCCGGAAGATCCCTGTGATATTCATTCCTGTTCTGAAGTCAGCCAGTGCATAGCCGCCTGCGTTTTCCTGCCAGTACTGCGGAAATCCCGGTTGCAGCAATCCCCCGATGATAGGATCGATAAAGACCTCATCCACATTGATCATCCTGGAATTCACCTGCAGGTTGACCCCGGCGAAAAACCTGCCCAGCTCTGCTTCCAGATCCGATTTAAAAAGATGCCTGCGCCTGTATTTTAATACGTAAGCTTCATCTTCTCCCCTGCCAGATTCTTCAATGACCGAGGGATCCACGGGATTCATGTAGGTATAGCCGCCCGTGAACCGCAAGCCCACCGGCCCCAGGCTCCCTCCCATGGTGAGGGATGCCTCTACCCCGGTGATCCTGGCGGTCCCGATATTCAAAGCCTTGAATCCCACATGCTCAAGGGTCGGAATGTCCACACTGTCAGGCGGATATGCCCCGAAGATGTATTCGATCATGTTGCTGTATTCGGTCCAGAACAGGGCCAAATCGGCAAATCCCTCCCATGATCCGAGCAGGATTCCCTGTTTGGCCCCCACCTCGGCGCTCCATCCCCTCTCCGGCTCCAGGGATGGATTGGGAAATATTTTCAGCCCCCCCACACTGGCATCGGCATATTTTTCAGCCACGGACGGGAAACGGTAGCCCTGCCCGAACGAAGCCCGCAGGAAGGTGGCCCTGGCTGCCTGGTAATTGATCCCGGCACGCAGAACGGGCAGGGAGTAATACACTGTCCCGTTCAGGGAATTGGTTTCCCAGCGCACCCCCGATGAGAGTTTTAACCGGTTCGCCAGAGGGGCATCCAGCTGGGTATAGACCGCCAGGTTGGCTCCCCTGTGGTCCTCAAACAGGTTGGCCAGTACCGTGTTCCTGGAAAAAGAGATCCCGCTGGTCCAGTGGGTGCGGTTCCTGACTTTTTTCAGAAACCGGTATTCGGCATACCAGACTTTGGAAAAACTGCTTTTATCGGCATCGATGGTCGCATTTCCAACGCTGTACAACCTGGTTTTCAGGGTATGCTTATCCCCCCCGGCGGTGAAATATTCCACATAGGGATCGATGTTGTACCGGTGGCCGGAAAGCGGGGCAAAGGTAAGGGGATTCTGCCTGTAGGCAGAGTCTGCATCCAGCCACAGGAGGAAATCCGACTGATCGATGTACATTCCGCTGGCGGAGATGCCTGCCACGAGGCCCCTGATCCCGGCAAACCTGTACCGCAACGCCAGGTTCCCCCTGATGCGGTGTTCGTAATCATATTCCCGGTATCCCTCATCCTTGAAATAATTACCTCCGACCGAAAGATCCAGGTTCCCGATTTTCCTGAGATGAGAAAAAGAGGCGCCGGCATACAGGGGTATCCGGTCCCTCCATATCCACTCCTTCTTTCTCGGATTCATGAAGCCCCCACCGAAAACGGTTACCTCAGTGGTTGGCTCGTTCCCTGCAAAGCTGGTCCGCAGGTTGATCACCCCGTTCAGCGCGGATGAACCGTAAAGTACCGATGAGGCACCTTTGATCACCTCCAGCTGGTTCAGGTTCTCCACCGGCATGTAGTTCCACTTGATATCGCCTGCATCCCCTGAGATCAGGGGAAGGTCGTCCACAAGCATCAGCACCCTGCTGCCCACACCGTAACTGAATCCGCTCCCTCCGCGGATACTCGGCTGGCCATCCAGGATGCTGATGCCGGATGTCCGCTCCAGCATGTCATCCAGTGATGTGATGTTCTGCCTGGATAGCTGGTACGGTTTGATCACTTCCATGGAAACCGTGACATCGGACAGCTTCTCCTCGTATTTGGCGGCGCTCACCACCACCTCATCCAGCAACCTGCTGCTGACCGTCATCCCGATCTCAAGGCGGACCTCCTGCCCCTCCGCCAGGGTGACCTGTCTGCTGATCACCTGGTACCCCACATAATAGAACCCGATCTGATGTGTCCCCGGATCAAGCCGGAGGGTAAATGTACCCTCCTGATCGGTGATGGTGCCAACCCGGCGGTCAGCGCTGATATTCACCGCCACCATCGGCTCTCCGGTTTGTGCATCCCGTACCACACCCGCCACTGTTCCCTGCTGCTGGGCATGGAGCTGGATCACCGTAACCGTTATCCACAGGGCCGTCATCCAGGCCCTGATCCATCCATGGTTATGACTTTCCATTGTAACCATTTATACGAAAGCTTACTGAAGGGGTTCAAGATTGACAGGGTGATCTGTTTTTATTGGCTTTCGTTTCTTATATTTAACCACCTAATTTACCCTAAATTCACCTAAAACCAATACCCATGCTGCTGCATCACCAGTTTGTCAGAATGGCCAAGAAGCATCCTGAAAAACCAGGCATTCTTGACAGAACCACCAAAAGGGACATCACCTACGGCAGGGCCCTTCTGGGCGCTTTGATCCTTTCCAGGAAATTCAGGCATTATGGAGAGGGATACATCGGGATCATGATCCCCACTTCGGCCGGGGCCGCGCTGGCCATAGTAGGAGCGTTGATGAGCGGGCGGATCCCCGTGATGATCAATTATTCCACGGGAGCGGAGAACAATGCCAGGTATGCGCAGCGGAAATGTAATTTTAAAACCATCATTACCTCCCGTGCCCTCCTGGAAAAGATCAACTGCCCTGTCATTGAAGGGATGGTGCTGATCGAGGATATCATGAAAGGAGTGACCACTTTCGACAAGATCCGGGCCGCACTGCGCTCAAAGCTGTCAGTGAATATGATACTCGGAAGCATCCATGGCGGAAAGGAAGATGACACAGCCGCGATCCTGTTTACCAGCGGCAGTGAAAAAGATCCCAAAGCCGTACAGCTGACCCACCGCAACATCGGTTCCAATATCCTTAGTTTCTGCGATCATGTGGGCATAACCGGCGAGGACATCCTGCTGGCCAACCTGGTCTTTTTTCACATCTTCGGGCTCACCGTCAATCTCTGGGTGTGCCTGGTGAAAGGAATGACCATGGTCACCTATGCCAATCCGACCGATTTTCAGACGATCTGCAGGATTGCCCGGGAAGAGAAACCCACCGTGATGGTCGGCACCCCCAGTTTTTTCTGGGGTTATCTGCAAAAGTCCGAACCGGGCGATTTTGCATCGCTCAGGATCATGGTGGCGGGTGCCGATAAATGTCCCGACGCCCTGAGAGAAGGATACCTTGAAAAACACGGGGCAACACTCCTGGAGGGTTACGGCACCACCGAAACCTCCCCGGTCGTTTCAACCAATACCCTTGAGTTCAACAAACCGGGGAGTATTGGCAAGGTGATCCCCGGCGTTGAGGTCCGTATCGAGCACCTGGAAACAGGCAAACAATGTGGCCCCCGTGAAGTGGGCAAGATCATGGTCAAAGGAGACCTGGTGATGAAAGGGTACCTGGGGGATCCTGATGAAACTGCCCGCAGTGTCGTCGATGGCTGGTACAATACGGGTGACATGGGTTACCTGGACGAGGAGGGGTATCTCTATCATTCAGGCAGGTTCAAGCGGTTCGTGAAAATCGGGGGAGAGATGGTCTCACTGGTCAAGGTGGAGAGTGTCATGGAAAAACACCTGCCCGAAGGCGTTTCCTGTTGTGTTGTGGAGATCCCGGATGACGTGAAGGGTGCTACCATCGTTGCAGCGGTCACGCAGGATATCAATAAAGTGGCCATTCTGCGGCGCATGGGGAAGGAACTCCCGAACATCGCACTGCCCCGCCAGTTCTTCACCATCAGTGAACTTCCCATGATGGGGACGGGAAAAATTGATTTCAGGTCCGTGACAACCATGGTGAAGGAGATGGCAACCAGGGCCCCTGAAAGCTGATCAACCGAATCATTTGGACTGGACCCCTGAACATATCACTTTTTCTGTTTCACTGCTCTACACCGTGACCGGATTTGCGGCCTACTATTTTCTTTCCGCTTCTGAAAGGCCCCAGCAATGGATCGTCAGCAGGTTTTCGAGACTGGATCCGCAGGTGGTCCGCATCGTTCTTCAGAGAAGCTGGGGATTGTTCTTCCTCGGTCTGGTGCCGCTCATCATCATCAGTGCGGGATACGGTGCCTCGCCTGCCCGTTACGGGTGGCAAAGCTACTTCCTTGCTCCGCCGCCCCTCTGGAGCATATTGCTGATGCCCCTTCTGGTGCTGATCAGCTACCTGACATCACGCACGCCCGGCAACCTGGACAAATACCCGCAGATCAGGACCGGAACCTGGACACCGGGCATCGTGCTGCTGAGCGCCTTTTCCTGGATTCTTTTCCTGGTGGGATATGAGTTCCTTTTCCGGGGTTTCCTGCTGCATGCATCCCTTGAACTGCTGAATCCAGTGGCTGCCATTGCACTGAATGTGACGCTGTATGCCTTTGCGCACCTCTACAAAGGCCCGGAAGAAACCTTCGGTGCCATCCCGCTCGGGGTGGTCCTCTGTACCCTGACCATCGTTACCGGCAACATCTGGAGCGCGGTGATTCTTCACAGTGTGATGGCCCTGTCCAATGAGTGGTTCTCCCTCAGGGCACAACCCCATATGAAATTCACCCGATCATGAAGGTATTTGTCTCCGGGGCAACCGGCTTCATCGGGACCGCACTTGTACGCCGCCTGGTGAAAGAAGGCTCTGAGGTGCATGCGCTGTACCGGAGCAAAGAAAAGGCCGGTTCCATCGACATCCCGGGTGTCTCCCTTTTCAAGGGGGATATCCTTGATCCAGGTTCCCTGGACCCGGCCATGAAAGGGTGCATCCGCGCTTACCATACCGCAGCATTTGCCAGCGTCTGGTCACCGGATCCTTCCCTGGCTGACCGCCTGAATATAACAGGCACCCTCAATGTGGTGGGTGCAGCCATCCGTGCAGGGATCCGGCGGATGGTGGTCACCTCCACCGCCGGGGTACTGGGGCCCTCTCAAGATGGACCTGTTCATGAAAACAGCCCGTCACCTGATTCATTTTTTACTTCATATGAACGATCAAAATACAAACTGGAACAAGAACTTAAAAATTACAAGTCTAAAGAGATTGAAATTGTTGTTGTGAATCCCACCCGGGTGTTTGGCCCCGGGGTGCTCAGTGAGTCAAATGGGGTGACAAGGATGATTCAGAGTTATATCAAGTATAACTGGAGGTATTTACCCGGAAATGGCAATCAATATGGTAATTACGCATTCATAGATGATGTGGTTGATGGGCACATTCTGGCCATGGAGCGGGGAAGGGACAGGGAACGGTATGTCCTTGGAGGAGAGAACCTCACCTACCGGCAGCTGTTCCAGCTGGTGACCGAATATTCGGGGATCAGGAAAAGGCTGATCGGGATCCCCCTCTGGCTGATGCTGGCTTCGGCCTCATTCATGCTTGGCCGTGCAAGGATTACCGGGAAGCCCCCGCTGATCGTCCCGGATCTTGTCAGGAAATTCCACCACAACTGGATCGTCTCCTCCGACAAAGCCGTAAACGAGATCGGATACCGCCCGCTTCCGGCAAAGGAGGCGGTGGCCATCACCATAGATTGGATCAATTCTTTAACCCAGGAAGCAAATGAATAAACGACTACTCAACTACCTGTTGCTGGGGCTGGGACTCATCCTGACCGCATGGATCCCGGATCAATCCCCGTTACGAAAAACACCCCTTTCTCCTTCCATTCAACCCTACCCCGGCACCGGGTCGGTACTCCGCCTTCATCCCGGAATGGACGCAGTGATCCCGCCGGGAGCCCTTCCCGAGATCCTGGCCGATGGTTTCAGCTGGTCCGAAGGGCCACTCTGGTTACCCGATCAGCAGATCCTGATCTTTTCGGACATTCCCAATAACACTATTTATCAATGGTCTGAGGTAAACGGATTAAAGCTTTACCTGAAACCTTCCGGCTATACCGGTGACCTCCCCCGCGGAGGGGAAACCGGTTCCAACGGGCTCCTTCTGGACCCGGACGGGAAGCTGGTCCTCTGCCAGCACGGAGACCGCCGCATGGCCCTGATGGATGCTCCCCTCGGGCAACCAGAACCCCGGTTCACCACCCTGGCGGACAACTGGCAGGGAAAACGGTTCAACTCCCCCAACGATGCCGTATACAGTCCCGGCGGGGAGCTCTATTTTACGGATCCTGCATACGGCCTGGAAAAGAGGTATCAGGATCCTGCGAGGGAAATGGATTTTACAGGGGTGTTCAAACTGGACAGCCAGGGGGAGGTGACCCTGCTCACCGATCAGCTGAGCGCGCCCAACGGGATCGGCTTCACAGCGGACGGGAAAACCCTGCTGGTTGCCAATTCGGGTGGAAGGGACCAATCATTCTGGATGGCGTACGATGTCAGGAGTGACGGCACCCTCAAGAAAGGGCGGCTGTTCAGCAGCGCAGAAGCAGCATCAGATACGCTGTCCGGTGCTCCCGACGGTCTGGAGATCCGTTCCGACGGCATCATATTCGCCACGGGGCCCGGAGGCGTTTGGGTCTTTGACAGCGATGCCACCCACCTGGGGATCATCAGAACCGGTCAGCCCACCTCCAACTGCACCATCGGTTCAGATCAACGATATTTGTATATGACCGCCAATATGTACCTGATGCGCATCAGGTTAAAGTAATCTGATCAGACAGCGGGCAGTGTCCAGGGGCTCCTGTATTCAGGAACCAGGTAACTGTCCGCCTCCCGGTCATTGGTAAACTTCCGGGAAGGGGCATCCCAGTACAACCTCCGCCCTGTTTTGAAGGCAATGTTCCCCAGGTGACAGGTCCTGGCCACCCCTGAAGCAATCTCGATGGGACAGTTGAGGGGAGCCCCGTTCTTGATGGCATCGATAAAATTGGCCATGTGGTTCTCCAGGCCCCGGCCCTCTCCGGGGATCAGTTCCACCCTTTCGAGGGTGGGATTCCCGCCTTTCGGTTCCGGAATCACCTCCCAGCCCCCCCGGTCCACCACCAGCGTTCCGTGGTTGCCCACAAAACCGACCCCGTGAGAACGCCCGTAGTAGCCTCCGTCAATTCCGATACCGTGATCCCAGAGCAGGGTGAATCCATCAAATTCATAAATGGCCTGCTGGGTATCGGGTGTTTCGCAGGCGTCATCGGGATAGGCGAACTTTCCACCCAGCGACATGACCGACCTGGGTTCATACTGCTGCATTCCGTAGAGGGCGTAATCGATGATGTGAACCCCCCAGTCGGTCATCATCCCCCCGGCATAATCCCAGAACCAGCGGAAGGTAAAATGGAACCTGTTCTTGTTAAACGGCCGGGCGGGCGCGGGTCCGAGCCAGAAATCATAGTCCACTCCCCCGGGTACAGGCGAATCCGGCACAACAGGAACGGATCCCATCCACCCCTGGTAGGACCAGGCCCTGACGGTCCGTATCTTTCCCAGCTTGCCCGTGTGCACGTAGGCAATCGCATCCTGCCAGTGTTTGTCGCTTCGCTGCCACTGACCGATCTGGGCCACTGTGCCGTACCGGTTCACCGCCTTCTCCATCAGGTTGCACTCATGGATGGTATTGGCCAGCGGTTTTTCACAATAGATGTCATACCCCTGCTGGGCAGCGTAAACAAACGGGAGGGTGTGCCAGTGGTCCGGGGTTCCGATGATGATGACGTCGAGCCCCTTGTGCTCGAGCAGTTTCCTGAAATCGCTGTAGCCCGCAGGCGCCTTTCCCTGCATCTCTTTCACTTCGGCGATGCGTTTCTCCAGCACATTCTGGTCCACATCGCACAGTGCAGCGCACTCCGTGCCGGGCTGACCCAGAAACGCCCTCAGGTTGGCAAATCCCATACCGTTCACACCGATGACCCCGCACACCAGTTTTTCATTGGCCCCGAGGATGGCCCGGGATGCGGAACTCAACGGATATGCTGCTCCCACCAGGGCGGTGGCGGCAGCGGTCTTCCTGATAAAACCTCTGCGGTCTATTTTCATTTTTTTTTGATCAATATTTCGGTTCAACATGTCTGACAGGTCAAATCACAGGATATCCTGATTCCCTGTTACAATATGCATCTAAAATTCCAGAAAGACAAGCCCGCTGCGACATGAGCACCTCCTGACCGGGCGGCCCATGACCTATTCAGTCTTGACCACCTTGCTGAGTCCACGGAATTGCTCCCCTTCGAACCAGTAAAGGATATACAGCCCCCTGTTCAGCTCACCCACATCCAGGCTGTGGATCTGATACCCGGGCGGAACCTGGACAGCCATCATTTCCCTTCCGTTCATATCCACGATCCGGAGCTCTCCCTTGATTTCAGGTGACCTGCCCAGATTGACGAACAACTGGTCCTTTACCGGATTGGGGTATACCTGAAGCGGCTGAATTTCTGGAACCGTTTCCACATCAACACCCCAATCCCTGTAACTTACCGCAGCCTGCAGTATTTTTCCGCTGCTCCTCTCCTGAATAAATGCCACAACCCCCAGTTCACTGATGTCCTCCACATAGGACTGGTAATTCCAGCTGTAGGTCCTGGACTCCTGGTCTCCTTTCTCCCAGTCCGCTCCCAGCAGACTGCCCATGGGATCAGGCAGCATGTCCAGCACCACATTCCTGAACAGGGTGTCTCCGTTCACTCCCCGGTAGAGCGTGACCTCCCGCTCGATGACAACCAGATAGAGTTGTATGTTCTCCTGGCAGGGTCCCCTGTCACAGGTCACCGTGGCAGTACTTTCCAGACCCGAATCCGACCAGTCCACCTGGAGCGAAATCCGGAAGGGTGGTATTTCCAGAGGAGCTGCCGCGGCCTCCTTCTTCAGGGGTATGGTCAACAGATCCGGGAAATCATGGCGCAGCTGCTCCTGTACCCCGCCGTCAAGCACCGCATACGGGACCTGCTGTATTCCATAATAGAAGGTGCGGGTACTTGCCGGATAGGGATTGTTCTCGTTCATGGGATCCTCTCCCGGGAATGCAGTATGGTACTGTATATTGATCAGTTCCCCCTGTTGCATTGCGCTGAGCGAATCGATCAGGTCATCCGCCAGCCTCGAAGATTCCGTGGATGCACTGGTGAAGTGCTCAAGAAGTGAGATCCTGTTCCTTTCACCGATGAACACATCATCGAATGCAAATCCCTGGTTCCCGATCCCCTGGGCACCTGTCGAGGCGACGGCGATCCTGAAGGAGATACCGGATTTTCCATCCAGCTGGTCAAGGGCATGCGCAGCCCGGACCCAGTCCCTGTCCGGATTAAACACTTCAAGCCCCCATCCGGTCTGACTTCCCCCGGGCTGATTGATCAGCCCCGGCATGTTGTACCAGCCAATCCCTGAATCATTGGCACCCACATTCTTCCAGCCCTCCTCCAGCACATCCCTGTACTGGAGAACGGCTCCGTTCAGACCGGGGACAAAGCTTCTCATGATATGCAGCTGGATCATCCCGCGCTCTACGTCTGAAAAGTCGTAACAGGGACTTTCCACCCACGATGATTCAAGGTATCCGGCAACACCTGCCGGGAAACGGGTATGCCATGCAAGGTCTCCCTGCACCGCATCAAATCCTGAAAAATCGGGTTCGGAAAGCACCCAGCTCACCGGCCCGCCCTCTGACCTCACTTCCCACAAACCGTTATCCTGATCAAAGGTCTCATGGTATCCTTCGTCCGTAAGGAGAATGGTCGGCTGCAGGTAAATGGTCCTTGTGATGCTGTCTGTACAGCCATAATCGCTGACCGGAATGAGCTCGACATTGAACCCTCCGTCCCCGTCAAACTGATACCAGACCGTATCCAGGGAGGAGAAAGACCTGGTGCTGTCAAGCACCCTCCCCTCCAAATCCTGGAATTTCCAGAGGAATGAACGGACCGTTTCCGAATGTGCTTCTGACCTGTCGAGGAATGCCGTGGCAAGATCCGGCTGGTAGCAGCTGCTCACCCAGGTGAAATCGGCCCGGGGAATGGTTCCGATGTGGGTTTCCACTTCTGCTTTTTCAGAACATCCCTCATAGGTGGTCGCCGTCAGGGTGATGTTTCTGGATCCCGGCTGATCATAGAAATGGACCGGGTTGACCCTGTCGCTCTGGTTGAGGTCACCGCTGGCGGGATCGCCAAAATCCCATTGCCATGATGCGATATTCAGCTTCTCCGGTGTCAGGTTGTCGAACTCCACTGCCCCTCCCTCTGCCGGTATGCAATGGGTCCCCAATGTGAAGCCGGTCTGCGGCGCCGCCAGGATCTCCAACGCTTTTTCCACCCTTTCGGAACAACCGTGTGCCGACACATTCTCGCAATAGATGGTGATCTTTCCGGGTCTGACACCGGAAGGATCAAACAGATATCCGCCTGAGGCCGCATAAACGCCCGGTCCGGAGAACAGGGCTTCTCCTGCATCTGCTTCCAGCAGGAACGGATCCACATTCTGGCAGTAGCTGTCCCCGGTCAGATTCAGGATCTCAGGGGTATCCACCGATTCCAGAACAAACTGCTTTCTGATCTGATGCACCACCCCGTCAAAATAGCTGTACTCAATGGTATAGGACCCTTCTTTCAGAATTCCCGGGTTGATGATGGCGGTGTTGTTCCCTTCGTCTGTTAACCCGGCAACCACCTGGTCATTCTCATTGCGCAGTTTGAAGGTTCCTGTCTCACCGGCTATGTTGGATGCGCTCACTTCAAAGGGCTCACCGTTGTCGCAGACAAATGCCGACGGGATAAAAATACCCCCCATGGAGCCCAGGACAAATACCCTGGCAGTGGCCACGCTGGTACATCCGGCCTGGTTGGTGTAGGTATAAAGGATGGTGTGCGGCGAATTCACCGTATCTGCAATGGCAGGATCGAACAGTCCGGAAGGACTGATGATCCCAGGACCCGTAAAGATGCCCCCGGGAATGTTGGCCAGCAATTGAACCGGATCTTCCGCGACACTGTACCCGGCTGCCAGATTGACGATCTCCACATCGGTCTTCTCATGGACCTCCACCTGTACCGACCCGCTTCCGATGTTGGTCACCCCGTTGACGTCCTGAACGGAGGTGATGGAATAAGTAGTTGTCTGCACCGGTTCAACGGTCAGGGCATACTCTTCCGCATCAATGTCATTGAATGAGGTGGTCCTTATTCCGTCATACAGTTCAAATCCCCATGGCCCCCTGCCCTGGAAGTAAACCGTGAGGCTGGCCAGATCCCCGTCGCAGATTTCCGGGATCCCCGCCATGGTCACTGTTGGCAGATCGGTATAGACCTCCAGGCTGTTGGCAGCCAGTATACCGAAGGGTTCGCTGTTATTCCCGGCCGGATCAGAAACAACCAGCACGGCATCCAGTTCACCGGGAGCCACGTCGTTGTCGGAGTCCTGGATCAGATAGGAAAGTTCGTACAGCCCGGCACTCCGTTCCGTGAAACTCACCCTCGGTGAAGTCAGGGGAATCCCGTTGATCATCGTACCGTCCATGGCCGCGTACCCGTTGCCGTCTGCAGTGATGGCCACCCGGACCGTCTGACCCACGCCATAGGAACGGTTTGTCACCTCCATTCTTGTGATGACCGGCGGATGGGCATCGATGACCAGGTTCTCCGTATTTGCGACCTGGTTGTAGGGAGCGCCGATATTGCCTGATGGTTTGACCATGATCACCGAAGCCTGCAGTTCACCCGGAGATACATCGTTATCTCCTTCCCGGACCGTATAGAGGAGCTGGTAGGTTCCCCCGCCCAGGTCAACGAAACTGACGCGATCATCCGACAGGCCGATCCCGTTCACGGAGGATGCGGGGAGCATGGTGTACCCCTCTCCGTCTGCAGTGATTATCAATTCTACAACGCTGCCGATGCGGTTGACACCGGAGGCTACCGTCATTCCGGTTATGGATGGGTATTCCGCATCCAGCAGGTCATTGTCCTGACCGATGAAGGCGCTGTAAGGATCGCTCTGTACCGTTCCATCGGTAATCACCAGGTCACTGACCGGAATATCCTGGTCCGCCCGGTAACTGTTGCCCCCTTCCGTGATCACAAAATTGGCGAGGTAAGTGGTGGCATTGATCCGCTGCAGGCCCGTGAGGGCATATCCGCCGACATTTCCGGAGAGCAGGCGGTATGGAATGAAATTATCGTAGGTGACCTCAAGGGTGGCCGAAACCACATCACCGATTTTCATGGTGCCGTTGGGTATGCTCACTTCCGTGATCCCAACCACCTTCCTGAAGGTGGCGTTCAACTCATGTGGTCCGGTAACGTTGGTAAAGGTATAGCTTTCAATCGCACCTCTGTTGATTCCGTCCACCACGACCATGTCGATGGCATATCCCTCATCAGGCACCACGGAAAAGGTCAATTCACCTCCATGCTCCACCTCTGTTTCAATCCCCGGATTTACAGTTCCATGGGGACCTGCACCTGGAGTAATGGTGTAGGTATTGATTTCAAAGGTCGCTGACAATGTATGGTGGGCTGATACGCCGGTGAAGGTGAAATTCTCCACACTTCCCACACTGGTGCCATCCACCCGGACATCTGCGATGTGGTATCCCTCGTCAGGGATGATCGCAAAGCCAAGGGAACCACCATGGTCCACAGTCTGGGGAGAAGAGGGAGTGATCGTCCCGTCAGGTCCGGCAACAGGTGTGATGGTATAGGTGTTAATCTCGAATGTGGCCTCAATGGTATGATCGGCACTCACATCGGAGAAGATAAAGTTGGACACCGGACCCACACTGGTCCCGTCGACCCTGACCTCTCCAATGTGATAACCTGCATCAGGTGTAATGGTGAAGGTCAGGGTTTCACCATGGTCCACCGTTTGAGGCAGGGAGGGGGATATGGATCCGTTGGGACCGGCCATGGGCGTAAGGGTATAGCTATTGATGTCAAAGCGGACCTCAATGGTGTGGCTTCTGGTCACATTGTTGAAGGTATATGAGGAGACTGCGCCGATGTCGGTGCCGTCCACCATAACCTCATCCACATGGTATCCGGGATCCGGTGTGAAGGTGAAGGTATGTGAACTACCGTGTTCCACCAGCTGCGTCAGTCCCGGAGTGATGGAACCATTCGGACCTGCAGACGGGACCAGGCTGTAGGTGTTGATCGCAAAGGTAACCTGGATGGTATGGTCCGAGGTAACGTTGCTGAACGTATAGCTGTTCATGGCGCCCATGCTGACCCCGTCTACCCTCACATTCTCCACATGATACCCTTCATCGGGCAACATCTCAAAGGTCTGGCTTCCCCCATGGGTAACCTGCTGAACGGTTGATGGTGAGATGGACCCGTTGGGTCCTGCCGCAGGCTCCAGGGCATAGGTGTTGATCTCAAACCTGGCTTCGATGGTGTGGTCCGCATCGACTCCGGTGAAGGTATAAGCGCCCACCGGTCCCACACTCACACCATCCACAAGCACATCCAGGATATGATAGCCTTCATCAGGAGTAACAGTGAAGGTGGCATTCCCTCCATAGCTGACAATCTGATCGATGGCTGGGGCAATGGACCCATTGGCCCCGGCTTCCGGCGAAAGGGTGTATGTATTGATTACAAAACTGGCTTCGATGGTATGGTTCTCCGTCACATCATTAAAGGTATAGCTGGACGGGGCACCGGCAGATGTTCCATCCACCAGCACAGCGCCAATGTGGTAGCCTTCATCCGGAGTGATGACAAAGGTGAGGTCATCGCCATGGTCCACAGTCTGTACGGTGGAGGGAGCAATGGATCCGTGGTTGCCCGCAAACGGGGTGACGGTATAGGTGTTGATAGCAAAGGTGGCTGCAAGGGTATGGTCCCTGTCCACTCCGTTGAATGTATAGCTGTTTACATTTCCCACGCTGGATCCATCCAACTGTACATCAACGATGTGATATCCCTCATCCGGAGTAATGGTAAAAGTCATGCTGCTGCCATGGTCCACCACCTGGGGGGTGCCCGGATTGATGGTCCCGTTGGCCCCGGCCACAGGAGTCAGTGTATAGGTGTTGATCTCGAAAACCGCCGTCAGGGTATGGTCCTGTACCACATTGCTGAAGGTATAACTGTCCTGGGGTGGAAGGGTTGCTCCATCCACCTCTATTGATGCAACATGGTAACCTTCATCTGGAGTAAAGGTATAAGTGAGTCCGCTTCCATGCTCCACCAGTGTGGTCCCCGCCGGGGTAATCACCCCGTCGCCGGGCTGGATGACAGAAATGGCATAGCTATTGATCTCAAATGTGGCGGTAATGACGTGGTCATCGCTGATATCGGTCAGGGTGACGGTTGATACCGTCCCCTGGCTCACTCCATCCACCAGTACATCAAGTATGTGGTAGCCCTCATCCGGTAAAATCGTGAATGTGCGATCCTCCCCGTGTTCCACAATGATCGACCCGGCGGGGGAAATGGATCCGTTGGGGCCGGCCGTTGAAGCAATGGTATAGGTGTTGATCGCAAAGGTCGCATGGATGGTATGGTCCTCTGTGACATTGGAAAAGGTGTAGCTGGACGCTGCACCTTCGCTTACCCCGTCCACCAGGATATCCTCCACGTGGTATCCGGGAGCAGGGGTGATGGTGAATACCTGTGATCCTCCATGATTCACAATCTGTTCCGTTGACGGTGAAATGGAACCGTTCGCCCCGGCCGAAGGGGTCAGGGAATAGGTGTTCAAGGCGAAGGATGCGGTAACAGATTTGTTGCCATCCATTACAATATCAGAAGGATTGACCGTTCCGGTCAGGTCCCCGGACCACCCTGTAAAACTGTACCCGGTAACCGGAACAGCCGTCAGGGTGACCACATCACCATACACGTAAACGGGCTGGTCCGGAGTGACCGATACTGAACCGCTGCCTGATGCAGTCACCGACAGGGTATACTGTTCCTGGTTGAAATTGGCCTGGACGGTGGTGTGGCCAGTAATGGGAATGGTGACCGGATTGTCCCCGCTGGCCACGTCTCCTGTCCACTCCCCAAAAGTATACCCCGGATCAGGGGCAGCCGTCAGGGTGACACTCTCCCCGTAAAGATAGTCAGGCTGATCGGGAGTAACGGAAACCGATCCGTCACCTGTCATCGTTACGGTCAACAGGTAATGATCCTGCGAAAAAGAAGCGTTCACGGTGGTGTTTCCGGTAATGACAACCGTCCCGGGATTGGCGGATCCACCAAGGTCACCGGACCACGAATCAAAGCTGTATCCCGCTTCGGGAAGCGGGGTCAGTGTGACCGTCTGTCCAAAGGTATAGGTGCTCTGGGAGGGAGTTGCACTGACTGTGCCGTTCCCGTCGTCACCGAGGGTCAGCGTGTACTGCTCCTGGATGAAGGTGGCCTCCACCGTGGTGTTCTCCGTAATATTAAAAGTCAGCGGATTGGTCATCCCCGTGATGTCGCCCGTCCACCCGTTAAACCGGTAGCCCGGATCGGGGGTCGCGGTGATCTGGACCGCATCATCATAGTAATAAGGAGGGGCGGGAACCGCACCCACCGACCCGTTCCCCGCCGAGGTCAGCGCCAGGGTGTATTC